>JACZUF010000011.1 GCA_022573285.1 Chloroflexota bacterium
GGATTGCGAGAGAAAATTGCCAATACTCAAACTGGACCACTACCCAGGATTCCTGCAATTGACTTTTTAGGCAGGATCCGTGATTGCACAAAAGGTATGTGGAAATTGGGACTATTTAGGCAAAGCCGTAAAGGGGGACCGAGGGGGATTTAGGGGGACTTCCGCCCCGACCAACAACCAAGCCAACGGAGAGTAAGCCTAATGGAATTCGAACCAGGAAAGATTCAGACCTACGTGGGAACCGGCGAGAAGGGTTACGCCGGCGACGGCGGCCCGGCGGACCAGGCGCTCTGCACCGAGCCGTTCATGTGCGATTTCGACTCCGCCGGTAACCTATTCTATTCCGAGTCCCGGAACAACGTGATCCGCCGGGTCGATAAGGCCACCGGCATCGTAACCACGGTGGCCGGGAACGGGGAGGCGGGCTATTCCGGCGACGGCGGTCCCGCCACCCAGGCCACCATGAGAGAACCCTATTCCCTCCAAGTGGACCGGGGCAACGGCGACATCTATATCGTCGACCGCCTGAACGCCGTGGTGCGTAAGGTAGACGCGGCCACCGGCATCATCACCACCGTGGCCGGCACCGGAGAGCAGGGTTACAGCGGCGACGGCGGGCCGGGCAACCAGGCGATGTTCCGGGAGCCCAACGACTGTTTCCTGGACGGCAAGGGCGGCCTGCTCATCGCCGACATCCAAGACCAGCGGATCCGCCGACTGGACCTGGCCACCGGCATCATCAACACCTTCGCGGGGAACGGCGAAAAAGAACGCGCCGGAGACGGCAAACCGGCCCTGGAAGCCAGCATCATGGGCGCCAGGGCCGTCTGCATGGACAGCAAGGGCAACACCTACATATGCGAACGTGAGGGCAACGGTGTCCGGAAGGTGGACGCCAACGGTGTGATGAGCACCGTGGCCGGCAACGGAGAGCGGGGTTATGAAGGAGACGGCGGGCCGGCTTTGACCGCCACCTGGGGTTCGCCCAAGGCCATCCGCTGCGACGCCCAGGACAACCTGGTGGTGGTGGACACCGAGAACCATGCCATCCGCCGCATCGACGCCGCCACCGGGATCGTCACCACCATCGCCGGCGGCCGGTTGGGCGGAGAGGGCGACGGCGGCCCGGCCACGGAGGCCGGCATGGACCGGCCCCACGGCTGCGGCATCGACGCCCAGGGCAACATCTTCGTGGCCGACAGCAACAACCACCGGGTGCGGGTGGTGGGAGTCTAACGGGAGCGCCAAAATGTTCCCTCCTCCTCGCAAGGGGGAGGGTTAGGGTGGGGGACACCCTGGGGGGAATGATAGTTTCTACTTCGAAGAGTCGCCCCCATCCTAACCTTCCCCCAAAAGGGGGAAGGGACAAGACGGTTCGAGTCCGGTGTACCGCGTGTTTAAGTCCCCAAGCCGGGAAAGATAACGTCCTTGAACGCCGCTACCTCTTTGTCCGGCATCTCGTAGCCCCCGTCCTGGGTGTGGGTCGGGAAGATAAACACCTGCTCGATTCCCGATTCCGAGGCCGCCCTTTTCAGGCGGTCCAAGCATTCTTGGGGCGTGCCGAATAGCCCGAAGGCGTCGCAGATCGCGTCCGCTTGGCTGTTGCCGATCTGCTCCGGAACGAAATCATCGGGGAGGTCGATGCCGGCCTCCCGCAGCCAGACCAGGTTCGAGTTGCTGGGGTACTTCAGATACGGCTGGTCGTCCCTGAACCACTGCTGGGGCCAGCGCCTGGCCCTTGGCCCGTCATCGTCCACGGTCGTGGGCGTGATGAATATCGTCTGAAAGTCTTTCAGATCGCGGTTGCCGCGCGCGGCCCCCGTTTCCAGCCGGCGGCGGGCCGCCGCTACGGACTCAGGATGCAGACCCACCAACATCAGCGCGCCGTCCGCGACCTCCCCGGCCAGTTCGACCATCCGGGGACCTGCCGCAGTCATGAAGATGGGCGTGGGGGGGTCGCTGACATTCCTTAATTTGGTCTCTGTGCCATTGAATACCACGGTCTCTCCCCGCAGCAGCCGCCTCATGCCGAGGATGGCCTGCCGCATCGTCTCCAGAGTTGCCCGTGGACGCCCGATATTGCGCACCGCCAGATAGCCGGGGCCCACGGTCAGGCGGACCCGGCCCGGAGCGATCTCCTCCAGGGTATGGGCCAGGGACGCCAATACACCGGGATGCCTGGTTACCGGGTTGGTGGTGGCGGGGTAGATGGTGATCTTGGAGGTCCGTTGGGCGGCCAGCGCCAGGGTCAGGAAAACGTCCCGGCCGCTGTGCTGGTGGTCGTGAATCCCCACGCCCGAGAAGCCGGCGGCCTCACAACCGGCGATGAAATCCGCAGTCTCAATCACGGGCAACCCCACCGGTACCCTGATGTCTACCTTCATTGCCATTGCCTGATTCCCTCCTTCCGTCTACCATGGCCCGCAGGCCGGGTTTGATCACACCGGGCCAGTCTGCGGCTGTATTTTGTCATAGAATACCGGAATCCAACGTCAAGGAGCACCCATGCGGACCATCGATATCCACGCTCACATCACTCCGGAAGGTTTTGTGGCGGCCGGCAAGCGGGGCGAGACCTGGCACGGCATGCCTCCGGACACCATGAACATACACCGGAACAACCCCAAGACCCACTGGACGCCCGAGGAACGCCTGGCCGACATGAACTCACTGGGAGTCGATGTCCAGGTACTGTCTACCAACGCCTATTTCTACAACTATGACGGGGACGCAGACACGGCCGCCCTCATGACCCAAGAGTGCAACGACTATGTCGCCGAACTGGTCAAAGACCACCCGGACCGTTTCTCCGGGTTCGCCACCCTCCCGATGCAAGACATCAAGGCGTCCATCGCGGAGCTGGAGCGGGGCATGGAACTGGGGCTCAAGGGAGCGATGATCGGCGACCACGTGAACGGCAAGGCCTACGACGAGAAGGAGTTTCTGCCGTTCTGGAAGGCGGCCGAAGACCTTGGGGCGGTGATTCTGGTGCACCAGGGCGGGGAAACCGTGGTGAACCACCGGATCAACCGTTACCACCTGCCCAACACCATCGGCAACCCGGCCGACCGGGCGTTGACCTTCGCGGCGTTGGTTTTCGGCGGGGTCATGGACGCCTGTCCCGGCCTCAAGGTCTGCCTGTGCCACGGCGGCGGCTACACCTGCTACGGCATCGGGCGCATGGACCGGGGCTGGCAGGTGCGTCAGGAGGCCAGGGTCAACATCCAGCAGCCGCCCAGCGCCTATCTCAACAGGTTCTACTACGATTGCCTCACCCACAGCGAGCCGGCGCTGCGCTATCTCATCGACAGCGTGGGCATCGACCGGGTGGTCTTCGGCACCGACTGGCCCTTCGACATGGCGATCGACTGGCCGGTGTCATGGCTGCTGGGACTGGAGAGCCTGACCCAGGACGAGAAAGAGGCGATCCTACACAAGAACCTGGAAAAGTTGCTGGGTATCTGACCAGCGTCACAGCGGCTTCCAAGGACATTCGTAGGGGCAGGTTTCCAACCTGCCCTTTTACTTTGCCATAACGGCCTTCGAAGCGATGGGACCGCGAGGGAGAAGTGTGCCGTCCCGCGCCAGATTCATGACCGGAAACCCGGCGCCGGTGCTCGGATCGGCCAAAAATGGTTCCGGATAGAGAGGACGTGGTTTACGAGTGCCAGGGCGGGTTGGAAACCCGCCCCTACGCCGGTGCAACCAATTACAATACCTAAATTTAGCTCCGCCGGTCGGCGTACACCTGCTTGGCCCGGTCGATGGCCCGGACGCGTCCGGCCACCAGGGTTTCCTTGCGCTCGGCTACCCACTGGTTGGAAGCGTAGGTGCTGGCCACGGTGCCTTGGAACTGGGGCATGACGTAACGGGCCAATAGTTCGTAGCTGCGCAGCATCTTCTCCCGTGAGGTCCAGTCGATGGTCTGGACCAAGAACCCGCCGAAACCGCCGCTCTGTTCCTGCAGCCGGTGGATCCCCTCGATGCAGTCGTCCGGAGTGCCCACGATCCATGAGCCCGACTCGGACATGTTGTCGACCACCTTGTCCATGGGACCGTCGAAGACCGCCTTCCGCCCGTTGGTGCCTTCCGAGTATTCCCGGAGATATTGGGCGGATCCCATGCGGATGTCGTCCAGGGCTTCTTTCCGCGTTTCGGCCAGATGGACGGGCAGGACCAATCTCCAATCGTGCCGGTTCATCTGTTGGTTGTGCTGCTGGGCCGATTCCTCGGCTATCGCCCAGAGCCCTTTCAGGTCGGCGGGGCCGGCCGACGGGTCCCGGGGCACGGTGATCGTCAGCACGGCCGCGCCGTGCTTACCGGCCAATGTTACCCCGGCCGGACTCTGGATCGAGGCCACGGCCACCGGCATGTACGGCTGTTGGAACGGCCGCAGTTGGAGCAGGCCCTCGTTAAGCTCGAACCAGTCGCTCTTGTAGGTGATGGGCTCGGACTCGGTGAACAGCCGCAGGATGATTCCCAGCGACTCGTCCATCCGTTCCCGTTGGGTCTCGTGGGAGATTCCCATCATGTAGGCGTCGCCGGGCAGGGCTCCCGGCCCGACCCCAAACAGCACTCTGCCGTGGGTCATGTGGTCAAGCTGCACCATCCGGTCGGCGACCATGAGGGGGTGGTGATACGGCAGGCTCACGACGCCGGTGCCCAGTTTGATGTAACGGGTCCGTTGGGCCGCGGCGGCGATGAACACCTCCGGCGAGGCGATAATCTCCCAGCCCGCCGAGTGGTGCTCGCCGATCCAGGCTTCGTCGAAACCCAGTTGGTCCATCCAGTCGATCAATTCCAGGTCCCGGTCCAAAGCCAGTGTTGGGTTCTCTCCGACCCGGTGAAATGGGCCCATGAAGGAACCGAATTTCATTCGCTTGGGCATATCCATCTGTCTCTTCCTCCGGAGCTTTGTCCGCTCTCAGCGGTTAATTCAGTCTACTCTCAGTCGAGGTTGAATCCAAATCCAGCAGATTATCCGCTCCGTGCCCGGAGTGGCGGCGGCTCCGCTGGCCTGTGTATTTTGCTAGAATGCCTTAAATCAATCCGAGCCTGCCCGCTGAGCAAGATTGACCATTCCGAACGGCTACATGGATGCCGCCTTTCAGGCGTTCTTGAAAGCGAATCCGGTGTTCGAGACCACCCGGCTGCTGGACGACCTGCGCCGCACGGACTACGGGCGTCTGGACCAACTGGGCCAGGTCTTCCTCGACTATACCGGCGGCGGGTTGTACGCCGACTCCCAGATTCGGGAGTTTTCCAAGTTGTTGGATGACGGCATATTTGGGAATCCCCATTCGGACAGTCCCGCATCTTCGGCGACCACCGCCTTGGTGGACGGGGCCAGGGCTTCGGTCCTGGAGTATTTCAACGCTTCGCCGGACGAGTATGTGGCCATCTTCACGGCCAATGCCACCGGCGCCATCAAGTTGGTGGCGGAAGCCTATCCATTCCAGGCCGGAGACCGGTACCTGCTGACCTTTGACAACCACAATTCCATCAACGGGGTCCGGGAGTTCGCCCGGGCGCGGGGCGCCGCTGTCACGTACGTGCCGGTGGTGCCTCCGGACCTGCGCTTGGACGAAGGCCAGTTAAGGGCTCAACTCGACCAGCCCAATGAAGGCGGTCACAATCTGTTCGCCTACCCGGCCCAGTCCAACTTCTCCGGCGTGCAGCATTCCATGGAGTGGACCGCTTACGCCAGAGAGAGGGGGTGGGACGTCCTGCTGGACTGCGCGGCCTTCGCGCCATCCAACCGGCTGGACCTGAGTCAGGTCCTCCCCGATTTTGTGCCATTGTCTTTCTACAAGATGTTCGGTTACCCCACCGGCGTCGGGTGTTTGCTGGCCAGGAAAAGCGCCCTCGCCAAGCTCGTCAGACCGTGGTTCGCGGGCGGCACCATCACCATCGCCTCGGTGCAGGCCGAAAGACACTACCTGGCTGAAGGCGAGCAGGCTTTCGAGGAAGGGACCCTGAATTACCTGAACATCCCCGGCGTCGAGATAGGACTGAAACACATCCAGTCCATCGGCATCGACATGATCCACGACCGTGTGATGAGCCTGACCTCATGGCTGCTGGAGAACCTGCTTGACCTGCGCCACAGCAGCGGAGCGCCGGTGGTCCGGGTCTACGGGCCCACCACCATGGAAGCCCGCGGGGGCACGTTGACCATAAATTTCTACGACCCCAAAGAGGCCCTGATCGACCACCGGCGCATCGACAGCCTGGCCGGGCGGGCCGGAATCTCCCTGCGCACCGGGTGCTTCTGCAATCCAGGCGCCGGCGAGATCGCCCACGGCCTGACCGAGGAAGACATGGCCATGGCCTTCGAGAACAGCGAGCGCATGACCTTTGAGCAGTTCCTAAGCGTGTTGGAGGACCGGGATGGGAAGAGCGCCGGCGCGGTCCGTGTTTCTCTGGGCCTGGCCACCAACTTTGCCGATGTGTACCGGTTCTGGACTTTCGCCCGGAGTTTCATTGACCAGACCGCCGGAGAGGTCTGACCGTGACCGGCGCACCGCGAACTATAACGAGATGCTGGAGGCTCAGATGCCCGGCCTAGAGAACTTGCTGGACCAGGTCGACGAGATGCGGGACGAGATCGTGGCGCTGGAGCAGGACTTGGTGCGCATACCCACCGTGAACACGGGATTCATGCCCACCGGGAACGAGACGGAAGTCTGCGAGTACCTGAAGAAGTGGCTGGCCGAAGACGGCATCGACTCCGAGATCATCGAGTCGGCGCCGGGACGGGGCAACTTCATCGCCCGGCTGGAAGGCAGTTCGGGCAAGGCCGGCCTCATGTTCATGTCCCACACCGACGTGGTGCCGGTGGAGGAAGAGGAGAAGTGGCGGTTCCCTCCCTTCAGCGCCACCGTGGCCGACGGCCGCGTCTACGGGCGCGGCGCATCGGACTGCAAGGGGCTTCTGACCTGCCAACTGATCGCCATGCGGCTCCTGAAGCGCAACGGTGTGGAGCTTGAGGACAGCCTGATCCTGGCGTCCTGCGCCGACGAAGAGCACGGTGGTCGTTACGGGTTTGGCTGGATGGCCGAGCACCATCCGGAGAAGCTGGCGGCGCCCTATGCCGTGAACGAGGGAGGCGGCGTGCCCATCGAAGCCGCTGGGAACCTGACCTATCTGCTGGGGGTGGGCGAGAAGGGCCGGTTGCAGTTGGAGATCGAGGTCCGCGGCGCCAGCGCCCACGCCTCCACTCCCTGGCAGGGCACCAACGCCTTATTCGCCCTGTCGGAGGTCGTCAAGCGCATCGAGGCCTACGAGCCGGAGCGGGACACCTCCACCAGCCTGTTTCAGCACCTGTCCACCTTCGCCATCGAGGACAAGCCGTCGGCGGCCAACATCGACCAGATCATCGCTGACACCGAGAATAAGAACCCCCGTTTCGCGTCAATCATGCGGGCGCTTTCGCGGATGACCATCACGCCCACCATGATTCAGGGAGGCATCAAGTCCAACAGCGTCCCCGAGTCCGTCCGGCTGACCTGCGACGTTAGGACGCTGCCCCACCAGGACGAGGCCTACGTGCGGCAGGAGTTGGCCAAGATACTGGACGGCATTCCCGGGGTGGAGATAGAGATCGACTACATGTCGATCCCCAACGCCTCTCCCTTCGAGACGGACTTCGCCCAGCGCATCCAGATCAGCACCGCCAACGCCCTGGAGCGGGACGACATCCGGTGGGTGCCGTCGCTTAGCACCGGCTTCACCGACTCCCGGTTCACCCGCAACCTGGGCACCACGACCTACGGCATGGTGGGCTCCCACCCCGACGACGATCCCATGCTGACCCGTCAACACGGCACCGATGAGTCGGTGGGTATCCGAAGCCTGATCAGCGGCACCAGGATAATGCTTGCGCTGGCCTACGACCTGCTGGCGGTGAAGTAGGGCGCAGCGCCCGCTAAGATTCTGGTAGGCCTAATTTCGGAGGGACATAAATGATTACCGACCCCGGTTCATACCTGAATTATTTCCAGTCGATACACCGGCGGACCCTCCGGGATATCGAGGCCCTCCCGGTGGCGGCTGCGGGTTGGGAGCCGTCGGCCGGAGAGGGCGAGAAGGCCTGGGGGATCGCCCAGATCGTCCACCATATCGCCGAATCCAGGATCTATTTCGCCTCGGCGTACGTGGGAGACGGATGGCGCTACGATTGGGACACGCCCAGCACGAAACACCAATCGGATTGGGTCCCGGCGCTGGAGGCCTCGGCGGCGGAGTTCCTAAAGCGGATCGAAGGGACCCCCAAAGAGTGGCTGAACCGCCGCATCAAGATGATCGACACCGACGGCACTCTCAGCGGTTGGCGGATATTGATGATGCTCTTGGAGCACGAGGTGCACCACCGGTCACAGATCGACACCTACGCCGGTCTGGAAGGATGGGACGTGCCGCAGATCTACGGCCGCACCCGAGAGCAGATAGACGAATTGCAAGACCGGCAGTAGAACGGGTCATCCTCAGGATAGCCTAGGTAGATATCAGATAAGCCGAATGCACATCATGCACTTCAAATACCAGGCGGGGATATAATCGAAAAATGGGGTTCATTCGACGGATTATCGACGCGATTACAGCTCACATCGTCATTACGATGGGAGTTGGTGTCACGGTGGGCGTTGGGGTAGCAGTTTGGGCGTTTCTTACAGATTTGGGCGCATGGTCAGTCGTTATTGGATTTGCTATTCCTATGATTTTGGTCCAAACCGCAAATGAAGTCCAGGAGTATTTTGAAAAGCGACCCCGGAGACTTACAGCCAGTGAGCTGGTTACACAAATGTCTGATTGGCTTAATCAACAAGGGTATGACGTCGTAAGAAAGGCGTCCGATGGGGATTCTGAGATAGCCTTCGAGCTACAGGCGACGTTCCAACCAGGAAAAGGAATACCACCAGACCTGCAGAAAATTGTCATTGAGAGATTCGATGATGACAAAGAACCATTAGTGCTTTCCGCAACTACTGGCTACGACGAAGTGATGCGCGAGAGATGGATGAGGTTACCAGTTATTACACGCGCCGACTGTATCGCCCAAGTCCAAATCGAAATGATGCGTTTTGGCTTCAACTTCACAGGGATAGGGGATGATCTGGGAGTACACACAATATTAAAACGACTTCCGGTGCGAATTTACTATGGTAATCGCGTGACAAGTGAAAAGGACTTTATAGAAGAGGTCCAATTAGTACGCCGGGCCAGCAAGATAATAGAACTGCTTGTTCGAAAAGCATTGGTTGCGGGAAATTCTAAATCTTGAACAAGCAGACCCTATAAAGCTGCAGGCGGGATACGGGTGGTCCAGCCAGACGCTTGCTCGTAGGCGTGGGCTACCCGTAGGACCGTTGCCTCGTCGAAGGGCCTTCCGGCGATCTGCATGGCCAGGGGCAGGCCGCCGTCTCCTTCCGAGGTGAACCCGCAGAGGATGGATAGGGCGGGTGCGCCGCTCAGACTGTAAGGGCCACGGAACCCTCCGGCGGCCAATGCGCTTTTGGCGTGCTCTTGGCTCTCCACTTTCTGTTCCAGGTTGATGATGTTTGCCGGATAGCCGGAAGTGGGCTGGACTAACACATCCACTTCCTCAAGAAGACCCAACACTTGTTGGCGCACCATGCTCCGCAGCTTCTGGGCTTTGTAGTAGACCTGGGCCGGAATCAGGTTGGCGGTGGTGAAGTGGACTCGGGTGTTGTAGTGGTAGTCCTGGGGACGCTCCCGCAGCCACTGGGGGCGCAGGCTCACCCGGTCGACGTGGGTGATGGCGCGGGTGATGTATCCCGTCTTTTCGGCCAGTGGCATGGACACTTCTCTCACCTCCGCGCCCAGTTCGGCGAGCACTTCAATTGCGGTGAGTACCGCCTGGCGCATCTGAGGGTCAAGGTCCAGTTCTTCAGGGTCGATCAATTCCCGCACCACACCCACCTTCAGCCCCTTGATGTCGCCGGTCAGGGCTTCGCGGTAATCAGGCACCGGTGCCTGGCGGGTATAGGGGTCTTTGGGGTCGTAACCGGCGATCCCGCCGATGGTGATCGCGCAGTCCTCCACGGTGCGGGAGATGGGCCCGATGGTGTCGAACGACCACCCGGCCCCGTCCACCCCGTAGCGGCTGACCCGGCCCCAGGTGGGCCGAAGCCCGACCAAGCCGCAGTTGGCGGCCGGGCCCCGGATGGAGCCGCCGGTATCCTCGCCCAGGGAGGTGGCGCAGAGCCGGGCGGCGGTGGCGGCCCCGGAGCCGGTGCTGGAGACGCCTGGACTGCGTTCCAGGTCCCAGGGATTTCGGGCCGGACCGAAGGCCGAGCTCTGGGGTTCGCCGTGGGCAAACTCGCTCATGTTCAGCTTGCCCAGCACGATGGCCCCGGCCTTTTTCAGATTGGTCACCACGGTGGCGTCCTCGCCGGGCACGAAGTCGGACCGAATCTTGGAGGCGTCGGTGGTGCGGACGCCCTTGGTGTAGATCTGGTCCTTGATGCCGATGGGGATGCCGTGGAGGGGACCCCGGTATTCGCCGCGCCGGACCTCGGCCTCGGCCTGCAGGGCTTCCTGCCGGGCCTGGTCGGCGCAGACCGTGATGTAGGAGTTGACCTTGGGGTCGATGCGTTCGATGCGCTCCAGATAGGATTCCACCGCCTCGACCGGAGATATCTGCTTCGCTTTGATGGCGGAACCCAGTTCCGTGGCTGACAGGAACGCTATATCTTTGCTGACCATCTCATACCTCGTAAAGTGTAGAGTTCAACTGCCCTACCCTAGTCATTCCGGCGCAGGCCGGAATCCAGAAAACCTTTCGCCAGGTCACCTTTCTGCCGTCGCAAGCACTGAATCTGATAGAGCGGCGCACCGTTTTGTCTGCCCTCAAGGCGATAGCAACAGCGGAGTCTCTTTGGGTTCCGGCCTTCGCCGGAACGACGGCGGTGACGGCCATGACGCTCCTCAAGAGTTGAATCCGAGATCAGTGGTTTATCAACCGCCAGTGTCCAACATGCGTTGTCTCATCTCTGCCGGCACTTCACGCAGCCGCTGGCGGAAGGCGGTGTTGGCCCGGTCCGAGACCCGGCGGGCAGCCTCCGTCAGCAACTCCACGCCGCCCAGATAGTCGTCCACATGGATGTATTCGGCTTCGATGCGGCCCTCGGGCGCGCCGTTGTGGTAGTTGCCCAGAGGAAAGGCGATGCCGGTGGTCTGGTAGCCGAAGACGGCGAAGGCACTGGCCTCGCAGGTGCCGCCGCTCATCAATTGACGCTGGCATTTGAACCCGCTGTCCCGTTCCTTTAGGGTCTCGCGGGCGCGGACCAAGACCGACTCGGCGTCGGCGGTGAAGGTGAACCCGGCGTCGCCGACCCGGATGACCGGGCCCTCGCCCATCTCCGCGCCGGGCAGGGTACGGCTGGACTCGGCGGAGATCACCAACGTCTCCAGCGGCAGGGTTCCCGCTTCGGCCATGAGCCGCGCTCCCACCAGACCCACCTCCTCGGCGCGGGTGAAGACGCCGTAGACGTCCCCCGGCGGCGGCTCGCCCGCCGTGAGCCGTGCCAAGGCCGTCAGTATGCTGCCGCAGCCAGCCAGGTCGTCCACGGCCCGCATGCGGATGTACTGGCCGTCCAATTCAAAATCCACTAGGTCGAACACCACCGGCGTGGGCGGTTCCAAATCCAGAGGCTGCTCCAAGCGGATCAGCACCTGCCGTTCATTGTCATCACCAAACTTTCCGGCGGTTGCCCCGCTGACCCGGTTGCCATCGGGCAGCAACACCTGTACCGGCACGCCGGATTCAAAGCTGGATGGAGGCACGCCGCCCATGGCCTTGGCGATGTAGCCATTCTCATTATTGCCAGTAATCTCGAAGCCGGGGTGGTCCATGTGGGCGACGATGGCCAGGGGGTTGACGGTGGAGTCGGTCCCCGCAACTTTGGCGATGATGTTCCCGAAGGCGTCCTGCCGGTGCTCCAGTCCCAACTCGGCCAGGATGGCCCTAACGGCCTTGGCCACTCCGTGTTCGTTGAAGGCCGTCGCCGGGTTGCTGCCCAGCCGGGATAGGTAGTCCAGCGCCTGTTCTCTGGGGTCGGTCATAGAGCACCTGTGGAGGAGGTCTGTGTTGTCCTGGGCTGGCGGGATTATAGCAACGTCTCACGCTGGGGCCAATGTGGGGTCCGGAGCGTGGCCTGAATGCTATACTGCCGTCAAAGTCGGCCGTCCAGCTTGGAGTTCGGGAAGGGCCGAGGAGAGATAAGTTGCTAGAGCAATTCAAGGTCAGCCACGATGACGCCGAATTCGTCCAGGGAGACGACCTCAAGGGGACCGCAGCCGGGATATTCGAGAAGCTGGGCGTGCCCCCGGAGGACGCCCTGCTAGCTGCCGACGTGCTAGTTTTAGCCGACCTGCGCGGCGTAGACTCCCACGGCGTCTCCAACATGCTGAAGAGCTACATCACGGGGTATCAGGAAGGTTCCATCAATCCCCGGCCCAATTGGAAGGTGATACGGGAGATGCCCAGCACGGCAACCGTGGACTCCGACCGGGGCCTGGGGACCATCGTCACGCCCAAGGCCATGGACATCGCCATCGAGAAAGCCCGCAAGGTGGGCGTGGGCATGGTGACCATCGGCAACGCCCGGCACCTGGGGATGGCGTCTTACCACGCCATGATGGCCTTGGAGCACGACATGATCGGCATCTGCATGACCAGTTGCCCGCCCACGGTGCTGCCCACCTTTGGCGCCGAGCCACGGCTGGGCACCAACCCCATCGCCATCGCGGTGCCGGCCAAGAACGAGCCGCCCTTCGTCTTCGACGCGGCCACCAGTTCCGTTGCGGTGAACAAGATACGCATCGCGGCCCGTTTAGGGTCGCCCATCCCCGGCGGTTGGCTGGCCGCCGAAGACGGCAGTCCGATCATGGAGGAGTCACCAGCGCCGGAGAAGGTTGTGTTGGTGCCCCTGGGCAGCAACCGTGAGTTGGGCTCCCACAAGGGTTACGGCTTTGCCTGCATGGTGGACATCCTGGCCGGGGTGTTGACCGGCTTCGGCTACGGCGCGGTGCCGGGGAGGCCCAACTTCGGGCATTACGTGGCGGCCTACAGCATCGAGGCGTTCACCGACGTGGAGCCCTTCAAGGTGCAGATGGACGAATGGCTGACGATGATGAAGACCACCAAGCCGGCTCCGGGCCACGACCGTGTGTTGGTGGCGGGCCAGCCCGAGGCCGAGGTGGAGGCGGTCCGCCGGGAGGAGGGCATCCCGCTGCATCCCGACGTGGCCGATTGGATCCGCGACACCTGCGGGGAGATGTCGGTCCCCTGCCTGTTCTAGTAGACGCCGGGTTTGAATCTCCGGCTCAGCAGGTATGACTAGTGCCTTTAGCTTGGATGGCGGGCCGAAATCCCCCTAAATCCCCCTTTGTCCCGATTCAGATCGGGAGGGGACTTGTGACCTCCCCCTTTCGAAAAGGGGGACCGAGGGGGATTTCTGTCTCTTTCCACTATCAAATCCCAGCTGCCAGAATACACCGCCACCGGCAGATGAAGCTGAAATCTGATGTTTGCCAGACTCTAAATCCCCAGCGCCTTCAGCCTGATCTTCGCCAGGTCTTAATTATCTTGGGCCTCTAATCCTGCAACGCCGGAATCACTTCCTCACCCAACAGTTTCAGGCACCGGATGGTGTCCTCGTGGGACAGCGGGCCTCCCTGGGCCTCCAGCAGCAATGAGCCGATGCCCAGTTCTTCTTTGATGTAGCGCAGCTTCTTGATGACCGTGTCCGGGCTGCCCACCACCAGGTGGTAGTTGTCCTGCAAGTCCTGATAGGACATTTCGTTCATCGGCCGCTGCCGGCGTTGGGCGGCGGCGACGGTGCCGGCCCGGGAGAAATATCCCGGCGGCGCCCAATATTCCTTGGGCCCCTTGAGGGGATGGCCCATGCGCCACATGAAAGCCTTGCCCGATTCCTGGGCTTTCTCGTCGGTCTCGTTGACGTGGACGCAGATCATGAAGGCGAACTTGTCCGGGCCCGCCTCCCAGCCGTCCTGGGCGGCGTGTTCGCGGTAGTTCCCGAACAACTGTTTGGCCCGGCTGATCTCGGTCAGGAATGCAGCGTAGGTGTAGTGGTTCTTGGCCGCCCACTGCACCGTCTCCGGACTGCCCGTCCCCGGCACCCACACCGGCGGATGGGGTTTCTGCACGGGCATCATCCACGGGTTCACCGCCCGGTAGTTGTAGTGCTTGCCCTCCCAGCGGAAGGGGCCGGGCGTCGTCCAAGTCTTGATTATCAGATCGTGGCACTCTTCGAACCGCTCCCGGTTATGCACCGGGTTGGTGTTGTTGGCCCAAGTCTCGATGCCGATGCCACGGACGAACCCGGAGACGATCCGGCCGCCGGATATGACGTCCAACATGGCGATCTCCTCGGCCAGCCGGGGCGGGTTGTCCGAGGTGGGCAGCATGTTGCCCAGCATCAATATCTTGACCTTGGAGGTCAGGCGGGCCAGGATGCCGCCGGTGATATTCACCTCAACGTCCATGCATGACGGGGTGTTGTGGTGCTCGTTGATCATCAACCCCTGGAAGCCCACCTCCTCGGCGTACTGGAACTCGTCCAGATACCGCTTGAACAGGTCGGTGGCCTTGTTGGGGTCGAAGTAGCTGTTGGGGAAGGTGAGCCGCAGGGATGGCCACTGCTCCGCCAACTCATCGGTGATGTAGTGGTAGGGCATCTCGGTGAAGTAATAAACGTCCAGACTCAACGTGGTTCTCCTTTGGAGAAAGCTGTCAGTCCCGATTCCATCGGGGCTGTTGGCTTGGCTACGCCAAAAATTCCAGGGCGGTCTTGATAAACTCTTGCGGTTTTTCCACCTGGGGCACATGGCCGCAGTTGTCGATCACCACCAGGTCGGAGCCTTTGATGGCCTTCTTGTAGAGCTCGCCGCACTCCACCGGCACGATCGCGTCGTTCCGTCCCCAGACCATTCTCGTGGGGATTTTGACCCGTTGCAGCAGGCCGGTCAGGCGAGGGTCGTGCATGTAGGGCTTCCAGCAGAGGCGCACCGCCATCTCGCGGTTGCCCTCCGCGGCCATCGTCTCTTCGGGCGTGAACTCTCTGCCGTAGACCGCCTGGTATTCGGGGGCCTGGCCGGGGTCGTGGAACATCAGCTCCAGCACCTGGGCGGGACTGATGATGAACAGGTCGGTGATCTCAGATTCGTTGGGCTTGATTCCCACCGCGCCCACCAGCATCAGCTTGCTGAAGGAGTGGTTGCACATGGCGGCGATCTCGGAGGCGATCCACCCGCCCATGGAGAACCCGATGGTGCGGATGCCCTCCAGACCCAGGGTTTCCAGGTACCAATTGTAGAAGCAGGCCATGTCGGGGATGGTCTCCAGCCAGTCGGGCCGGTCCGACTTCCCGTAACCGGGATGGGAGGGGTAGTAGACCGTGTACTTCTCGGCGAGGGCGTCGGCGAAGCGCAACCAACCGTTATTCCCGCCGGCGCCGTGGAGCAGCAGCAGGGGCTCCCCTGAGCCGCCCTTCAGTGTGTGGACCTTGGTTCCGCCCACGTCCACCATCTCTTCGGTAAAGGCAACCATGTTTTTCTCCTTCGGAGGCTGTGAGCTTTTAGTCTTCAGCCGGGCCGGGCCAGGCCCGGCCCTTCTTTCTCGTGGATTTCGTGTTGCGAGTGTTCTGTCGGCAGCCAACCCGAGAGCTGATCACCCCGATAGAATCGGGGCTGATTGCTGTCAGCTAGGCCGTCTGCGCCGCCTTCTGGAACGGGTCGGTCAGCTCCAAGTCTTCGCCGATCTCACGGAGGGCGGGCAGCACTTCCTGCCCCATGAGTTCCAGGCAGCGCATGGTGTCCGCATGGCTGGTGTCGCCGTCGTTGGTCCAGACGCCTAGTATCCCCGGGCGAACGACGGACAGCACCTCCCGCAGCTTCTTGACCACGGTCTCCGGGCTGCCCACGATCCAGCGGTTCGAGGCCAGTATCTCGTCGTAGGACGCGGTTTCCAGACCCAGTCCCAAGAAGGGGTCTTTGCGGATACGGCCCTGATATTTGGCCACCCTGGGATCATTGCGGTTTCCACTGTAGCCGACGGGCAACATGTAGTCTTTGGGCACCGGGACCCGGCCCACGCCCACGTTGCCGGTGAGGAAGCCCTTGGCGGCTTCGTAGGCCTTCTCGTCGGTGTCCTGCACGTGGATGCGGCATAGGTAGCCGAAATTCTCGGGGCCCGGCTCGTAGCCGTTCTCCCGGGCGGTCTCGGTATAGATGTCCATCATGTCCTGGGTGCTCTCGGGGTCGGTCTCCAGGTAGATGTAGGGGTAGCCCCGCTCGGCGGCCCAGACCAGGGTCTGCGGGCTGCCCAGGCCGGGGATCCACACCGGCGGATGGGGCTTCTGCAGGGGAGTCTCGAAGGGGTTGACCACCCGGAAGTGGTAATGCTTACCCTCCCAGCGGAAGGGGCCCGGCGTGGTCCAGATCTTGATTATCAGGTCATGGGCCTCTTCGAACCGCTCCCGGTTGTGGAGGGGGTTCACGTTGGCGGCCAGGCTCTCCACGCCGGTGCCGCGCACGAATCCCGACACCAGCCGGCCGTTGGAGATCATGTCGATCTCCGCCAGTTCCTCGGCCAGGCGCAGGGGATTCTCAAACGTGGGCAGGGGATTGCCCAGAAGCACGATCTTGGGCTTGGTGGTGGTGCGGGCCAGGATTGCCGCCTCCAGGTTCATGGCGGCGCCCAGGCAGGTGGGCGTGTTGTGGTGCTCGTTGAGCATCAGCCCGTCGAATCCCGCCTCTTCGCAGTACTCGTACTCGTCCAGGTACTCGCTGTACTGGCGGGCGCCGACCTTGGGGTCGAAGTTGCTGTTGGAGAAGGTCAGCCGCACCGCTTGGTTGGGACTGTTCCTCACGGCCTCTTCGGTGTAGTTGGTGTAGGCCCGCTCGGTGAACCGCATCAAGAACATGTCAGTACCCCCGGGATTTTTGGTTTGGGTTCGCCTGGGAGGGCCGCGGGTCAGCGCCTATCCTAGCCTGCAAGGACACCGGGGTCAAGCAGGCTGCAAACGGCCATGCCAGCCACCGTTCGACCCCGGTTGTGCTATAGTTCATGCGCCGTCTTGGCACGCTTGGAACGCAGTGGAATTTGATCCCGGCGGCGTTAAATCCTAACGATTATCAGGAAGATTTCCATGCCCAAAATTCTGGTGGCGGACCCCATCGGCGCCGAGGGAGTTGAGCTACTTAAGTCCTGCGCCGAGGTCGACGTTAAAACGGGAATGAAACCCCCGGAACTACTGGCCGTGATCAGCGAGTACGACGGCTTGGTGGTCCGCAGCGAGACCAAGGTGACTAAAAAGGTCATCAAGGCCGCCAAGAAATTGCGGGTTGTCGGCCGCGCCGGCATCGGCGTCGATAACATAGACCTGGACGCGGCCACCAGCGCCGGCATCGCCGTGGTCAACGCCCCCACGGGCAACACCGTGGCCGCGGCCGAGCATACCATGGCTTTGATGCTGGCCCTGTCTAGAAACGTGCCCGCTGCCCACCAGTCACTGAAATCTGGCGAGTGGAAGCGCAGCGCCTTCATGGGCGTCGAGGTCCGAAACAAGACCCTGGGCATCTGCGGACTGGGGCGGGTGGGCTCGGAAGTGGCCCGCCGCGCCCAGAGCTTCGACATGAGACTGATCGGGTACGACCCCTTCGTGTCTCCCGACTACGCCATGCGCATGGGCGTCCAACTGCTCTCATTGCAAGAACTGTTGGCTGAGTGCGATTTCATCACCCTGCACACGCCGCTGACCGATGGCACCCGGCACATGATCGGCAGTAAAGAGGTGGGCATGCTCAAGCCCGGAGCGCGCCTCATCAATGTGGCCCGGGGCGAGCTGGTGGACGAAAAAGCGCTCTTGGACGGGCTGGAATCGGGCCAATTGGGCGGCGTCGCCCTGGACGTTTTCGCCCAGGAACCTCCGGAGAACACCGCGCTGATCAGGCACCCCAAGGTCGTGGTGACGCCCCACCTGGGCGCCTCCACCGAAGAGGCCCAGCGGGAGGTGGCCATCGAGGCGGCCGAGCAGGTGTTGGCGGTGTTGAACGGCGAACCGGCCCGGAACACGGTCAACGCCCCGTTCGTCGCTCCCGAGGTGCATGCGGTCCTGGCCCCCTATATGCCGGTTGCCACCGTGGTGGGAAAACTGTTGACCCACCTGGCCGAGGGCCAGTTCCTGGGTATCACCATCAGCTACGAGGGCGAGATTGCCGAACACGACACCCGCACTCTGCAGGCCGCGGTCTTGGCCGGCTTGTTGGAGCCCATCACCACGGGACAGGTGAACCTGATCAACGCTCCGGTGTTGGCCAGGGACCGGGGCCTAAACATAACCGAGCAACATAACACCTCGGCCAAGGAGTACTCCAGCATAATCAGCGCTACGATTGAGACCAGCGAAGGCAAGATTACCCTGGCTGGGACGTCCATGCGCAATGAGCCCCATATCGTCAAGATCGACGATTATTGGCTTGATATCGTGCCCACCACACCCTACATGCTGTTCGTGGACAATCAGGACCAGCCGGGTTCCATCGGCGCCGTGGGCACCATCGCTGGCCGCCACAACATCAACATCAGCTTCATGGAAGTGGGACGCCTGAAGCTTAGGGGGCGGGCCATGATGGTCATCGGACTGGACGACCCCGTGCCCCCCAATGTTATGGAAGAGATTCAGAACCTGGACCAGATCTACAACGTCAAGCTGGCCCATTTGGGGCCTCTGTAATCAGCCATACCTAGACCAACTGAGTTAAACAGGCCGGCGCCTGTAGCGACCACCGTGGCGCCGGACACGGAAGAGGACCGATATGGGCGACAAGATCGGAATCATGGGAGCCGGAGCGCTGGGCAGCTACGTCGGGGCCTTCTTGACTAAGGTGGGCGAGGACGTGACCTTCGTGGACATGTGGCCGGAGCACGTCGAGAAGATGCGGAAGGACGGTCTCCACGTCACGGGCAGCCAGGGACCGTTCACCGTGCCGGTCAAGGCCATGCACCTGACCGACGCCCAGAGAATCTCGGAACCCTTCGATTTCGTCTTCATCTCCGTAAAGTCCTACGACACCGAGTGGGCCACCCACTTCATCAAGCGTTACGTGCGGGACGACGGGTTCTTTGTCTCCCTGCAGAACTGCTGGAACGATGTGCCAATGGGCGAAATCGTAGGACCCACGCGGCAGCTCGGCTGCATCGCTTCCCACATCGAGGTTGCGCTGTGGGAGCCGGGGCTCGTCACCCGAGGCGGCGCGGTGGGCCGGGACTCGGGTCACCACGTGTTCCGCGTCGGAGAGCAGGACGGCCGCATCACGCCCCGCGCCGAGAAAGTAGCCGCGCTATTGGACAACATCGACGGGGCCTATGCTTCGGATAACCTATGGGGCGAACGGTGGGCCAAGCTGTGTCAGAACTCCATGGGCAACGGGCTCTCCGCCTCCACCGGACTGGGTTCGCAACAGATGGCCGAAGACCCCCGCTGCCGTTTGATCCGCATCAACCTGGCCAAGGAGGGAGCGAAGGTCGGCCTGGCCATGGGGCTGGACGTGGTCAGCATCCAGGGCACGCCCGCCCAGACTTGGGCCGACGCCGACAAGGGAGACGTGTTCGAGGAACTGGACGCCTTTATGTCCTCCCACGGAGGCCGGGTCAACTGGCTGGCGTCCATGGCCCAGGATGTTAAAAAGGGACGCCGCTCGGAGATCAACTTGATGAACGGCCTGGTCGCCCAGAAGGGCCTGGAGGTGGCCATTCCAACTCCCTACAACGACGCCGTGATCGAGGTGATGAACGGCATCGACAATGGTACGCTAACCCAAGACGAATCCCATGTGGACCGGATCCTAAAGGCGGTGGGCCGCTAAGGGTGGCCGAAGGCGATTCTTGGGGCCACCTGGCTGAACGGATTACCAGCCTTGAGGCTTTGTAAAATTGCCGTTGGTGTCCGAGAGAGACGTTGGGAATTGGCTGGCGCTCAATGGCCCTTTCCGGATTGGCCGGTAAAAATCAACGGCATTGAAAAGGGTCCAGCTCCGGTTCTTTTGGGGGTTGAAAATGCCGACCCGGACTCCAAATAGTTCGCGGACGAATTGAATCGGGGTCAACAAGTCCGAATCATTGGAAATGATAACGGCCTGGTCGCAGTCGTGATCGAACGCGTCAACGAGGAGGAAAGTCGCCAGATTCACATCTGAGCCCTTTTCCTCGGTCTTGATAACAGCCACATTTCGGGGACCGGTTGCAGGCGGACGCGCAAGCCGCATGTTGGTTTCGTTGGAAAGGAAATGGCCGAAGTGCAGAGAAACTGACGGAAGGGTTCTGAGCGCCCGGAGGTAGGTCTGTTGTCTTTGAGGCTGATTCGGATCATCCGGCCTGGCATTCACCAATGCTGTAAAATACCGGATGCGATTGATTTCGTGCGAAGGCAGGAGCAATCTGCATAATATCTCGAGGTCGAGCCAACGCCAAGGCGTGCCTCTTATGCAGCCATAGTAGAAATTAAAACCATCAACGTAGACGTTGGTTTTCAAGTTAGCCAAAAAAGCTAAGGCCGCCCGGAGGCGACCTTGCGCCCTGGAACCGAAGCACCAGGGGGGATACAACTTTAGTCTATTGGGTTGTCAAGACAGATGTCAAGACGTGTTGCGCGACGAACGTGAGTCAACGCGCATACTTGGGGTGACGACATGATTATCAAGGTAGAGCCGGCCGATATGTTCATGTACCGGGTCATAATGATTGCCAACCTGGAAAGCCCGGACCCGGAAGACCAGGAGATACGGGACTACATGGAAGCCCAGGAGTTGGAGCCCAAGTACCGCAGCGAGGGCGACTTCGAAGGGCGTCACAGCGAGTCCATTCAGTTCGGCGGGTGTTACCTGGGCAAGCACCTTGGCGAGATCAACCTGATCCAACAGCGGTACGTCGAACAGGAACTCATCACCTACGAGATAAACCGCCACCTGGGCGAGTCCGACCGGCCGGTGGAGATCCCGGAGGAAAGGCGCGAAGGGGCCTTGGCGGAACTTCTAAAGAGCTTCAACAACGATTCGGCGTTCAGAAAGATGGATGATGGGAAGTACGAGGTGGCGCTGGACGGGGAAGCGGTCCGGGAGGCCGCCAGAGGTCTGCTGGCGGATTAAGAACCTGGCCTGATGTTGGGAAGAACAAAAGAGGCCCCTCCCGATGAATCGGGAGGGGCCTCTTTTGTTTTGCGGTGTGGAGCGGGTGATGGGGATCGAACCCACGTGACCAGCTTGGAAGGCTGGAGCTCTACCATTGAGCTACACCCGCCTCAGGGACTTACGAATTATAGTGGGTAGCGGTGCGCCGTGCCAGACCGAAGGGTGACTCAGTCTCGCTGATTGATTAAAATCCGTCTGGAAGAAGAATCACCGATTTAACCACGACGCAGGAGGCCGAAGATGGCATTGGAACGAAAGGAATATCCCAACATCGCCCCCGCAGGCCCCACCTACAGCCGGGCGGTGAAGGCGGGCAACCTGCTCTTCATCTCCGGGTGCACCGCTCGGGGGACGGACTCGCAGGGCAAATCCATGATGGAACAACTGGACGTGACCCTTGGGCGTCTGGTGGCCGTGGCCGCGGCGGAAGGCGCCGGCCCCGGGAACTTCGCCAAGTTGACCTGTTTCGTGACCAGCATCGCCGGCTACCAGCTCGACTCCGAGCAGCAGAGGGCGCTATTCGCCAAGCACTTCCAGGAGCAGTATCCGGCCAACTCGCTGATCGAGATCAGCGCTTTGGCCGAGCCGGGACTCGACGTGGAGATCGAAGCGATAGTGGTCCTGGACTAGAAGGTCCGTGGTTCGACAGGCTCACCATGAACGGATAGCAGCCTCTTTGACGTTCGTCCTGAGCATGTCGAAGGACCGTCAGACCGGCCCTACCAGACGTCGCCCACATCACCGCGGTCGGGGAGGCCCAACTGGGCCCAGTAGCCCTTTCGGCCGTCGGTTACCACCTCCAGCCGCTGGACCCACTTAGCCCACTGGTACCCGTACTTGCCCGGCATGGCCAGGCGCAGGGGAAACCCGAACTTGGGCAATTCTTCCCCGTTGGTGATGCTGGCCAAGAAAGCCTCCCCCTCCCGCAAATCCTCTAGCTCCAAAGAAACGTAGTACCCGTCGAGGCAGTGGAATACGACCCGGCGGGCCTGCGGACTCACGCCGGCCAAGTCCAGCAGGTGGCTGACCGTAACGCCGGACATGACCGAGTTGTTGCGAAACCCGCCGACGCAGTCCATGCGCACCTGCCGGTCGGTCCGGGGCAGGGCCTGTACCTCCGGCCAAGACAGCGACAACGGGCGGTCCACTGCCCCGTCCACGGTCAGGATGAAGCGGTCGAGGTCAACTTTGGGGAATCCCCAGTACGCCAGGCTGCCCAGGTCCTTGATGGGCGTGATCTCGGTCTGCTCGTCAATCTTAAGGAGCCTTTTTTCGAACAACACAGCCTTTATGAACAGAAAGGTCACCCCCCGGCGGGGCCGATAGGGGATCGCCTTCCAAAGGAACGCCATGGCCCGAAGCAAGGTGGCGTTCCCGCCCACGGTGATCAGCGCTTTCCGGTAGGCGCGAGCAAACAAGAGGGCCTCCTTTGTATCGACGGGGGCTTGCCGGTGAGTAGGGGGCAGGCAAACTTTGAGTCTGTGTTTACCACATATTAGATTCCCCAAGTCCGATACAGTTGCAGGGCCGCGCACCCAGCTTCGTTTCGCGGCATCAAAATCTACAACAAGTCGATGAATAGTCAGCAGGCCGTATTCAGGTGGAGGCGAGTCGGGGCCGGTCTCGATTTAATGGACCGATGTACCAGACCGATGTATCGGGCAGACCCAACGTTATGGAAAACATTATCGGCAAGTCCGGTTGGATCATTGTCATACTTTTGGTGGTCGTGGTGTTTGCTGCGATATTCTTGCCGCAGTCACGTCAGTTCTTTCTGAACCTCCGGGCCGAAACGGTCACCATCGTCGACACGTCGGCCCGGCCCACGCCCGGGTCCAGCGGCACCCGTGAACTCAAGATCATCACCGTTCTGGGCCGCGACGGCATCCCGGCGATCCTGGAGCCGCAGTTCATCACCCCAACCGAAGCCGTGGGGCAGATGGACCCCTCCGAGAGGGTGATTGGGGTGTCCATCAACGGCGAGCACCGGGCCTACCCATTGAACCTGCTCTCGCGCCACGAGATCGTCAACGACATAGTGGGCGGAAAGCCGATCGCCGTCACCTGGTGACCCCTCTGCTTCACGGGCATTGTATATGCCCGAGAGATCGAGGGAAGGGTGCTCACCTTCGGGGTGTCGGGCAAGCTCATCATGAATGCCGTGGTCATGTACGACCACCAGACCGATACGTTGTGGAGTCAATTCCTGAGCCGGGGCGTCAAGGGCCCCCTGACCAACACGGCCCTGGAGATCGTTCCGGCGGTACAGACCACCTGGCAGCAATGGCTCAACCTGCACCCTGACACCTTGGTCCTGGACAAGCGGGGAGGCTACGGGTTCGACACCTACGAGGGTTACTACAGCGGCGGTTCGGCGGGGATCCTGGGCGAGTCCAACAAGGACAAACGCCTGCCGAAGAAAGAGTTGGTCATGGGCATGACCGTCTCCGGTTTCGCCAAGGCCTATCCCTTCAGCGTCATCTCCCAACAGACCATCATCAATGACCACTTCGCCGGGCAAGAGGTGGTCATCACCTTCGAGCCCGAATCCGAGAGCGGAGCGGCCTTCCAGCGGCGGCTGGACGGCAGGACACTAACCTTTGAGCCTGCCGAGGGGCGGGCGGGCATCGCGTTGATGCGGGACCTGGAAACCAGTAGCCTTTGGCAGGTGCTGACCGGCCAGGCCGTGGAGGGGCCAATGTTCGGTCAACGACTGGAAAGGCTACCCTCTCACTACTCCTTCTGGTTCGCCTGGAGCGACTTCCATCCGGAGACTGAACTTTACGGGTCGGCCGCCGGCTAAGCCCTCTCCAAAAACGCGGCTGCACCGCTGACCCGGCGACCCCACCATTCCGGGCCTTCCAGCACGTACTTCCACTCGGGGTTCTGACTGGTGTCTCGGAGCCCGGCCATGACTTCCCGAAAGACCGGAGCGTCGGCCTCGGCGAACTCGAAGTACCCAACGAAGTCGTAGTTCCCCTCCAGGCCGTAGCCTTCCGGGGCGTGGACCAGCCGGCGGTTGATGTTGGGGACGCCGGCCGCCGAGGCCAGAGCGTGTCCCTTCACGACCATGTTCTCGTTCTCGTCGTACCGGGGTAGGAAGAAGCTCTCCCGGTGCAGGAAGTCCATCTGCCACCAGGCGTCGGTCTTGTTCATGGGGGTCACCGCCGCCAACGGGTATTTTTCACCCTTGCCGGGCGGGAGAGCATGGGCGTAGGCGAACTCGGTCATGGCGTGGCTGGTGTAACTGCGCGGCCGCATCACCCCGGCCAGGGTCTCGACCGAACCACCCGCGGCCTCCATCAGCGTCCGGAGACCAGTCTCGTATTCTTTGAGGGGTCCCAGAGAAGCGCCTTCCAATCGTATAAGCCCATGGGCCTCGGTCAGCGCCGGATGGACGATCTGTTGTTCGGAGGTCAGCCCGGCCTCCGCCCGCAGCAACTGGAACCGGCCCCGCTCAAACGCCTCGTCCGACGGCCCCCCATCGACGTCATGCATGTTCTCCATGTGCTGCCCCAGCAGGTCTATTGCGTCGGCCAACTTCCCGTCGACTTCGCCGTCAGCCAAACTAAAAAATAGGAATAGCTGGTGGCCGGTGACGGTGGTTGTCATGTTGAGGTGTTGGGGTTGCATCGTTGGTGATTTCTCCTCGGCGGCGTGGAAGTGCGGCTGAGTTAGACGGTCAGTCTTGTTTGAACAGGGCATTAGCATCAGCATCGCGACCCAGGGCTCGGTAAGCCTCGGCCAGGTTGTTGCGGCTGTTCAGGGTGTTGGGGTGGTTCGGTCCCAACACCCGCTGCCGGACCTCCAGGTTTTCTTGGTGAATCGTGGCGGCCTCTTCGAAGCGTCCGGCGCTGTCGTAGGCATTGGCCAGGTTGTTGCGGCTGGTAAGGGTGTCGGGGTGCTCCGGCCCCAACACCCGCTGCCGGACCTCCAGGTTTTCTTGGTGGAGCGTTGCGGCCTCTTCGAAGCGTCCGGCGCTGTTGTAGGCACTGGCCAGGTTGTTGCGGCTGTTCAGGGTGTTGGGGTGGTTCGGTCCCAACACCCGCTGCCGGACCTCCAGGTTTTCTTGGTGAATCGTGGCGGCCTCTTCGAAGCGTCCGGCGCTGTCGTAGGCACTGGCCAGGTTGTTGCGGCTGGTAAGGGTGTCGGGGTGCTCCGGTCCCAACACCCGCTGCCGGACCTCCAGGTTTTCTTGGTGAATCGTGGCGGCCTCTTCGAAGCGTCCGGCGCTGTCGTAGGCATTGGCCAGGTTGTTTGAAAAAGCCCTAATCACCTCATCTTCTTGGTCCAACAGCGGCGACGCCCAGGATAGCATGTGTTCATAATGGTTCATTTCCTCGGCGGGAACGAAGTTGCGGGATTCGCTGATCGCGCCGAGCCGTGAGGCAGCGCGCGCCAGGGCGGTTTGAAGGCTACCATTGGGATTGGTGGCGGCAATTACCGCGGTGGTCAAAGAGTGGAGAGCGATTTGGTCTCGATCTGCAGACAACACCGACTTGCTGGAACATTCTTTTAAGAAATTAATCAATCCCCCGCCGGTCAGCCCGGTCAGCGCCTTTGCTAGGAGAATCGGTATAGGCGCGTCGGCGGTATACCCGAGAGGCGCCAAGGGTTCCTTGATGTCATCTGTTAATGCGTCAACGGGCCCCCGCAACGCGTTGAACAAAGAATCGGTTTGGGGAATTTGCAATCCGGGGGTCTGCTTACGGAATATTTCCAACTCTAGGCGGTCGGGAGCCGCCCGTAGTTCCTCCAGGAGCCGGCCGGGGGTCTCCCCCGGTGAATCGAGTTGCACCGCCAGGGCTTCCACGGCGCGGGGGAGGCGGCCTACTTCTTCCACGATTTCGAAGAACACGGAATCCTCAAGATTGTGGTGCCCGCTTCTACAAAGAAGGCGGACTGCTGGTTCCGGACCCAGAACTCCTATTGGTATATATTCGACGCCTTCAGGGATAACGGCCCGACCGTCCTTGGAGGTGACCAGAATCGAGATTTTTTCGGTTTCGTTCAGCAGTGTATTCAAAAGGTCTAGGTCGGATAGATTGTCAATTACCCAAAGTGTCTTTGCGGGCAGCGCTTGGAGTCTTCGTCGGGTTTGGACAAGAAGTTCGTCGTCGCTCCGTTCCCCGCGTTCAATTCCCAGATGGGGGGCTAGCGAGATTAAGGTTTGCGCCGGTGTCTCGCCACCTGGGGTCCAGAACCCTTTACGCGTGGATTTTTTCGCGTACTCAGCAGCCAGTTGGGACTTGCCGATACCGGGTCCCCCCGAGAGGACCACCACGTTCAGCCGCTCGAAAGAGTTGGTGATTTTCTTTAGCTCCGCCTCTCGTCCCAAAAATCGGCCACTAATGGACCGGGGCCTACCGGCCCAATGGGTTAGCTCGGACTTCCAAACGGCGTATTCACCATTCCTTCGTTCCAACCACCTTTTCAATGGTGGAATAGCTTTTCCGACCAGACCTACGATTGCGAGAATCAGTTCAGGAATGCCCATCGCGCCACCTGGTGGTTGTCTACTGCGAACTGGCTTCGCCAGCACTATCCAAGATAGTAACACGGAGGGTTTTGATTTCTGAGTGGAGGATGTCCGCGTCACTTCGAGCCCACCAACCTTGAGTGCCCCCATATATGAAGGTACAATTGGTGGGCCGAGCCGACCTGGGGACCAGGTTATGTCAATCGACCCCTTTAATCGGCGGCTCAGCGATTTTTTGGAGTTGGGCATGCCTAGCAAGGATAAAAAGCAGTGGCAGCGGGATACTTTAGAGCCCTCCGTTAAGAAATTTCCGGAGCGGCGCGAAAAGTTCCAGACCGACAGCGGTCTCACCATCGACCCGCTCTACAGCCCCGAGGACCTGCAGGCCCAGGGTCTGGACTACGGCAAGGACCTGGGCTATCCGGGCGAGTACCCCTACACCAGGGGCGTCCAGCCCAACACCTACCGGGGCCGGGTCTGGACCATGCGCCAGTACTCGGGCTACGGCACCGCCGCCGAAACCAACGAGCGGTTCCGTTATCTCTTGGACCAGGGCCAGACCGGCCTGTCCATCGCCTTCGACCTCCCCACCCAGATCGGCTACGACTCGGACCACCGACTGGCCAAGGGCGAGGTGGGCAAGGTGGGGGTGCCCATCTGCAGCCTGGAGGACATGGAGACCCTTTTCGACGGCATCCCCCTCGACCGGGTCAGCACCTCCATGACCATCAACTCCACCGCTTCGTTGCTGTTGTGCTTCTACATCGCGGCGGCCAGGAAGCAGGGCGTCTCCCAGGAACAGATCAGCGGCACCGTGCAGAACGACATCCTCAAGGAATACATCGCCCGGGGCACCTACGCCTACCCGCCCCGGCCCTCGATGCGCCTGGTGGTCGACGTTTTCAAATACTGCGCCGAGAACGTGCCCAAGTGGAACACCATCAGCATCTCCGGCTACCACATGAGTGAGGCCGGGGCCACCGCGGTGCAGGAGCTGGCCTTCACCTTCTCCAACGCCATCGCCTACGTTCAGGCCGCCTTGGACGCCGGCCTGAAGGTCGACGACTTCGGCCCCCGGTTGTCCTTCTTCTTCGTGGCCCAGAACAACCTGTTCGAACAGGTGGCCAAGTTCCGGGCGGCCCGCCGGATGTGGGCCCGGATAATGAAAGAACGGTTCGGGGCCAAGGACCCGCACTCCATGATGCTGCGGTTCCACACCCAGACCTCCGGGGTGAGCCTCACCGCCCAGCAGCCCGACAACAACCTGATCCGCTGCACCATTCAGGCGCTGTCGGCCATCTTGGGCGGGTCCCAATCGATCCATGTGAACTCCCGGGACGAGGCCCTGGCCCTGCCGACCGAGGAATCGGTGCAGCTGTCCCTCCGGACCCAGCAGATACTGGCCCACGAGAGCGGGGCCGCCGACGTGGTCGACCCGCTGGGAGGCTCATATTACGTTGAGCACCTGACCAGCGAGTTGGAAGCCAAGGCCCTGGAATATATCAAGCGCATCGACGACATGGGCGGCTCGGTGGCAGCCATCGAACAGGGGTTTCAGGTCAGGGAGATCGGGGACGCCGCCTACCAACACCGGAGGGAAGTGGAGTCAGGCGACCGGACCATCGTGGGCGTTAACCGGTTCACCACCGAGGAGCCTCCCATCGAGGGGCTATTGCGGGTGGACGAAAAGGCCGCCCGGACCCAGGTTGAGCGGTTGGAACGGCTCCGGCGGGAGCGGGACAACGGCGAGGTGAAGGCCGCACTGGAGCAGCTGGAACAGGTGGCCCAATCCGATGAGAACACCGTTCCGGCCATCCTGGAATGCGTGGAATGTTACTGCACCCTGGGCGAGATCAGCCAGGTGTTCCGCGGAGTATTCGGAGAGCAGGAAGGGGTCATCACTTTTTAACCGGCCGGCCGGCTAAGCCGGGTTTCCTACCGTCCGGCGGACACATTGGACTCACCGGACTTACGTGCCAAGTGGACATAACCGGGTATAAATGGAGAAATGTCATGCCTGATTTGATACTGACTGAAGAAGAGCAGATGCTCCAAACAACGGTCAGGGATTTCGTCGACCGCGAGATAGCCCCCAGGGCCAAAGAGGCGGATGAGAAGGGCGAGTTCCAATGGGACAACTGGCGCGGCCTTGCCGATCTGGGGCTCACCGGCCTGGGCATCGACACCAAATACGGGGGCAGCGGCCCGGCCGGCTATCGTCAGGTGGCCATCGCCGCCGAGGAAGTGGCCCGGGGCGACGCCTCCACCAGCGTAAGCTGGCTCGCTCACCTGGCCCTGGGGACAGCCTGCATCGCCCGGTTTGGCACCGGCGATCAGAAGGAACGGCTGCTCACTCATCTGGCGTCCGGAGAAGGAGTGGCCGCATTTGCTCTCACCGAACCCAGCGGTGGTTCCGACGCGGCGGCGCTCCAGACCACCGCCACCGAGCGGGACGGGACCTACTTCCTCAACGGAAGCAAGATGTTCATCACCAACGGTTCCGTGGCATCGACCATCGTGGTCTTCGCCACCGAGGACCGGTCCAAGGGATATAAGGGCATCAGCGCCTTCTTGGTGCAAAAAGACTCGCCGGGGCTGACCATCAACCCCATGCACGGCAAGCTGGGCATGCGGAGTTCCACCACCGATGAGATCGTCTTCCAGGACACGCCGGTCAGCTCCGATAACCTATTGGGCGAGCGGGGCCGCGGCTTCAACCTGGCCATGGAGATACTGACCCAAAGCCGCATCATCATCGCCGCCCAGAGCGTGGGCATCGGCCAATCGGCCCTGGAAGCGGCGGTGCGTTTCGCCCAACTTCGGGAGACCTTCGGCAAACCCATCGCCCAGCACCAGGGCATCCAGTTCATGCTGGCCGACATGGCCGTGGGAGTCCACGGCTCACGGGTGGCGACCATGAACGCCGCGAGCCTGATGGACGAAGGACTGCCTTTCCTGCAGGAAGCGTCCATCGCCAAGCTGATGGCGTCCGAGATGTGCATCGACGTGGCCAACAAGGCCATCCAGATACACGGCGGCGCCGGTTATTTCCAGGAGGCCGGGGTGGAGCGGATCTTCCGGGATGCCCGGGTGACTACTATCTATGAAGGAACGTCGGAGGTACAGCGCCTGCTCATCGCCAAGGAACTGTTGGCCCAGTACCCGGTATAACAATAACGCCCCCACCTTAATCCTCCCCCACGCTTGGGGGAGGAGACTGCTTATATAAGGAGACAATCTTAACGTGACCGAGGTCTGCACCGTTAACTACATCGACCACGTGGGCGTGGCCGTGAAAGACATCGAGGCGTCTTTGGCGTTCTTTAAGAAGGTCTTCGACGTGCCCGACGCCCAGATCGAACTATTGGAAGACCAGGGTGTCCGCGCCACCCTGATCGAGGTGGGCCAGACGCGGTTGGAGTTGCTGGAGCCCACCGGTCCGGAATCGGGCGTCGGGCGGTTCATCGAACGCCGGGGCGAGGGCCTGCACCACCTGGCCTTCAACGTCACCGATATCTCCGGGAAGCTGCAGACGTTGCGGACCTTGGGCGTTGACCTGATCGACCAGACCCCCAGGGAGGGCCTGTCCGGCGCCATCGCCTTTGTCCATCCCAGGTCGGTGTTCGGCATATTGACCGAGCTGGTGGAGAGCAATCCCAAATCATGATCGAGATGAAAAAACACGCAGGGAACCATGCAAGATAACCGTCCCAATAACAACCGTCCCATCAGGGTGCTGGTGGCGAAACCGGGATTGGACGGTCACGACCGAGGCGCCAAGGTTATCGCCAGGGCCCTCCGGGACTCGGGCATGGAAGTGATCTACACCGGAATCAGGCAGAGCCCCCAGATGATTGCTCAAGCTGCGGCCCAAGAAGACGTGGACGTGATTGGGATGAGCATCCTCTCCGGCGCCCACCTCGAGATATTGCCGGAGATCATGGGTCTGTTGCGGGAGCAGGGCATGGACGACGTGATCGTGGTGGTCGGTGGAATCATCCCCGAGGTTGACCGCCAGCCGTTGAAAGACCTGGGTGTATCCGAGGTATTCGGTCCCGGCACTTCAACCAGCGCCATCATCGAATTCATCCAAACGAGCGTCAAGAACCGGGCCGGGGCCTAGCAAGACCCTCCTGGGTTGCCCGACGAATGGCCCGGCGGTCCGCCCGCCGGAGTCATAGACATAACACGGCTGTCCAAGTAACGAACAAAAAGGGAATTGCCACGCCCGAAAAACCGTTTACCCTTGACATTCAACCACCGGGGGTAACTATAATTACCACCGGCCATCAACGAGTTTTGGATCGGCTCGATGCATTACAACTTGGCTCAGTTGTTGAAAGAGCCTACCGGATCGGCGAGAGACTACGAAGTAGACGACTCGTTTGCCGGCCCTGAAAATGACACGGACCGGGCCCACGGATGGGTCCGGGTGATTCGGACCCATCAAAGTGTGCTGGTCCGAGCCGAGCTGGAGACCCAGGTCAAATTGACCTGCAGCAGGTGCATCAGCCAGTTCGAATTACGCTCCGTGTTGATAATGGAAGAAGAGTCCTTCCCGACGATTGACCCGGCGACGGGTAGGAAGACAGATCCCCCGGAAGAGGCGGAGGGCGTGATTCACCTGGATGCCCAGCATGTTCTGGACATGACCGAGGTGGTGCGCCAATACGTTCTAACCGAGGCACCGATCAAACCCTTGTGCCGAGAGGATTGTCCGGGCCTGTGCCCGGAATGTGGGAGCAATTTAAACAAGGAAAAATGTAAATGTAACGCAACTCCAATGGAATCCCCGGTGGGGATCTCTGGCAGAGTTGTTGACTGAGAAGCGGGAATAGCCGGTCTTCTCTATTTCGCAATACTACATTAATACTCAAGCGGTTCTTTACTTCAGGCTGTTTCCCAGAACCGTAACTGTTTCCCCTTCTTAGCCTCCCATTTTGGCAAAAGTGTACACCTTGGCGTCTGCCTGGTAGAATGACCGGCGGCGATATATGGCGTGCCGACCTAAAGAAAAAGGATGTGACCAGCCATGGGTGCGGTACCCAAAAAAAAATTGACCAGGGCTAGGAAGGGGCGCCGATTAGCTTCATATAGGCTCAGTCCGATGCACCCAGCTTTGTGCCCCCGCTGCCGCGGCGCCAAGAGGCCGCACGTAGTATGTCCTCATTGTGGGTTCTACCGGGGACGCCAGGTCATAGAGGAGACGGTCTAACCAGGCCTGGAGGCATCGTGCCTCATGGATTTTGTCCATCGTTTGCAGGCCCAGACCATGCGTTATGTTCGTTAAGCACGAAAAAAGGGGAATTGAGGAGTGGATTTCAAGTTGTACTCTTTTGGCGCTCTGCCCTAAAATCCCTAGGGTGTCGAAAACCGGCATGAGCCGGTGGAGGTAGCTACGAGTACCGAAGAAGCGAATAACCGGGCGTACGTTTTCCCTGGACAAGGGTCGCAAAGCGTAGGAATGGGGGCTGAACTCTTCGAGTCCTCTCAGGCCGCGCGGGAGACCTTTGAAGAAGCAGACGACAGTCTGGGGTTCCCACTGTCCCGATTGATATTTGAAGGGCCAGCCAAGGATCTTCAAAATACAGCGAACTCCCAGCCGGCAATTATGACCGTGAGCGTTGCCGCTTGGAGGACCTGGCAGGAGATGCAGGGCCCGCAGGCGATGGACGCCAAGGCCGTCGCCGGCCACAGTTTGGGCGAATACACTTCCCTGGTGGCGGCCGGCGTTATCGAATTTTCCGATGCCGTGCGGTTGGTCCGCAAGCGCGGAGAATTGATGAACCAGGCTGCGGTCAACCGCCCCGGCGCCATGGCGGCCATACTGGGGCTCAATGAACTGGCCTTCGCGCAGATCTGCGACGAGACCGGAGTGGAACTGGCGAATATCAACACCGACGACCAGGTCGTGATCAGCGGCGACAAGATCGCCGTGGCCCGGGCCATGGACCTGGCCTCCGCCCGCGGCGCCAGGAAGACGATCCCTCTGCCCGTCAGCGGGGCGTTCCATTCCTCGCTGATGGCTGAAGCCAAAGCAGGTCTGGCCGACGCGGTCCAGGCCCTCAATTTCAAAGCGCCCAAGATGCCAATTGTTGGCAATTGTGATTCCAAGTCGTTGTCCAACGCGGACGAAATCCGCACCGAGTTGGTAAACGGCCTCTGCCAGTGCGTTCAGTGGAAGGATTCGGTCCGCCATCTAGTCGATTCTGGGGTGACCCAGTTTGTGGAGTTTGGCTCCGGCGGTGTGCTGGCAGGTCTGATTAAAAGAATCGACCGGGGAGTCAAGGTAACCACCGTGTCAGACACCGCTTCCATGCGGAAGCTGGCCGAAGACAAATCCTAGACCGCTCGGGGTTTTAGGGGTTTTATCGGTGACCCATGGTAAGGGTTAAATACACGGACCAAAGGCGACGATCAAGAACGGCGGCGCTGCAATCCCTGTTCGCTGCCGATGTGCGGGGCGTTTGGAACGACCCGCAATTGGAGTGGTTGGACGAGGACGAAGCGTTGCCCGACAGCACGATCGATTTCGCTCAGAAGCTCCTGAGCGGCGTGTCTAAAAACCGTTCGGGGTTGGACAACGTGATCACCCGCTATGCTCCGGCGTGGCCGGTTAGCCAATTGTCCGTCATTGACCGCAATATCCTTCGCATAGCCTTATTTGAACTTATCTACACCCCTGGAACTCCAAGAAAAACGGCCATCAACGAGGCCGTGGAATTGGCGAAAATCTTTGGCAGCGAGAGTTCGGCACGGTTTGTCAACGGAGTTTTAGGCTCCGCCATGTCAGGACTGGAGTCGGGCGAGATCGCGCCCATCGAGCCGGTGCCTGAAGGGAGATGATTCATTGACCACTGTATATGACAGAGTTAAAACCATCGTGGTCGATAAGTTGGGAGTTGACGAGGACGAGGTGACCGAGTCCGCGTCTTTCATCGAGAACCTGAATGCTGACTCCCTCGACCTGGTGGAATTAATCATGGCCTTTGAAGAGGAGTTCTCCACCGACGATGATCAGTTGGAGATTTCCGACGAGGATGCCGCCAATATCGCAACGGTCAACGATGCGGTAAAATATCTGAAGGATCACGGCGTTAAAGACTAAAGCCTGGTTGGCCGGTGCTTGGCTGTGGGCTGAGGTGCGGCGGTGGTGGGAGCCAATAATTGAAGATCACCACTTCGGGACACGATTCCGGTTTCGTCTTTCCCCCTGTCGCCCCATCCCTGATGTTGTTTGACACCCCAGCCTCCCACCGCCCGGTCCCACATGGATTAACGGGTAAAAATGGTTAAACCATGCCTGATGATATCGATATTAGGCGTGGCGGCCGGGTAAAAAAGCAGTCTCGGCGAAGCGTACTTTTCAAATAGAACGGTCAAATGGCGCCGCCAGCGGCCCCGGTATCGGCCGCATACCCCAGTTGGCTTACTTAGTCTAACCGGGAGGTTGGAAACCATGACTTCGACGGGTAACGGGATTGGCAATGATGGGACTGACCCAGAATTGGGGCCTGAACGACTAAATGCCACCGGTCCGGATAACGCCGGTGTTAGTCCGATGAAGACCCTCGATCAAGTCGCCGACTTGGTCAGGAATTGCACCGATTGTCCCTTGTCCGGAGGCCGCACCAACGCGGTGCCTGGGGAAGGCAACCCCCAGGCCGAGGTGATGTTCATTGGCGAAGGTCCCGGCTTTCAGGAAGACCGGCAAGGAAGGCCATTTGTCGGCCCCGCCGGTAAATTATTGGATGGCCTCTTGGCGTCCATCGGCACCAACCGGGAAGATGTATTTATCGCCAACGTGGTCAAATGCCGGCCTCCGGATAACCGGGACCCGGCCCCGGCGGAAATGGCCGCCTGCGCGAAGTACCTAGACCGGCAGATAGAGCTGGTCAACCCCAAACTCATCGTGACCTTGGGCCGCTTCGCCTTTGGCCGGTATTTCCCCGGGGAGGGCATCACCAAGGCCCGGGGAAAATTGAGAGAGAAAGACGGGCGCAAGATCTTCCCAGTGCTTCACCCAGCCGCGGTGTTGCGCCGGGAAGAGCTAAGGCCCACAATGATAGACGACTTCAAAGCGATTTCGGAGATATTGGAAGGCGGAACGGAGGGTCCGGGCAGAGTGCCGGACGCCAGGGAACCGGACGGCATGACGCCCGAGGCCCCACAACCAGCCCAGTTGTCCTTCGTTAACGCCCCTGTCCGCGCAGACGTTCCTGAGACGTCGGCTGAGACACCCACCGTCAACGTGGAAGAAGCATCCCGGCCCGAGCAGTTGACCCTGTTCTAAGAACCGGCCGGCAAACCAAATCTAGGAACGATTAACACGGTGACATCTCCGCTACGCATCATTCCCCTGGGGGGCCTCGGGGAGATCGGCAAGAACATGATGGCCCTGGAGTACGAGGACGACATCATAGTCGTCGACTGCGGGGTCCAATTCCCCGAAGAGGGAATGTTTGGGGTCGACCTGATCATCCCCGACGTTTCATATTTGGTGGAGCGGGCCGACAAGGTCCGCGCCATCCTCATCACCCACGGCCACGAAGATCACATCGGAGCGTTGCCGTTCATCCTGCCGAAGCTGCAGGTCCCGGTCTATGCGCCGCGCCTGGCCCACGGCCTGATCACCGCCAAGTTGAAGGAACGGCGGGCGGCCCGCGACGCGGTCGTACATCCCATCGACCCCGGCGTGATCCACCACATCGGCGAAAGCTTCGAGGTGTCGTGGTTCCGGGTGTGCCATAGCATCCCCGACGCCATGGGCATCGCCATCGGGACCCCGCTGGGCACGGTGATCCACACCGGAGACTTCAAGATCGACCATACCCCGGTGGATGGCCGCATCTTCGACCTGCCCGCCTTGGCCCACTATGGGGATGACGGCGTTCTGCTGCTTTTTTCTGACTCCACCTACGCCGAGGTGCCCGGGTACACCACCTCGGAGCGGGTGGTGGGCGAGGCCCTTGACCGGGCCATCGGCGAAGCGGAAGGCCGGGTGATGGTCGCCACCTTCGCCTCGTTGGTCTCCAGGGTCCAGCAAGTGCTGGACGCCGCCGAGAAGCACGGCCGTAAAGTCAGTATCGTCGGCCGGAGCATGGTGGACACCGTGAAAGTGGCCACCGAACTCGGCTATCTGACCGTGCCGCCCGGAATACTGGTGCCCCTGGGTGAGACTAGGAAGTTGCCCCCGGAAAAAGTGATCCTGATGACCACCGGCAGCCAGGGTGAGCCGACATCAGCCTTGGTGCGCATCGCCAAACAGGAACACCGCGACGTTAACATCATGGCTGGAGACACGGTGATCATCTCCGCCACTCCCATCCCCGGCAATGAGTTGGCGGTCAGCCACACCATAGACAACCTGCTGCGCCAGGGGGCCAAGGTGCTCTACGACCGGATCGCCACGGTCCACGTTCACGGGCACGCCAGCCAAGAGGAACTCAAGCTGGTGCTGCGCCTGGTGCGGCCGCGCTACTTCGTTCCGGTGCACGGAGAATACCGGCACCTGACCGCCCACGCCCAACTGGCTTGGGACCTAGACGTGGCCAAAGACGGGATCTTCGTCATGGAAGACGGCGACGTTCTGGAATTGTCCGAAAGCGGCGCAAGGATGGATGACCGTATCTCCGCCGGGCCCATCTTCGTGGACGGTCTGACCACCCGGGACACCCAGAGCCCGGTGCTCAGCCAACGGCGCAGTCTCTCCAAGGACGGCGTCGTGGTGCTGGTGGTAACCACGGACAAGAAGAACGGCGGTCTCATGGGCGAGCCCGTGATCGTGGCCAGCGGGTTCCTGGACGAATCGGAAACGGGCACACTATTTGAGGAATTGAGCGCCGCCGTAGCCAAGAAATTGACCAGCGGCGACGTCCGCCACGAAGAAATCGACGAATTAAGGGCAAAAGTCAGGGAAACTGCCCGTAGCTTCATAGCTGGCGCCGCGCGCCGTTCGCCTATGATAATCCCAGTGGTTTTGGAGGTTTAGTCCAGCCACTCGCCGGAAACCGGCCGATAGTAACTGCCACTGGAGGGATTGAGTGGCCAGTTCAATTGGGAGGAAGCGGCGCAATACCGCTTCGCCATCGATCAAGGATCTCATCCACGGAGCCCCCGGTTCGCTGATAGATGCCCTGGCCATATTGGCTATCGGCCTGTCTGTCGGACTGTTCTTCGGTTTCTCTAGGGACGCGCGGGAATGGGCCATCGAGGCCCTGGGATACGGTTGGGTGCCCGCGGGCCTGTGGGTTGCCGTAACTCTCGCCACACTCCGCTACAACCGCCAAATCGTGTTCGCCCACTGGCGCCACTGGACCGTGGCCGCGGCCTTGGCCGCCATCTCCATCGCTGTCCTCTCCACCATATTTCCCCCGGACGGCGCCCTGGAAGACGTGAGCCTTGGCGGCAAGTGGGGCAGTGTCTTGGGCGGCACCCCGGCAATACTCGCCGCCCTCAAGATAGTGGGAATAGCGTTGGCTGTGCCCATTGTAATCAGGCCCAAGAAGGCCGGCCCAGTTTATTTCCGCTACGCCAGAAGAGGACTCTCCGGGCTTCAGTTAAGCCTAATCTATCTCTACATCGGCGCCCACCTGAGCGCCCGGTTCCTGGACCGGAGATTTCGGATCTTGCGTTACGGCATGCACCGTAATTCTTCGGGTGGCAAGCTGCTGAAGATGTTGATCCTTGGCCCGTCCAGGACCTCCGTGCGCACCCGGGCCTATCAAGGGGACCGTGAACCAGCCACCGACTTTGGTTTTCGCCCTGAGTCGGACGGGGATTCGGAACTCTCGGCGCGGCCGGGTCTGGACGGCGAGCCGAGTTTTGGCAGTGAGATTGAAGAGGAATGGGAGATGCCCGACTCAGGACTGATCCCCGCCTGGGACACCACAGAGCCCGTTCCGAGAAAAGCCCCCAAACTGCCCCGTTCCAACGGCACCGGAAAAGAGGGCAAGAAACGCTGGCAGATACCCTCGGTGGACCTGCTTGCTCCGCCCGACCCCCATCATGCCCCGGAAGCCGCCCTTCAAGAGATGGCGCGGCTGGTGGAAAGCACCCTGGGCGACCACGGTGTAATGGTCGAGGTCACCGACATCAAAGCCGGCCCTAGGGTCGTGCGCTTCGGTCTGGTCCCCGGCTGGGTGCCCAAGCGGAGAGAGGCTGGCCGTGGCGCCATCGGCCTCGAAAAAGACAATTCCGACCCGTCGGCCCTGGAACGCAGCCGGGTCAAGGTCCAGAGCATCTTGATCCGGGAGAAGGACATGGCCCTGGCCCTGAAGACACCCTATCTGAGGATCGAGGCGCCGGTGCCCGGCGAGGCGTTGGTGGGCCTGGAAGTGCCCAGCCCCTCGCCCAGCAAGGTGCACCTGCGGGAGGTTATGGAGACTCCGGCTTTCAGCAGGTTGGCGGCCAAGGGCGGTCTGCCCATCGCCCTGGGCCAGGACACCGGAGGCAGCCCCGTGGTACTGGACCTGGCCGCGTTGCCCCACGTGTTGATTGCCGGGGCCACCGGCAGCGGAAAGAGCGTCTGCATCAACTCCATCATTGCGTCATTCCTGCTTACCAAGACGCCGGAACAGCTGCGCATCCTCATGGTGGACCCCAAGCGGGTCGAGTTGACCCCGTTCAACGGAATCCCCCACCTTGTGGGCCCGGTAATCGTCGACGTCGATGAGGTCAACACCGCTCTCCGCGGGCTGATCCGGGAGATGCTGAACCGGTACAAGCTGATGGAAGAGACCGGCGCCAGGAACATTGATGGGTACAACAAACGGGCCAAAGAGAAGATGCCCTTCCTGGTATTGATAGTCGATGAGTTGGCCGACCTGATGATGGTTGGCGGGTTCGAAGTCGAGCAGAACCTGGTGCGGCTGGCCCAACTGGGGCGGGCCACCGGCATCCACCTGGTTCTGGCAACGCAGAGGCCGTCGGTCAATGTGGTGACCGGCCTGCTCAAAGCCAACATACCGGCCCGCGTCGCCTTTGCCGTGGCTTCCCAGGTCGACTCCAGGGTCATTCTTGACGCCGTCGGGGCGGAGAAGCTGTTGGGCAAGGGCGATATGTTGCTGTTGCACAACGAGTCGCCCAAACCCAGCCGGATTCAAGGCACCTTGGTCTACGACCAGGAGATTGACCAGATGGTTGAGTTCTGGCTGGGCCAAGACGGGCCACCGTTGCCGGTAATAAACATGGGCGAGCCCGAAGCAGATGAGAACGAGGACCAAGTGGACGCCCGCATCATGGAAGAAGCCAGGGAGTTGGCCGCGAGAAATCCCCAATTGACCATCTCCTATCTGGAGCGGCGGCTAAAGATCGGCAGCGGAAAGGCTCAAGAAGTGATGGAAACTCTTGAAGAAGAAGGGTTCTTCGACGCGCGCTAACCGGCAGCCCCAAATGGGTTGAACCAGGAAGGGGACCGGACCCACTCCAAGCAGAATTTCCCATCGGCGCCGTATGCCCGGAAGTCTCCTCCATTAAAGCGGCTGGCAAAGCTGCCGGATACCCGCTTGACCGCTGCGGGTTTGCCAACCGGCAGGCGGCCGTCGAAAATTGATATATCTCAGAGTCAGCGGTTCTGCGTCTTTTTCGATGCCCCTGGGGAATATCTCCTACGACGCCTAATTGGAGGTGCCCGGAACGGGCAGATCATGTGAAAGCGCATCAGTCCTTGGCCCCACCACACGTGGTTTCTCATCCAAGCTCCCGTTTGCTATCATGGGCCTACTTAGTGTGCCCGCGTTCATGAAATAAACCTTGCTGATTGACCTCCATACCCATAGCTACCCTAACTCTGACGACAGTTTCATGAGCGTGGACGAGTTGATCGAGGGCTCAAAGTCGCGGGGACTGGACGGTATATGCCTCACCGATCACGACAATTTCTGGACTGACGAGCAGGTCCGGGAACTTTCCAGCAAGCACGATTTCCTGGTGATCCCAGGCTGTGAGATCAATACCGAGGCCGGCCACGTATTGGTGTTTGGCCTAACACAGTACGAATTCGGTATGCATAAACCCGAATTCCTACAGGCATCCGTAGACCGGGCAGAGGGCGTAATGATTGCGGCACATCCCTATCGGCGGCGCTTTCTAGAGGAACCGGCGGTTCGGCCCGAAATCAGGGAAGAGATGCTGGAGCGGGCCAGCGGCGACGAGTTCTTCCGGATGTGCCAGGGTATCGAGGCGCTGAACGGACGGGGGTTGGCGGTCCAGAACCAGTTCTCTCTGGACTTGGGCGGACGCTTGAGCGTCAATATGACGGCGGGCAGCGACGCCCATAAGGTTGAGCAGATCGGCACCGTGGCAACCGAATTCCAGCGGCCGGTATCCTGCCTGGTAGACCTGATACGGGAGCTGCGTGAGGGCCGTTACCGGCCCGTGGACCTGAGACAAAAAGCCGCACCAAATTAACCGAGGAGACCCTTTGGCGCAAACGACTGATCTGCTCACAATAGAAGACCTCACGGTGAGTTTCGGCACCTCCGCCGGACGGGTAAAAGCCTTGAACAACGTGAGCCTCACCCTGAGCGAGGGCGAGGTCTATTGCATGGTCGGGGAAAGCGGCGCCGGAAAAAGCACGCTGGCCCTTGCGGTCATGGGGCTTTTGCCGCGGAACGCAGTGGTTTCCGACGGCCGGATAATGTACCGGGACATCGACCTTCTGCACGCTGGCCCGGCGCAGATGCGGGACCTGCGAGGCCGGGAGATATCGATGGTGTTCCAGGACGCTAAGTCCGCGCTGAACCCCATCGAGTCCATCGGACCCCAGTTGGAGGAGGTGATCCTGGAGCATAGCGACGTCTCGCTCCGAACCGCCAACCGGATGGCGCAGGACATACTCTTTGAGATGGGCATGCCCGACCCCAAGCGAATCATGGGCCAGTACCCATTTGCCCTGAGCGGCGGCATGTGCCAGAGAGTGATGATGGCCATCGCCCTGGTCCTGCGCCCCAAGTTGTTGATCGCCGACGAGCCTACCTCGGGACTGGACGTTACCCTTCAGGCTGAGATACTGCAGCGGATCAGGGACCTGGTGAAGGAGATGAACTCATCGGTCCTGCTCATCACCCACGACATGGGGGTGGTTGCGTCCATGGCCAACAGAGTGGGTGTGATCTACGCGGGAAACGTGGTGGAGAGCGCCCAGGTTAGGCCGTTGTTCAGCCGCTCCCAACACCCTTACACCTGGTCGCTGCTACAGGCGTTGCCCCGTCTGGACGACCCAGACCGGAGGATCGAGCCTTTGCCCGGCAGCCCCCCCAACATGATTACGCTGCCGGACGAGTGCCCCTTTTTGCCCCGCTGTTTCAAAGCGCAGAACCAATGCCGGGAGGAACCGAAGCCCAAATTACGCGAGATCGAAGACCGTCACTATGTCTCTTGCTACAACCCGGTGGTTCACCAGGACTAGTCTCCCGCCGTTCTAACGGTGGGCCACTTCGTCGCCCACCAGCAATTCCAAGGCCAGGTCAGGTTCCAGTCTCCCTCGCTTGATGGCCAAATCGGTCTCCAATAACCGGTTGTAACGCCGGATGATGTCCGGCATGGAATGACGCCGGGCTTGCTCCACAGTCTTCCGCACCACAAAGTCGGACGACGTCCCCAGCCGTCCCCGCAGCTCGCTCTGCGGCACGCCCCGGTCCATGGAATCGCGGGCCAATGCAAGCAGGCGCAGTTGGCGCTCGACCATGCTGATGATATAGGGGGCTTCCCGGCCGTCCTCTTTCAACTGGTGCAGCAGGCGCAGGGCCACGCCGGGGCGGCCGTCGATCATGGCGTCTACCGCCGCGAAGATGCTGGCCTCCCGGACCTGGGAGACCATCTCGCCCACGTCCGCTTCTCCTATCTCCCGCCCCGAGCAATAGAGGGCCAACTTTTCCAGCTCCTGGGTCAGTGTCCACAGGTCGTTGCCGACCAGGTCAGTCATTGAGCGGATCGCCGATGGGCTGATGGACGAGCCCTTAGCCTCGGCTGCGGATTTTACCCATCGGGCCAGCGCCTCGCCGGAGGGAGCGGACAATTCTTCCACCTGGGCCACGGGCCGCAGCAGGCGCAGCAGCGGATTGTTGGCGCTGAGGGGACCGTCGGTGAACACCAAGACAGTGGTGTCCGGCATCAGGGGTATGGCGTCTCCCAGTGCTTGCCATTGGCCGGCGACTCCCGAATCCCCGGAGGAACCGCGCCGGCGGCCCCGGCCTTGGGACTCAGCCGTGCCCAGCAGCCCCTCTACGACCACCAGACGGTAGTCGTCCATGAAAGGGAGGGCGTTGCACATGCTCAACAGCTCGCCCGGCTTGGTCTGCGACCCAACGAGGCGGTGCCGGTTGGCTTCCAGCACGTCCGAGGCCCCGGATTCGGCGATCAACTCGTCCAGCCGTCTGGGCACCAAGAAACTATCGCCGTGGAGCAGGTGTGCGGGCAATGGGGACTCCGGCGGGCCGGGATGGGCTTATAAATCAGGTCAAATGAAGGTCTAGCGGGCCGGATTATATCACCGGCCTCCTTGGCCTACGCCCGGCGACTGGAGGGGAGATATCGGCAATCTTGGCCGGACTGACCCCGGTGGCGGAGGCCCCAGTTGTGTGGTTTAATGGTGCCTGTTTTGCTAGGAAGCATCAAGATTCCCGAAGGAGACGCCTTTTACAGATGGATTTTGCCCTTTTCTCCCACGTGCCCTGGCCCGAAGGCACCGATCCCAAGCAGGTTATCGACAACATCACGGAAGAGTTTGTGCTGGGCGAGGAGCTGGGATTCAAAAGCGCCTGGATGGCGGAGCACCACTTTACACGGTATGGATTGGGCTCCGCATCCCTGGTGGTGGCCAGCAACATCGCCGCCAAGACCACGACTCTGAGACTGGGAACGGCGGTGCTGATCCCGCCCCTGCATCTCCCGACAAAATTGGCCGAGGAAACCGCCACTCTCGACCTGCTTAGCGGAGGTCGCTTCGACGCCGGGTTCGGACGTGGGGCCGCCGGGTCCGAATACAACATTGCCAACATTCCCGGCGACGAGAGCCAGACCCGCTTCCAAGAGGCCATCACCATCGTCGAGGGCCTCTGGACCACTCGGAACTACTCTTTCAAGGGCCAGCACTACCAGGTGCACAACGCCAACTTGGTGCCGCCGCCGGTACAGAAACCACACCCGCCCATGTACATCGCGGCCACCCGGACCAAGGCGACCCAGGAATTCGTCGCCGGAACGGGCCACCCGCTGATCATCGGCGTGGTGCTGGACACGGTGGACGCCGTGGCGCTGTGCCACACCATGGTCGATCTGGCCAAGGAGAAGGGCAAGAGCATGAGCATGGGCCAGATCCCCTTCTTCCGCTATTTCTACGTGGCGGAGACCGAGGAACAGGCCAAGGCCGACTCCAAGGCGGCGCTGGAGTGGAACCTAGATATGATCCAGTGGCGGCGCACCTTCGAGTTCGGCAGCGAAGTGTGGGAGAAGATGGAAGACTTCCGGAAGACCCGGACGGAGCTTCCGCCCAGCTATGAATATCTGTACGAGAACCGGGCCTTCATCGGCTCCCCGGACCAGATCATCGCCAAGATCAAGCAGTTGCAGGACCATGGCATCGAATACTTCGGCTGCAACTTCTCCTTCGGCGGCATGCCCCAGGGCAAGGTGACCGAGTCCATGCGGCTATTCGCCAAAGAAGTGATGCCGGCGTTCAAGTAGGTGTTCTGTCGTTTCGGCCTGCCGGCGTTACAGGTTTGGACCTTCGCCGCGGTTGGAGTGCCATAGGGCCAATATCTCGACCTGTTCCCCATCTGTTGGTTCGGGCCGAACCCGGTAATAGAGGAAGTAGCGGACGCGCGCCAAGTACACCCGGCGGACATTTTGTAGTGCCACGTTCTCCGCTGCAGCACCGATGCCGGGCTGTTGTGAGATTAGGCCGAAGGCCTGTCGCAGGTCATCCCGGAATGCCCGGGGAGCGGAAGTCCTGTTAGCCGCCCACCAGACTGCCGCCTCTTGAATCTGAAGAGAGGCGCTACCAGTGACCCTGATCGGCAACATGAGGCCGGCTACGAGATGTTCTGAATCACGTCATCGCCGTCGACCAGGTCGTCCCGGTCCGCTTCGGTGATGGCTAGGAGAAGAGCAGCCTCGTCTTCGTCGCCCAGCGTGAAGGTGCGCTCATCGGATATCAGAACCGTGACTGTTGACCCCTCGTCCAGAGGTTCCCCTTCGACAATCACATGCCCACCCACGACTTTGCCTTTACTAATCCGCATGCTTAGATTTTACCCTTGATTCCCGGCAATGGCTACGGATGAGCCGGCAGGCGCTCTCCGTGGAAGCCGGAGCGGTCCTCGAAGGACGTGCCGGTCTCGGGATAGACTTGGTGGTAGAGGCCCCGGGTCCTGGCTTTGATGGTCTTGTTGACCCGCAGGTAGAGCTCCGTGGGCCGGGCGTTCTGGTCCTTGTACATCTCGCTCTGCAACGGGCTGCCGTCTTCCATCTCCCAGATGCACAGGTACTTGAGCGCGTTGTTCCCGTCTTCCAGCTTGAACCGGCGGGCGCTGACGTAGCCGGGGATGGCCATGCGCTCGGGCAGGTGCTGCTCGTTGTACCACTCGTTGAACTCTTCTTCGTCCGCTTCGTCCACTTCCATGGTCACGACCAACACGGTATTGCCGATGTGCTGTGAAGGGGCGTTGCCGTTCTTCTGCGCCATCTTTCTCACCATCATTCTGAAATATTGGAGGCGATGCCTGGGTAAAATCCGCCCATGAAAACGCTGCGAGCGGCTTGCGGGTAGGTGAGGGGTAGTATAACATTAGGCGTGGTTTTTTCCGGCGTAAATGCAGGATTTAATAAGACTGACAAGGGGATGGAATGAACCAAAAGGTCCGCCTCAAGGTCAACGGCACCGACCACGAATTGGACATCCCGGCCCGGCGTTTGCTGGTCGATTGCATCCGCTACGATATCGGCCTCACCGGCACCAAAGAGGGCTGTAGCGTCGGGGTCTGCGGGTCCTGCGCCGTGTTGGTGGACGGCGAGATGTTCGCCTCCTGCATCACCCTGGCCGTGGCCGTGGACGGTTCGGAGATCACCACCATCGAGGGTATCGCCGAGAATGGCAAGCTTCACCCCGTGCAGCAGGCCTTCATCGACAACGGCGGGTTCCAATGCGGCATCTGCACCCCCGGCCAGGTGATTGCCGCCAAGTCGCTGTTGGACGAGAACCCCAACCCCACGGAAGACGAGATCAAAAAGTGGATGATGGGCAATCTGTGCCGCTGCACCGGTTACTACGGCATCCTCAACTCGGTTGCCGCCGCCGCCAAGGAGATGTCTGGGGGCGGCGAATGATCGACTTCGAGTACCACAATCCCACCAGCCTGGACGAGGTGTTTGGGCTCTTGGACCAATATGGCGAGGACGCCCGGGTCATGGCCGGTGGCACCGCGCTGGTCATCCAGATGAAGCAGCGCCTGGTCCAGCCTTCCCACGTCGTCGGACTGCGCCGGGTCGGCAATCTCAACACCATCGAGTCCACCTCCGAGGGCGTGAGGATCGGCGCCCTCTGCACCCAGCGCCAGATAGAGAATAGCCCCATCGTCGGCGGTGAGTTGCCCCTATTGGCCGATACCTTCCGCAAGGTGGCGACGCCCAGGATCCGCAACATGGCCACCATCGGCGGCGGGTTGGTCAACGGCGACCCCAACCAGGACCCGCCTCCCGCGCTGATCGCCCTGGGAGCGTCCGCGGTGATGACCTCCAAGGACGGAGACCGGGTCGTGTCGTTGGAAGACCTGTTCATCGACTACTACGAGACCGACGTGCAGCCAGGCGAAGTGCTGACCAGTGTGTTGGTCCCCCAGGCTCCCGCCGGGTCTGGCTCGGTGTACCTGAAGTTTCTACCACGCACCGCCGACGACTACGGCACCGTTACCGTGGCGGCGGTGGTCTCCAGGGAACAGGACGGCACATGCAAGGACGCCCGGATTGTCCTGGGCTCGGTGGGCGTCACGCCGGTCAGGGCCACGCAGGCCGAAGACGCCCTGCGGGGAAAACCGCTGACCGACGAGAACATCCGGGCCGCCGCCGCATTGGTGAAAGACGCAGTCGACCCGCTGGAGGACTTCCGGGGTTCCGCCGAATACAAGACCGAGATGGCCGAGGTCTTCGCCCGCCGCGCCGTAGAACAGGCCATCGAGTTGATCCCATCTGGCCCGGCGGGAAGCTAGTTCCTTGAAGCTGGAGATTCATTCGATCGTACCCGCCAGCCGAGAGGCTACCTGGGCGCTGGTCATGGACATCCCCAGGGCCGCTGCCTGCATCCCCGGTATCAAGGATGTCACCCCGGACGGCGAGGGCCGCTACCAAGCCACCCTCCACGCCAGGGTCGGCCCCATGGGCATGACCTTGAGCGGGACCATCACCGTCCTGTCCCAAGACGCCGAATCCGGCGAGGCCCAATTCCTGGTCGAAGCCAACGACCGGCGGGTGGGCGGAGGGATCAAGACCAGCATGACCATGAAAGTGACCGCCCGATCGCCCAACGAGACCGAACTTGAGATCGTTAGCGACACCACCTTCATGGGCCGCCTCGGCGAACTGGGCCAGCCCATCATCCGCAGAAAGGCCCGCAACACCCTGGAAGAGTTCTCCAGGAACCTGAGCAAGCTGTTGGCCTCAGAGCCCGGATGACCGCCCGGATGACCGCCTGGATAACCGCGCGTTGGCCGCACCGGGAGTCCGAGTCCATTGACACCAAATTCCAGCGGTTTCTATACTGGTTAACAGCGCTTGTCGTTTTCCAAGTTGGGTTTCATGGCGCGATTCATCTTGATCCTGAGGCTCGGCGCATTGAGCGTGGCCGGGAGGGCCTGTGTGCGGCATAGTCGGGTACGTTGGAGGGCAAGAAGCCTGGCCCATAATCTATGAGGGGCTGAGACGGCTTGAGTACCGGGGCTACGATAGCGCCGGAATCGTCATCGTCGGTCCCCAAGGGGCCATCCAACTGCGAAAGACCGTCGGCAAGGTCGACGGCCTGGACGAAGACGGCGCCGGACCCCATCCCAGTGGCACCATAGGGTTGGGCCACACCCGCTGGGCCACCCACGGGCGCCCCTCCTACGAGAATGCTCATCCCCATACCGACTGTCAGCAGCGCATCGCCGTGGTCCACAACGGTATCGTTGAGAACTACCTTGAGCTGAAACGCCGGCTGATGGATGCCGGCCATGAATTTGGATCGGAGACTGACTCCGAAGTCCTCACCCACCTGGTTGAAGAGGGGATGGACCGAGGCCTGAGCTTCCAAGAAGCATTTAGGCGCATGGGCCGCATGGTGAAGGGCTCACAAGCCATCTCCGCCGTCCTGCAGGGGGATTCGGCCGAGATCTGCGCCCTCCGTTTGGGGCACGCCGGCGGCATCGTGGTGGCCCAAGCCGAGGGCCAGGCAATCATCGGCAGCGACCTGCCGGCGTTGCTGCCCATCCTTCAGACCAAGTCCAATATGGGCCAAGTGGGGTTCTTGGAGAGCGGTGAGATGGTGGTGGTTACCCGGGGCGGCGTCGAGTACCAGGACCTGGAAGGTAACCACATCGACAAGCAGCCCCGGATGGTCTCCCAGGAAGAAGTGCTGGTCGATAAAGCCGGATACCGGCACTTCATGTTGAAGGAGATCATGGAACAGCCCCAGGCGGTGGCCAGCGCCATGCGGGAGCGGGTCGACTTTGAGACCCGGCGGGTGGACCTGCCCGACTTTCCCTTCTCAGCCCAGGAGATAGCCGAACTGGACCGGGTGATGCTAATCGGTTGCGGCACCAGCCTGAACGCCGCCCGGGTGGGCCGTCACCTGGTTGAGCGCTATAGCGGTCTCCCCGCGGAGGCGGAGAGCGCATCCGAGTTCCGTTACCGGAACCCCTACATCGGCCCCCGCACGCTGGTGGTGTCCATCGGCCAGTCCGGAGAGACGGCCGACACGGTCGCCGCCATGCAGATGGTTAAAGACAAAGGCGGGAAATTGGTCAACATCTGCAATTCCGAGGGCAGCCAGGCGTCCCGCATCGCCGACGGCAACCTCTACATGCGGGCCGGCATCGAGATTGGCGTCGCCAGCACCAAGACCTTCATGGCTTCCCTGACCATCTTGAACCTGCTGGCGATCTTTTTGGGCCAGTCCAGGGGCGTTTTGGACACGGCGAAGACGCAAGAAATGGTGGACGGCCTGGCCCAGGCACCAAGGCTTATCGGCGACTTGCTGGCCGACGCGGCAGTATACCGGCACCTGGCCCAGGAATACGTGGGCTTCGACAATTTTCTGTTCTTGGGCCGGGGAATAAACGCGCCCATCGCCTCCGAGGGCGCATTGAAACTCAAAGAGATCAGTTATGTCCATGCCGAGGGATATCCAGCGGGCGAGATGAAACACGGGCCCATCGCCCTCATCGACGACGCCATGGCCACCGTGGCCTTGGCGCCAAAGGACTCGCTCTACGACAAGGTCGTGAACAACGTGAAAGAGGTCAAGGCCCGGGACGGCCAAGTCCTTGCCGTCCTGACCGAGGGAGACACCGAGTTGGCGGCCGACGTGGACCACGTGTTGTACATACCGGAAGCCCCGGAGCACTTGATCCCTCTGCTCATCACCGTGCCGCTGCAACTACTGGCCTACCATATCGCCCTGTTGCGGGACCGGGACGTGGACCAACCCCGGAACCTGGCCAAGTCCGTTACCGTCGAATAGGGCGTTACCCATCCCCAGTTCCCACCCCTGAATGCCCGATCGCCTGGGCGTGGACTCTAATTCGACGCCTACCCTACCGATTCCGGCGCCGATTCAGTGCGGCTGCCGCTTTGGCGTTATGTTAGGTCGAATTCCTGCAACATCCGCCGGTTAGAGGATTGCAGTTGTGTCCCAATGGTGCAATCATGGTATTAATCATGGTATTGATGACGGGCCCGTAATATCGCCCGAAATTTTCCATCTATTTCGACGCACGGATAGGGACACACACCACAGATGTTTTCCAGGCTTGATCACCCGCCGGTTTCCTACGAGGACTACCGCCCATTGCTTGACCCCAAACTGGCCGATGAGTTGGCCGCCATTGCGGGAGAGATGGGCCAACTACGGGTGTTGCATCTGAATAGCACCGCCACCGGCGGTGGGGTCGCCGAGATACTACAGTCCCTGGTGCCCCTGGGCAACTCCCTTGGTATCGAGACTGAAAGGATCGTGATCTATCCAGACTCGGCGGAGTTCTTCCGGGTCACCAAGAAGATTCACAACTTGCTCCAGGGCGCCGAGGGTTCACTCTCTCCGGAGGAGTTGGACATCTACTTCGGCTGCCTCCAGACGGTGGCTGACGACATGCGCGCCAAGGGGCTTTCGGCCGACGTCTGGTTCGTGCACGACCCGCAGTTACTGCCGTTAGCCAGGATGTTGCCCAAGAAAGAGGGTGAGACTTGGATCTGGATCTGCCACATCGACCTCACGACGCCCAACAGGTCGGTGCTGGACGCCCTGATGCCCCTGATCGAGGACTATGACCAAGTGATCTTTTCACAGACCGACTACGTGCCCGAGGGCCTGGCAGACAAGGTCCCGGTGCTCATCGCACCTCCGGCCATCGACCCGCTTTCGGTCAAGAACACCCCCATGGACCTGCCCCAAGCCCAGAAAGTGGTCCGCGCCATGGGCATCGACACGGACCGCCCGCTGATCACCCAGGTCTCACGTTTCGACTTGTGGAAAGACCCTTGGGGCGTCATCGACGCCTACCGCATCGCCAGGGAGTCGGTGCCGGGCCTGCAATTGGCTCTCTTGGGCCTGAGCCAAGCCACCGACGACCCCGAGGCGTTGGGGGTCCTAAAGACCGTGGCCGAACTCGCCGGCGGCGACCCGGACATCCACATGTACTTCGACCCCAGCGAGATGCCGGTCTCGGTGGATGAGGTGGTCAACGCCATCCAGGTGGCCTCCCAGGTGCTGATCCAGAAGTCCACCAGGGAAGGTTTCGGCCTCACCGTCACCGAGGGCATGTGGAAGGGCAAGCCGGTCATCGGCGGCGATGCCGGCGGCATCCGCGTCCAGATAGACGACGGCGTCAGCGGATTCCTGGTGTCATCACCTGAGCAGTGCGCCGAGAGATTGGTGGAACTGCTTCAAGACGAGGCCCTCAGTGCCCGCATCGGCGAAGCAGCCAAAGAGAGCGTGCGCCGGCTGTTCCTTCTGCCCCGGCTGGCCCTGGACTACCTGAGCATTGCCAGGGTCCACGTGAACGGCCGGATACCAGCGGTCAGCGGAGACTAGGTTTCCGCGCCCTATCGACCCTCCCGCCCGACCGGCCGCTCGCCCATTCTCCTTTCGGCCGTCTAGGCCCCTGCCCCTTTGCCTGCCCCCTTGTTTTACTGGCGGCCTAGCTTGCCGGCAACCTGGCTTGCCGGCCATTTGATGTTAGAGTAGAGTCTAATCCGCGGTCCGGGCTTGCGTTGAATCCGCACGGTTTGTACGGCCATAATTCGCATGAAAACCCGGGCATAAACCGGGAAATAAACCTGAAAACGCGTTCGGCAAGAAAGTTTCGGCGAGAAATAACAGGGATGAGTCTAGTCCGCGTCAAAGCCCCCGCCACCACCGCCAACCTGGGCCCCGGATACGATTGTCTGGGCCTGGCGCTCGACGTTTGGAATACCCTGGAGATCGAGACCAATAGCGGCGGCGAGCCGGTGGTTGAAGTCTCCGGAGAGGGCGCCGGTGAGCTGGGAACAGGGCGGGACAACCTGGTCTACCGGTCCATGGAGTTTCTGTTTCACGAGGCCGGTCAGGAAATGCCCGTGGTCCACATCCGGTGCGAGAACGAAATTCCTTTGGCCCGGGGCCTGGGCAGCAGCGCCGCCGCCATCGCCGGGGGACTGGTGGCGGCCAACGCCATCTGCTCCCAGGATTTCACCGCCAACGACCTGCTGGAGATGGCTGCGACCATCGAAGGGCACCCCGACAACGTCGCTGCCGCGGTGATGGGCGGGATGCAGTTGGTTATCGTCGATGAAACGGACGATGGCCGACGGCTTTACACCGTGCCGGTGAACGTCCCGCCGGAGTTGCGTGCCGTGGTCTTCGTTCCTGACGTTAGAATCGCCACCGAAGACGCACGGGCCGTTCTCCCGGAAAAGATACCCATGGCCGACGCAGTGCATAACATGGGCCGCGTCGGGCTTCTGGTGGCCAGTATGGCCACAAACCACCTGGAGTATCTAGCCATCGCCACCCAGGACCGGCTGCACCAGCCCTACCGCCAACCGCTGTTCCCGGCCATGAAAGTGATCTTTAAAGCCGCCCTGGATGCCGGCGCGTTGGGGGTTTTCCTATCCGGCAGCGGTTCCACCATTTTGGCTTTGACCCAGGGGAGGGAGATGACGGTGGCTTATGAAATGGCGGAAGCCGCCCGCCAGGCTTGCGTTGAGGGCAATGTCCGCGTCACCCAGCCCACGGTGCGCGGCGCCCACCTGATTGCCCAGGAATAAATTAGACATCATGCCACTTGTAGTCCATAAATACGGTGGGTCATCCATGGGCGACGCCGAAAAGATACGGAACGTGGCCCGCCGCATCGCCGATGTGAGAAAGAGCGGGACCAGTGTGGTGGCCGTGGTTTCCGCCATGGGCGATACCACCGACGAGCTGATCGAACTGGCCCATTCCGTCTCCAAGCAGTCCCATCCCAGGGAGTTGGACCTGCTGCTATCCACCGGCGAGTTGGTGTCCTGTACGCTGTTGACCATGGCCCTGGCGGACCTGGGTCAAGAGGCGGTGGGCCTCACCGGTTCCCAGGCCGGGATCCACACAGACACCAGCTACGGCCGGGCCCGGATCGACCGGGTGGACACGAGCCGGATGCAGAAAGAGATGGAAGAGGGCCGCATCGTGGTGGTGGCGGGATTCCAAGGGATAACCGAAGACGAGGACATAACCACTCTGGGGCGGGGCGGCTCCGACACCACGGCGGTGGCCCTAGCGGTGGCCCTGGAGGCAGACCGGTGCGAGATATACACTGATGTGGACGGCATCTACACTGCGGACCCCAAGATTGTCCCAGAGGCGCGCAAGCTGGATGAGATCGGCTACGATGAGATGCTGGAACTGGCCTACTACGGCTTCAAGAGGCACCCCCGGTCCATCGAGTTGGGCCGTCTTTACAACGTGCCGATATACGTGGCTTCCAGCTTCAACCAGACTCCCGGGACATTGATACACGGCAATGCGGACAAGAAAATTATGGAAAATAGAATCAAAGTAACGGGTATCGCCTGCACCACCAACGTGGCCAAGATTACCGTGCGCAGTGTCCCGGACCGTCCCGGTGTGGCTGCCGCCCTGTTTGAACCCTTGGCCCAGTCCGGGATCAGCGTGGACACCATTGTCCAGAACACCAGCCAGGACCGGACCACCGACATCAGCTTCACCGTCAGCGGCACGGACCTGAAGGCCGCCCTGGCAAAGGTCGAGGAATTGACCAAGGAGATCGGCGCTGGAGGCCTGGCCAGCGAGGCCAATCTGGCGGCGGTGAGCGTCGTCGGGTCCGGGATGCAGAACACCCCTGGCTATGCCTCGCGCATGTTCCGGATGCTGGCCGACGGCAACGTGAACATAGACATGATCACGACCTCGGAGATCCGCATCTCCTGCATCATCAAGGAAGATCAGGCCGAGGAAGCGGTGAGGCTTCTGCACCGGGGCTTTCAATTGGACCAGCCGGAATAGCCAGGTGGACGAACCCGAATAGCCCGGCCTGGCATTCTTCGATACCTCAGCCCTTTATCCCATAGGGAGTAGGCCCCTTGCCTCAGCCATTTCTATCAGTTGTGATTCCCGCGTTCAACGAAGAACCGCGGATCTCGGGCACCCTCTCCCAGGTGATTGAATACCTCGCGGGTCAGGATTACGGTTGGGAGATTGTGGTGGCCGACGACGGCAGCCGGGACCACACCGCTCAACTGGTGGGCCGCGTGATCGTAGAACACCCCAACGTCCGTATCCTGCGCCTTTCTCACCGGGGCAAGGGATGGGCGGTGAAGCACGGCATGCTGGCGGCCCAGGGCGAGTACCGTTTGCTTTGCGACGCCGACCTATCGGTCCCCATCGAGCAGGTGGAGCGTCTTCTGCCTCCCCTGGGGCCGGGCTCCGACATCGTATTGGGCTCACGCGAGGCCCCCGGCGCCGCCCGGATCGGTGAACCGGCGCGCCGCCATCTGATGGGCCGGGTCTTCAACCGTCTGGTGAGCCGGCTGGCTGTGCCTGGCCTGTCCGACACCCAGTGCGGTTTCAAGTGCTTCCGGGGCGAGGCGGCCCAAGATCTTTTTGGGCGGCTGACCATCGATGGGTTCGCCTTTGACGTTGAATTGTTGTATCTAGCCCGCAAGCGTGGGCTGACCTTCGCAGAAGTTGGCGTGGACTGGTATTACCGGCCCGAGAGCAAAGTCCGGCCCTTCCGGGACTCATTGGCCATGACCCTGGACCTGCTCAAGATACGCTGGCGGCACCGCGGTCCGGCCTGACTCTGCCTTCGCATTAACCCCTGGCGCCAAGCTGCACAGGCCCTGCCGTGCGCCCTGGTTTGAGGATGTTGCATCAAAGCCGGCAGGAAATTGCATAATTTACGTGTTTTACGGCTTGACCTTTGGCGGAGCGATAGTGTAATTACTAGATAGACCCTAGGCATGAAACGAGCCTCGGTAGACCATAGGCTGGCGCGCCGATAACCGGGTCTAGCGGTCAATACCATCTGGTAGGCATAAAAGGCTTGCTGGACTGTGATGCGGCCCCTTCCAGGTGGCCCGGTCAACGGGAATGCAGCAGCAGACAGGAGACGGGATGGACTCGGAAGCTATAAGGACACCCGGCAGCGTCAGGTTGAAGCGGAACCTCGAACGCGAGGCGGTGAATCTCGCCCTTCAAGGGGAGTGGGAGCGTGCCACCGAGGTTAACAGGGCCATCTTGGTGTTGTTCCCCGACGGGGTCGAGGCCATGAACCGCCTGGTAAAGGCGCTGATCGAGTTGGGCAGCTATGTGGACGCCCGGGCTGTCTTGGAACAGGTCTTTGAGGTGGCACCGTACAACAACATCGCCAAGAAGAACCGGGCGCGGCTTGACCAACTGACCGCCAATCCCAGACCGGTTGATACAGGTCCCGCAAAACAGACGAAGAAAACTACCGGAATGCCACAGATATTCATTGAAGAAAGCGGTAAATCGGGCACCACCGTCCTGCGGAACACGGCTGGGAGCAAGGCCGTGGTTCATATATCGCCCAGTGACCAGGTTGTCTTGTCTCAGGACAAGAACACCGTAACCGTGCGGACATTGGGCGGGCAATTACTGGGTCAGGTGGAACCTAAGCTGGGCAATAGGCTGGCCCGGTTGATGGACGGCGGGAACAAATACACCGCTGCGGTGGTGGCGGTGAACGAGCAGGGAGTCTCCGTTATCATCCGGGAGACCTTCAAACACCGCAGTCTCCAGAACGTCTGCTCCTTCCCGTCCAAGGCCAAGGAAGTAGACCGGGTGTACCTGAACGAGACCGTGGCCCGGTTCATGCGGGAAGAGGACGCGGACGATGATGACGAAGAAGCGAACATCATCGATGAAGACGAGATCGACACCGGCTGGTCTGAGGACGAATAACCTCTTTTCACCGCCCCTATGGTTGCCGGCGTTCCTTGGCTAACTTAGGTCCCAGGTATTTATCACTCCGTTTTCGTCTCCGATCCACACCTGTAGCGCGATCACCAGGATGTTGCCGTCATCGTCGGTCGCGATCACGTCGTAGACGTCTTTGACCGAAACCAAGGCTGCGGGCCAGGTATATCTGTCCTCGGAGAAGGACCCTCCGCCGAAGTCGACCAGAAGGTCGCTCCAGTAATCCCCCAGGGTAACGGTCGCGGTAGTCGAGAATTTGAGGGTTTTAGACGTCCCCGAATCGAGTTGGACGTCTGGGTTAAATTTCCAGGTTATCCGCTGGCGGTCGACCTGGCTTTCCTGGTGCAGTTGGTCCGGAACGTCGGTGATGTCACCTGAAGGGCTGGTGGAAACGTAGGAAAAGCCCGTCGGCAGCAGATCGATGAACTCACGGATCGTCAGGTCGCCGGTACCGATGTTGTCTATCTTGATGGCGAAGTCGATGTCGAAGGTATAGGTATAGGGACTGGTGTTGGTGTTGGTCGACACCAAGTTCGCGGAATCCACGGTCTTGCTCACCGCTACCGCTTCTCCGGAGCACAGACCGCTGTCGGGGCCGATCTGCACGATGGCCGTTTTGCCGCTTCTGGTCTTGTTGCCACCAGGCCCAACCTGGACCTCATTGCAGTAGGTGCCGGGGTTCACGCTGGTCACGGCCGTAAAGGTCAGGGTGACGGCTCCGCCAGGCTGGATGCTGGTGCCCGGTGGCATGTCCCACTCGATACCACTGCCTCCGGGACATGGCCCAGCGTCTGGCTCAATGTCCTGAGGCGACATTCCCGGCAGGCTTAATTGGTCCGCCGGAGCGTTGCAATCGTAAGAGAATCCGGGAGGTAGGGTCTCTTCGATTCTATTCAGGGTAGTGGCGGTGTCGTCCCGGTTGATCACCGTGATCGTGTAGGTGACGGAATCGCCGCCGTTGGGATTGGGATCTGACACGGTCTTGAAGGTCTGGAAGTCCCTGTTGCTGTAGGACGAAAGGGGTGGGATCGTGGTCGAAGGACCTCCCACCGAGTCGGTGGGACCTCCCACTGGGTCGGTGGTCGAGCCGGGGGGCAGGGCTGGCTGCTGGATCACCGTGATGGTGATGATCTTCCCGCAGGGGTTCACCGTCTCAGTGGACGTGGCGCCCGAAAGGTCGTTGGGGTCCACGTTGGCCGTCAGCCAATTGGCCCAACGGGCGTTGTCCGACAGCAGGTAATTGAGGTATTCCTCCACCGCCAGGCCGCAGTATTGCCGGTGCGCGATGTTGGTTTTCACCCGGGAGTCGATGCTGGTGTTCTGGGCCAGATTTAACGACGCCGTGATGAGGGGCACGGAGAATAACAGAAAGCCCAATGCGGTCAGGATGGCCAGTCCGCCCCGTTGCCCTTTCAATATAGACCGGATCAATCGAGTTTCCTCACGTAGGTGATCAGGTCCAGACTATCGGTGGTGTTGCGGTCCGCCAGAACGTCCAAATTCAATCGGAGTGTGTTCCCGCAGAGGGTGAAGCTGACCGAATTTGCGACCACCCGGTCGGCCATGGTCAGCGGTGAACCGTTGTTGTCAAAGTCCCGGAGCAATTCTTCTCCTGAGACGCTGTAGACGACGTTATGGGAGGCGCCGGAAGTATCGGTCCAGGTCAGGGTCACCTGTTGTACCGAAGGGTTGGGCGTGCAGGTGAGGCGGGTCACGCCACCGGCATCCAATACGTCCGTGGCGTTCAGCGCATCCCCCGCGAACCAACTGGCGGCATGGCGGACCTCTCTGACCGCTTTAACGTCGTCGGTCCAGAACCGTTGGATCGACAGCACCTGGAACATGCCAGCCCCGAATATACCCACTACCACAATCAATATGCTGACGGAGACCAGCAATTCGATGAGGGTGAACCCCTGTGAGGAGCCCATGATCTGACGGATCGGCTTCATGGGTCACGGCCCCGACCGCAGGGACTCTAGAACTAGGATGCTCTGCCCGTCTCGGGTGACGGTCACCACCACTTTCTGGATGGAACCGCTGAACCCGTCATCGGCCACGTAAGTCTCCGCAGCGGCGCCTACGGCAAAACCGGATGGTATGGTGATGTTTAGGTCGGGGTCATCGGCGATGGAGGTGTAGCTGTCCCCCGGCGCCACGTATGACTGGGAAAACACGTACTCCATCTGGTTACGGGCCAAGTTCTCGGCGATGGCACTGGCCTTTACGACGCTGCTGGAATTGTGGGCCGCGCCAACGCCCAGTAATACCGCGGTTCCCGCCGATGAAAACATCGCCAAGGCGATGACCATTTCCATCAATGTTATGCCCGCCGAGTTGAACACGGCGGACCGGAAACGGCCGGCTACCGTTTTTGCCGCTTGGTAATTGAGAGTTGGGTGACGGCTCATCAAGGTTTTCCGGGCTATTGCCGCTCTCGTTCGGGGCGGAGTGGCCGGAATCGGAGCATATCTTAGGCTAGGGATGGGCGGAGACTCTGAGAATGTCTCCGCCAGGGGCTGGCTGAACTGGGTCCAGCACGCCCCTGGCGTTGGAGGCTATTCGGTTATGGGCAAACGCCTGGGCTGGCGGCGGTGAATTGGGCCGTGATCCGGCCCGTGCCGTCCCAGGTGTAACAGTAAACGGTGGTGAGGTCGCGCACGTAGGCCGACAAGTCCTGGTCGACGGCGCCGACCCCTAAGTCTAAGGTACGGGTGATAAAATCCGAGGTCCCGGGATTTATTTCGATTAACGGGACGTCAGCCATCATGGTGTCGATGGCGGACTGGATGGCGTCCCACTCGGCGCTGGCGGCGCCTATCTCGCCGCGGCCCGCGAACTGAATCACCAAGGGCACGATGACCGCGGCCAAAGCCACGATGATGCCCACGACGACCAGCAATTCGATCAGGGTAAATCCCTTTTGGTCCTCTGATCCTCTTCCCAGAGTTCTCTTCAGTATACTTCGCATTAGTCTTCTGCTCCTAGAGGGTGCATATGGCGTCGGGTCAGGGTATTCCGGCGTCGACCCGATTATCCAACGCCACATCATTCAGGTCTGTGATCTGCCCCTCTGATTCGGTGTGATGAACGTCACATTTGAACCGCTAAGTTCGTTGGTGGCTGGTACGCCAATATCCAGCGGCGCCCTGGCGGAGTGTCAAACCTGCCCGGCTGATTATCAGGACCGTGCCAAGCGGAATCCGTTTTCGTACCGGAGCTTCAAAGAGGTGTTCGAGCGTTCACCCATTGGATCCCTCCGGAGTGATTGCGTTATCCAGAATTATATGCCGCACCCCATCCAGTCTAGCATACGAATTGACCATGATACCCATCTGTGTGGCTCAACGGCGCGGCATTCTTACCGGATTACGACGCACCAATCAGGCTGATCTGGGAGACGTGGGCTGATTATATAATCTGTGTGTGTTCACGCCTGCATAACCGGTCGATTTTTTCAATGTTAAATCGGCGGTTATTTAAGTTCAAGCCGGTTTTTTGGTAAGCACCGGACGAGGGGGGACCAGCGTGTTTGGCGGGCTAGATTGCCAGCGGGAAGGACGGGTCCGGCAACCGGATTTAGGCCGGATTCAAGGGCTCTGGGCCGGTGTTTCCGTTTATTCACCATCCTCCCCTTCGGACGTTGGGATGGTCGCCATAATGGTGAATGCCAACCGCGTTCCGGTGGAGTCGGCTACTTGAAGGACCGTTGCGTCTTCGAAGTTCGGCGAAGACCGAATCGACGCGGCGTATGCCAGCACATCAGAGTAGCTATCCGCGCTGCCGGAAATGGAGAACCCTTCCGGTATGGGCCCAAAACGGGACAGTTCCACATTCGACGAATCGGCGTTGCCGGTGATGTCGCTGATCCGGGACAACAAAATGTTCATTTCCCGTTCCAGCGACAGCAGGTTGGCCTCCAGGTCTGCTGTCTCTAGGTCCACATCGGAAATCCGCTGGTCGATGACGCTCTGCCTTGCAATCGACAGGCGGTACTCGCGGGCTTGGCCCTCTCTGATATCCAATCTGGCGTCCAATAAGTCTAGTTCTCCCGCCACGCCTGAGACCCATCCGGTGAGGTTGAACGCCAGGAACGCCAGGGCCATCAGTCCGGCGAAAACGGCCGTCGGCGCCACGGGAAGCGGCCTGGGTCGATGGCGCTCGGGCAGCACGTTCTGCGCCGCGATCACCTTGGCTGATTCCTTGGACCGGGCAGCCAGAAAAAGGCCGATGTTGGAGGCGTATTCGGCGGGCTCGAACCCTTCAGGGCACTCTAGGTCCGGTTCAAAGGGATGGACTCGGCGGTCAAGGATCGTAGCCAGCATCCCGACCAATTCCCTCACCTGTTCGACCTCGCCGGTGACTACAACGGGCAGATCCCCTACATCGTCGTCAGGGCGTTGCGAACGGTGGTATCCGGCGACCTGCCCCACACCCATGGCGATGGCTTCCGCCTGCTCTGTGGTGTCCCCCACCAGTTCCAGCCGGTGCACGATCCTGGGGACGCCGTCGCGCACCAGCACTACCGCGGTTTGAGCCTTGGTCATGTGTAGGATAAAAACGTCGGGGCGCGCCACGGCGGCGGCCAACGAGGCGGCTTTGGAGTAGACGGCCGAGGTGGCGAGTTGGGAGTCGCGGACGGTCCTGATTTGGGCGTTCATACGGTCCCTGGGAACGGCTATAACCGAGGCTTCCCTGATGCCGTCTCCCTGTTCGATCCGCCACTGTATATCCACCTCGTCTTGTGCGAATGGGACAGAGTCCAGGACTTCAGCGGTGACGATCTCCTTCAGATACCGGCCTTTAACATCGGGAAGGGGAATATGCCGCAGCAGTGGGACGTATAACGGCAGGTCGGTAATTACCTTCTTGCTGCGGGCGGGCAGGCCTTCAAGCAGCGATCCTAAGGGGTTGAAAACAAGCGCCTCGGCCCTTGCTTCAGGTCCGATTTCATCGAGACTCGCGACCTCCGGTCGCAGCTCAGTTGTGGCTTCCGGGACCGCGGCCGGCTCTTCCGGCGGCTCGGCAATCTGGCCTGAACGCCAGGCGATGATCCGGTCTCCCTTTAGAACCAGCAAACGGGCGTGGCCGTCTTCCAGGCTGAGGGTCATGGTGGTGGACGCCAAACCGAAGACGAAGGCCCGGTATCTTGTGCCGATGAAGATGCCTACACGCCTCGCCAAGCTCCCGGTGGCGCGGTAGACGGCGACAAAGGGCATCGTCGCCAGCCTGGCGGCGATAATAGCTCCGGCGGCGGTCATATGCCGGATCCAGCCCATGGATCTCAGGATCGCCCGCCCCACGGACAAGATTCCAATCGCTATTAATTGCCGGGTCTTGGTCACCGCGTTGATCAAAGACCTGAAGACCCAGGCAATTGCGGAACCGATCCCAAGGACCGTCCGTCGTATACCGCGTCCGGTGGCGAGAATACCAGCTACGATTCCGTCTTTAATCGTGGTGTAGACCCACCAGATCGCCAGAACGATCCCGCGGGCGCCCCGGTACAGCATCCGGGCGGCAGCATAAACCGCGCGCCGGATGCTGCGTCCGGTTATTTGAATACCGGCTACAATTCCGTCTCTGGTTGCGGCGTAGACCCGCCAGACCGCCCGAACAATTCCGCGGGCGCCCCGGTACAGCATCCGGCCGGCGGCATGAAATGGAAAAGTGACGCGTAGGTAGGTCGTGCGGATTGCGCCGTTCAATGTGTGCCCAATGATCATTTGCTAAGACCAATCAACCAGCGGTATCGTCGCCTTCCTCAGGCAGCGGTTCTGGAGACAGGTAGAACCGGAGCTGAAGCTGGGTTGACGGTGAGGTGTCCAGGTTCACCATCCTGGCGCGGGATGCCACTACCACCGGCACCCGGTCATAGAGTATGGCAAGGAACTCCTGAACATTGGCGGTGGGTCCGTCCATGATCACGGAGATGGGCCGGACCTGGTATTGATGGTCTCCCCGAGGTTCAGCCTTAACCTCTTCCGCCGTCATCGATACCAGGTCAAGGCCGACATCCCCAGCGATATCCGACACGATGGACATAAGGGTGTCTGTGGCTGGATAAACAAAAAGACGGTGCAGGTTTTCCAATCGGAGCCTTGTGGCCTCCAACCGTGCCTCCTGCTCTTCGATGTCCTCTAGCTGCGGCCCGGTAGCCCGCTCCAGGCGCGCAATCTGGTCCCTAACAGACGAGTTGTTCCCGGAGGCTTGCCAATACCGCACTCCTTGGGCGGCGAAGTACAGAGATAGTCCTGCCGCCACGATAATGGCGGCGACGATCCACGGCCGGGCGCCGGCTAACGTCAGCCGGAATTGATGAATCACTCTTTCCATGAGCCTTATCCGAGCGGCCGGGTGTTCAGCCTAGCTGATGAGGCGGCTAGCCCAGGTCCTCCATGCCGGAATAGATGGGCAGGAACATGGAGAGGGCCATAAATAATACCACCCCGCCGACCACTATTGTGGACGCTGGTTCCAACATGGATATGAGTGAACTCAGACGGTTATCCACCTCTTTCTCGTAGGAGGTAGCTAGGTCGGAAAGGGTCTTTCCCATAACGTTGTTCTCCTCTCCGACTGAGACCAACTCCACCCACAGCCTGGGCATCACTGGATAACGCCCCACCGCCGATGCGAACCCGTGGCCGCTCATCAGGCTCTCTTCTCCGGCGTTGAAAGCCCGCAGCAGGGCCAGGTTCTTGCAGCCGCTGATGGCCAATGGAAGAGACCTGGCCAGGGGCACTCCGGCCTCGAGCAGCATGGCATTGGTGCGGGAGAACTGGGCCATCTCTTTGGTCACTAACAGTTCTCCGAAGACGGGCAGGCGGGTCATCATGAGGTGCAGGGCGTATTTTGTGCTTGGTATGCGGCGTACCGCGGCGATGGTCACACCAAATATCAAGATTGCCGACCCAATATAGATCAGGTTGCTCTGGATTCCGCCGACGATCGCCATGGCGATCTGGGTGATTAGCGGCACGTCCGTGCCCCGGCTTTCAAAGGCTTCCAGGAGGGGAGGCAGCATCACTGTCATCATCAAGACCAGCATCGCGATCGACGCTCCCATGGTGAAGGCCGGCATCATCATGGTCCGCTTGAATTTCTGGACCGCCTCGTGCTCTCGCTCAAGGGCGTCGGCCAACTGTTCCAGGGATGCGGCCAGGTTCCCGGTGTGTTCTCCCACCTCCACCACGGAGGTGTACCGGGTGCTGAACACTTTGGGAAACAGGGCAAACGCCGAAGAGAGGCTGCCACCTTGGTCAATAGTCTTGCGGACGCTGCCCAACACCCGCCTCATGACCCTGTTGTTGGTTTCGCCCTCCAGCATCTCCAGGGCCCGCTGCAGGCTGCTGCCACCCCGTGCCATCGTGGCCAACTGGCGGGAGAACCGGACCAACTGGCCGGTGCCCACTTTGAATAAGGAGGGGAACATCTCCTCCAGCCCAGGGATGGAACGGGAGGGCCTGATCCGAAGGACCTTGTATCCTAGGCGGACCACCTCACCCCTGGCTTCGCCTTCGGTGTCCGCTTCAATCTGGCCCTTGATCAGTCCGTCTTCCAGCGTGTAAGCCACGTAGTTATAGAACATGGCGGGTTATTCCAGGCTGAACATCACTCGCATCACTTCGTATGGAGTGGTCATGTTTTGTTGCACCTTCATCATACCGTCCTTCCGCAGCAGAACGATGCCCTCGTCCATCGCATGGCTGAACAATTGGTGCCGGGGCGCGTCGTCGAGGAAGAGTTGCCGGATCCCGTCGGTTATGTTGAGGACCTCAAACACACCGATACGGCCTACGTAGCCGGTCTGGGCACAGGCGTTGCAGCCCGACCCGTATTGGAACCGTGTTTGTTGCCCGCCCATTTCCTCGGCGTAGGCCTGCTGCTCGGCCAAGGGCCGGTCAGTGAGGGTCATACAGGTCTGGCACACTGCCCTGACCATCCGCTGGGCGACGATGCCCGCCACCGAAGACGCCACCAGGTAGGGCGGGACGCCCAGTTCCCTGAGCCGGATCAATGCGGAGACGGTGTCGTTGGCGTGGAGCGTCGTCAGCACTAGGTGCCCAGTCATTGCCGCTTGGGTGGCGATGATCGCCGTTTCTTGGTCGCGGATCTCACCGACCAGGATTACGTCCGGGTCCAAACGCAGGATGCTGCGGAGCTGGGAGGCGAAGGTGATGCCGGCTTCGGCGTTCACCTGCATCTGGTTGACGTCGGCCATGTGGTACTCCACCGGGTCTTCGATGGAGATGACTTTGTTCTCGGACCGGTTCATCTGCAACACCGACGCATAGAGGGTGGTGCTTTTGCCGGACCCCGTGGGGCCGCAGACAATCACCATCCCGTATGGCAAACGCAGCAGCTTCCGGAAGGCCTCTTCCGTCTCGGACCGGAACCCCAGTTGGTCCAAGGTAAGGATGGTGAACGTCTTATCGTCCAGCAGACGCAGCACCGCCATCTCGCCGACCACGGTGCCGCTGATGGCGACGCGGACATCCACCGTCCGGTCGACGACCTCAAAGGTCAATTGACCGTCCTGGGGACGGCGGCGCTCTGCGATGTTCATCCCGCACATGATCTTCAAGCGGCTGATGATGGTCGGGTGCATGTCCAGAGGCAGGTTCATGACCTCGTGGAGGATGCCGTCGATCCTGAACCGGATCCGCAGGCGGGAGTCGGAGGGCTCGATATGGATGTCCGACGCCCGGTCCTGCAGCGCTTGTTGCAAGAGGAGATCGATAACCTGGGCCGGCCCCGATTCCCGCAGAGTCCGGGCGGTGAGGCGGTCCACAGAAAGGTCGCTGTCGCGGACGCCGGATAGAGGTTGTGCCGTGATGCGGTAGGCCCGGTCCACGTGTTCCTGCAGGTCCTCTTCGGTGGTGATCACCGGGTCGATGGTGTATCCGGTCCTGGAGGCCAGGTTCTGCAGCACTTGGAGGTCCGTGGGGTCGGTCATCGCCACCGTGAGACGGTCTTCGGTGCGGGAGAGAGGCAGAACCAGATAGCGGCGGGCCACGTCTTCGGGAATCAGGGCCACCGACGCCGGGTCAATCTTTTCGCTGCGCAGGTCGACCAGGGCCACGCCGAGGTGAAGGGCAGTTAGCGTGGCCAGTTCCGTGGACAGCACCATGCCCTCTTTGACTAGGACGCGGCCCAGGGGAAGCCGCTCTTTCCAGGCCATCTCTTGCGCGTTGGCGACCTGTTCGGGAGTCAAGATGCCGGCCTCGGTTATCATCTGCCCGAGGGAGGCCGGGCGGGTGCGGCCAGCCGGTTCTCCGCCAGAGCGGTGGCCGTCGGACCCGGATGAATTATTGGAGGGTTCTTCGGCTATTTCTTGGGGGGTTTCGGTTTCGGTATTTTCTATCATCAAAAGAGTGTCGGGCGGTCAGGTCGATCTGGGTAAGCCGCCGGCAGCAATAGAGGGCCATCGGTGGCGGAGCGATGGGCCGGGAGATTAGTCCAGCGACACCTTCAAAATAGGCATCTCGACGCCCGTTTCGGGGTCAAACTCGGAACTCTCCACGGCTCTGACTTTCGAGACTCCTGCGGTTGCCAACAGGGTGGTCCGGAGCGGCTCGGGCGAGCGGAGGCGAATCCAGACATCCATGCCGTCTCTCCGGGCGTTGGAGATCATGCGGAGCAGGTGGAATTGGGGATTTTCGCGCAGGGAGTCGACGAATTGGACCATGTTCTTAATCGTGCCCGTGGTTTCGACGACCAGCTTCACGGCGCCTTCATAATTCTCTTCACTTGCCGTAGGAGATGGGCCTACTCCGTTTGCCGAGTCTACGTACCCGTCACGAGAATTCTTGGATTTGGCCTCGAATCTCCCTCCGGCATCGGCGAGGGCTTCTTCAGTGGAACTCACAGCTGTTTCTTCCGGTTCCTTAGGAAAGGACACCCCCGGCTCGGGGCCCCCCGGGGTGGCAACCACGGTCTTGGACTGACCGGCATTGGTCCGCCGCAGGACCGCCTTGACCCTGGCGGCGAGCACGTTGGTGGAGAAAGGTCTGGTGATATAATCATCCGCGCCCATCTCAAGTCCACGAACCATGTCTTCGTCGCGGTCTTCGGCGGCGACCATGATTATTGGCACCTGAGATGTTTCGCGGATCTTCTGAAAGGTGCAAAATCCATCCATTTGGGGAAGCGCGATGTCGAGAAGGACCAGCGATGGAGCGATGGCGGGCAACATTTTCAGGGCCTCTTCGCCGCTGCCGGCGCAGGCCACCGAATACCCTTCTTCCAAGACGACGCGTTCTAGGCGAGATGTACGCTTATCGTCCTCGACGACGAGGATTATGTTAACCTTTTGGCCGGGGATGCGGGCCGATTCGGTGTTTTCCGTCGCCATTCCGGAGTACGCCTCCAAATAGATGGGCCGAACTAATGCTAGCATGGGACTGTCTTAAAAGGAAGCCGGATTGCAATCTAGGTGAAGGTATTCGCTGGCGTGGCGGCAGCGCAACCCAGACGCCCCCTTTTTGGTGGGGTATTGCCTAGCCACTATTAGGCATATAGAATGATTCATTGTTGCGCTCGAAGCAACCGAACGAAGATAGGAGGACAGGTGATTGGATGTACTAGGTTGTCATCTCTTGTTGGAACTTAAGGACTGTAACTCCGAGCTACTTAACGACCTCTCTTATATTCGCCGGGCGATGATAGAGACGGCCCAAGACGTAGGCGCGACCATCGTCGGCGAATCTTTCCACCACTTCTCTCCCCAGGGCGTCACCGGAATTTTGGCTATTGCCGAGTCCCATATCTCCATCCACACATGGCCCGAGTACGGCTATGCGGCGGCGGACATATTCTCCTGCGGAACGTCGTTCCGGCCCAGGGAGGCGGCCAACAAACTGGCCGAGGCCCTGGAATGCCGCAACCCGGAGATCAAAGAGATTCAAAGGGGTCTGGCGGTCCAGGAGGCCGTGGGACTCTAAACGGGCCCGCGATTCAAGATGGACATGTCCGGCAACTGGTTTATCGAGGCCGTCCATCCAGACTTGTCCGTGATGCTCAAGGTGCGTCAGGTCCACTATTCCGGCCAGACGGCCTACCAAAAGGTCGAGGTTCTGGACTCGGAACTCTTCGGCCGCAGCCTGGTCCTAGACGGTAAGACCCAGTCTACCGAACGGGACGAGCACATCTACCACGAGACGCTGGTGCATCCCGCCATGCTTTGCCACCCGGACCCCAAGCAGGTCTTCATCGGTGGCGGCGGAGAAGGGGGCACCCTCCGCGAGGTATTGGCCCATAGATCGGTGGAACGGGCCACCATGATCGACCTGGACCAAGAAGTGGTGGAGCTCTGCCGCAAATACCTGCCCAACCATCATCAAGGCAGCTTCGACGACCCTCGGACCACTCTGGTCCACGAGGACGCGCGCGGCTACCTGGAAAACACTTCCGATTCCTACGACGCGATCATCCTAGACCTGGTCGACCCTCTGGAAGGCGGGACCGCCGCCCTGCTCTATACCCAGGAGTTTTATTCCATCGCCAAAGCCCGGCTGAATCCCGGCGGGGTTTTGGTGACCCAGTCCGGCCCGGCCGGATTGCTCAACTTCACCGAGTGCTTCACCACCATCTTCAACACGCTCGGCGCCCTCTTCGCCCACACCAAGGCCGCCCAGGTGCATATTCCGGCCTTCCAGACCCTGTGGGGCTTCACCATCGCCTCTGATACGCCCTTCCCCCAGGACTCGGAGGAAATAATCGATGCTGAGGTGGCCCGGCGATTGTCCAAGCCGCTGAAGTACTACGACGGCGAGAGTCACCGCAACATGTTTGCCCTTCCCAAATACCAACGCGATGGCCTAAAAAGCGAAAAGCGGATCAACCGCGACGCCGACCCGGTCTTCATGCTCTAGGCGGCACAGCTGCGGTAGATACCTACCGGTCTTGGCATAGCCTAGATTTGCGCGGGCGGCGAGGTCAATGAAACGAAAAACGTAGGGGCATCCCGATTCCATCGGGATGCCCCTACGTTTTAAGCTGGCGTTACCGGACTACGGCCGGATGAGCACCCGGGTGGTACCGTCTGGGTCGGACCGCTTGGTCAGCACTTCGTGCCCTGCCTTCTCGGCCCACAGGGTGACGTCGTAGATGTTCAGGGCGTCGGCCAGGATGGCTTCCACGAACGACTCCTTGTCCTGGCCCATCTGCCTGGTCAGGGCGGCGATGACGCCGGCGCAACTCTTGCCCCGGCCGTCGATGACGACCCAGCCGCCGGCGCCGCCGCTGCTCACCGGCACATCCTCTCCGTCGTAAACGTCCACTTCGCCGCTCTTTCTGAGATCGAGTTGGCGTTTGAACTCGGCCACCGCCTCCCAGGCCACGGCCCGGTCCCGTTCTCCGTTGCCGCAGACCGCACCCCTGACGCCCACAATGTCGGGGTTGATACGGGCCAGTTCGTCCAGGTCGGAGATCTTCAGGTGACCGGACAACGCAGTGCTCATGCCCAATTCCTTGCCTTTGAGCACGATGTCCTTCAAGACGTTCTCCGGCATGAAATCGAAGAGGTTGCGCCCGTCCTTGGTTAGGGTGTCGATGAGGAACCCGTCACACTCCCCGTCCTTGGCTAGGTCGACCATGCACAGGGGGTCCAGGCCGTTTTCGAAGAGCTCGTTGTCGGCGAACACGGAGCCGACCAGTTTGGTGTTGAAGCCTTCCAGGGCCATCCGCGACTCCCGTAGAACCTCCACTGCCTTTTCGTAGCTCGCCTCCCGGAAACCGACCTTCACTGAGGTGGCGTCCATCATAGCCGCGGCGTAAACGGCCATGGCCACGGTCCCAGGCTGGAGGGGAACCACGCCCAGGGTTACGCTTACATGTTTCTCCACCGGCATGATGCCCCGGACAGCCTTGACGATGTTCGGATGACCGGAACCGACCAAGGCCTCCTGCAGGTTCTTAACGTCGACCACGTCCGCGCCGCCCTGCTCGGCCTCCAACGCCTCCGCCACGTTCTGCACGCTGACCATGAGCAGCATGCCCGATGCGAAGTTATTATTTCCGTCGAGCCATGAACCGCGGGACTTGGCCGGCACGGCGTGGACCACCGGGGCGGGAATGGGCTTTAGGGGCTCTAATTCTTCTCTCAATTCAGACTTCTCCACTGGTGATAAATCGAATAATGGTGGCCGCACTGATCCGGCTGCCATGCCCATCAGCTCGCCCCAATGCTTGACCATGGAGACGGGCAGAGCGCCGTTGAACTTGGTCTGGATCTTGGTCCACCAAGTATCTGAGAGTTCTTTCAAGCGGCGCAGGTTTTTCTCGTAGAACGCCTCATCCAAGTCTCCCTGGCAGGCCCGGTCGATCCACTGGACGTAGTTGTTGGCGCCGGGCACGTCGAAGCGCCAGTCCGAGGTGTTGGCGAACATGACCTGTTGTTGTATGCCCAGTTCTTGACCCTTGAAAAAGATCCACTCGTCGGGGGTGCTGATGACGTAGTCCTTCCCCAGCGACAGGTGAGTCTCGATGGATATCTGCTGATTGAAGCTGGCTTCTTTTATGCCAACCACGTTGGGGATATTGCACAGTTGTCCCAGCCCGTAGGGGCTCATGGTGATGCCGAACTGGGGGGAGTTGTAGAACATGATGGCCAGGTTGGTGCTGTCGGCCAGGATTCGAATGAACTCCACCACCTGGTCTTCGGTCTTGGTGGCCATGTAAGAGGGCCCGACGATCAAGAGGTCAAACCCCTTCTCCTCAGCATGCTGGGCCAGCGAGACCATATCGGAGGCCGATGTATGGGTGACGTGGGCTCCGATGGGCCAACTGCCCGCGGCTTCTTCGGCGACGGCGTCCATCACTTCGATCCGCTCATCGTAGGTCAGGCTCCAGAACTCGCCCATGTTCCAGGTGCAGCCGGCGCCGGTAGTGCCGAGACTGCGGACGTGGCGGACGTTGCGTTTTATGCCTTCAACGTCGATGCGGTTATCGGGCGTGAACGGGGTAATTAGTGTGGTCCACTGTCCCTTAAGCGTCTCCCAAGCCCATTCCTGGGCCTCATGTTTCTTGTAGCCAGCCATCGCTTTGGCCCTCCATCAGGGGATTTTTCGGATTGCCTACTGTTATATGAGGTCAGCGCCGCCGCAAGCCCGGCCACCATCGGACTGCTATTCTTCGTCGCCGTATTGTTCCTTAAGAGAGTCTACCACCGCCGGGTCGGCAAGGGTGGAGGTGTCTCCCAGCGCCCGGCCTTCCGCCACGTCCCGCAGCAACCGGCGCATGATCTTGCCGCTGCGGGTCTTGGGCAGCTCGGCGGCGAAGATTATGTCGTCGGGCCGGGCCATGGCGCCGATCTTGCTCACCACGTGGGCCTTCAACTCGGTGATGACGTCATCGGACATGGCCACACTGTCTTTCAGTGTGACAAAGGCGACCACCGCCTGGCCCTTGATCTCGTGGGTCTTGCCGATGCAGGCCGCCTCGGCGACCTTGGGGTTGTCCACCAAGGCGCTCTCCACCTCCATGGTGCCGATGCGGTGGCCGGAGACGTTGATCACGTCGTCCACCCGGCCCAGCAGCCAGAAGTCTCCATCCTCGTCCACCTTGGCGCCGTCGGCGGTGAAGTAGATGTCTGGATAACGCGACCAGTACTGCTCGACGTACCGCTCATGGTCGCCGTAGATGGTGCGCAGCATGGCCGGCCAAGGCTTCTTGATGACCAGGTAGCCGCCGCCTCCGGGGCCCACCGGGTTGCCTTGCTCGTCCAGGACCTCCGCCTCGATGCCGGGGAAGGCGCGGGTGGCCGAGCCGGGTTTCAGGGTTGTTATTCCCGGCAGGGGAGAGATCAGGATGCTGCCGGTCTCGGTCTGCCACCAAGTATCCACCACGGGGCATCTGCCGCCGCCGATGTTCTCTTGGTACCAGATCCAGGCCTCTGGGTTAATGGGCTCGCCCACCGTTCCCAGAAGGCGCAGAGACGAGAGGTCGTGTTTCTGGGGATAGCTCTCACCCCAGCGCATGAAGGTGCGGATCGCCGTGGGGGCGGTGTAGAGGATGGTCACGCCGTACTTGGCGACGATGGCCCAGAACCGGTCCCGGTCGGGATAGTCGGGTGAGCCCTCGTACATCACCGACGTGGCGCCGTTGGCCAGCGGGCCGTAGACGATATAGCTGTGGCCGGTCACCCAGCCGATGTCGGCGGTGCACCAGTAGGTGTCGTTCTCTTTGATGTCGAAGATCCACTTGAAGGTGGCGTAGACGCCCAGGAGGTATCCGGCGGTGGTGTGGACGATCCCCTTGGGCTTGCCGGTGGTGCCGCTGGTGTACAGCAGGTAGAGCATGTCCTCGCTGTCCATCTGTTCCGGCTCACAGGTGAGGGGTTGGCCCTCCATCAGGTCGTGCCACCAGATGTCCCGGCCGTCCACCATCTTGTCGTCGGCGCTCTCGGTGCGCCGCAGCACCACCACCTTCTCGACGGTGGGCGCTCCGCCCTCTTCGCCGTTCGCTTTTTTCAATGAGTCGTCGGCGTTCTGTTTCAGAGGCACGATGCCGCCGCGGCGGTAGCCGCCGTCGGCGGTGATCAAGATCTTGGACTCGGAGTCGTTGAGGCGGTCGCGCAGGGACTCGGCGCTGAACCCGCCGAACACGACGCTGTGGGCGGCCCCGATGCGGGCGCAGGCCAGCATGGCGATGGGGAGCTCGGGGACCATGGGTAGGTAGATGGTCACCCGGTCGCCCTTCTTTACTCCCAGACTCTTTAGTCCGTTGGCGAACTGGCAGACCTCGCGGTAGAGGTCCCAATAGGTGTAGACCCGGCGGTCTCCCGGTTCACCCTCCCACACGATGGCCGCCTTGTTGCGGCGGCTGGTGGTCAGGTGCCGGTCGAGACAGTTGTAGGAGACGTTGAGCTTGCCGCCGATGAACCACTTGGCATGGGGCGGGTCCCACTCCAAGACCGTGTCCCACTTCTTGAACCAGTCCAGCTCTTCGGCGAACTTGGCCCAGAAGGCCTCCGGGTCGCGTTGTGCTTCTTCATAAACGCTTGGGTCGGAGATGTTGGCCTGTGCTTTGAACGCATCGGTGGGAGGAAAGGTTCGGTCCTCTTGGAGCAGGGCATCGAACCTTCCGGAATCTTCTACCACTTGGCGACCTCCTGACCGGTTTGAGCGTGTTCTTGACGACGAGAAATGGGTGTGCCGCCACTACGGTTTGCAGGCTAATATACCACCGGATTTTTAACACAAGCGGCGGGGCATTGCAATCGGAATCTGCGATGTGGCGTATCGACTTTCAAACCAGATGGCGTAGAATTCGTTACTTATGAGCTTGCCCCCGGAACAACCCCTTCAAAGTGCCTCAGAAAGGGCTGAAATACCCTGGGGCAGAGTGCTGATGGCCACGGCCGCGGGTTTGGGCATGTTCCTGGCCACCCTGGACATGGCGGTGAATGTGGCCCTGCCGGCGATGGCCGAGGACTTGGACGCCGACCTGCAGAGCATCCAGTGGGTGATCGTCGTCTTCATCGCCACCCAGGCGGCGTTGGTCATGGGGGCCGGCAGCTTCGCCGACCGGTTCGGCCTGCGGCCGGTCTACATCTTCGGGGCGTCGTCGTATCTGGCGACCATGTTTTTCATCGCATTCTCCCCCAACTTGGAAACCGTGGTGGGGTTCCGGGTGCTGCAGGCGCTGGGCACCGGGTGCCTGTACGCCGTATCGCCGGCCATCGCCGCCGGTGTGTTTCCCAGTCACCGTCGCGGCTTGAGCATGGGATTCACGGCGGGCACCCAGGCCCTGGGCATGTTGGCGGGCACGATCGGGGCGGGACTGTTGGTCGGGTGGCTCGGTTGGGAGTGGGTCTTCTTGGGCCGGGTGCCCTTCGCGGTGATCGCCATCGTTCTGGGGGTCTGGTTCCTGGAACGCCGCCGGACCGGGTCCGCCGCTGGCCCGTCATTTGACTTTGCCGGGGCCGTGACGCTGGTCACCGGGCTTTTGTGCCTGATAATCGGTCTAAGATTGGGGCGGTCCGCCGGTTGGGACTCCCCGGTGGTCCTGGTCTTGTTGCCCCTGGCTCCCGTATTCCTGGCCGCCTTCTGGTGGTTCGAACGGACGGCGCAGTGGCCGGTGTTGCCCGGTCGTCTGCTGCGGCTGTGGGGCTTTAACGTCGCCAGTCTGAGCATGTTCCTGGCCCATTTCGGCGTTTTTGTCATCTGGTTCATCTTCCCCTTCTATGTGGCCGACAGCCTGGGAAGGGGGGCGCTTGCTTTGGGGCTGATGCTGGCCACCATGGCCTTTTTAAACACCGGATTTTCCGGGGCCGGAGGCTGGCTGTGCGACAAGACTGGCACCCTGCCCGCGGGATTTGTCGGGCTGCTGGTGATGGCTGCCGGGCTGTTTTACATGGGCTTCCTGGACACCGAATCAGGCCTGGGAGAGGTGGCTCTGCGGATCGGAATAGTTGGCGCCGGGTTGGGGTTGTTCCAGGCCGCCGCCTACTCGCTGATGATGGGCAGCGTGCCGTCTGAGAGGTTTGGCACCGCTGGGGCGGCCCTCTCCCTGTCTCAGGCCTGCGGAAGGGTCCTGGCCGTGGCGGTTATCGGCGGAATCTTCGGCTGGCGCAGCGACCACCACCTGGGGGGGTTGGCGGCAGGCCCGGAAGCCGATGGGGTCGCCTTCATCAAGGCATTCAAGGACGTTTTCCTGATAGGCTCGTCAATGGGCCTGCTGGCGGCATTGGTGTTCTTGGCCGGCGGATGGCGTCTGGCGCGGGCCGGGCCGACTGCGGACAACCCGCAGACCGCTGAGGCGACCTGACCCATGAGCAGGCGATGCGGTCCATCAAGCTTTTCACCGACGAGATGATGCCCCCTACATCGGTTGACGGTTGCTGGTCTGGTTCCTGGGTATTGGTTCCTGAACGGCGGTTACCCGTCCCCAAAATTCGAGGGGTTTGTGCTAAAATTCCGGCGAAACCCGGTTCGGAATAAAGTGATGCCAGAAGAAAATCAGCATATCACCGTTCGCCCTGACGGCCCATATATCGTCCGGGGCGGGATACCCCTCGTTCGCAAGTCCCAGGTCATGTCCGAGCACGGCGAGCCGCTCGACTGGCAAAAAGAGGGCGGCCTGAGCACTGAAGATGTCTATCGGCTGTGCCGGTGGGGCAAGTC
>JACZUF010000059.1 GCA_022573285.1 Chloroflexota bacterium
CCGTTTCCAGGCGTCGTAGTCCCCGTCGCGCAGTTCCTCGAACCGGGCGAAGTCCGACTCGATGTCGGGCCACAGGTAATGGTTCTTGGGGGTGAGAAAGGCGTGGGACCAACTGGAGGAGGCCACCAAGGCGACCCGGTACGGGCTGTCCTTCAGCACCCTGGCGGTAGCGGCGCCGAGCTCCATGCACCGCTTGGGCGAGGGCCCGGGAGGGTCGAAGGGCAATTCGACGCCGTTCACCTTCTGGGTGATGGCGCCGCCCCGGTTGCGGATGACGTTGCTGCCGTAGCAGTTCACCGCTATGGGCAGGACGGGATAATCGAAGCCCTTTCGGTCGTAGTCCAGGTAGAGCAGGGTGTTCAAGAAGGCGTGGCCCATGCCCTTTTCATGGAGGGGCTGGTAGGCATAGGCGATGTCGAAGCCCTCATCGATCAGACCGCCGGCCAGGGCGCGTCCCGCCTGGGGCGCCCCCTGATACACGAAGGTCTTGTCCTGGGGCTCGTCCCACACGTTGCGGCGGTAACTGCCGTCGTGGTTGGTGAAGGGAGTTCCTTCGAACTGGTCGTAGGCCAGCACGCAGAAGGGTGGGATGATGTCCTCTTTGAAGTTCTCGTACTGGTCGTCGCCCCAGATGAGGACGAGATCGGGTTTGAATTCGTCGATGGCCGTGCGTATCTCCCGGAACCCCTTGACCAGCCGTTCCCGGTGTTTCCCGGCCGATTTAAAGCCTTCGTCTTCGCCGTACTCCACCCGCATGGGTTCGGGCCAATTGGCGGGATTCTTCATCTCCTCGGGTACTTTGTCGTTGTGCCGCAGGGTGTTGGTCAACGGAAAGGACCGTTCCTCGTCGGGGCTGATCAGCGGGGGGTAATGGGTGGTGCCGACGCCTAGTATCTCGCCCATGTTCGGCCTCCTGATGGCTGGCGGATGGTCATTGCCTGATGCCTAGAATGAAGCTTAGTATTGCGCTTTCGCTTGGTTGTAACAGAGGGCAATGCCGGTGTCAAGAATGTGGGGCTAGCGATGCGCATCAAACGGCGCAAATGTCGTATCTGACGACGAATTCGTGTTATTGTTCCTGGCTTGTCGCCCGGGTTGGACGCGGTGATAATACCGCCTAGACCTGATTATTTCGTGAGACCTGACCGGCGAGGGAAGATGGGTGCAATTGAAGATTACGCGGCCTTGGTGGAGGCCGTAGAATTCCAAAGGGAGCGGCTCCAAGGCCCGCTCCGCCCGGACATCTGGGGCGGGGAGATCGCCAAGCGGTTCCGGGCCGACCCCAAGCGGGAGATGGACGACAATTTCCAGGTCCTTGCCTCATTCGTGAGACCGGACGACGTATTCGTGGACGTCGGTGGAGGGGCGGGCAGGCTCAGCCTGCCCATGGCGCTTCGTTGCCGCCACGCGATCAACGTCGATCCCTCCTCGGGGATGGGCCAAGAGTTTCAAGAATCCATGGCCGAGGCCGGAATCGCCAATGCCAGCTTTGTTCTATCCGACTGGCAGGATATGGACGGAGCGCAAGGCGGCACGCAAGGGGACGTGGTACATGCCGCCAACGTGACCTATTACGTCCGGGACATCGACCGCTTCGCCGCCAAATTGGAGGCTTCCGCCAGCCGCCGTGTGATCATCACCTTGTGGAGCGTGCCCAGCCCGATGCTAAACGCCGTTTTATTCAAGATGGTCTATGGCGAGGAACAGGCCGTGGTCCCCGGTCACGCCCAACTGCTGCCGGCTCTTTGGGAGATGGGCATCCTTCCCGACGTCCGGTTTCTTCCCCAGGTGACGACGTTCGATGGGGTACCCGTGCCTCCGAACTACCCTCAGAGCAAGGATGACGCCGTGGAGATGGCGTCGGCGGGCATCTGGCTGGCGACGCATCACCGGGACCGGGGCGAGGCGGTGGTGCGGGAGAACTTCCAAGAACTGTTTGAGGAATGCCCTGAGGGTTTCGTCCCCCAGTGGCTGCCCGACGCGCGTGAGGTGCTCATCACCTGGGAGCCCGGTAATCCCAGCCAACACGGGGACAACCACGGGTAGCCCCACCTTGTTCCGTGGCTCGTCAGCGGGGATAATATCCCCGTGCCGTAGTCAAGATAGATTCGACGTTACGGGGGCTAAGGCCCCAAGAGATTCAGTAAGCGAAGCGAGGTATGGATATGGACTGGGGAATGGCAAACCGAATGGCGCGGCTGATCCAACCCGACGGCCATTGCATGTTCTTGCCCATCGACCATGGGTATTTCCAGGGCCCGACCCGGATGCTGGAGCAGCCGGGCGAGACCATCAAACCCCTGCTTCCTTATGCCGACGCCCTTTTCGTAACCCGAGGGGTTTTGCGGGCGGTCGTCGACCCGGCCCTGGACAAGCCGGTGATCCTGAGGATGTCCGGCGGCACCAGCATGGTGGGCGCCGACCTGGCCAACGAGGGGATCACCACCTCCATGGATGACGCCGTCCGGCTGAACGTGGCCGCAGTGGGCATCTCGGTGTTCATCGGCACCGAATTCGAGAAGGAGTCCCTGCTCAACCTGGGCAAATTGGTGGATGAGGGGGAAAAATATGGCATCCCGGTGATGGCCGTTACCGCCGTGGGCAAAGAACTTGAGAAACGGGATGCCCGGTATCTGTCGCTGTGCACCCGCATCTGCGCCGAGTTGGGCGCCAAGGTGGTCAAGACCTATTGGTGCGAGGACTTCGGCAAGGTCGTCGGCGGCTGTCCGGTGCCGGTGGTCATGGCCGGCGGGCCCCAGGCCGACACTGAGCGGGAGGTCTTGGAGTTCGTCAAAGACGGCATGGACAACGGGTCCATCGGCATCAACCTGGGCCGCAACATCTGGCAGAGCGAGCACCCGGTGCCCATGATTCGGGCGCTGCGCCACATCGTCCACGAGAACGGCACGGTGGCGGAGGCCCAAGAGGTCTTCGATAGCGTCAAGGCCGGCAACGGCCGGGTCGCCTCGGTGCCGGCATAGACCATTTCACCCGCCGGTATGTCAAGGAATTAATATCTAGCGTTGGACATAGCCGTTACCACCCCGTTCGTGGTGAGCCCCGTCGAACCATGAACGCGCCGAAGCCAAGGCCATTCTACGGAGGTCAGACGAACGGTTGACTGTAACGCCGATTATCGATTAGGAAGTACTAGCTAACATGCGTGTCGCCATGTACTACAACAACCACGACGTGCGCGTGGAAGAGATGCCGGTGCCGGAGATCGGCCCCGGCGAGTTGCTGGTGAAGGTGGAGGCCAGCGGCATCTGCGGCAGCGACGTCATGGAGTGGTACCGCATCCAGAAAGCTCCCATGGTCCTGGGCCACGAGGTGGCCGGGACCATTGTGCAGACCGGCGCCGGGGTTGAGCGGTTCAAAGAGGGCGACCGGATGGTGGTCACCCACCACGTGCCCTGCAACGCCTGTCGCTACTGCCTGAGCGGCCATCACACCGTCTGCGACACCCTTCGGGAGACCACCTTCGAGCCCGGCGGCTTCTCCGAGTACCTGCGGGTCCCGGCCATCAACGTGGACCGGGGCGTGTTCACCATGCCCGGCGGCCTTTCCTTTGACGAGGCGTCCTTCGCCGAGCCGTTGGCCTGCGTTTACCGGGGCCAGCGCCGGGCCAATATCCAGCCGGGACAGACCGTCATCGTCCTGGGCAGCGGCCTGGCCGGGCTGCTGCACATCAATCTGGCCAGGGCCCTGGGAGCGGGGCGCATCGTCGCCACCGACATGGTCCCGGCCCGGTTGGAGGCCGCCGGGAGACTGGGGGCCGATTTCACCTTCCTGGCCACCGAAGACGTTCCGGCCCGGTTGCGCGAGGTGAACGACGGCCGCCTGGCCGACTTGGTCATCGTCTGCACCGGGGCCCCGCCGGCGTTGCAGCAGGGGTTGGACTCGGTGGACCGCGGCGGCACGGTGTTGTTCTTCGCCCCGACCGAGCCGGGGGTCAGCATCTCGGTGCCGGTGAACGAGGTGTTCTTCCGCAACGACGCCACCCTGACCACCACCTACGCCGGAGCCCCGGCCGACCTGGCCACGGCCCTGGAGATGATCGCCTCCGGCCGGGTCCAGGTGGGACAGATGATCAGCCACCGGTTGGGACTTGAGGAAGCGGCCCTGGGGTTCAAGCTCACCGCTGAGGCCCAGTCTTCGTTAAAGGTAATAATCCAACCGCAAAAATAGGGGCGTACAACGCCTTTTGTCCGCTTCGCGGGGTGTTCCTATGTCAGCTTCTCCACGGCCACCCGCGGGTTGACGGCCACCTACGGGATTGTACTATCATAGCGCCGACATTCCCCTTGGAATGCCGGTTTAGAATATCTGGAAGGTTGATGGGCGCCGGTTCAGGTCATGACACCGCGCCCCAGGTTGGGAGGCCCGCTTTGGAATTTGGAATGTTCCTGGAGTTCCCGATACGGGAGGGGGGGACCGAAAAAGAGGCCTTCGACGAGTCCTTCGTGCTGGTCAACGAGGCCGAAAACCGGGGTGTGGACTCCCTCTGGTTGGCCGAGTACCACTTCAGTCCCGGGCGGGTGTTGTCCTCTCCCATCACCATCTTGAGCAATATTGCCGCCCGGACCGAGCGCATCCGGCTGGGCACTGCTGTAATCTTGCTGCCTCTGGCCAACCCGGTGCGGGTGGCCGAGGAGATCGCCGTCCTCGACCTGGTCAGCGGAGGCCGGGTGGATTTCGGCGTCGGCCGGGGCACCTTCCCCAACGTCCACGAGGGTTTCAATTCCCCCTTTGCCGAGAGCCGGGGCCGCTTTGAAGAGAGCCTGGAGATCATCATCAAGGCCTGGACCAACGAGACGTTTTCCTTTGAGGGCGAGTTCTACAACCTCAAGGACCTGGAGGTAACCCCCAAGCCCTATCAGAAGCCCCATCCCCCGATCCGCGTGGGGGTAACCTCCGCCGAGAGTTTCCCCACCACCGGCCGCATGGGCTACGACATCCTGATCAACCCCTCCCGCGTATTCACACTGTCCGGGCTCAAGCCACAGATCGAGGAATACCATCAGGCCTGGAAAGACGCCGGTCACAAGGGCAAGGGCAAGGTCGGGCTAAGGATGCCCGTCTATCTCTCGAACGACCCGCGGAAGGCCCACGACGAACCCAGGGAAAGCGCCCTGTTCTCCATGGGACGCCTGTCGGACCGGGTGGCCAGCTACGCCAATTACGGCAACACCACCGGCAACTGGGGCCAAGAGGCCGAGACGGTCAAGAACATGTCCTATGACGACTGGGTGCGGGACAAGGTGGCCTTCGGCACCCCTGAAGCGGTGACCGGGAAGTTGCAGGCTCTGGCTGAAGAACTGGGCCTGGACCAGATAATGTTCGAGGTCAACTTCGGCAATAAGATTCCCCTGGAGAACCAGCTAAATAGCCTGCGCTTGATGATGGAAAAGGTGGCCCCGAACTTGGGGTAGCAGAGGCGATATGAACTGGGACGCAGTAGAAGTCGGGTCACGGGTTGAAGCCGTAGAGTCTTTCGCGGTCAAAAATGACATGGGAGGAGCTCCCATCGGCGGCCCCGCCTTCACGATAGAGGCTGGAGAACTTGGTGAGGTGACCATCAAGCGAAAGGCCGGAAAACTCCAGTGGCTGGTAATCAAATGGGACCGACTGGAGGGGCGAACCTTCAACTTGAACGCAGACCAGTTTGAATTGATCAAACCCGCCAGTGGCTGACGTTTCCCGACTAAAGTCGGGACGCCGCCAAGGGGCCTTGCCTCAAAACTGTCATTCTGAGGAGTGGAGCGACGAAGAATCTTCCAATCAGCACCTTGGCAGACCCTTCGCTACGCTCAGGGTGACATATGGGTAGCGCCGTTCAAACCAGAAACTAGCTGCGGTCGATACTTTAGAGGCAAAGCCCCGCCAAGGGGAGATAATCCGGGTTAATAATTGGGGCCTTTTGATAAAGGCCCCGTTCATCTGAAAGGTCTGATCTAGGAGCACTGCGCCGTGACTTGGCGGTGGCAAGCGGCCAAGTAACTGCCCGGCGCTTAGTTGATAGAGACGTAGGAGGCACACCATGGAGATCGGATCAACGAGGATCGAGGCTGGAGCGGTAACATTTGCCCTCCACCACCGGTATCTGGACGGGGGCGCTCCCCACGAGCAGGGCGCCGGTGGAGGAGGAGGCGGAAACGCTACCCAGGGAATGTGTATCCAGGTGATCGGGAACGCCGACGGCAAGGAGACCGAGCTTCTGCGGTTCGACTGCTTCGACGACGACGCCCATTACCACTATGGGCCTGAGAAGCACAGAGGCCGGATCTTCCTGGACCCCACGGTGGCCGGCAACCCCATCGGCTGGACGGTGAAACAGCTCAGGACCAAGCTCCCGGCCATGGTGACCAAGGCCGGATATCCCGAGATTGCCGAGCAGATAGACCCGGCAATCATCGCGGCCAAGGTCGATGAGGTGGAAGCGACGGCCAGGGAGATGGACGCCAAGGAACACAACTACACCCGCCACCAGCGCGGCGACCCCGTGATCGAGGCCGGCAACATCCGGTTCGGCTTGGAGATGCGGACGGTGCGCGAGGACGGCGGCCCGGCGATTCATCTGATGGCCGATGTGGCGGACAACGAGATCGAGTTGATCGCCTTCGATGCCTTCCGCATCTATCCCCATTACCACTACGGGCCCCGGTACAAGAACGAACGGATATTCCTGGACACGACTCTGATAGATGACCCCTTGGACCATTTCCTCGGTTGGTTCAAGGACGGAAAGTTGCCGGAGATGATCGCCAGGGCCGGATATCCGACCATCGCCGACAACATCGACCGAGAGCTTCTGGCCGAGAAGCTGAAAGAGGTCGAGGCGACCATCAAGGACATGGCGGCCAAAGACCCCAGATAGCCCGGCTACCAATAACATTCCGAGGGAACAAACATAAGGCATCCCGGAGTTTCCCGGTGAGAAAACTCTCTGGGGCCAATGCCGTCATTCCGGCGAAGGCCGGAATCCAGGCCATTCGGCGTGACCGATGAACATGGCCCCGTAACTGTCACCCTGAGTGGAGCGAAGGGTCTCTTTGTTTCTGAGCAGTGCTGGCTCAACATCAATGAGATTCTTCGGCTGGCGCCTCAGAATGACAAATTCGTGGGGCCAGACCTATTCTGAATTTACCAGTTCCGTCATTCCGGCGAAGGCCGGAATCCAGGAAAACGGCACTCCCATGATTGCTGTCATCTAGGGAATTGAATCAAACGGACGTAGGGGCACGGCACTGCCGTGCCCCTACGTCATCGGCAGAGTTTCACTTATGCAATGGGTGCTTTCCGGATTGAGCAGTCTGAGGACCGCATCCCTGGATTCCGGCTTCCACCGGAATGACGGAGGCGATTTTCTGCCCATGTTGAATCGCAGACTGCCGCCCTCGTGCTTTCAGTGCCTTGTGTTGCTATCCTTTTTCACTGGCATCCACTCACCAAAATCCGGGATGACTCATGTTTTCGATGATTGCCGGCGGTGGGCGCCGTCAGTTCAGATATATCACCAGCGCAATTATGACCGCAGGGATGCCCACGACCAACAACAGGCAACCCAGCTTGGTGATGCAACTCATGATGGTGAACGGAAGCCGAATCAGCGTCAGGGCGATGCTGACCGGCAAGGTCACCAATTTGAATAGCTTAAAGACCATCTAGGCGGCCGCCCACTGGACGCCGTTCAGCACCATCTTCTGGAATTCCGGCGACTGGAAGCTCTTCCCGTCGTGGCCCAGCAGCAGGCTGAAGACCTTGCCCTGGCCGTAGGTCCGGGTCCAGCCCAGGGGGAAGGTCCCGGCCGGCATGTGGGTCGGGGTGCGGTCCGGTCCCCAGGGCCAGGTCCCTTCTTCGGAAGTGCCGGTGAGGAAGACGTCGTTCCCGTCTTTGTAATCGATGCCCATGTACAGCTCGTCGTCGGTGCGAAAGTCGGAGACTCCGGCGACGCCTACGTGGCCGGCGTTGCTGACCTTTACGGCGAAGTTCCCGTAGGGGGGATGGTAACTGGCGCCGGTGACCCAGCCTCCGCCCGTGATCTCGGCGAACTCGGACCAGTAATCGGCCCCGCATCCGGAGATGTGCAGGCAGACAAAACCCTTTCCCGACTTGACGTAGTTTATGATGCCGTTCTGCTCGGCCTCCGACAGCTTCATCTCCGCGAAGTCGGCGGCGTTCTCCCGCCGGGTGTTGAACACCAGGGCGTCGTAGGAGCTCATGCCGGCGGCGTCGGCCAGCACTGAGGCGTCCTCGGTAACGGTCACGTCGTGGCCCGCCGACTTGAGGAAACTCTCAAGTATGGGGGTGGACTCTTCGTAGGGGTGCCTTCCGCCGGTGATTACAAGCAGCTTCACTACTGTTGCCTCCAGATGTCTGTTTGCATTATCAATGCGTCCGAGGCGGTATTATACGTCAAAGCAAGACACGCAACGTCACTGGGCCTGTGGATTCGTTAACTGTCATGTCCCGTCTAATCGGGACGAAGTACCTTGGACGTGCGGTACGGAGACCCTGCCGAAAATCACCGGAGGACTGATGCCTGATGATTGATACAGATGGGGCACAACCAGGAATAGTGGTGACCAAGCTGGAGGGCCGGGGCCCGCTGAACCTGCTGGGCGAGAAAACCTTCCTGGCGTTGAAAGCGGAGTTGGACCGGTTGGACCAGGACCGGAGCGTCCGGGCCATCATCCTCACCGGGTCCGGAGACCGCGCCTTCTCCGCCGGAGTGGACCTGCATCAGATGAAAGACCTGGACCCGTCGGACGCCGAATCGTTCATCACGGCGTTGCACGGCCCGGCCAGAAAACTGCTCACCATGGCTATTCCCGCCATCGCCGCCATCAGGGGCCCGTGCTTGGGCGGAGCGTTGGAGCTGGTCTTGGCCTGCGACATACGCATCGCCACCGAGGATGCCGTGTTGGGTCTGCCGGAGGTCCGGGTGGGCATACCGTCGGTGATCGAGGCATCGTTGCTGCCACCGACCGTCGGGCTGGGCCGCGCCCGCCGCCTGCTGCTAACCGGCGAGGCCGTGGACGCGTCGGAAGCCCTGGCCATGGGGCTGGTGGACCGGGTGGTGCCTGCCGGGTTGTTGATGGACGTGGCCCATGAAACGGCCAACCGGTTCTTGGGCATGAGCCGTGACGTGCTGGCGTCCCAGAAGGAAATTGTCGCCAAGTGGTTGGAGTTGGGGGAAGAGGAGTCCGCCGCGTTCACCATCAAGGAATTCGCCCGCATGTTCACCACCCCGGTCCCCCGTGAAGGAATGGCCGCCTTCTTGGAGAAACGGGCGCCTGAGTTCGGGGGGCGGTAGGCCGCGCTACCAAATGAGCCCCGGTTCCCTTTCCTGCAGCACCTCGCCGAAGAGGGTCAGCACCTGATCGACCTGCAACACCACGGCGGCCGTCTTTGATTCGGGGTCGGTGATCAGGCCCGACTCGAAGAGGCGGTTGATCAAGGCCTCATAAACCGGGCCTTCCCGGTGGACGGTGGCGGTGCAACGGAACTTCCAGCCCGTCTGCTGCTCAGAGTGGCGAAACAGCAGCAACACTTTTGCGTTCTCTTCGATATGCTCAAGGGGTGTGCGGCCGGTGCGGTCCCGGTAGACGAAAGAGCTTTCGTCCAGGGCCAAGACCGTGCCGATATACCCGCAGTTCGGTGTCCCATCGGGAGAGGCGGTGGCGACGATGCAGGGGTTGCCGCTTTCCCGGGCGTTATTCACCAGTTCGCGCATCTCGTCGGTCAGATTTATCAAAAGTCGCCTCCTTCGCTTTGTGGTCGGCTCCCGCGCTGCAAACCTGGCCCGTTCGCCTAGGCCGGGTACTGCTCTTTCCACCAGCGGGCGATCTCGTCCCGCCGGGCGAACCAGACCCCTTCTTTCTCCGAAGCGTACTTAAGAAATTGGTCCAGCGCGTAGGCCCGCGAGGGCTTGCCGATGATCCGGCAGTGGAGGCCCACCGACATCATCTTGGGGTGGGTCGCGCCTTCCTCGTAGAGCATGTCGAAGCAGGACTGGGCCGATTCGAAGAAATCGCTGGGCGTGATTAAGTCGCCCCGCCAGAACTTGAAGTCGTTGACCTCCAGCGAATAGGGCACCACCAGCCAGGGTTTGCCGTGGACCTGAGTGTAGTAGGGCAGGTCGTCGTTGTAGGCATTGCAGTCGTACTCGAACCCGCCCTCCTCGACCACCAACTCCCGGGTGTTCACACTGGGGCCGTAGCGGGTATACCAGCCGATGGGACGCTGGCCCGTGGTCTTGGCGATGGATTCCACCGCCTGGCGGATGGCCTCCCTTTCCGAGTCCCGGTCCATCTTGTAGTACTCTTCCCACCGGTTGCCGTGGCCCATGACCTCGTGGCCCCGGCGCACGATCTCTGGGCCCACCTCCGGGTTGCGCTCCAGGGCCAGGGCGCAGGCGAAAAATGTGCCCTTGACGTTGTGCTTGTCCAGGACGTTCATCAGCCGCCACACGCCCACCCGGCTTCCGTACTCGTAGAAGGACTCGTTGGCTAGGTCCCGTTCCCCCGGTCCCATGGGCGAGGGCGATTCGCCTCCGGTCTCGCCCTGGGGGTCGCCGTCGAGGACAGAGTATTCGGAGCCCTCTTCATAGTTGACCACCACCGAGACGGCGATCCTGGCCCCGTTGGGCCACTTGACCGCCGGGGGATTGGCGCCGTAGCCGATTAGGTCTCTAGCGCTCATGGTCCATACCTCTTTGATTCAGATTACGGGGTTACTTGCCCAGCTTCCAATGATAGAGGACCACCGCCACCGAACAGGCCAGGTTCAGGCTGGACACCCCGTTCTCCATGGGGATGGACACCCGGTGGTCCGCCGCGTCCAGCAGTTCCCGGCTGAGCCCCTGCCGCTCGGTGCCGAAGGCCAGCAACGCCCGGTCCGGGACACGGAAGTCCAGCAGCGGGTCGCCGCCGAGGTCAACGGCCACCAGGGGCCGGGCGCATTCGGGCAGGGCCTCGGTGCGAGCCACCGGCAGGGCGAACTGCAATCCCACTCCGGTGGTCAAGGCCGCCGGCTTCCAGGGGTCCAGGTTCCCGGTGTTCACGACTCCAGCGGCCCCGGCGGCGGCGGCGGCACGGACCGCGGCGCCGATGTTGAACAGGTTTCTCGGGTTCTCCAACAGGACCACCGGGGCCGGGGCCGGGTCGTCCAACAGGGCGGCAAGGTCCACCGCCGGCCGCCGGGCGATGGCCATCACGCCGGTGGGGGGATTCACGGGAGCCAGCTTGTCGAATACATCGTTGGGGACGGCGGTGGCCAGGCCATTCAGGGCGACGGCAATGTCCGGCGCGTACTCGGACTGCAACGCCGTCAGTTCCTGTAGGTTGGGACTGACGACCTCGAGCAGTTCGGCGCCGAAGCGGACGGCGTGTTTCAGCGGGTGGAACCCCTCGATCACCACCAGTGACGGGTCGTTGCGCGCCATGTGGAAGCGCTCTTCGATGGTCTTCTGCTTCATGTATCTGTATTCAAGTCCTACAAGTCGTTTCAAAATGTGGTTCGACAGGCTCACCATGAGCGGATGGAGGTGTCTTTACCGTTCGTCCTGAGCTCCGGAGAGTCTCGATGGAATCGGACCTGTCGAAGGGCCCCAGATGCGGCCATTATGGCAGATTGGCGGCCGGACGTTCCATGGGGAAAATTGGTACGATTGAAGTCCAAGCCGCCAGCGGGTCCACCTCCACTAGAACCCATTAAGGAGAAACGACATGCGCGGAGTGACATTTCCGGGGAACAGGCAGGCTGAGATACGGGAGTTCCCAGACCCCCATGCCGGGCCGGGCGAGGCGGTGCTCAAGGTGCGGGCCTCGGGCCTCTGCGGCACCGACCTCCACCGTTACCGGGGGCCGGACCCGACGGACATGATCACCGGACACGAGCCCTGCGGGGTCATCGAGGAACTGGGGCCCGGCGCCCCTCCGGGGATCAAGTTGGGCGACCGGGTCATCTGCCATCACTACGCCGGCTGCGGCGTCTGCGAGAACTGCGCCATGGGCTACGAGCAGCTCTGCCCCCAGGGGCGCATCACCTTCGGCGGCGGCACGGGCCACGGGGCCAACGCCGACTACATCCTGGTGCCGTCCCGGTCGCTGGTGCTTCTTGACGACGAGTTGTCCTTCGAGGAGGGCGCGGCCATATCCTGCGGCACCGGCACCGCCTGGAACGGCCTCAAGAAGATGGACGTCTCAGGGCGGGACATCGTGGCGGTGTTCGGCCAGGGTCCGGTGGGAGCGAGCGGCACGTTGTCCGCCAAGGCCATGGGCGCCCAAGTCATCGCCGTGGACATCGTGCCGGAACGGTTGGCCCTGGCCAAGGAGTTGGGCGCGGACCACGTGATCAACAGCCTGGAGGTCGACCCGGTGGAGGCCATCCGGGAACTGACCGGCGGGCTGGGCGTCACGGTCTCCCAAGAGACCTCGGGCAACCCCACCGCGCGCCAGCAGGTGCTGGAGTGTCTGCGCCCCTTCGGCCGGTGCTGCTATGTGGGCATCGGCGGCCCGGCGGAGATCGACTTCAACCGCGACGTCATCTTCAAAGTGGCGACCATCTTCGGCTCATGGACCTTCAGCAAGTCGGAGTTGATCGAGATCGAACGGTTCTTCGTGGACACCAAGGCCCCATTGAACAAGCTGATCACGCATCGCTACTCCCTGGACCAGGCGGTGGAGGCCTTCAAGGAATTCGACGGCGCAAAGACGGGGAAGTGCGTGTTTGTGATGGAGTAGCCCGCGTATGAGCCGGTATTCCCCAGCCGTCAGGTAATTGCCGGGACACCCGCCTCCGGCGCGCTAGACCGATACCGAATCTTGTCGCATCGGACTGGAAAAGGGACGGTTGGAAAATAGTCTCCGAACCGGGGATGATAGAAGAATGAATAAGACCGGACGGATGGGAATTCTCGTTGGGGGCGGACCCGCCCCCGGCATCAACAGCGCCATCGGCGCCGCGACGATCGAGGCTGTAAATTCCGGTTTGCCGGTGGTGGGCATCATCGATGGGTGGAAGCATCTGGCGGATGGCCGGACCGACATGGTCCGGTCATTGGAGATTGCCGATGTTTCCCGGATCCACTCGCAGGGCGGCTCGATCCTCCGGACTTCCCGCACCAATCCAGCCCGGAGTGAAGAAGACCTGCGGCGGACCGTGGACAGCATCAAGAAGCTCGGTATCGATTACCTGGTAACCATCGGCGGTGACGACACGGCATTCGGCGCCTCGGAGGTCGCCAGGGCTGCCGGAGGCGGGCTCAAAGTGGCCCACGTGCCCAAGACCATTGACAACGACCTGCCGTTGCCGGGAGGCATGCCCACATTCGGGTTTGAGACCGTGCGTCAGGTTGGGACCGAGGCGGTGCTCAACCTGATGGAAGAAGCCCGGACGACCAACCGGTGGTATTTCATCGTGGTGATGGGGCGGGAGGCGGGCCACCTGGCCTTGGGAATCGCCAAAGCCGCGGGGGCCACCCTGGCGCTGATCCCGGAGGAGTTCCCCGAAGGCGGGCCGCGTTTAGATGAAATCTCCAAGGTCTTGGAAGGCGCGATATTGAAGCGGAGGGTGATGGGACATCAACACGGCGTCGCCGTGATCGCGGAGGGCATCGCTGAAAAGCTGGACCCAGAAGAGTTGGCCGGCCTGCCTGGTGTCAGCGTGGAGCATGATTCCTTCGGCCACATCAGCTTGAACGACATCCCGTTGGCGATCATCTTGCGGAGGCACGTCCAGCAGGCCTTCGCCGAGAGAGGCGAGCAGATCGCCATCGTGGATGTAACGCTCGGATACCAGCTTCGGTGTGCTCCTCCGATCCCGTTCGACATCGATTACACCCGCTCTCTGGGCTACGGCGCGGTCCGGTTCCTGCTGTCCGATACGGACGACGAGCGCCTGCGTTTCGGTGGGCTGATCTGCCAGGTTGACGGTCAACGGAAAGTGTTGGCCTTTGATGACCTGAGGGACCCGGATACCGGCCGCATCCGGGTGCGCACGGTCGACATTCATTC
>JACZUF010000012.1 GCA_022573285.1 Chloroflexota bacterium
CTTTGCCAGCCGGGGCCAAAAGCTGATCTATTGGGGCCCCTTGAAGCCGCTGGAGAAGATGCTGCTCAGGACTCCGCTCGTGGGCTTGGCCTTCTTAGCGTCCAATCTCTACCACAACGGGTACTGGTTAAAAACCAAGGGGCGCCGGCGCATCAAGGCTGCCCTGGAGACCGAGTGGGGCCAGCTCTTCCAGTCCTACTAGCCGGCTAACCGGTCAGGCAACCAAACTAACGAGGTTAACAATCCAGGTATGGATATCGCAGTGATCGGACTGCCCCAGAGCGGCAAGTCCACGGTTTTCAACGCCTTGACGGCAGGCCATTCCACGTCGACTGGCGCCGGCGGCGCGGGGCCCATGCAGGTCGGCGTGGTCAAAGTCATCGACCCCAGGCTGGCGGTTTTGGACGGCATGTACCACCCCAAGAAGGTGGTGCACCCTGAGATAAAATACTGGGACCTGCCTCCCGTGGACCGGGACTCGGCTTCCGCCAACCAGATACTGAGCGGCCGCCAGCGGAACATCCTCCAGGGCGCCGATGCGCTGCTGTTGGTGGTACGGGCCTTTGACGACCCCGCCTTGCTCCATCCCATGGGCGGCGTTGACCCCGGCCGCGACGTCAAGGTGATGCTGGAGGAACTGGCCCTGGCCGACCTTGAAGCCTTGGAACGTGCCGAGGCCCGCCTCAGCGACGGTCTTAAGAAGGCCAAGCCGGCGGACCGGCCCGCCTTGGTTCCCCAGTTGGAGACGGTCCAAAAGGTACAGGCCGGTCTCGAAGGGGGCATCCCGGTGAAATCGCAGACCCTGACTCCGTCGGAGACCGCGGCCTTGGTGGATTTCCAGTTGCTGACCGCCAAACCCGTGATGATTGCGTTCAATACGGGGGAATCTGAGCCGACGCCCACATTGGAAGGGCTGGGCATCTCAAATGAGGTGGCCGGCGGGCTGGGTGAGGTTGGCCTGTGCGCCAAGCTGGAAGAGGACCTGGCCATGATGGAACCCGGTGAAGCAGAGGAGTTCCGGGAGGCCATGGGCCTGGAGGAAGCGGCCGTGGAGCGGGTCAAGCAGGTGTGCTACAGCACCGTGGGCCTGGTGTCGTTCCTTACGGTGGGCGAAGACGAGGTCCGGGCCTGGCCGGTCCCCGCGGGCATCGTGGCCCAGATGGCTGCCGGCACGATCCACACCGACTTCACCCGTGGGTTCATCCGCGCCGAGGTCATCCCCTACGACGACCTAGTCCGCTGCGGCAGCTTGGCCCAGGGCCGCAAAGAGGGGGTCCTTCGTTCCGAGGGTAAGACCTATCAGGTCCAAGACGGCGACGTAATCAACTTTCTAATCAACACCTAGCAGACGACAATGAGCGGGCAGGCCGAACTCAACATCAGGACCTTTGTTCCAACCGATCTGGCCCAGGTGCGAGAGTTGTTCGCCAGCGGGCTCATGGAGTTCGCTGGCGACATGGAGCGCGAAATCCGCCGCTACGTCGACCATTCCCTGAACGACGACCTGGCCGACATCCCGGGCCAATACTTGTCCCATCCCCGGGCCAATTTTTGGGTGGCCGAATCCAGCGGCCCTGCGGTTGGCATTGTGGGAATCGTTGGCATCCAGCCGAGGGAACTGGAGGAGGAGGCGGAGCTGCGGCGGATGAGCGTTTCATCCTCCGCCCGCCGGCAGGGGATCGGCCGCAGGTTGTTGGAGATCACCGAGGGATTCTGCCGGGACAATGGTTACCGGCGGATTTTCTTGTCCTCGGCTGGTATCCTGCAGCCGGCCTTGGCGATGTACCGGAGATTCGGCTACACGACCGTGAAAGAGGAGCCCTACGGAGACCCGCCCGCCCGGCCGATAACCATCCATCACTTGGTCAAAGAACTGGACGGGACCGCCTAAAACCTGGGTTCGGCAACATCGAAAAGCCCCCGGCAGATACTGCCGGGGGCTCATATTACTCGGTTTAGACCGATGGCCTACCGATGTTTGACGTACTCGAACCCAGTCGCGGTCCGGACGTCGCTGTAGTCGGCCGGGTCGAAATCTGGGTCCAGTCGTGGGCCTATGGGCCAGACGCCGTCGTGGACGTATATCGAGGATGCCATGGCGTTATCCCACATCCAGTTATAAAACTCGAGTTCCCCTGCCTGGATCTTCAACGGGTCAGTCTGCTTCGCCGCCCGGCCGAAGATCTCATCTATGATCGGGTGGTGTGTCCCGTAGCTATAGGTCGATGTTATCGGGTAGTTGGAGGCCCCGATGAGGGGAGTCAAGCGTACGCCAACGGTGAGGCAGGTGATGCCCTGGTATTTCCGGGTGATCAACTCAGGCCGAATGGTCGCATAGGGAACGTTCTGGATCTTGACGTTGATGCCGATGGCTTCCCAGTACTGGGCAAGCGATTGACAGGTCTCAACCTCGGCGGGCGCCCCCCGGATGGCTGGGGTCAACGTGATGGTGAATCCATTGGGATAACCCGCGTCGGCCAACATCTGCTTGGCCAGTACCGGGTCGTACTCGTAGACCCAATCTGGGTTGGCTCTCGCTTCGTGGCCCATCCAGTCTCTCAGATACTGGGGCCGCCCGAACCCTAACAGAAGCGTGTCGACGATGGTCTGGCGGTCGATGGCGATGTTCATCGCCTTCCGGACCATGACGGCGTCTTTCCATGCCTTAGAGTTTGTGTCCAAATCTGAGGACACCCAAGCCTGGTTAGGATCGTAGAACTCGTATTCGTTGCCGTCTCTGTCCAGGCCGTAGGTCTGACCGTACCAGTTTATCCCGGCCTGACCGGCGTTGGGTACGCCTTTGAGCACCGCGCCTTCCACGGCTTCAATCGTGATGATGGAGTCGAAGTCCATGGAGAAGTTGTCCAGATTGCCGGTCTGGAAACCGGCGACCCGGGCCGACTCCTCCGGGATGGTCCAGAAGACCAACTCCTCGAAGTAGGGAGTCTGACGCCAGTGGTCTTGCACCGCGCTGAACTTCCAGAACTGGCCGCTGGCATGTTCCTCTATCTCCCAGGGTCCGGTGGAGGCGATGTCTACGCTCGCATCTTCGATCCCAAGCTCTTCAGACTGCTTCTTGCTGACGATCCAGGTGCTGACGCCGCCGCCATTGCGCAGGAACTCGAAAACCCGCGCGGACACCCATGGCTCGCCGGTAAAGACCTCAAAGGTGAGGTCATCGAGTATTGTGGTGGAGGCGTTGAGGTCCGCGTTCCCGTCGAAGCCGAAATACTGTCCAATGAACCCGGCGCGGGCGAGAAGGGCGCCTTCGTACCACTGTTCGTAGGAATAGACGACGTCCTCCGTAGTCAGCTCCCCATAACCCTTGTGGAACTGGATGCCAGGTTGGATATGCCAGGTCCAGGTCAGGAAGTCGTCGGATATGTCCCAAGATTCGGCTACCATGGGGTTGGGCAAGAGATCCTCTCTAATGGTTACCAGGCCCTCGCCGATCGAACTGCTGAGGAATTGGATCCTGGGGCTCGAGGCCTGGCTCGGATGACCCTGGAAGATGCCGGTCTCCCGCTGACCGATGTTGATGGTGCCTGACGGCGCAACCATTGCGGGCGCAGCGGTTGCTTGAGGCATTGCCGTGGGCGCCGCAGCCGCAGTTGCTTGAGGCCTTGCCGTGGGCGCAGCACTGCTAGCCCGTGGAGTCGCCGTTGCCGACGAACCGCAGGCGAACAGCAGAGCTACGAATAAAAGAATGATTGCCTTGGGCCAATGCCTGAATAACTGGGACCTTGATATTGACTTTGGCACGGTTCCATCTCCCGTTCTACGTTTTACGAATAAGGACGTTACAAATTCGAAATACCGCTATTTATGCAAAGACAGACCACGATGTTTGACATTGAATTTTATATGTCACCGCAGGTAGCTTGTCAATCCGCCTACGATGATAATGATGAGTGGGTAACATTATGGTACCGGAGGTTCGACGACGCGGCCGTGAAAGAGGACCCGTACGGAGACCCGCACCACCCGGCCGATAACCGTCCATCGCCTGGTCAAAGAGCTTCGCGGGGCCGCCTGGCACGGGCTACAGCAACCGAAAAAGAGAGCCCCGGCATTAATGCCGGGGCTCTCTTGGTGATCTTATCAGGGCCCCTGTGCCCCAGGTCTGATCTGATTGCTGCCTAACGGTGCTTGATGTACTCAAATCCCGAAGGTGTCCTGACCTCGCTGAATCCGTACGGAGTCCATTCCGGGTCCAATGCGGGGCCGATCGGCCAGAGGCCGTCGAAGGCGTAGAGGGCGAACGCCATCACGTTGTCGTACATCCAACCGTAGATCTCCTTCGTTTGCGCCTCGAGTTTTACCGGGTCTACCTGTAACAGAGCGGCGCTGATGTGCTCCTCCATCCACGGGTGCTCGGTCCCGTAGCTGAAGGTGGACTGCTTGACGTAGTTGGAAGCCCCGATGATGGGGTTCAACCGTGCGCCGACGGTGTGACAGGTGACGCCCTGGTACTGCCGGGTGATCAACGAAGGCCGGATGGTAGCGTAAGGGACGTTTTGTATCTTCACGCTGATGCCGATGTCTTCCCAGTACTGAGCAACCGCTTCACAGGCCTCGACCTCGGCGGGCGCCCCCCGGATGGCCGGAGTCAACGTGATCGTGAATCCGTTGGGATAGCCGGCTTCAACCAGCAATTGTTTGGCCGCCTCCGGATCGTAGAGGAACACCCAGCGGGGATCGGCCTTGGCTTCGTGGCCCATCCAATCGCGCATATACAGGACATTCCCGAAACCGGACAGCAGCGTATCGACGATGGTCTGGCGGTCGATGGCGATGGACATAGCCCGCTTGACCTTCACGGCATTGGCCCATTCCACTGAATCAGGGTCTTCGTCGCAGGAGACCCAGGCGTTACTACAGTCTAGGGCCTCGTAGGGATTGCCATCTTTATCGGTCCCGTAGGTCTGGCCATAGATGTTCAGGCCGGCCTGTCCGGCGTTTGCCCAGGCGACAACCTTGGAGCCCGGGACGGCATCCACAGTGGGGAGGGTGTCGAAGGACATCTGGAAGGTATCCAGGTTGCCGGTCTGGAATCCAGCGACCCGGGCAGACTCTTCAGGAATGGTCCATAGTACAAACTCCTCGAAGAAGGGGGTCTGCCGCCAGTGGTCCTGGACCGCCTTGAACCTCCAGAACTCGCCGCTGGAGAAATCATCGATCTCCCAAGGGCCGGTCATGGCGATGTCCTTGCTGGCCACTTCGGGGGTCAATTCTTCGGACTGTTTCTTGCTTACGATCGAAGTGCTGAGACCTCCCAGGCCGCGCATGAATTCGAACGCCCGCGCCGGGATCCAGGGTTCGCCGGTGTTTACTTCGACGGTGAAATCATCGATGACCGTCTGTGAGCCGCCCTTATTGCCAACCCAGTAGTCGCCGATAATGCCGGCCCTGGCGTTGAGAGCGCCATCGTGATACTCCTTGAAGGAGTATAGGACGTCATCAATCGTCAATAATCCATAACCCTTGTGGAACTCGACGTCGTCCCGGATCTTCCAGGTCCAAACCAAGAAGTCGTCGGATATGCTCCAAGAGACAGCCAAGAACGGGGCGGGGGAAAAGTCCTCCATGATCGTGACCATCGATTCACCCGCGGTGAGGGCCATGTACTGGTAACGTGGGCTGGAGATGAACCTTGGATGCCCCTCGAAAACGCCGGTTTCCTTTACACCATAGTTAATAGTGCCGGAGAACTTTACCGCGGGGGCCGGCGCTTTTGTGGCCTGAACCGCCGCGGTGGGTATGGGTGTGGGAGTGACTCCTCCGGCCACTGATGGAACTGACGTAGGCCGCGGCACCGAAGTCGCCAAAGGCCCGCTGCTACTGGACACCGGAGTCGCCGTCGCCGAAGACCCACAGGCGAACAACAGGGCAACGAATAGCAGAACGACCGCCTTGGGCAGATGCCTGATTATCTGTGACCTTGATCTTGACTCTGGCACGCTTTCTTCTCCCTTCCTACGTTTTACGAATAAGGACGTATCTATTTCGAAATATCGCTTTATTCAAAGACACACGACTACATTTTACCTTGATGTTTATATGTCACCGTATCTAGCTTGTCAATACGACTTCAATGATAATCATGAGCGTTTAAAATTATGATGACAGATAATATAGCTAGGGTAGTTCCCAGTGAAAACCCGATTATGGGGCTGATTTACCGGGGATGGCGGAGGGCCGCCGGGCCTAGAGAGGCTTGGCGAAGGACAGCTCGTGGGAATCGGGGTCGTCGATGTGGAAATAACGCTCGCCCCAAGAAGCGTCGGCCGGCTCGGTTGATGGGGTGAGGCCCGCTTGGACCAGGCTCCGGTACAGGGCGTCGACGTCGTCAACGTGGAATATTAAACGCCCCCACCTTGTCTGGCGTCCCCACCTTGTCTGGGTGTCCTGGGGACCCGTGGCGCCCGGTGGGGCCAAAGTGAGGTTCAGAAAGCAGTCTCCCACCTTGAAGCTAGTGAATGAAGCCGAGCCGCCCCCATAGAGGATCTCCAGGCCGACCTTGTCGCGGTAGAAGTCGACGGACCGGGCCATGTCGGCCACGGTCAGGGTTATGGCGCTGATGGACCGAACGTTCAACTTGGCCATCCCAGGTAATATGCTCGGATTTGGGGTCGGAGATGGTTGGGCGCGACGGCTATCCGCGGCGGCGGTTACGCCCGGGCAGGCCCGGAAACACCCGCTCTTCCAAGACCCAGTCCAGGCGGTGTTTGAGGGCGTCCACCTCTTCCTGGGGCAGGAGAGTCACCAACTCCTTCAGCAGGCTGGGCAGGGAGTCGGCGGGAGAGTCCAATTGCTCCCGGAGTTTGGTCAGCGATTTCAGTAAGTGCTGCGGGATCGGTTCGCTGCTAAAGTCCCAGATCACCGTGCGGACCTTCATGTCCGAATGGAAGGTCAGTCCGTGGTCGATACTCCAGATCTTGCCGCCGTTCCCCATCAGAAGATGATTGGCCTTGCGGTCGGTGCTGTTGGCCACCAGATCAAAGCAGGCGATGACCCGTAGCTGGTCGGCGCACCCTTCTTCCAGGGTGTAGTAATTCTGTTTTGGGTCGTGCTCGACGAACTGTTGCACCGAGCCGATCCCATAGGGGCCATCCCGGATGGTGGTGAAGGGGACGATGTCCCAACCCAATACCTCGCTCAGCAGATAGGCGGCGTACTCGCGTATATAGAGGGTGCCGCTGGGGAAGTCCCAAAGAGGGGCCTCTCCGTCCCGGGGTTTATAGATGGCCAGGCTCTCGTTGCCTTTCAGCTCAATATTGACCACAAAGGTGTAGTTGGAACCCAGGGGGGCCAACTGATAGGAGACTATTTCGCCGTGGCGAATTATTTCGGTCGTCGTCGGCTCGTTAGTCAATTCGGCAGTCAAAAGGTCATTTCCGTCGGCTCCGGCATCCCAGTCTAGCCGGCCTCCAAGACGGTGTGCCCATTGGCCCTGGGACACGCGTGACCTTCCGGGTTTATGGGTTGTCCGCATAGGAAACAAGTCGGCCTGCCGGCGGCGCAGATCTTTAACGCTTCCTCTCCCAGGACGCCCGCTTGAGCGGTGGTGATCCAAAAGCCCACCGATTCGGCATCGCCGGGTTCATCGCTCCGCGGGCTTTCGCCTTCTTCCTGATCCTCTGCCCCGCGCTCATGGGCCTGAAGGTAGAAGGCGTTGCTGCCCTGATCGTGGCTGAGCAGCATCTGACCGGCCTTGAAATCGACGGTCAATTCGCCCCCGGACCAAGTCCCTTCCCGGAGATCGCTTTCCTTGTCCCGGTCCTCCTGGGAAAGGCGGCCCACCATGTCTTTTAGGTAGACGCCCAATTGGAAGAGTTGTTCCTTCTCCATCCAGAGGGAACAGTAGGCCGCGCCCGAATGGACGTCCAAGCGGAACGTCCGGTGGCCGGGCTCTCCAAAGGTCATCGCCTCGATGCTGGAAACTGCGCCCAGGGGATATTTAACCTTGTTCGGCTCCATAATCGTTATCATAGACGCCGTCGATTCGCTGTGGCAAGTGTGAAATACTGACGCAGATCATGGTTATTTCCTGAAGCCCAAGCCGCCGCTCTACCAGTTGGACCATCTGGTAGAGCGACTGGAGTTTCCCGGCTTTGGTTTCTAGGTATAATCCTGCCAGCGAGAGGTCCAATTACACAAATAGCTGAAGAATCGAGGAGGAGTACCGATGGCAGACGGACTAAAGATGCAGCAGGTCCAGGCGGCCATGAAGGCCATGATGGACAAGGCCATGGAGAAGCCCAATGAGCCGGTGGCCATGGCCATCGTCGATGCGGCCGGCAACTTGGAAGCCTACGCGAAGATGGACAACCTGAGGATATTCAGCCGTCGCCACGCACAGCGGAAGGCTTACACCTCCGCGATCATGGGGGTCGATTCCGGGGCCCACGCCGAGCGGCTCCAGAGTCAGGGTAGGAATATCGCCGACCTGGGCGACCCCATGGTGACCCACGGTACCGGCGGTCTGGTAATCATGAAAGACGGCGTTATCCTGGGCGGTATCGGCGTCGGCGGCTATCCCAGCGGCCAGGCCGACGAGGACCTGTCGCGGGTGGGCCTGAACGCCATGAAGCTCTAGGGACGCGTTAACGGCCCGCCCAGGCAATTGCCGATTCAGCAGGCGCCGACATCCTTCCCGCCGCCATATTACCCCCGGCAGCCGCGCAGGATAGCGATGCCAACGCTGATGCCGGTCAGGAGGGGCGGCTAATCCGCTCCTCTTCCCTTTCCTGCCCTTTGTCCCTGAGGGCCCGGCCCTTTTCTGGAATCTCGTCTTTCACCAGACCGTATATCTTTCTGCCCTCGTGGTTTTCTGGAAGATACTCGGTTATCGGAAGTCCGTCCTTATTCACGAACAATAGGCAATGGCAATATTTGTATATCTGCATGTCGTCGCAGGCGCAGATCCAGGTCCGGTGGGTGACTTCTTCTTTTTTGTCAGGGTAGAACCGGCAGGGACACAACGGCCGTCCGAGTTCGTCCACGTTCTTGGCCAGACCGAGGATGACCTGCTCGGTGACGCCTTCAACGGGAGAAACGGTGGTTCCGGATTTCTCGCAATATTTCTCAACGAAGACCCGCATTTTCCGGATTGATTGCTCACTCGGCATTTCTGGCATGTAGATATTCCCTCCGGCACTTGGGCCGTTAAATATTTAGGACTTTGGTTCGAGTTCCGGGGAAGCCAGCGCCCTTCGGCCTCTCCAGCCAGGTTATATTGATTAGATGTTGGCAGAGGCGGAGGGATTCGAACCTGCGATCGGGGGAAAACAGTCGTTTTTCACAGGGTGACCGTTTTTATTGAGCTAGTCAATCAAGCGCTGAATATTAAGGGCGCGGCGGGAGAAACTTTCCACGATTACACCTTCCACTAGACCAGTGTTTGAAACAATGTGGAAAGCGTTAGTGGCACAGAGATGCATCGAAAATACCACCGGTCGGTCATTGCGGTATTCCGTTGGATCGTGGGTGTTAGGGTTGCTAGCCAGTGACGACGTGAACCGATAAACCATCATAACCACCACCCGTCCCGAATCGATACCGCCGGCGTGACAAGCGATCCGCGGTGGCTCTCTCGCGGTAGCTAGGACACCGCCGTCCTGGGCCTGTACTGTAGGGCCTCGGCCAGGTGGGCGATGTTGATGCCCTCCGCTCCCTCCAAGTCAGCGATGGTCCGGGACACCTTGAGTATCCGGTGGAAAGCCCTGGCCGACAGATTGAGCCGCTGGGTGGCGGTCTGCAGCAGACCCTTGGCGCCATCGTCCAGTTGGCAGAACTTCCAGACCTCGGCGGGCCCCATCTCGGAGTTGCAGAAAAAGCCGCACTCCTCGAACCGCCGCCCTTGGATCTTCCTCGCCTCTTCCACCCTCAACCTGGGCTGGCTGGAATCTTCGGCCGGTTCCTCTTCCACCAGTTTCTCGTATTCCACCGGCGGCACCTCCACGAACACATCGACCCGGTCAAGCAGGGGGCCGCTGATGCGCTTCTGATAACGGGCCACGGTGGAAGGCGAACAGGTACATTCTTTACTTGGGTGGGTGTGGAAGCCGCAGGGACAGGGGTTCATGGCGGCCACCAGCATGAAGCTCGCCGGGTAGGTAACGCTGCCGCTGACCCGGCTGATGGTGACTACCTTGTCTTCCAACGGCTGGCGCAGGGACTCAAGGGCGGTGTGAGTGAACTCGGGCAATTCGTCCAGGAAGAGCACACCCCGGTGGCTCATGGTAATCTCTCCGGGCCGCAGCGTCCGGCCTCCGCCTACCAGTCCCGCGTTCGAGATGGTGTAATGGGGCGCCCGAAAAGGCCGCCGCAATACTAGGGGGTTGCCGGCGGGCAGGACCCCGTTGACGCTGTAGATCTTGGTCACTTCCAGGGCCTCTTGCTGGGCCATGCGGGGCAGGATCGACGGCAGGCACCGGGCGAGAAGGGTCTTTCCACTGCCCGGAGGGCCGTTGAATATCAGGTTGTGGAAACCGGCGGCGGCAACCTCCAACGCCCGCTTGGCGTGTTCTTGCCCCCGGACGTTGGCCAGGTCCATCTCGTATTGGCCGCCGGTGTCGTCCATGCTCTGCCACACGTTGTCGTCCAGCGGCGCTATCTCTTCCTCGAAGCGCAGGTGGTCGATCAGGTGTTTCAAACTGGAGACCGGATAGACCTGCATGTCCTCCACCAAAGATGCTTCGCCGGCGTCGGCGGTGGGGACAAAGACTGAGGTGTAGCCCTGGTCGCGTGCCACCGACACCATGGCCAAGATGCCTTTCGTGTGGCGCAGGGTCCCGTCCAGAGAAAGCTCTCCCAAGTACACAGCTCCGTCTGGGATCGAGTCGATCTGTCCCGAACTCAGCAGCATGCAAACGGCGATGGGCAGGTCGTAGGCCGGGCCTTCCTTCTTCAGGTCGGCTGGGGCCAGGTTCACGGTGATCCGGCGGAGGGGGAACTCGCAGCCGCTGTTGCGCAGGGCGGCCCGCACCCGTTCTTTGGCTTCCTGGACCGCGGCGTCGGGGAGTCCGACGATGTTAAAGACGGGTAAGCCCGGGGAGATATCCACTTCTACTTGGACGATGAACCCGTCCAGGCCGATGACCGCACAGGTCTGGGCGTTGGCTAACACGGCAGCCGCTCCTTTGGCTCCGGCCAGGGGCAAAGTTGAGGAGCTTCTGGTGGTCTAGATGGGCCGGTTGCCGAAGTAACTGTAGGGGAGGAGCGGATACCCGCGCTACGGGCCGCTGACAGTGATCTGGTGGAGGCTGCTGCCGACGCAGTGACTCGAAGGCCGTGTGATTGGACTCGGGCAACTCACGCAATGGCCGGCGGAAAAGGCCGGCTTGGAATCTCGCGGCGCAGTTCCGGCGCGATTTCGCTTTGGAACAACTCCAGCGTCGCACGGTGCTGCGCCCGGGTCAGGCCGGCCCCATCGGCGTTCAGGTTAAGCACCTCGTGCCCCAACTGCTCGTGATACCGAAGCACCTTCTCAATAATCTGTTGCGGGCTGCCGATCAATGCCGAGCTGCGCTCGATGGCATCCTCGAGCGAGTGGAACACCGGCGGGATACCCTGCCTACGAAACGCCGCCTGCCGGGCCTCGAAGACCGGGCGGTACGTCGAGATGGCGTCCTGGGAAGTCTTGGCGGCGTAGTATCCGGCTGTGCCCGCTCCAACCAAGGCGTCTACCGGATCGCGGCCGTGGTACACCCAGCGTTCCCGGTAGTAACGGACCAGCGCGGCGTAAGGCTCAATGGGATTGGTGACATTCGCCGAGAATAGCGGGTCTCCCCACTTGGCGGCCAGCTCCACCGACGCCTGGCTGGTCGCACTGCCGTGCCAGACGCGAATCGGTTGCTGCAACGGGCGAGGCCAGGTTTCCGCTTCATCTAAAGACGGGCGGAACTGGCCGGACCAGGTCACCTTGTCCTCCCGCCACAACCGGCGGAATAGCTCGTAACCCTCGCGGTTGCGCTCCCATTGGTCCTCCTCAGTGACATGGAATAGCTGGGCTTGGGCCGCGCCGTTGCCCTTGCCGATCATGAGTTCCAGCCGGCCTCCGCTGAGGTGGTCGAGCGTCGCGTAATCCTCGAATGCCCGCACCGGATCGAGCAGGCTCAATGTGGTCACCGTGGTGAATAGCCTGATGGTCGACGTCCGTGCGGCGATGTGGCTCAGGATGACCGGCGGCGACGACGAGAGGAAAGGCCGCTCATGCCGCTCCCCGACGCCGTACCCGTCGAAGCCCAGTTCCTCGGCGAGGACCGCGTTGTCCACCACCGAGCGCAAACGCTCGGTGGTGGAGGGCTGGATTCCGGTGACGGGGTCCGGGCCGTAGGGGATGAGGGTCATGGCCAGGAATTTCATGCGGGACCTCCCCTAGGTTCTGGTCGGAGCATGATTATCACTAGTTACCGTGCGGTTGGACTAGCTGGTATCAGCAAGTCGAAGGATCAAAGGCTAGGTGACTGATGGCGGAAAATCAAGAAATGTTCGTGCGTGCACCGCCAACCCCTTTTTTGGCCGGTGTTTGAAACAATGTGGAAAGAACTCGTAGCTTGCCTACAGTGCCGGCTCTACGAGCCAAGGATGCCTGGCAGTGACAGCTCGACTTCAAAGAGCACTCCCTGACGATCGCCCAAAAGCCTTTGGAGACCATCGGTTCGCACCGTAATATGGCGTCCAAGCCCGTAGGTGTCGAACGTGGCACCATATGGCCGCAGGCGGCGTTTCACCACCCTTTCTAAACGATGGCCTGCGTCTTCGGCTGTAGAGGCCACGGAAATGAACGGTGCGGCCTGCTCAAGAAAGTTAGTCCCAGTGCCGTGTTCGCTCCCATGATGAGTAATCTTGAGGACGTTCGTGGCTAGGTGAGGGGCGGTCGCTGGATCGGCAACCAGCGTATCTTCATAACGGATGTAGATATCCCCGGTCAGGAGGAAGCGGGCCTCACGGTAAGAAACCGACGCGACGATCGATTTGTATGCAGGGGTCGGCTTCCAACGGCCATCGGTGAACATGACCATCGTCGTGCCGCCCGGCCCCGGAAACTGCCCGAAGCCCTGAACGGCAACTTGTTGGATCACACCCGGCCCAAGAGCGCTAAGCCGGGCCTGGAGTGTGTCGGTTAACCAACTCCCCAGAGTCTCGCCGTTGTGGTAATAGACCGCTCCAGGCGCCAACACCTCCGACGCATCGTCCGCAAGCAGGGTCTCCAGGGCGTTGAGGTGGTCCACGTGAGGATGGGAAGCAAGTATGGCCATCAGCCGTATTCCACGGTCGGTCAGGTAGCCCCTTAGGGCCTGTCCCAAGGCCACATTCCTCTTCTTGACAGCTGACCCGCCATCGACAAGAATTGCGTCTTCCCCAAGGCGCAGGAGGATGGCCTCTCCCCCGCCCACGTTGAACGTGGTCATCTCCAACGCCTGTCCCCTGAAATCCCTCAAGACCGCGGCCGAGGGCTTTCTAATTTTGACGGCGCCGCCCGGAGTGTTCACGTAATATCTAAAAGAGCGTCGAGCCATGGGAAAGACCAAATGTTGGTTGATTACCGGATATTTTACACCAACAGAAAGAGTCGCTCCAAACGTGCATCCTACGATACTACATCGTTGAGGGCTACATGTTTGCCGATCACGTGATAGATGGACGGGTGCTCAAGTTCTCAACCACCAGGTTTCTTCACCGGACCACAACGTCCACCGCTAATTTGGCCGTTGTCGAAAATGGTGCGGCGAGCCGCCGCTACGGGCTGCTGACCGTGATCTGGTAGAGATCGCTGGCGGCGCTTATGGGGCCGTTGAAGTGTTTCTTGGCGTCGTCGATCAGGGGCTGAGGGTCGGCATCGAAGGCCGAGTCTATGTGGGTAAGCACCAGTTCTGCGACCCCTGCCTGGGCGGCGGATCGGCCAGCGTCGCCAGATGTCGAATGGCCGTGGTTATTGGCGTATTGGGTTTCATCGTCGGTGCGGAACGCTTCGTGTATCAGCAACCGTGCGCCCTTGGATGCCTTGATCAACTCCGGGTTGAACCGGGTGTCTCCCGAGAACACCACCGACAGGCCGCCGGAGTCCACCCGCCAGCCCACGGCGCCGGAGATGTGGTCGGCGGGGAAACAGGACGCGGTGGTGGTGGGCCCAAGACTAATCTGCTGACCCGGCGTCACGGCGTTCCAGCGCAACACCTGACGCCCGTCGCGGTTCTTGGCCCCGTCATTATCCACCTCGGCGAGGTTCAGGTGGTTGGAGGTGCACATCTTCTTCGCCCACTCCAGCGATTCCTCGGTGCTGTAGACGTCCAAGGGCGGGGCGTCCTGCCGCTCCAAGGCCCGGAGGAACTGGACGAATAACAGGCCCGACATGTGGTCGGGGTGATGGTGGGAGAGCAAGACCGTATCGAAGCTCTCAACTGGTATCCCCAGTTCTGAACCGCTGCGGGCCACCGAATTGCCGGAACTGGTGTCGATCAGGAGGCGGGTGCCGTCGTCGCAGTCGTAGACCATGGCGGTATGGGCACGGTTGGTCGAGGTGCCGGAACCCGTGCCGAGAAAGCTGATCTTCATCTTGGGCATCTGATCGTCTCCGGGGATCTAGAGAGCGTGGTGAATCATAGGAAGGCTACTGGTGGTCCTGGGGGTGGGCCTGCTCCCGGAGCAGACTCAGAGACTTCAGCACGGGGGTGTCGGTAAAGCTGAACAGGACCGCCGGCTCGGTGGACGACGCGTTCACGTGCTCGTGATAGGTCCAGCCGGGCACGCAGAACACGTCCTTGGGCTCCCAGTCCATCTTCTGGCCGTGGACCACCGAATGTCCCTGTCCCTGCACCACGTGATAGATGGTCCCGTTGGTGTGGCGGTGGGCCTTGGTCGTCTCGCCGGGCCGCAGCATCTGGATGTGACAGGCGATGGTGGGCATCACCGGCCCGCCGGTGTTGGGGTTGGTGTACTCCATCATCACGCCGTCGAAGGGGCTGCCGTCCACGTTTGGGGCCAGCCGCTGCAGCGCCGCCCAGGTCTGCTCCCAGGGATAGCGCATCAGGGGCGAATGGCTCTCCGTGGGGTTATCTTCCCAGGTGGGACGCAGGGTGCCCGCGCCGTACTTTGCCGAGGAGGAGTCGATGGGCTCGGTCACCGGCTGCACGTCCTCGGGGTAGGGCTCGTAGAAGACCGCCTCCAGCAGGTGGACCAATGGTATATCCAGGCCGTCCAGCCAGATGATTGGTTCGCCCGACTCGTTGCCGTGGTCGTGCCACGTCCAGTTGGGGGTCAGTATCAGGTCGCCGGGGGACATGGGGATTCGGTCCCCGTTGACCGTGGTGTACCCGCCGTCGCTATTGATGATGAAGCGCAGCGCCGACGGTGTGTGCCGGTGGGCCCTGGCCGCTTCTCCCGGCATGACGATCTGCAGGCCCGAGAAGAGGCTGTTGGTGGTGGCTATCCGGTCCTTGATGCCGGGGTTTAGCAGCATCAACACCCGCCGCTCGGCGTCCTGGGTGCCGATCAACTCCCCGGCGCGGAGGGCCCTGGGTTCCAGGTCCTTCCACCGCCAGATGTAGGGCACGGCCTTGCTGGTGGGCTCGCTGACCAGGGCAGTTTCCTGTACCAGCCATAAAGGCGCCAGGCCGAAGTCTTCCAACTCACGGTAGTAACTTTCCAGGACCTCGGGAGTTGCCGAAACACTGGAATTGGATAGCATGGTCCTACTCCCTGGGATGACTAATGAGAAGGGCAGGGTTGGCAGTTTGGTGAATCGTAATTATGGACCACGGCTATGTCAATGTTTTTAGCCGCGGCCTGTCCCTTCAGGCGCTGGTCCGGTTTTTCTCCCATTCGGCCAGGCGGGCTTCCAGCGAGTGTTGCCGCAGGGCCATGGTCAGGTCGCCCCGGGTGCGCTCCAAAACGCCGCGCATGGCGTCGGTGTTGTGTCGCAGGCCGCTGGTCACGCCTTCCGGAAAGTCGATGGTCACCAGGACGCTGAACATCTCGTCCATGATGTCCATGAACTCTTGGCAGCCGTCCACGGCGTTGCGGCGCAGGGCGTCGAGGATGTAGCGGCGTAGCTCTCCGATGACCTCGGCCATGCCGTTGATATAGGCCGCCGCGTCCACCTTCAGATCGCTGATCGTGGGGATGTCGGCTCCCGAGATAACCGCCAGGGTGACGTTGGCCTCGGTGAACTCTTTACGGGCGTCATTCATGAAACCGGCGTTGAATATCTGAGGGCTGCTCTCCCGGATGTGGTCCGCCTCTCGAAGCCTGGCTCCACCCTTGCCGATCAGCTCCCGTGCGTCATCGAAGTCACCCCGGTGCACGGCCCGGATGGCGTTGGCGGAGAACCGGATCACTTCCCTGGAAACCGATAGGGCTTGTTCACGGTCGCGGTTCCGTTCGGTGAGCTCGTTGATGACGGCGGTCCCGATCTCGGAGAGGTGCGTGCTATAGCGGGATGGCATTAAACTCGTCCTCCGGCGTCTTCAATTACTTTGACCAGTCGAGCGGCGGCGGCTTCCGGTTCGGTTGCAGAACCCACGGCGGCGGTGACGCAGATGGCGTCGGCCCCGGCCTCGATGACCGGCGCGGCGTTCTCGGCGTTGATTCCTCCGATGGCCACCAAGGGAGTTTGGGCGGTCTCACGGGCCAGACGCAACTGGTCGATTCCCTGGGGAGGGCGGCCGACGCCCTTGGTGTCGGTGTGGTAGATGGCCCCAAAGGCCACGTGATCGGCGCCCATCCGCTCTGATTCAAGCAATTCTTCCAATTCATGATTGGACCGGCCCAAGACCTGGTGGGGAGCCAGCACCCGCCGGGCCTCGTCGATGGGCAGGTCGGTCTGGCCCACGTGCAGACCCGCCGAGCCGACGATGGCGGCGACGTCGGCGTGGTCGTTGATTATGAGCGACGCCCCCGACTCTAAGCAGAGTTTCTGCAGGCTGCGGGCCAAGGGCAGAGACTCGCCCTTGTCGCGCATTTTGTCCCTTAGCTGCAACATGCGGGCCCCTCCCCGGATCGCCGCCTGGGCTATTTCCAACGGGTCCCGGCCGGCGGTGACCTGAGGGTCGATTATCACGTACAGGCCCCGCACCAGGTCCGCCTTTTCCCGGCGGACCGCCGACCCAAGCTGGCCGGTGAGGTCGTCCAGGATGCGGTTCACCCCCGCCACGGTCTCCCAGCCCAAGGGGTTGGCGGACGACGACTCTTGGAGAAGGGATAGCAGGTCTACCGCGATGGTGACCAGCTCCAGGGTCTCTTGGGCCGTGGTGGGCGGGCCGTCGTCGGTTTCGGCCATGGCGGAGGGCGCCGGCATGGCCGGGATCATGTCCCGCAGGTTCTGCAGGGCCGGCGCGGGAGATTGGGCCGGCGGGACAAACCGGGAAGCGGCCTCGATACAGTGGAAGATCACCTGGTAGTGGCTTTGACTGGGGCCACCGGCGCGGGTCAAAGGTCCAAGCCCTTGGGGGTTTCTCCCGAGCGGGCGGCGTCGATGTTGTCGCGGACCGACCGCGGCATCTCCATGCCGTATTTGGAGAAGGCCGCTTCCACCCCGCGTCCGATGTTCCGGGGGTCGCTGTAGTATTCGGGCGACCGGCGCTCACTGCCCGGCGCGAAGCTTTCGTGCACCGACGCCACCGTCTTCCCCATGGCGAAGGACGACATGCGGCGTTCCATGTCCTTGCTCTGGCAGTGGGAACAGACCGGCTCCAGCTCGCTGTTGATGGATTTCAAGAAGAAAGAGGACAGCTTGGTGCAGGCCTGGCAGCGGTATTCATATATCGGCATTGGGAGGGTCTCCTCCGGAGGGCGGTCAGCCCCCGATTCCATCGGGGCGGTCAGGGGTTATGAGTCTTTGATCTCACGGCGTTCGCGTTCGAACTCCGGGGATGTCTGGCCGCCCATCTCCTTCTTGATCCTTCCCATATAGGAATCGATGCTGGCTGGGCTGTTCTCATCGATGTCGCTGGTCGTCTCCCGGCTGGGCGCCCAGTTGAGGCTGCCGCCCCAGGACGGACGGAAGGAAAATTTGGAGATTAGGCGCTGTAGTTTGCTGCCTCCGCAGTGCTTACAGTCCGGCTGCTTGTCCTCGGTCCAGCTATAGACCAGGGCGGAGGTAATTTTTTGGCAGTCGCCGCAACGGTACTCGTAGAGAGGCACGGTTAGTCCCAATTGGCCAGGTTTAGTTGCATCAGTGCACGGATGCCATTTTAGCATGAGCCAGCCTGACGTGGTCCTGCCGGCCCCATAAAACGCCGCCATTGACGCCTGCCGGGCGCGAGGACCAGGGTTGGCTAATGTATAATGCGGCCACCAAAGCCGCCGGTTTTCCTGGTTTTTCCGGATGACGGCGAGCTCCGACCAGGAGTCGACCCCGACGCGTCGGGGGATGAAATCGGACCTGCCGAGGTGCCGACATGGCGGATGAAGAAGCCCGCACCCTGCCCCTCTTCGGCGACGACACGCCGGAAGCATCGGGTTCTCCGGCAACCCCGAAATCCCCAGGTTCCCCGGAAACCACAGACCGTCAACCCCTGTTGATGATCATGGACGGTCATGCCATGGTCCACCGGTCGTTCCGCGCCATCTCCACCCAGCGTCAACTGACCGTGAACGCCACCGGCGAGGACGTGACCGGGGTCTACGGCTTCGCCAACGTGTTCCTGCGGGCGCTCAAGGAGTGGAACCCCGCCTACTGCGCCATCGCCTTCGACACCCCAGCGCCCACCTTTCGCCACAAGCAGTTCGAGGCTTACAAGGCGCAGCGGGAGGCCACGCCCGAAGAACTTCGGCCCCAATTCGGCCGGGTGAAGCAACTCATGGAGTCCTTCGGAGTGCCGGTGTTCGAATTGGATGGCTGGGAGGCGGACGACGTCATCGGCACCCTCTCAGCCCAGGCAGAAAAGATGGGACTGGACTCGGTTATCCTCACCGGCGACCGGGACACCTTCCAGTTGATCTCCCCCAGGGTGAAGGTGGACCTGGCCTCCGGTATCCAAGGCCGGAAGGTCTACGGCGAAGCGGAGCTAGCCGACGACTATTCAGGTCTCACCGCCGCCCAACAACCCGATTTCAAGGCGTTACTAGGAGACAACTCTGACAACATTCCAGGCGTTCCCACGGTGGGAAAAGTAAGAGCTATCACTCTGCTCACCGAGTTCAACGACCTGGAGGGTATCTATGAGCACCTTGACAAGGTGGCCTGGCCTAGCGTGCAAAAAGCTCTGGCGGAGAACCAGGACCGGGCATTCTCCAACCGGGAACTGATGACCATCGACCGTAATAGCCCGGTGGAATTGGACCTGGAGAAGGCGAAGTTTGGGGAGTTCGACCGTAGCGCGGTGGTCGCGCTCATGACCGAGCTTGAGTTCTTCACGGTTATACCCCGCATCCCGGAGACCGGGACTCAGAGCTCGCCGGACGCGGCATCGACTCCCGTACAGGCCCCTGGCGAAGGCGCAGACTACACCGTGGTCCGGACCAAAGAACAATTGGACCAGATGTTGGCGGCGTTGCGCGAGGCCGGCAGCTTCTCCTTCGACACCGAAACCACGGGTCTGGACGCCGTGCAAGCAGGCCTGGTGGGCCTTAGTTTCTCCACCGCGCCCGCAGTGGCCTGGTACGTGCCGGTGGGCCATCAAGAGGGAGAGCAATTGCCGATGGAAGAGGTCTTGGCGGCGGTGCGCCCGCTGTTCGAGTCACCGGACATCAGCAAGTGCGCCCACAACGCTAACTACGATATGACGATATTGGCCGGCCACGGCATCGACTGCCAGGGCGTCGATTTCGACACCATGGTCGCCGCCCATCTCCTGAGCCGGGTGCAACTGGGACTCAAGAACCTGGCGCTGGACGTCCTGGGCCACGAGATGACGCCGATCACGGAGTTGATCGGCAAGGGCAGCAAGCAGCTTTCCTTCGACCAGGTCGGCATCGACCAGGCAGCGCCCTACGCCGCGGCCGACGCCGACATGACCGGGCGTCTCCGCCGGGCCTTCGAGGAGCCCATTGTTAGGGACGGTCTGGAATCACTAATGAACGACATGGAGATGCCCCTGGTTCCGGTGCTGGTCACCATGCAGCGGAACGGCATCAAGCTGGACTCCGCCGTGCTGCGTGAGATGTCTGAGGACCTGAGGCAGCAGATGTTCCAGGTGGAAGAAAGCCTCTACCTGTCCATCGGTCACACGGTCAACATAAACTCGCCCCTGCAACTGAGCGACCTGCTATTCAAAGAGATCGGCCTGCCCAAGACCAAACGCACCAAGACCGGCTATTCCACCGACGCCAACTCCCTGGAGGGGCTGAAGGGCCTGCACCCGGTGGTGGACCAGATCTTGGAGTACCGTCAGGTGTCCAAACTCAAGTCGACCTACGTGGACGCCCTCCCCGACATGGTGAACCCGGCGACGGGCCGGGTCCACACCAGCTATAACCAGACGGGCTCGGCCACCGGGCGCATGTCCAGCAGCGACCCCAATCTGCAGAACATCCCCATCCGCACCGAGTTGGGACGCCAGGTGAGACGGGCGTTCGTGGCCGAGGGCGCGCCGGACTGGCTGTTGTTCTCCGCCGACTACTCCCAGATCGAGCTGCGGGTGCTGGCCCACATATCCCAAGACCCAGGCCTGCTGGAGGCCTTCCAGCGGGGCGAGGACATCCACGCCTCCACGGCCTCGCTGATGTTCGACGTTTCGGTCAACGAGGTGGACGCGGAGCAGCGGCGCATCGCCAAGGTGTTGAACTTCGGCGTGATCTACGGCCTCTCCGCCCACGGGATTTCCCAGCAGACCGGGTTCAGCAGGGAGGAAGGGGCCACGTTCATCGAGGCCTACTTCAATAAGTATCCCGGCATCAACGAATACCTGGAAAAGGTGAAGACAGAGGCCAGGACGAAGCAGTATGTGGAGACCCTGTTGGGACGCCGCCGCTACCTGCCCGATATCAACAGCTCCAATTTCAATGTCCGCGGCGGAGCGGAGCGGATGGCCATCAACATGCCGATTCAAGGCACGGCGGCCGACATCATGAAGCTGGCCATGATCCGGGTGCAGAAGCGGTTGGACGAAGAGGGCCTGCGCACCAAGATGCTGCTGCAGGTGCACGACGAACTGGTCTTCGAGACGCCCAAGGAAGAGATGGACGCCCTGAAGGACTTGGTGTTCGACGAGATGCCCGCCGCCATGGACCTGACAGTAACCCTGAAGGTGGACGCCAAGTGGGGCCTCACCTGGGGTGATATGGAGTAAGTCTACATTTAGTGGCACGTTTGATATATATGTGCCATAATTTATCTAGTTATGGCAGAGCAGAAACATAAAGAAGTTAGGGTAGGGCCACAGGGCAGACTGGTAATTCCAGCAAGCATCCGGCGGGCTATGGGCATCGTTACTGGAGAGATTTTGTTGGCCAGGACGAAAGACGGGCAGTTGGTGTTGGAGAAGCCGAACCAGGTATTGGCACGTCTGAAAACGACGTTTGCGAATGTCCCTCCGGATGTCAGTTTGGCTGATGAATTGATCGCCGAACGCCGGGAAGAAACCCAAAGAGAATCCGAAGAGTGAGCCAGCAGGCTATCTTGGATGGCCCGTTGTCTTATGTATTGGATGCTTCAGCGCTTCTGGCATGGCTTCATGGAGAGCCAGGGCTGGAGATAGTTGAGGCTTCTTTAAACAGGTCCGTAATTTGCAGCGTGAACTGGGCCGAGGTTCTCCAAAAAATCATTACTCGCGGTATCCAGGAGCCGGAAGATGTGGGTGGAGACTTGGAGTATCTGGGGTTAGTCGTCATCCCATTTACTGCCGATGACGCCATGACGGCGGCGAAGATTTGGTCCCCTGGCCGGCATGCTGGGTTGTCCCTCGGAGACCGGGCCTGCTTGAGCTTGGCGCAAAGACTAAGATTGCCTGCTCTTACCGCGGACCGGGTGTGGGGCACCTTGGGTCTGGATATCGACGTGCGGTTGATTCGGTGAAGTATGATCGGTGGATGACCTGAATGTAGGGTCCGCGCTCCGAATTTAGAATGCCCCTAGAAATGAGGCCTTAATTGGAACTATTCCGCAGTTTTATCTTTGTGCCCGGCAACCGGGCGAATATGTTGGAACGGGCCCGCTCGTTCAAAGCCGACGTCATCATGGTTGACCTGGAGGACTCGGTGCCTCCCGGTGAGAAGGCTGCCGCCAGGGACCTGGCCAAGGAATGGGTGCCCACCCTGCGGCGCGAGGGCCAGAAGGTCATGGTCCGGGTGAACTCCCTGGATACCGGCCTGACCCGCCCGGAGTTGGAGGCCGTCGTCTCCCCCGACCTCTACGGCATCAGCCTGGGCAAGGTCGAGTCCACCTGGAACATCCGGGACGTGGACCGGATATTGAGTGCGATCGAGCCCCTGGCCGGCGTGGAACCGGGCTCGATCAAGATCGTTGCTTGGGTCGAAACCGCCAGCGCGCTGGTGGACGCCAGGGACATCGGGGCCGCCTCGCCCCGGGTCGCCGCATTGGCCTTTGGGGCCGAGGATTTCACCAACGACATGGGCATTGAGCGCTCGGACACCGGTGAGGAGGTCCAGGTGCCCCGGTCTTTGGTCCCGGTGGCGGCCAGGGCAGCCAACGTGGCGTCCCTGGACTCGCCCTTCGTTCGATTCCAGGACCCCGACGGACTGCGGGCCGACGCCAAACGGTCCCGTCAGATGGGGTACACCGGCAAGTTCGCCATTCATCCCTCCCAGATTGACATAATCAATGAAACCTTCAGCCCGTCGCCCGAAGAGACCGCCTACGCCCGGCAGATAATGGACGCCTGGGAACAGGCCGAAGCCGAAGGCCGTGGGTCCCTGGCCATGGATGGCCGCATGGTAGATGTGCCGGTGGTGAAACGGGCCCAGAACCTGTTGGCTTTCTCGGACGCCATCGAAGCCATCGAGGCCGGGAGGCGCTAGGCGCTGGGCGCCGTTTTCTTATGAACAGCCCTTTCCCCCAGCCTGACCGCATTATCCTTGAGGGTATGCGCTTCTACGGTTTCCATGGCGTCAACCCCGAAGAGCGGGCGCTGGGGCAGGAGTACCTGGTCGACCTCACCGTGGAGATGGACCTCGGCCGCGCCGGTCAATCGGACCGCTTGGAAGACACCATCAGCTACGCCCGCATCTACCGAGCCGTCAGAGATGTGATGGAGGGCGAACCCCGCAACCTGCTGGAGGCCGCCGCCCAGTCCATCGTCGACCGGGTGCTGTCGGATTTCCCCGTGGACGCGGTGAGCGTCCGGGTGAAGAAACCCCATCCGCCCATCCGCGGGTCGATCATCGAGTCTGCCACGGTCGAGATATTTCGCCGCCGAAAGGACTGACGGGAGGACTATGTTGAGAGTCCATGACTATCACCCAGGCAACCGGCATTTGCAGGACAAGTTCGGCACCCGCAAGCTGGCCGACCGCCTGACCGCACGGGTAACCGAGACCATAAGTCCCGAAGGACGGAAGATCATAGAAGAGGCAAGCATGTTCTTCCTGGCGACCTGCGACGACCGGGGCCTGCCCACCTGTTCCTACAAGGGCGGAGACCCCGGCTTTGTCCGGGTGGTGGACGACCGGACCATCGCCTTCCCCAACTACGACGGAAACGGAAAATACCAGTCCATGGGCAATCTGCTGCAGAACCCCAACGTCGGCATCCTGTTCGTCGACTTCGAGGGCCAGCAGCGGCTCCGGCTCCAGGGCGTGGCGTCCATCGACGAGAACGACCCGTTGGTGGCCGAGTACCATGAGGCCCAGTTCATCGTGCGGGTGCGGGTGACCGAGGCGTACAAGAACTGCCCGCGCTACATCCACAAACTAAAGTTGGTCGAGCCGTCGGAATACGTGCCCCAGGCCGGCCGTGAGACGCCCCAACTGGAATGGAAGAGCAGCCCTGACCTACAGGATTAACCGGAAAAACACACTTGGGCCGACACAACCTCACCGGCGTAGGGGCAGGTTTGTAACCTGCCCTGTTCTGCGTGGTTCACACCAGGAGTAGGGTGCGATTCCCCTCTGGTTGTGACAACATTTCGGTTCTTGGACATCGCCATAAATGCGGCAGGGCGGGTTGGAAACCCGCCCCTACGATGATTCATCACCTTCCAACCTGATCTTTGCGAACCGGCTGTAAAACGAAAAGGCCTGGAACCAGTCTCCGGGGCTTTTGGGTCCGTGGTTCAAAGAGGTGGGTCCAGGGTAGGTTTGATTAATCGGCGGCGGTGATGGTGATGTGGGACATGTACGAGTCCGCCTTGGCGCCGTGCCAATGGTTCTCGCCCTCCAGGATGTGGACCACGTCTCCCACGGTGATCTCCCGTTCCTCATTCTCGTTGGCCACCATGCCGATGCCGGAAGTCACCACCAGGATCTGATCGCTCTTGTGGACGTGCCAGCCCGTGGTGGCGCCGCGCTCGAAATTCACGATGCTGCTGTTGAAGTGCTTGCTGGCGCCCTCGGGCAGTATGGGCTGCCTGGTGCGCTTGACGTCGCCGCCGGTCCAGCCGGGAATCGGAGTGGCGGTGGCGATGGGGACGGTTTCAACCTCGGCGATTCGGATGACTTTCATAAATCCTCCAGGGTCTGGATGCTTTCCAGAGGGGATAATACACCTCTATCCAAGAGTAGAGTACAGCCGATGTTTTTGGAGTACCAGGTTCTGTGGAAACCCGCCTGCGGCGGCGCCTGAGGCTGCGGAGGCGGTTGTTTGGGCGTGGGCTTTGTGTTAATCTGAGGGTCGTCCAACGAAACACATATTGGAAATTTTGCCGTCTGGCGGCGAGCCCAGCCGGCAGCGAACGAGTCGATAAAGATGCGCTGTGAGATCTGTTTAAAAGCCGGGATGAGCGGCAACAACGTAAGCCACTCCAACCGCCACACCAAGACCCGGTTCAAGGCCAACGTCCACAAGCAAACCCTGGTCCGCGACGGTAGGTCGGTCAAGGTCAAGATCTGCAGCCGCTGCCTGCGCTCCCTGCACAAGTCCAAAAAGGTCCAAAAAGTCTTCGCGGCCCTCTAGCCAGCAAAGACCAGAAAAACAAAAAGGCCCCGGAATAAACTCCGGGGCTTATTATTTTCCCAAAAAAGCCGACCGCTGAAAGCTGATGGCTGATGGCTGTCAGCTGTCAGCCCAAGATACACCCCCGCATTCCTTTCATGGCTTCCGGAATGCTCTGCCGGTCGTTGAAGATGGCCGAGCCGGCCACCAAGATGGTCGCGCCGGCCTTTACCGAGTCTTGAGCGGTCCAATCAGCCTTCACTCCGCCGTCCACTTCGATCTGGGCACTGTACTCCGCCTGGTCGATTATGGCCTTTAGCCGGCGTATTTTGTCCAGGCTCTGGGGGATAAATGACTGGCCCGATGCGCCGGGGTTCACCGACATCACCATCACCATGTCGAGGAGGGGCAGCACCTCTTCCACCGCGCTTATCGAGGTGCCCGGATTGATGGCCACGCCGACTTGGTTGCCCCGGTCCTTGATGCGGGAGACGGTCCGGTGCAGGTGACTGCAGGCCTCGGCATGGACCAAAATCTGATCGGTCTCCACCTTGGCGAAGGTGGACAGCAGGTTTTCCGGTTCCTGGATCATCAGGTGGATGTTCAGCGGGACATCGGTATTGGCCCGGATGGCGTCCACCACCACCTCGCCGAAGGATATGGCGGGCACAAAAACTCCGTCCATGACGTCCACGTGAATCAGGTCGGCCCCGGCTTCGGTAACCTCCCTGACCTGGCGTCCCAGGTCGGCGAAGTCGGCGGACAACACCGACGGGGCGATCAGCACCTTGGCCTTAGAAACCATCTCCCGCAACCTCCAGTATCTTTCTCGCCTCTTCCAAAGCGGCGGCCACCCGGCCCGGTGCGGTGCCTCCGGGGTTGTCCCGGGCCGCGGCGGACGACTCGGCGGTGATGTCGTAGACGTCCCTCTCGAAGTGGTCCGAGAACTTCTTGTACTCCTCCAACGGCAGGTCCTGGAGACCGACGTTCCGGTCGTCGCAGTGCTGGGAAAGCTCCCGCATGATCCCGTGGGCCTCCCGAAACGGCATCCCCTTGCCCACCAGGTAGTCGGCCAAGTCGGTGGCCAGCATCTGACTCTCTCCGGCCAGACCCGACACCCGCTCCTCGTTCAACTTCATGCCGGGCAGCATGGCCTGGAAGACTTCCAGGGTCGTTGTAAGCGTGTCCGCGGCGTCGAAGAAGCCCTCCTTGTCCTCCTGCAGGTCCCGGTTATAGGTCAGGGGCAGGCCCTTCAGCATGGTCAGCATCCCCATCAGGTCGCCGTAGACCCGGCCCGTCTTGCCCCGGGCCAGTTCGGCGAAGTCGGGGTTCCGTTTCTGGGGCATGATACTGCTGCCGGTGGTGAACTCGTCCGCCAGCCGGATGAACCCGAACTCGCTGCTGGACCAGAGGACCAGTTCCTCGGACATCCGGGAGAAATGCATCATGCAGACCGAGGCCGCCGCCAGGAACTCCACCACGAAGTCCCGGTCGGATACGGCGTCCATGCTGTTTTGGCTGATCCGGCTGAAGCCCAGTTCCGCCGCCAGGAACTCCCGGTCGGTTTGGTAGGCCACCCCGGCCAGGGCGCCGCTGCCCAGGGGCATCACGTCGGTCCGTCGGTGGCAGTCCTGGAAGCGGCCGATGTCCCGCTGGAACATCTCGAAATAGGCCAGCATGTGGTGGGCGAACAGGACCGGCTGGGCCCGCTGCAGGTGGGTGTAGCCGGGCATCACCACGTTCTGGTGGCGGCCCGCCAATTCCAACAAAGCACTCTGGACGCCCCGCAGTCCCTTGGCAATCTCGGACATGACCTCTTTGGCGTAGAGCCGCAGGTCCACGGCCACCTGGTCGTTCCTGGAACGCGCCGTGTGCAGCCTTCCCGCCGCCGCTCCGATGAGCTGGTGCAGGCGGCTCTCGATGTTCATGTGCAGGTCTTCCAGGGCCGGGTCCCAGGGGAATTTTTCTTCCCTTATCTCCCTTTCTATCGTCTCCAGGCCCTGGGTGATCTGGGCGGCGTCATCCTTGGAGATGATGTCCTGCTTGGCCAGCATCTTGGCGTGGGCCACCGACCCGGCGATGTCCTGGTGGTACAGGCGCCGGTCGTAACCGATGGACACGGTATATCTGCTGAAATCGGTCATGCTATAGAGACTATAAACCCACGGGTGGCCCGGCTCAAGGAATAGCCTCCACCGCCCTGTGCTAAAATTTTCCAGCATGAGCACAGTTCAGTTTCCTAAGACCCGCTAAGAGGTGCCGATATGACCAGCCTGAACCAGGAGAAATGCGAGGCCTGCCGCCGCGACTCGCCCAGCGTTACCGATGAAGAGGTGGCCCAGTTGAAACCGGAGCTGCCCGACTGGGAGATGATTAACGAAGACGACATCCCCAAGTTGGACCGGGTCTTCAAGTTCAAGAATTTCCAGCAGGCACTGGACTTCACCAACCAGTTGGGCAACCTGGCCGAGGAGCAGGGACACCACCCCCGGCTGACCACCGAATGGGGCCGGGTCCAGGTGACCTGGTGGACCCACAAGATTCGGAACCTGCACCGCAACGACTTCGTCATGGCGGCCAAGTCGGACCAGGTCTACCAAGCCATCCCCCAGGAGTAGCGATGCGAGTGAACTACACGCTCTCCACAAAAAACCTGGTTTCGGTGGCCGCCGAGGCCGCCTGGGCCGAGTCCATGGGCTACGACTCGGTGTCCAGCAACGAGACCGCCCACGACTCGTTCCTGCCCCTGGCCCTGGCCGCCACTTCCACCAACCGGGTCACTCTTGAAACCAAGGTGGCCATCGCCTTTCCCCGCTCTCCCATGACGACCGCCTACTTGGCGCGGGACCTTCAGGACCTGTCCAAGGGCCGGTTCCGGCTGGGACTCGGCACCCAGGTCAAGGGACACATCGAGCGGCGCTTCTCCACAAAATGGGAGGCGCCGGGGCCGCGTTTGAGGGAGTACGTCCAATCGCTGCGGGCAATCTGGGACAGTTGGGCCACCGGCGAGAAACTGGATTACCAGGGCAAGAGCTACCAGTTCTCTTTGATGACCCCCTTCTTCGATCCCGGCCCCAGCGAGTACCCGCCGCCCGAGGTCTTCACCGCTGCGGTGAACGCCTACAACTGCCAGGTGGCCGGCGAGGTCTCGGACGGGTTGATGCTGCACAGCCTGACCTCGCCCGAGTACGTGCGGCAGGTGGTGCGTCCCGGCTTGGAGAAGGGCGCCGCGAAGGCCGGCAGAGACAGCAGTTCGTTGAAAATCACCGGCGGCGGCTTCATCATTACCGGACCGGACCGTTCCAGCATCCGCGCCGCCCAGGCCGACGTGCGCCGCCGCATCGCCTTCTACGCCTCCACCCGCACCTACCACCCGGTGCTGGAGGCCCATGGGTTCCAGGAGATCGGCCAGCAGCTTCACGAGATGTCTCTGAAGGGCGAGTGGGCCGAGATGGGCGAGTTGGTCAGCGACGAGATGCTGGACGCCTTCTGCGTCTCCGGCGAATACGACGAGATAGCCGACAAGTTTTTCGGCCGCTACGGCGGCCTGTTGGACGAGGTGAGCTTCACCGTCCACAGCCAAGACCCGCCCGAAGAAGCGCAAATGAGGAAGATGGTCCGCCGGTTGCAGGAGCTTTAGACACTAGAACAATGACGGGACGTGCGGATGGCGGACGCAGTGGCGGCCTCCGGCCCCTTCAAAAGGGGCAACGAGACCGGACTGACCTATGACCTGAAATGGGCGGCCTGGGAGTGGCTCTACCACGAGGCCGGCTGCCGGGTCATCGGGCTGGAGGTCAAACTGGAAGGGCCGGGCGGACGCATCGTGGACCTGGCGGCGGTGGGGCCCCAGAACACTTTCTACATCGTCGAGGTCAAGTCCAGCAAGCCGGACTTCTCCCGGGACGACCACACCGCCGGCGATTTCTCGGAGTTGCAGGGACGTGAGGGCGCCGTCGCGGGCCGCACCGAACTGGCCAAAGAGACGCTGCGCCAGGCGTTGGACTACGCTAAACAGACCGATCCCGAGGCTTGGCGGGAGGTACCGGCGTTCAAGCAGGCCCTGACCGACTACCGCCGGGTGGCCGGGAAGGAAGGGGCCTACCACAGCCGCGTCGCGTCATTCAGCACCAAGTTCCACGATCCCAAATTCATGGGCATCGCCGACTTCCACTACCTGATCGCCCCCAAGGGCGTGGTCGCCCGCAACAGCCTGCCGCCCCAGTGGGGCCTGCTGGACGAGACCGCTGCGGTCTCTCTCCCAGCGCCCCGCAAAGACGTCCGGAAGAACGCGGGCATCGTCTCCAATTTTCTGAGGGCCATCGCCCGGAGCAACACAACGTCGATGATGCGCTCCCAGGGGATGGCTTTTTACAAGGGTGAATCCCAGTCATTGCGTTAAGTGGCGGTTCGACAGCTTAAGCTCGGTTGATGCGGGTAGGGGCGGGTTTTAAACCCGCCCTTACGTCATTTGAAACACGGCCGCGATGAGGAGCGGGAGTTTCTGGATTCCAGCCTTCGCTGGAATGACAAGAGGGCGCTGGCTCTGACAAGAACACCCTAGGTGTGGAGCAGCTGCCACTCCAGAGAGCCTAGGTTGAAGGTGATGCGCCGGAAGCCCTCGGCGTAGTCCAGGCCGGTGAGTTCTTTGTGGCCGCCGGAGTGCCTCTTGACCCGTTCCAGCCGTTCTTCCCGGGTTGAGGACATCTGGCTGGCGTGGGCGCCCAGGGAGTCGACCTTTACGTCCAGATAGCGTGAGATATCAACAAAAACGTCGGGGTCCTCGCTGCCCCAGAGCAAGGCCTGTTCCACCCGGTGGGGTTCCAGTCCTTCCTCGGTGATCTGCTCCGGGAAGTGCTGGTAGCTCCAGGCATAGGTGAACGCGGCGTCCAGGGCAACCTGTCCGCTCTTGCGGTGGTCGCGGTGGGTGTGGGTGGTGCTGCGGTAGGGGTCGATGCAAAGGAGAAGGTCCGGCTTGAACCGGCGTATCTCCCGGGTCACCTGACTGCGGAACAGTTCCGTGTCCTCCAGTCCGCCGTCGGGGTGGCCGAGAAAGACCACGTCGGTGATTCCGACCAGGCCAGAGGCATTTCGCTGCTCAACCTGTCTGGTGGCGGCCAGCCGCTCTGGGGACATCTCCCGGTCTTTGGTGCCCTTGTTGCCGTTGGTGCACATCACCACCGACGCCACGGTCCCCGATTCCTTGACCCATTTGGCCAGCGCTCCGCCGCACCCTCCTTCGCAATCGTCCGGATGGGGCGTCACCGCCATGACCCTCTTGGGCGCTGTTTTTAATACTTCCATTCAGGTCTCGGTGTTCTCCCCCCAGTGAATTAATCATGATTGCGGGTCACGTCTTGGGCTTGGCCCGTCAGCCATTATAAGGATTTCGAAGGCAATCGCGTACGGAAAACGGGCAAACTTTCTGGGGAGCAACGAAGATGAAAACGCGGCTGGGCCGCTTAGCCGCTGGGGAGGGTTTTTGAGAGGCCCAGAGGGGTGGCGGCGTAGCGGCCGGAGCGGCCGGGGATGCGTTCCAGCCAGCCGAACTTGGAGCGGGCGGCGTTGCGCAGGGTCTGGGTGAAATTGCCCGGCCTGCGCCATCCGGCCAAATCGAAGAGCCAGCCCAGGCCGTCGGCATTCACACCGTCAACCCCAAAATGGCGGCTGGCGCCCTCGGCGGCCACCACGACCCGGCGCATGTCGCCCAGGGGGTTGGCCTCACGGCAGAAGGCCATGAAGCCCTTCCGACCGTCTTCAGAGAAGAACTCTGGAGGCATCTCGGTTGTCGCTTGCCCATTGCCCTTGGCGCCGGCTTTGGACGGCCCGGGGGGCTCCTGGCTGGCGGTACGGGCCGGCGCGGCGGGTCCCGGCGTCAACGTCGCAGCAGACCCGGCTACGCTGGTACTTTTTTCCGCGGTCGCGCCGGCCGGATTCCCATAATCGGCGGAAGGCGCCTGCATCAGGTCCCGGGGCAGGTCCCGCAGCACCATGCCCACAACCTCGTGCAGCACCTCGGACTCTTCGGACTCGAAGGTGATCTGCGTATTGTTGGGGAGAGATATGGATACTTTTACCATGTTTACACTTAAGCCGCGGGTGGCCTGGGATACCCATTGCCGGACGTGGGAGTACATAGTACATCACGGTTTGCTTGGAGGCAACCAGGCATCGGGTATAAGTGTATCACCGAGGGTGGACCAGGCGTGGACCGGGCATGCCGGGTGGCGAAGTTAAATGGTCTGTTTCAGTCTGATGGCCAGGGACCGGGTCATGCCGGGGACCGATGCCAATTCGTCCACCGCCGCTTCCCGGATACCCTTCAGGGTACCGAAGCGGCGCATTAGCATCCGCTTGCGCTTGGGCCCGATGCCGGTGACATTGTCGATGGGGGACCGCAGGCTGCTCTTGCTGCGCAGGTTCCGGTGGTAGGTGATGGCGAACCGGTGGGCCTCATCGCGGATCCGCTGCACCAGGTAGAGGGCCTGGGAATCCCGGGGCAGGACGATGGGCTCCGGCGTATGGGGGACGAACAACTCCTCGTTCTCCTTGGCCAACGACGCCAGGGGGACATCGTCCAACCCCAACTCCAAGAACACCTCCAAGGCCGCGGATAGCTGTCCCTTGCCGCCGTCGATCAACACCAGGTCTGGGACCACACCGAAGCTGTCGACCCCGGCTCCTTGGCCCTCGCCCCGCTTCTCGGCGGCCCGTGCGGACGCCAGGCGCTTGAACCGGCGGCGGAGCACTTCACGCATGCTCTCGAAATCATCGACCCCGTCCACGGTTTTGATCTTGAAACGGCGGTAGTGGGCCGGTTTGGGTTTGCCGTCCTCGAACACCGCCATGCTGGCCACGGTGTTGCTTCCCTGGATGTGGGATATGTCGTAGCACTCTATGCGGCGCAACGGCAGAGGCAGGCTCAATTCCTCCTCCAGATCGGAAAGGGCCTGCTGGATGATATCGCTGTTGTCCAGCCACGTGATGCGGTGCTGGGCCAGGCCCTGGCGGGCGTTGTCGGCGACGGTCTGGACCAACTGTTTGTGGATACCACGCTGAGGACACACCAGCCGCACGGCGCCGCCCCGCAACTGGCGCAGCCATTGGGTGATGGTTTCCCCGTCCTCCGGCTTGTGCTGGACCATTATCCTGGGGGGCACCACCAGGGCCGCCGTCTGGTAGAACTGTTTGACGAACTGCCCCATCACCAATGCCTCGGAGTCGTCCTGTGTGCCCTCCATGAAGAAGTGGTCCCGGCCGATCAGCTTGCCCTTCCGGATGAAGAAGACCTCAACCCAGGTCTCGTTGCTGCCCTGGGCCAGGGCGATCACGTCCATGTCGCTGACCGGGTTGGAGTCGACCTTGATCCGCTGTTCCTCGACCACTTTCTCGACGGCCTTCAACCTGTCCCGCAGGACCGCGGCCCGCTCGAACTCCAGGCTCTCCGATGCCAGGTCCATGTTGGCCTTCAGGTCGTCGGTCACCGCCGCGGTGTCGCCCTCCATGAACATGACAACCTGGCCGATGACCTTGGCGTAGTCCTCTTTGCTGGCGTAGCCGGTGCAGGGGGCCACGCAGCGGTTGATGTAGTACTCCAGGCAGGGGCGGGCGTCGTTGCCGGTGATGTTCTTGGTGCAAGAGCGGTAGGGGAACAGCCGCTTGACCAGGTCCATGGTCTTGCGCACCGTGCCCGCCGTGGCGAAGGGTCCGAAATAGCGGGCCCCGTCCTTGGCCACCCGCCGGGTGATGTAAACCCGGGGGAATTCCTCGCTCAGGTCAATCTTGAGGTAGGGGTAGGTCTTGTCGTCTTTCAGCCGGGCGTTGTAGCGGGGTTTATACCGCTTGATCAGGGTGTTCTCCAGTATCAGTGCCTCGGCCTCAGAGTCGGTGACGATGTACTCGAAGTCGTGGAGGTGCCCCATCATGCGCCGAATCTTGTTGGGCAGGTTGCTGGGCGAACCGAAGTAGGACCGGAGACGGTTGCGGAGAACGCTGGCCTTGCCGACGTACAATACGGTGCCCCGAGGGTCCTTCATCAAGTAGACTCCGGGCCTTTCGGGGGTCGCCAGCAAGCGTTGTTCCACCAGCGGTAGAGGCATGTGGTCTAGAGGACTATTCCCAGGACTATGAGGGCGGCGAGGATTGCTCCGGTAAGGACCATTATGCGCCGGAACTCCGCGCCGACGTAGAGATAGGCCGCCGGGCGCTCTCCCCGGAGCCGGCCCTGGCCCTGCCCCGCAAATTCGCCGCGGGGTGTCCGGGCTACCGGGGACGGCCGCGATGCGCGGGGGGTTGCGGGCACGTCGCTGACCGGAACCGCTGGGACTCCAGTGGCTCCAATGGCTTCCGGCGCTTCCGGGGCTTCAGGGGCTTCCAACTCGGCGTCCTCGACGCCGGCCGGCACGGCGACAGCTTCTTCAGCATCGGAATCCGCGACTCTTCGGGCGGTGGAGGGGATGCCGCTGGGTCCCTTCTGAGTCCTCTTGCGCTTGCGGTTCAGTTGTGCCTGCCGGGATGCGGTCCGGCGACCTTTACCCGCCATTAGAGAGTTCCTCCTGAGGAGGGTGGATTATTATCTTATTCAGGCTGGCCGGGGCTCCGACCGCAGGTCGACCCCGACGTCCCGATTCCATCGGGAGAGGATGAAATCGGACCTGTGGGTCAGTCTCCCGGCAGCCAATTAACTATATCAGCAATCCGCAAAAAAGGGCAGTCCGCAGACACGGAATTACCGGCTTATGCGCCGCTGCCGCCGTGCCGGGCTGCCCTGATTGCTACCGGGTTGGTACCAGTTGTTGGAAACGGGGACCGAATGTTAAAGATCAGGCCCTGGGGTGGCTCTTCGCGTACTCTTTCTGCACGTAGCCGTTGGTCAGGTGGGTGTACACCTGAGTAGTGGAGATGCTGGAGTGGCCCAACAGTTCCTGCACGTGCCGGAGGGAGGCCCCGTTCTGCAGCAGGTGGGTGGCGAAGCTGTGCCGCAGGGTGTGAGGCGTGATGTTCTGGGTGATGCCCGCCTTTTGGGCGTAGGTCTTCAGGATGGTCCAGACCCATTGGCGGGTCAGGCGTTCGCCCCGGTGGTTGACGAACAACGACTGCTCTGATCGGCGGTGCCCCAGTAGCGCTATCCGGGTCTGTTTCAGGTAACGCCTGAGCTCTTCCAGGGCTTTGGGATACAGATGGACGATGCGCTCTTTGGAGCCCTTGCCCATGCAACGGATGTAGGACTCGGACAGGTCCAGGTCCTGAATGTTCAGGGATACAAGCTCGCCGACCCGGAGGCCGGTGGCGTACAGCAGTTCCATGATAACGGCGTCGCGTTGCCCTTCATTGGTGCCGGATTTGTAGGCTGTGTCCAGCAGATTGGACACGTCCTCTTCGGGCAGGAACTTGGGCAGGGTGCGGCCGACCCGGGGGGAGCCCAGGGACTCGGTGGGGTCTTCGGTGATGATGCTGTTCTCCGACAGGAAGCCGAAGAAGGATTTGATGGAGGCGACCTTCCGGGCGGTGGTGGCGTCGCGGTAACCCTTGCGGACCCTCAGGTCCTCGATGTACTTGTTGAGGATGTTGATGTCCACCGTGGACCAGATGAAGCCGCCATTGGGTGACCCGTTAAGAGAGTCGTTGCCGTTTCCATTGCCGCCATTGGTGGTGTTCTGGAGGAAATCCCAGAACTGTCCCAAGTCGTTGCGGTAGGCGTCCGAGGTGTTGCGGGAGAAGCCCTTTTCGACGATGAGGTGCTGGAGAAAAGAAGAAATAGTGCGGTCCATGTTCCAAAATCCTTTCGCCCCCGGCGTAATAAGTGATGAGAAGGCATCAAAAGACACCGACCCAATAATATGTTCACCCTAGCACAGCCGTCCCAAAGGTAATTCACTAAACATAAGCGGAGAAATGCAGGTTTTTGTATAAATGATAAGGCGGTTCGTACAACGAGCCGCCTTGAAATATGCAGGAAGTGTATCCGGGGGCTTACCTACACACTGGGCTTACCCGGTTGCCAACACCACCGTCCCAGTCGAAGACAACGAGCCGCCGGTGCCGTTGACGATGGCCATCTTGGCGTTCTGGCTGGGGTCCCGCCTGCTCTTCACCTGCCGGTCTCCTGCCTCGCCTCTCAGTTGCCGGACCGCCTCCACCAACAGAAAGCTGCCGTACATGCCGGGGTGGGTGTAGGACAGGCCGCCGCCGCTGGTGTTCAAAGAGAAGTCACCGCCGGGAGCGGTACGTTGATTGGCGACGAAGTCCGCGGCCTCTCCCGGCGCGCAGAACCCCAGGCTCTCCAGGGTCACCATCACCGTATAGGTGAATGAGTCGTAGATCATGGTCAGGTCCAGGTCATCGTGGGTGACGCCGGCCTGTTGCATGGACAGCGGTCCGGACCTACGGGCCCAGGTGGAGGTGTAATCGGGCATCTGACTCACGATATTGTGGTCGTGTCCTTCGCCGGCGCCCAACACCCAGACCGGCTCCTTCTTGAGGCTTCTGGCCCGCTCGGCGGTGGTCACGATGATGGCCGCCCCGGAGTCGGTGACCAGGCAGCAGTCGAAAAGGTGAAAGGGCCAGGACACCCAGCGGGAGTCGTGGTACTCGTCGAAGCTCATGGTGGTGTCGTGCATCATGGCCTTGGGGTTCAGGTTGGCCCATTTGCGGGTGGCCACGGCGATCTCGGCCATGCCCTGGCGGGTGCGTTCTTCCCCGAATTGGTGCATATACCGTGTGCAAGCCAGAGAATAGTTGACGGGAGCGCCGATGATTCCGTAGGGCGCTTCGTACTGGGCAAAGGGCAGGTTTCCGTCGCCGGGAAACCGGGCCCTGGCCGAGCGTCCTGCCTGTCCGTGGGTGATCAGCGCCACCTCGCAGTAACCGGCGCGGATGGCCGCCATGGCGTGGGCCACGTGGATCACGAAAGACGACCCACCGACGGTTGTACTGTCGGTGAACGTCGGGTTGATGCCCATATACTCGGCTGTGACCAGCGTGGAACCCCCGGCGGTCAGGAGGCCGTCAACGTCGCTCCTGGAGAGACCGGCATCCTCCAGCGCGTTGTGGGCCGCCTCCGCGTGATGCTGCAGAGAAGATTTGTCCGGGACATTGCCCATAACGTCCGATTCGGCCACGCCTACGATGGCGATATCCCGCTGTCCTGTGGTCATTAAATGATCCTCGCTTGCTGCCTGTGGCGGGCCGGCCACGCTGAAACCCAACCGATGTTACAACACCGGTGGGGACATCACAACACCGCTGCACCGGCGCCGGAAATTTTAGAGGAAATGATAGTTTTTATCATGATAGAATGGTGCTGGGACGCCCGAATGGCCTACCTGGCAGGCGTCCTGCCGTTCTGAGGTGCATATGGCCAGCAATTTCTGGATGATGATAAACAACGAGGAGAACTTCCGCATCACCCGGGGCCGGGGGTTCACTCTTCTAGGTCTTAAGGCCCAACACCGGCGCAAGGTGCAGCGGATCTCCGAAGGGGACCGGGTGCTCCTCTACATCTCCCACCTTCGCCGGTTCGCGGCCACCGCAACCGCGATGTCTTCGTTCTATGAAGGCGAGGAGCCGATCTGGGTCAACGAGGGGAGTACGGGATTTCCCTACCATATAAAGTTGAAACCCGGCGTGATCTTGGACGACCACCAGTTCATCGACGCCAACCTGCTGGCCCCGCGTCTGGAATACGTGAAGCGGTGGAACCCCGAGGACTGGTACATGGCCTTTCAGGGCAATCTTCATCTGCTGCCCAAGAACGACTTCACATTGATCGAAGAAGAGATGAAGAAGATCCACTTTGGCAAGGGGTACGTCCCGGCGGACTTCACGCCGGCCCTTGGCAATCAACGCCGCCGGCGTTCCGGAGGCCGGAGGAATAGACCGGCCCGCGCCGAGCAGGGCCAGCCGACCCCGAATGCCTAGGGGGCGAGTTCCGGTTCGCCGCCAAGCCCTTCTTTGCCAAGAAATCTTTGGCGGGATTCCAGGAGCGCCGCGTTTATCTCTTCCTGGACGTAAGGGTCTGATTCAGATTTCAACGACCGCTTCAAGGATTTGATTGCTTCAGGTGTAGCGATCTGACCCAGGGCCCAGGCGGCGTGGCCGCGCACCAACGGTTCGACGGTCTCGAGGGCGGAAACCAGCGCCGGCACCCCTGCTTCGTCCCGGTTGTTTCCCAGCGCCACGCAGGCGTTCTTCTGCAGGCCGACGCGTTTGGCCCGCATGATTGAAGTGCCCTGGAACCGCCTTCGGAACTCCTCTTCGGTCAGGGCCAATATCTCCGCCAGATCAAGCTGTCCCGACGGGCCCACGGCTTCTGCCGCAGGAATGGGCTGGAGCGGCAGGTCTGCCTTGCGGTTGACCGGGCACACGTCCTGGCAGATGTCGCATCCGAAGATCCAATCGCCGATTAGCGGCCTCATCTCCAAGGGAATCACTCCCCGGTTCTCGATGGTCTGGTAGGAGATGCAACGGGCGTTGTCCACGACGAAGGGGGCGACGATGGCGCCGGTGGGGCAGTCGACGATACAGCGGACGCAGGTCCCGCAGGTCTTCTTCAAGGGCGGGTCCGGTTCCAACTCCAGGTCGGTCACCACCTGTCCCAGCAACACCCAGGAACCGTGGGACTGGGTGAGGATGTTGGTGCTTTTGCCGAACCAGCCCAACCCGGACCGGGCCGCTGCCGCGCGGTCCAGCATTGGGCCGTCGTCCACGTACCACCGGGCGGCCACTGGGGTTTCCAGACTCTCTTCCAGGCCGCGGACAAAGGACTTCATCCGCCGCTTCATGGTGCGGTGATAGTCCTTGACCCGGGCGTAACGGGCCACTTTGCCCTTGCCGGGTCCGGGTGCCTCTGTGCCGTCCGGACCTAGGTAACTGAGCCCCAGACAGATGATGGAGCGGGCGCCGGGGAGGAGTTCTTGCGGGTCTGCACCGCGCCGGACTCGGGACTCGGTGAACCATGGGAGGCCATCCATCTGCCCGGCTTTGATCCGGGCGAGGGCGGCTTCCCGGTCTTCGGCGAACTCATCGGCCCCGGTGATTCGCACCAAGTCGAACCCGCATTGAATGGCGTAACTGGTAATGTGGCTTTTTAGGTCTTGCATTGCGTCCGGTAGGTGGTTTTTCACTGGAGATGGCATTGAGTTGATGTCCAATATAAGCCTACCCCGCTCCACTGTCACCCTCGGGCCTGGCCGCAGTATAGAAATCCCCCTAACCCCCTTTGCGAAAGGGGGAATATTGGTCAAAGGAGAAACGAGCCCCCCTTTCGTAAAGGGGGGTTGGGGGGATTTTAGCTGCTCGCCGGCTACCGCCTCCTCGGAATGACAGTTGGCGGGACTGACGGACGCGCCTTCCTAGATGTTCTCGGACTGGAAGCGTCCTTGGTACCCTCGGCTGGCGGCGGTCTCCATGCGGAAGAAGACCAGTTGCATCAGCCGGGCGTCGCGCTGCACGCGGTATCCGTCCGGATGGTAGACCACCAGCAGGGCCTGGGAACGCCCCCGGTACCCGGCGTCCCAGACTGCGGTGTGGACCCCGGCGCCGCTGCGGAGCAGGCTGGAACGGGGCCGGCCCAGGGCCATGATGTCCAGCGGCAGGTTGACCACCTCATTGAACGTGACCAGGAATGGACCGGCTCCCAACTGCAGCCAGCCTTCGGGTCCGAAATCCATTGGCTGGGTCTCCGACAACACCCGGCTGGCGTCCTCGGCTCCGACGGCCCCAGGGGTCGTCAACCGGGCAACCCCTTGGAGAGTCAGGTCGAATCCGTTGGGCTGGAGTTGGGTCTCAAGGGACAAGTAGTGTTCCAACAGCGGTGGAGACCCTTCGATCAGGTGGCCGATGGAATCGCGGTCCAGGGGTGTACCCGGCATTTTCTCATCCTGATATTCAGGCAATGTTCAGGCCCGGCCAAAAATCAGGCCCGGCCGGCCACTTTGGTGCGATCGGTGGCTGGTCCGGGCCGGTATTCGCCTGGTCTGGGTTGTTGTTCAGGTCTAGTCGTGCATGAAGTCCTGGATGTCCGCGGGCAGGGGAACGAACTTCGGAATCTCAGTGATAATTGCCTGGGTGGTCATCATCATGCCGGCGATGCTTCCCGCATTCTCCAGGGCCGACCTGGTGACCTTCACCGGGTCGATGATTCCCGCTTCAATCAGGTGGCAATACTCGCCGCGGTCGGCGTCGAAGCCCCAGTCGCCCTCTCCGTTGCGCACGCCTTCCAGGATCACCTGACCCTCGTGGCCGGCGTTCTCGGCGATGAGCATCAGCGGTGCGCTAAGGGCTTTGCGGACCATCCGCAAACCCAAGGCTTGTTCGGCTTCAAGGGTTTTTTCCAGGTCATCCAACACGTGTCCGGCCCGCACCAATGCGACTCCGCCGCCGGGGACGATGCCCTCTTCGATGGCGGCCCTTGTCGAGGAAAGGGCGTCTTCAGCCCGGGACTTGCGCTCGTTGATCTCGGGCTCGGTGGCGCCGCCGATCTTGAGCACCGCCACGCCGCCCACCAAGGCGGCCATGCGCTCTTGGAGTTTTTCGCGGTCGTAGTCGGAGGTGGTCTCTTCTATCTGGACCCGCAGTTGTTCCAGCCGGTCCTTGATGGCCTGGTCGTCGCCATGGCCCTCAATGATGGTGGAATCGTCTTTATTGGCGACCAGCCGCCGGGCCGTCCCAAGCAGGGGAATCGCGGCGTCTTCGACCTTCAGGCCCCGGTCGGCGCTGATCACCGTGCCTCCGGTGACGATGGCGATATCTTCCAACAATGCCTTGCGGCGCTCTCCGAAGCCGGGGGCCTTGATGGCCACGCAATCGATGGTCCCGCGCAGCTTGTTGGCCACCAGGGTGGCCAGGGCCTCTCCATCGACATCCTCGGCGATGATCACCAGGGAGCGTTTTCCCGCTTGGAGCAACTGCTCCATGATGCCCACGACATCGTTGGGGGCGCTGATCTTCTGGTCAGTGATCAAGAACATGGGATCGTCGATGGCCACTTCCATCCGCTGGGTGTCGCTGACGAAATGGGGGGATAGATAACCGCGGTCAACGCGGACGCCTTCCACGAACTCCAATTCGTCGGCGAGGGACTTGGACTCTTCGATGGTGACCACGCCGTCCCGGCCCACCTTGTCGAGGGCATCGGCCAGCAACTCGGCTATGGGTTCTTCGTGGGCCGAAAGGGCGGCAACCCTGGAGATCTGCTCCCGGCCCTCCACGGGGATGGCCATGGACTTTAACTCGGCCGTCACGGCGGCTACCGCCTGGTCCACTCCTTCCCGGATGCCGAGTCCGTTGGCGCCGGACGCCACGTTCATGAAGCCGTTGCGGACGATGGACTGGGCCAGGACCACCGAGGTGGTGGTGCCGTCGCCAACCGCGTCGTTGGTCTTGGAGGCTGCCTCCTTGACCAGTTGGGCTCCCAGGTTCTCGTAGGGCTCGGGGAGCTCCACCTCTTTGGCGATGGTGACGCCGTCGCTGCAGACGACGGGCAGGCCGAACATGCGGCTGAGCAGCACGTTGCGGCCGCTGGGACCGAGGGTCAGTCCGACCACCCGCTTAAGTTCATCCACGCCGCGCATTAGGCTGGCGCGGGCATCCTCGTCGAATGTCAGTTGCTTGTCCGCCATGACGTCTCCTCGCTCTTCTAAACTGCCGTCGCCGCGATATGCCGGCGGCGCAGACGGTTTTCGACGTTTACAGTTTGGAGGAATGTTATTCCGCCGACTAAAAATATGCGTCAGATGGGCGCGATTGTCAACCGGACGTGCCGACTGCTAATCCATTTCAGGCACGAACGGGCCCCATTTGAATTAGGCCAGCGGTTTGACACCCTCCAAACCGTCCACCCGACCGGCCAACTGAGCGATGGTTAAGCCGATGACGGGGTGCACCGAGTCGGGGGCCAATTCGGCCAACGGGACCAGCGCGAAGGCCCTAAGGTGCAGGCTGGCGTGGGGGATGTGCAAGTCCGGCTCGTCCACCACCTGGTCTCCATAGAGCAGGATATCCACGTCTATGAGCCGAGGGCCAAGGTGGGGACCGGGTTTCCTTCCCAATTCCCGCTCCACGCCTTTTACGCGGTCCAATAGCTGTTGCGGGGTAAGGGTGGTTGAGATCTCGGCCACTATATTGAAGAAGTCGGGTTGTCCGGTCAGGCCCCACGGGGCGGTTTGGTAGATGCCGGAGGTCCGTAGCACCGATAGCTCCGGCCCGGCGTTCAGAGCCTTGACGGCTTGGGCCAGGTTTTCCTGCCGGTCGCCCAGGTTGGCGCCCAGTCCCAGGTAGACGCCGAGTCGCCGGCAGGCGGTCTTATCGCTCAACTGGCCGTCCAGCCCTCGGGCCTCCAACCTCGGACCACGGCGTCGGCGACCCGGCAGACCCGGACCATCTCCTTAACGTCGTGGACCCGCACGATGTCCGCGCCGCCGGCGATGGCCAGAGTCACCGTGGCCGCCGTGCCCTCAACCAGCTGGCCGGGGGGCAGGTCCAGGAGCAGGCCCAGCGTGGACTTACGGGACGTGCCCACCAGCATGGGACAACCGATGGTCTTGAGACGGTCCAGTCCGGCCAATACTGCCAGGTTGTGGTCCGGGGTTTTTCCGAAGCCGATGCCGGGGTCGATGATGATGTTCTCCTTCGGAACTCCCGCCTCAAGGGCCGTTGCGACGCTGCCCTGCAGACTGGATATCACGTCCGGCAGCAGGTCCCGGTACTCCGTGCCCTGTTGGTTGTGCATCAAGACCAAGCCGGCCCCGGTGTCGGCCGCCACTTGGGCTAACTCGGGTTCGGCTTTCAGGCCCCAGATGTCGTTGATGATCACGGCGCCGGCGTCAACGGCGCGGCGGGCCACCGCCGCCTTGTAGGTGTCCACGCTGATGGGGAGCTTCACCCGCTCCGCCACGGCTTCAAGGGCCGGAATCAGCCTTTGTAGTTCCTCTTCCAGGGAGACCTGTTGATGACCGGGACGGGTGGACTCGGCGCCGATGTCCAGGATATCCGCACCCTCGTCTTGAAACCGCAGGGCCAGGTCCACCGCGGCGGCGACGTCGCCGCCCAGGCCGTCCCCGGAAAATGAGTCGGGGGTGACGTTGATGATGCCCATCACGTAGGTGCGGGCCCCCCAGGCCAACGTGTCACCGTTGGCGACGGTCAACCCAGTGATGGGGGTCTGCAATTGAGGCATGGCCTGGAAACTCCGGTATTATTGAGGGGGTTGGCCGGTATGGCTGGGTGGGTGGAGCGATGCGAATCAGCGCCAGGTAAACGCCTCGGCACGGCACCATTTTATCACTCTGGGGCATGCCCAGACTCCTTGCTCCTCGTTCGGCGCGTCTGCTACGATGAATCTTGTTTAAGCGTGCCTAAATTGCGACGTATCCTCGCCAAATCGACCTCGAGATTCGTCCTTTGATGATTGGGACCATGCAACCCGGCGGGAGGTGCTGTGACGGCGGAAAAACGGAAGATCGACGAGAAGATTGAAGCCCTGGACGCCATGCGCCAGAAGGCACATAAGGGCGGCGGGCAGGACCGGATTGACCAGCAACACAGCAGGGGTAAACTGACCGCCCGCGAGCGGCTGAACCTGCTCATGGACGAGGGGACGTTCGAAGAACTGGATTCCTTTGTCACCCACCGGTCCACCGAATTCGGCATGGCCGACCGTAAGGTGCTGGGCGACGCGGTCGTCACCGGCTACGGCCAGGTGGAGGGCCGCCAGGTCTTCGCCTTTGCCCAGGACTTCACCGTGATGGGCGGCTCGCTGTCGGAGGCCGTCAGCCAGAAGATCTGCAAGATATTGGACCTGGCGGTCAAGGCCGGTTGCCCCGTGGTCGGGTTCAACGACTCGGGCGGGGCCCGCATCCAGGAAGGGGTCTTGAGCCTGGCAGCCTACGGCGACATCTTTCTGCGCAACACCATGTACTCAGGGGTCATCCCCCAGATTTCGGTGATCGTCGGTCCCGCGGCCGGAGGCGCGGTCTACTCCCCAGCCATCACCGATTTCGTCTTCATGGTCAAGGGCACCGGCCAGATGTACATCACCGGACCCGATGTCATCAAGGCGGTGACCGGCGAAGAGGTGACCCACGAGGAACTGGGCGGCGCGGCAACCCATGCCACCCGCAGCGGCGTGGCCCAGTTCGTCTACGAGACCGAAGAAGAGTGCATCAACGAGGTGCGGCACCTGCTTAGCTTCCTCCCCAGCAACAACCTGGAGGACAGCCCCCACGAGCCCACGGACGATCCGGCGGCCCGAATAGAACCCGACCTGCGTTACCTGGTCCCCGACGACGTCAACCGCCCCTACGACATGCGGGAGATCATCTACAAGATCGTCGATGATGAAGAGTTCATGGAGGTCCACCAGAACTTCGCCCCCAACGTGGTGGTGGGCTTTTCCCGCATGAACGGGCGCTCGGTGGGCCTGGTGGGCAACCAACCTGAGTATCTGGCCGGAGTCCTGGACATCGACGCCTCGACCAAGGCGGCACGGTTCATCCGGTTCTGCGACTGCTTCAACATACCCATCGTGACCCTGGTGGATGTGCCCGGGTTCATGCCCGGCGTGGACCAGGAATACGGCGGGATCATCCGCCACGGCGCCAAGCTGATCTTCGCCTATGCCGAAGCCACGGTGCCCAAGATTGCGGTCATCATCCGCAAGGCCTACGGCGGGGCCTATATCGTGATGAGCAGCAAGCACCTGCGTTCGGACATCAACCTGGCCTGGCCTTCGGCGGAGATCGCGGTCATGGGGGCGGAAGGCGCGGTGAACATAATCTACCGGGACGAGATCGCCAAGGCCAAGAACCAGGACAAGAAGCGTCAAAAACTCATCGACGAATATAAAGAGCAATTCAACACGCCCTACATCGCCGCCAGCCGCGGGTACTTGGACGACGTGATTGATCCGGCGGAGACCCGGGTGCAGATTATCAAAGCGCTGGAGATGCTTCAAAACAAGCGGGACAGCCTTCCCGCCAAGAAGCACGGCAACATCCCCCTGTAACGCTTCCATTCGCAGAGCAAGGTCCGGCAGAAAAGAACTGACCGAAGCCCCGGCACCAACCGCAGAACTTTGTATTAGAATAGGCGGGCCCCTGCCTATTCGGAATCACTAGGAGACATTCATGGAGTTCGGCGTTTTCTACCAGCTCCCATGCGCGGTAGACCAAACTCCCGCCGCCCGGTTCCAGGACACCATCGCCCAATGCCAACTGGCCGACGAACTGGGCTTCGACGCCGCCTGGCTGGCGGAGCTGCACTTCAATCCCCGGTTCTCGGTGATGTCGGCCCCGATGATGATCGCGTCGGCCATTGCCCTGACCACCAAACGCATCCGCATCGGCAACGCAGTCAACCTGCTGCCCCTGCACCAACCGGTGCGGCTGGCGGAGGAAGCGGCGACCCTGGACGTGTTGTCCAACGGCCGGGCCATCTTCGGCGTGGGCCGGGGCGCCATGCCCAGCCACTTCCAGGGCTACGGCATCGACCAGGAAGAGGGACGGGACCGCTTCTTGGAGGCCCTGGAGTTGGTGCTGGGCTTGTGGGAACAAGAGGACTTCACCTACCAGGGGAAGTACTACCAGGCCCATGGGTATACGGTGACGCCGAGACCGGTGCAGCGGCCTCACCCCCCGGTGTACGTGGCCGCCAACAGCGCCGACACCTTTGGCATCGTCGGGTCCCTGGGTCACAACATCCTGGTCGCGCCCACCATAGTGACCACGGAAGGGGCCCTGGCCGGGCTGGCCTCCTACCGGGCGGAACTGGCCGAGAACGGCCACGATGCCGCCAAAATCAAGGTCAACGTCAACGTGCCCATGCACGTGGCCGCCGACGAGAAGGAAGCCAAGGCCGCTTTTACAACGACCATCGACAACTACCTGGGAACGCTCCGGGACATCGGCGCGTCCGGGGGTTCCAGCCGGGGCTCCAGCCGGGCTTTTAGCCTGACCGCCGAGAGCGTCATGGAAGAGTTTGCCGCCGTGGGAACCCCGGACCAGGTGGCCGCCAAACTGGAAAAGTTCCAAGAGATGTACGGGCCGCAGGAATTCATGTGCTGGTTCAACATCGGCGGAATGCTGCCCCACGCCGAGGTCGAAAGCTCCATGCGGCTATTCGCCGAAGAGGTCATGCCCCGCTTTCAGTAGTTTAGCCGGTCCCGGAGTCCCGGCAGCCGTGAGGTGAACGACCATGAGCTCATCCGAGTCGCTGTTCGAGCATGGCAGGAAAGTCCAAGCGGAGCGCGACGCACCGCTTGCGGAGCGGATGCGGCCCCGGACCTTCGACGAGTTCGTGGGCCAAGAGCAGATAGTCGACCCCGGCCGGGTTCTGTTGAAGTCCATCGCCGCCGGGCGTCTGCCCTCCATCATCCTCTGGGGACCGCCGGGCACCGGCAAGACCACCCTGGCGCGGTTGGTGGCCGCAGCCACTCAGGCCGACTTTCAACCGGTCAGCGCCGTCACATCGGGAGTGGCCGACCTGCGGCGCATCGTGAGCGAAGCCCGGGACCGCAAGGGGATGCACCAACAGTCCACCATCCTCTTTGTGGACGAGCTTCACCGGTTCAACAAGGCCCAACAGGACGTCATCCTGCCCCACGTGGAGGACGGCACCATCACCTTCATCGGCGCCACCACCGAGAACCCGTCCTTCGAGGTCATCGCCCCCCTGCTGTCCCGCTGCCGGGTGTTCGCCCTTCAGAGCCTGACCCCGGACCAGACGGCGGCCATCGTAAACCGGGCCCTGGCTGACCAGGTGAGGGGTCTGGGCCCTTTGAATGCGACGTTGGCCGGCGACGCCATGGACCATCTGGTGAACATTGCCAACGGCGACGCCCGGATCGCCCTGAACGCCGTGGAGACGGCGGCCTACGCCTGCTCCGCCGACGCCGGCTGGGACCGCATCATCGACCTGGACACCATCTCCGATGCCCTGCAAAGGCGCTCTCCGCTGTACGACAAATCGGGGGAGAGCCACTATGACACCATCTCGGCGTTCATCAAATCGGTCCGGGGGTCGTCGCCCGACGGGGCCCTCTACTGGTTGGCCCGGATGATTGAATCTGGGGAGGACCCGTTATTCATCGCCCGCCGCCTGGTGATCCTGGCCTCCGAGGACATCGGGCTGGCCGAGCCCCAAGCGCTGCCGGTGGCGATGGCAGCCCAGCAGGCGGTCCATTTTCTGGGCATGCCCGAGGGGCGCATACCCCTGGCTGAGGCGACGGTCTACCTGGCCACCGCGCCCAAGAGCAACTCGGCCTACGCGGCGCTGAACGAGGCCATGCGGGACGTGCGGGAGCAGGCCAACGAGCCGGTGCCCCTGCACCTCCGCAACGCCGTCACCGGGATGATGAAGGACATGGGATACGGCAAAGACTACAAGTATTCCCACGACTTCCAAGGCCATTTCGCCGAGCAGGAATATCTGCCGCCGTCCCTGAAAGGACGGCGCTACTATCAGCCCAGCGAAGAAGGGGCGGAGCAGGAGATCGGCCGGCGGCTCAGGCGCTGGTGGGGCGGCGAAACGGACGGGAGCGATAATGGGAACGACGACCGGGGCCAGGACGGCTAGGTCGAGGTGAACACATGGACTTCCCGCTCCACGCAGAAGCCATCCGGTGATTGGTCAGTGTCCACCACCGCCTTAATACGCCACGAGACCGTGGTGTGCCCGCTCTTCACCGTCGGCAGGATCCGGTTGGGCACGGGCACGCTGAAGGCCCAGACGTAAGGCCTGGCCGTGGTCAACTGCACGTCGCTTTCCAGAGAGACCCGTTCGCGGAGCGACTCCGCCTGGCGGTCCCCCGCTGATTCGACGGTGTGCAATTCGATGCGGACGTCCCGTGCCTGGTAGGTGCTGTTCATCCGAGCCCGGAGTTCACCCTCCAGGAATCCGCCGGCGCCGACCACGTCATTGACCAGGACCATGGCCAGGATACATCCGCTGAAGGACGCCTCGGCGGTTAGGTCCGCCGCGCTGCGTCCGGTCTGGACCACCGGAGGGGTAAGCACGGTTATTTCCCGCGACTTGGTTACCGGGTTGCCCTTCTCCGTCTCCAACCGGCCGGTCAGTTCCCAAGACACCTGCGTTACCGAGCCGTAGACGGTGGGAGGGGCCTCGGCGGGGATCTGGAACCTCGCGTACCTGATGACCGGCTCGGAGTCGGTTAATTCAGTGTCAGCGATGAACGATTGGACCAGCGGTTGGGACAAACCGGAGCGGATCTCCAGCCTTCCCTCCCCGCCGTCCGCCGAGGATTCCCTTTCCCACCATTGCTCGGTGCAGACCAATTCCACCTGGCCGGTCCTGATCGTGACTCCCTTTTTCGGCCTTATCGTGATCTGGACATCAATTGTGCCGCCGGGCTGAAAAGACCCGCCGGTTGTTTCGATTTCGATCTCCGCCGTGGGTTGGCGGAACCAAGAAAAAATACGTTCTAGAACCTGGTCACCTCCATTTGCGTTGTCAATGCGTCAGCGCGTCGGTCGCTTGTTCCATGACGGGCCGCGCATCTCAGAGAATGTTAATGGCGAATCGCGGCGTAGGCAACCCGCCTGGTAAGTCCATTCATGTGGATTCCTGATTTGACGAGAGATTGGCCACCGTTGCGCCGGTCACGCCGGCCAACTCTTCAGGCGCAATCATGATCTCTTGGCCCCATACGCCGACGCCGACACCCAGCACCTCTTCGTCCATCAGACAGGCATCGACGAAAGTCCGAAATCCGGGCGGCTGCCAATGAAAGGGCGGGATCGAGCCGATGGCATAACCCGTGACCTCAATCACCTTGTCCGGCGCGGCCAGTCTGATGTCCCGGGAACCGATGGCCCGTTTCAGGTTACCGGAGATGGCGTTCTTGTCGCCGCCCAGCATGACCAGCACGTGCTCGCCCTCGCCCGTTTCGAACAACAGCGTCTTAACCATCTGGGACTCATTGTAGCCCAGCGCCTGGGCGACGTTGGCCGCCCCCTTACCGGTTTCCGGAGGAAAACTCAACCTCTGATAAGGGACGTTGCGGCCGTCCAGGAACATGTGGGCCGGAAGGTTGGTTCTAATCAAGGTTGGTCCTAATCAAAGACGTGGTCCCGTAAAAAAGCGTAGACCACGTGGCCCACGGAAATGGCTAGGGCGGCGACGGCTACATACAGGGTGCGCAATTGCAACCGGCGCGGCCGCTCTTCCGGAGGCAGGCCGGCCAACTACAAGGCTCCCAGGGCGCGAATAACATCGTCCGACCCGACTACCTCCGCCTGCCGGGGAAAGATGCGCTGGGTCAAGAAATCGTGGACTTCGGTGTCCGAGTCGGAGCAGCAGTCCTCGACCACGAACAGGTTGTAGTCCAAGTCGGCCCCGTAGCGGACCGTCGATAGGACGACACCGCTGGTAGCGTAGCCGAAGATCACCAGGTCCCGGATGTCGTTGGCCCGCAGCGCCACGTCCAGCCCGGTGCCGTAGAGGGCGTTCACCCGGTGCTTGCCCACCACCACCTCGCCCTCTTGGGGTTTGACCGCCGGGTGGATAACGTCCATGGGGTCTGGGACGGCGGTCTGGCCGGAAGACTTGCGCTGGCTGAAGGTCTTGTTCCGTCGGCCGATCTCCGGATAGCCGGGCCGGAACACGGTGGCGCAGTAGCACACCATCGCCCCGGCCTTCCGGGCGGCGGCCTGCACTGCGGCGGCCTTCTCCACCACGCCGCGGCCGGTGGCGTGGGGCAGTGTGTTCATAATGTCCGCGTAGAAGTCGGCGATGAGCACCGCCGTATGTCCGCGTTCCAGAGTGACATCAGGCATGCGTCAACCCGCGGCCTGTGTGATGCTAGGCATCGATTGGCCCTTAGGACCGAAGTTCCCTGACGACCTTGGAGGTGCGGGACAGGGCTTCTTCCACGTCCTCGCCGGAGATGTGCCGGTGGGTCACCATGCGGACGGACCGTTCGCCGGGGTAGGAGACCAGCACCTCGGCTTCGGTCATGGCCTTGATGAAGTCCTGGGGCTTGGCCACCTGGTCATCGATATCGAAGATGACGATGTTGGTCTGGATGCTGTCGGCGTCCACCTTGATGCCGTCGATGTTGGCCAGCCCCTGGGCCAGGCGGCGGGCGTTCTGATGGTCTTCGGCCAGGCGGTCCACCATGGAGTCCAGGGCCACCAGTCCGGCGGCGGCCAGCACCCCGGCCTGGCGCATGCCGCCCCCCACCATCTTGCGCCACTTGTGGGCCTCTTTGATGAAGTCCTTGGAGCCCACGATCACCGAGCCCACCGGACAGCTAAGGGCCTTGGAGAGGCAAAAACTGACGTCGTCCACGTCGCGGGTCAGTTCTTCGGCGGGGACTTCCAGGGCCACGGCGGCGTTGAAGATGCGCGCGCCGTCCAGGTGCACCGCCACGCCGGCTTGGTGGGCCACGTCGCAGACGGCCTTGGTGTCGGCGGGGGTCATCACCATGCCGCTGCACCGGTTATGGGTGTTCTCCAGGCAGACCATGGTGGTGGTTGGGAAATGGGGGTTGCCCTTGGGGCGGATGGCGCGGGCCACGTCTGCGGGGTTGATGCCGCCCTGGGCGTCGTTGGGCACCAGGCGGGTCTGGGCGCCGGCCAGCGCGGCCTGTCCCCCGCTTTCGTTCCAGAACATGTGGGCCTGGTCTCCCATGATTATCTCGTCGCCCCGGCGGCAGTAGGCCAAGGTGGCGATGAGGTTGCTCATGGTGCCGCTGGCGGTCAGCAGGCCTGCTTCCTTGCCCAGCATGGCGGCGGCCCGTTCCTGAAGTTCGTTGACGGACGGGTCCTCGCCGAAAACGTCGTCGCCCACCTCGGCTTCGGCCATGGCCCGGCGCATCTCGTCGGTGGGTTTGGTGACTGTGTCGCTGCGCAGGTCGATCGATGCCATTCTGGCGGCTCCTTCTGGCTGACTGTTTGGTGCCTGTGAAGGCAGTCGTAGTCCGCGTCGAAAAACTATCCGGTATTCTAGCAGGATTACATCTGCAACACTAACGGAAAAGTAGGGGCACGGCATTGCCGTGCCCCTATGGCACTTTCGTAATTCTGACGAGGCGTCAGCCGGCGAAGAATCCCTTTGCCACTACGGATTCCACTCGCGGAGCGACGAGACCCTCCGTGGCCTCAGGGTGACCGGTGCGGTTCAAAGCGCCACTTTGTGGCCTCCCTTTCTTGCCAAAGGGCGGGCGTTTACCTAAGATGGAGGTACCCGGCCTAGGAGCAGTTGCCTTGCGTCAAAGCGCCGTTTCCTTCCAAACCGAGGGACTTTCTTTCGAGGGCGTCATGGTCCAACCCGACGATGGTTCCGGGCCCTGGCCCGGCGTGGTCATCTGTCATCCCCACCCGCTCCACGGCGGCAACATGGACAACAACGTGGTCTTGGCCCTGGCTTTGGGTCTGGCCGAAGAGGGTTTCGTCACCCTGCGGTTCAACTTCCGGGGCGTGGGCGGCAGCGAGGGCGAACACACCGAGGGTGAAAAAGAGTTCCAGGAAGTGCTGGGCGCCCTGGACCTGGTCAAGGCTTGGCCTGACACCAACGCCAAGACCGGCCTGGCCGGGTACTCCTTCGGCACGTCGGTGATCCTGGGCCACAGCGAATTGTACGGCGAGGCCGACGCCATCGCCCTGGTGTCCCCGCCCTTCCGGGCAGTGGAGGGAACACCCCTCAAGGACTCCAAGGTGCCGGCCTTGATCGTCACCGGAGACCGTGACAAGTTGGTGGACTCGACCCAACTGGACGCCGAGTTAGCCGGTTTCAGCCACTCTCCTCAGTTCAAGCTCTTCGACGGCGGGGACCATTTCTGGTATGGACAGGAAGCCCGGTTGGTGCCGGAAGTCGGCCGGTTCTTCACCGAGCATCTAAAATAGCCCCGGCAATCGAAGCAGTCCCGTGGCGGACCCGGAGACCCTAACGTGAGCGCCGACACCCCACGCACCCCCATCTACAAAGACTTTGTCCTAATCCAACTGGCTATCCTCGTCTTTGTCATCGACCAGTTCAGTAAATTCCTGGTGCGGGACCAGTTGTTGTACCGCGAGTCATTCCCCGCCACCGGTTTCTTCCGCTTCACCCACACCTTCAACACCGGCAGCGCTTTCGGCATCTTTCGGGACCAGAACACCCCTTTGATCCTGGTCTCCTTCATCGGCATCGCCATCCTGATCTGGATCTACCGCAGCCAGCGGGTCCCCACCGGTCTCTTGCGGCTGAGCCTTGGTTTGCAGATCGGAGGTGCCGTGGGCAATCTTCTGGACCGGTTGCGGTTGGGCCACGTGACCGACTTCGTAGATGTGGGTGATTGGCCGGTCTTTAACGTGGCCGACGCGTCGATAATCACCGGCCTGGTCATCCTGGCCTGGATCTTCCTGGTCGCCGACCAAGGCGGCTCCAAGGCCTCGGACCCCGCTGGACCCGCAGGCGGCTACGGCTGGTGCCCGGTCTGCGATGGTGAGATGCGTTCGGTGATGGACGGCTGGAGCTGCTCTACCTGCGGGGTGAAAGAGCGGACGGTGGAAGAAGGTGCGGGGGACCGGGCGCTTTGACCTCTGAATCGGCCCTTCACGAATTCTGGGAATTCCGGGTAGCGGTGGGCGAGTCCCGCCTGGACCAGTATTTGGCCGGGCTGGACACCGGGCTTACCCGCAGCAGACTGCAGCGGCTGATCGCCGATGGGCAGGTGTCGGTCAACGGTGGACCGGCCAAACCGTCTCAAAAGGTGAGGGCCGGCGACCGGGTCACCCTGTCCGTGCCTCCGCCACGGCCGTCGGGACTGGTGGCCCAAGACATCCCCGTCACCGTGGTCTACCAAGACCAAGACCTGGTGGTCATCGACAAACCCGCCGGCCTGGCCGTGCACCCCGGACCGGGACACCCCGACCGGACCCTGGTCAACGCGCTGCTGGCCATGTGCCCCGATATCCAGGGTATCGGCGGCGAGATCCGGCCGGGCATCGTACACCGCCTGGACAAGGACACCTCGGGACTGATGATGGTGGCCAAGACCCATCAGGCCCACAACAACCTTTCCGACCAGATCAAGGCACGCCAGGTCACCAAGGGCTATCTGGCTTTGGTCGAAGGCGTGCCCGCGCCCTCCCAGGGAAAGGTGGACGCTCCGGTGGGGCGCCATCCCCGCCGCCGAACTCGCATGGCCGTGGTGGTGGGCGGCAAAGAGGCCCGCACCAGCTATAAACTGCGGGAAAAGTTCCAGGATCACAGCCCGCCTGGGTACAGTCTGATCGAACTTTACCTGGAGACGGGCCGGACCCATCAGATCAGGGTGCATATGGCCCACATCGGCCACCCTCTGGTGGGCGACACCACCTACGGACATGCAAGCACCTTGGTCGATCGCCATTTCCTCCACGCCTTCCACCTGGCGTTCAAACACCCGGTTAACGGCGAACCGTTGGAGTTCCAGACCGGCCTGCCGTCCGACCTGACCCCGGCCATAGACGCGCTCCGCGGGGTCTAGCCGGGCCCCTGATTTCTCCCAAGTTCCGTGCCTGATAGCCCAGGTTTGGGCATGAATCATGCTACAATATTGCCTGCCCTTATATATTCCGCTGGAGAATCAACTTGCCCGGAGAAGTCCGCGTCCGGTACGCACCCAGCCCCACCGGACTGCCCCACATCGGCAACATCCGGACGGCCCTCTTCAACTGGCTCTTCGCCCGCCACCACGGCGGCAAGTTCATCGTCAGGATTGAAGATACCGACCAGGCCCGTCTGGTGCCGGGTTCCGTAGATGTCATCCTGGACGGCCTGCGCTGGCTGGATATCGACTGGGACGAGGGCCCCGAGGTGGGCGGCCCCTTTGGCCCCTACTTTCAGTCGGAGCGGCTCGATATCTACCACGATCTGGCCGAGCGGTTGGTTTCCCAGGGCAACGCCTACCATTGCTACTGTAGCCAGGAGCGTCCGTCTCAAGATGGCCAGGGCGCCCGCGACCGCCGTACTTCGGCCAGCGCCGACTGCAAATGCCGTGACCTGAGCCAAGCAGAGATCAGCGAACTAATATCAAAAACGGGGCAGGAATCGGAAGTTATCCGGTTCGCCATGCCCAAAGATGGAATCACCAAGGTCAACGACCTGATCCGGGGTGAGGTCGAGTGGCGCAACGAGACATTGAACGACTTCATCATCTTGAAGTCCGACGGCTTTCCCACCTACCACCTGGCCGTGGTGGCCGACGACCACCTGATGGAGATCAGCCATGTGATGCGGGCCGAGGAATGGCTGCCCAGCACGCCCCGTCACCTGCAGTTGATCGAGGCCCTGGGATTCGAGCCGCCGCAGTTCGCCCACCTGCCGATGATCATGGGGCCCGACCGGGCCAAGCTCTCCAAGCGCCACGGCGCCACCGCCATCGGCGAGTATGAACACGACGGCTACTTGCCCGAGGCCATGCGCAACTTCATGGTGCTGCTGGGATGGTCGCTGGACGACAAGACCGAAATCATGTCCACCCAGACCATCATCGACAACTTCACTTTGGACCGGGTCACCAAGTCGGCGGCCATCTTCGACCAAGAGAAGCTGCTCTGGGTGAACGGGATGTACATCAGGGAACTTTCGCCGGAGCAATTGGCCGGCCGGATGATGCCCTTCTTGGAGCGGGACCTGCCCAAGGAACTGCTGCCGGTGGACGAGAAATACCTGCGCCGCATCGCGCCGCTGCTCCAAGAGCGCATCAAGCGGTTGGACGAGGCGGCCGGCATGACTTCCTATTTCTTCCAGGCAGACCACCAGTTCGACACCGAAACCCTGGTGCAGAAGGGCATGGACCGGGACATGACGCTATCGGCCCTGAAGACCGCGCTGGATGAGTTGAACGCCACCGACGATTTCCAGCACGAGAAACTGGAAGCGGTGCTGCAGGCTGCGGGAGAGCGGCTGTCATTGTCCCGCCGTCAGTTCTTCGGGGTGCTGCGGGTCGCCGCCACCGGCCGGGCCGTATCACCGCCGCTGTTCGAGATGATGGAGGTCTTGGGTAAGGACCGCACCGTGAGCCGCGTTAAGAATGCCCTCGAAAGGTTCAGCGCCGCCGGCTGACCGGCCCCCGATCAGTCACAGGATGACACAAGAATGACACAGGCTGAAACCTCGGTTGACTTCATACGCAGCATAGTCGCCGATGACAACAGGTCCGGGAAGTTCGACGGCCGGGTGGTCACCCGGTTCCCGCCGGAGCCCAACGGCTATCTCCACATCGGTCACGCCAAGTCGATCTGCCTGAATTTCGGGTTGGCCGCCGAATACGGCGGCGTATGCCACCTGCGCTTCGACGACACCAACCCCACCCGGGAAGAGGTCGAGTACGTCCGATCCATCCAGGAGGACGTCCGCTGGCTGGGTTGGGGCTGGGGCCAGAACCTCTTCTATGCCTCGGACTATTTTGGCCAGCTATACGGATACGCCGTCAAACTGATCGAGAAGGGCAAGGCGTACGTCTGCGACCTGACCTCCGATGAGATAAGGGAGTACCGGGGAACTCTGACCGAGCCCGGCAAGGAAAGCCCCTACCGCAACCGGTCCGTCGTGGAGAACCTGGACCTGTTCCGGCGCATGCGGGAGGGCGAGTTCGATGAGGGCGCCCATGTGCTCCGGGCCAAGATAGATATGGCTGCGCCCAACCTGAACCTGCGCGACCCGGTGCTCTACCGCATACTGAAAGAGACTCACCACCGCACCGGGGATGAATGGCCGATCTATCCGATGTACGACTTCGCCCACGGCCAGTCGGACTCCATAGAGGGCGTCACCCATTCGGTGTGTACCCTGGAGTTCGAGGACCACCGTCCCCTCTACGACTGGTTCCTGGATGAGCTGGAGATCTACCACTCCCAGCAGATCGAATTTGCGAGGTTGAACCTGACCCACACGGTGCTCAGCAAACGCCGGTTGGTCGAACTGGTGGATGGCGGACACGTGAACGGTTGGGACGACCCGCGCATGCCGACCATCTCGGGACTGCGCCGCCGGGGCTACACTCCCGAGGCCGTCCGGGAGTTCTGCGACCGCATAGGCGTGGCCCGGCGGGACAACACCGTGGACATCGCACTACTGGAGCACACCCTGAGGGACGACCTGAACAAACGGTCGCCCAGGGTTATGGGCGTGTTGGACCCGCTGAAGGTGGTGATTGAGAACTACCCCGAAGGTAAGACTGAAGAGATCGTCTCGGTGAACAACCCGGAAGACATGAGCATGGGGGAGAGGACCATCCCGTTTTCCGGGACCGTGTATATCGAAAAGGACGACTTTCGCGAGGAACCTCCGCCCAAGTTCTACCGCCTATCGCCGGGCCGGGAGATACGCCTCAAGGACGCCTACTACATCACCTGCACCGGCGTGGTGAAGGACGAGGCCACCGGGGAGATAATCGAACTGCGCTGCACCTACGACCCCGAGACCCATGGCGGGACCTCATCCGACGGCAGGAAGGTACGGGGGACTTCCCATTGGGTGTCGGCCGAACATGCGGTGGACGCCGAAGTGCGTATCTACGACCACCTGTTCTCTAAAGAGGACCCCGACGACGTGGAAGACGGCGGGGACTTTAAGGACAACCTGAACCCTGAATCATTGGTGGTCTTGAAGTCGTGCAAGCTGGAACCGGGTATGGACAAGGCAAAACCTGGGGATCGGTTTCAGTTCTTGCGTCAGGGTTATTTCTGCGTCGACCCGGACTCCACGCCCGAGGCCCCGGTCTTCAACCGGACGGTGGCGCTGAGAGACACGTGGTCCCGGATGGATAAGGCGCGCGGCCGGGTCTAGAAGCCCGCGTTTTGATAGGCCTCTTTAATCAGCTGGGTCAACACCGAAGATTGGCTTTCGATATCGCCGGAATAGAGTTTCACCCGAAATCGGCCTTGCTTGTACTCCAATTCCTCAAGGCCCGCTGTTCTGATTAGATTGTGTATTTCGTCGGTTTCTTCTAATCGAGGTTCAAAGCGAATAAAATCTCTCTTTGGCCGCAGTTTTATAAAGGTGGTCGAAACTCCGTTCTTCGCCAGGCCGATGTAGAACTTGTTGTACTTCGGCCCAATCGCTGGGTCGAGATTATGTATGAGTTCCAACAAATCATCAGCCATCGTGAGGGTAGTGGGTGAACCTTTCCTTTCTACCCACCAGGCTCTGTCCGTTAGTTCGCGTATCTCCTCGTCATCTTCCTCAAGGCCCAAAGAGACTTGGTCGAGGACCGTGGTAAAGTCCAACGAGACCTGTTGTTCCAATTTGAGGGCTTTCATCTGTATCGCGACGAGCGGTATGGTCCCATTAAAAAGACTTATGACGTTCAGAAATCGACTTGTGATATCCTCTGCAATAATTACTGCGGTATGTTCGTACTGGGGGTAGCGTTTCCGTTCAATGTCCCAATATTCAATCGTTCGGATAATATGACTCTCATCCGTCGGTCCAAGCTGTATTTCGACCTCGTATCGGCGAAGCTCCTCTTCGTGTTGAAAGAGCAGGTCTAGTCGGCCTGCGCGAGGTTGAGTACGTTCTCTGTCTTTAAGAATCAGATCTCCAAGACCCAAAAGCGACGGGTCCTCAGCTATCCGGTCTTGCACCCATTTCTCGTTTAGTTCTGGGTGGTTTTTCAGTGATACTTTTTCAAATTTTACGTATTCCACGGTGCAATACTCCCCAGAGTGAGTTCATTGTAGGTCCAGTAAACGGTAGACCTAGACCGAAATGAGGTTCCTGGTTCCGATTCGGTAGATCTGTAGCCGGTGGCGCAGGCTGTCGGCGACGTAGAGCCGGCCCTGCCCGTCCAGCTTAACCGCCGTGGGACCCCAGAAATACTTCTCCACTCCAGCGGATATCTCCCGGTCCCGGCGGCCCGGCGGGTCTAACTCCGGTTCCAGGTCCGCTTCTTTCCGTAACCGCCCTTCCTCTAGGTTGGCGTCGAAGTAGTCGGCCGCCCATTTGGAGTCCACCGACTCTCCCCGGAGGGACGCCAGGAGGCTCCCGTCGGAGCCCAGGACCTTCACCCGCTCATTGCCCCAATCGGCGACGTAGATGTTGCCTTCCCCGTCCACTGCCAGACCGGCCGGCCGGTGGATGGCGTCGCCTTCGGGAAGCCCGCAAAATTCCTCGATCAACCTGCCGGTGGTGTCGTAGCGCTGGATGCGGTCGTTGCCCCAGTCGGAGATATAAACGTCCCCGGCCCCGGCCCCGGTATTGACCAGGGCCAGGCCCCAGGGCCCTTCGAACTGGCCGGGCCCGGAACCCCGTTGGCCCCAGGCGGAGATGAACTCCCCGTCACGGGTGAACTTCTGCACCCGGTGGTTGCCGCTGTCGGTCAGGTACAGGTTGTCTTCGGCGTCGAAGGCCAGACTGGAGGGATACTCAAGCTGCCCGTCGCCGGAGCCCTTCTCGCCCCATTTTCCCAGGTATTCCCCATCCTTGGTGAATATGGTGATCCGCTGCAGGCCCTCGTCGGCGACGTAGACCCGGTCTTGGCTGTCGATGGCGATCGAACTGGGCCACCAGAATTCTCCGTCCCCGGTGCCGCCGGTGCCGAACTCCCCCAGGAAATCCTCGTCCAAGGTGCACATCGAGACCCGCTTGGAGGGCAGCCGGATCGGCGTTTCGGGACCCGCCCGGTTCAGAACATAAATAATGCCCTGGGAGTTTATCGCCAGGTCCACCGGGTTGGTGAACCCCCGGCCGGTGCCGGCCAGGAAACCGATGGTGTGGCTATATGTGAAGGTCTTGGTGGTGGTCATTTAAGGCTCGCTAAGTTAGTTTGCAGGAACCGCGGGTTCGGGTGCGGGATAACTGGCGTGTGCCCCTTGTCATTCTGAGGCGGAAGCCGAAGAATCTCTTTTTGCGGTGAAGCCCCGTTCCACCATAGCAACGAGACCCTTCGCTTCACTCAAGGTGACAGAATTTCGGTCTTTGCCGCCGGGAGGACCCGCCGTCGGCAGGAGCATGGCCCTTAGGCCATCTGGTATTCGCGGGTGGCCAGGATCACCTGCAGCAGTTCCACGACCCGCTGCTCGGAGCAGGGCACGGCGTCTTCGGGAGTGAAGCTAACCTCTCCCCAATTGGCGGCGAACTCAACCAGCCGCTGGCGGGTGCCCTCCGACACCTGGAGACCGCCGGCCAACATAAGACAGGCGTCCACCAACTCTTCCGGCTGGTAGGTGTCCTGGCGGTCCTTGAGCCGCTGAATCATTGCTTGGACCCCAGGCTGCCGGGCGTCGCCGATGATCAGGGCAGCGGAGTTCACCCGCTCCACCAGGGTGCCGGTGTCCACCCACTCAGTGCCGGTGTGCCAACCCTCCACGGTGGGAGGATTCAGGATCTCCTGGCCCATGAAATTGGCGTCGTTGGACAGGTTCGTGATGTCCCATTGGGGCGTCTGGTAGCTGCCGGCCAGCTTTGCGGTGCCCACCACCAACTCGGTTGGGCTCTTGATCCTGGAGTACCAAACGTCTTCCGACTTGAAATAATCGGAGAGGAAGAGGGCCCGCAACACCGAACGGATATCGCCGTTGGACTTCCGGAACTCCTCTGCCAGGAATCCGATGGCCTCCTCATTGGGTGTGTCGGACACGAAGAAGTTGTAAAGCTTTCCGGCGATGAACCAACTGGTGGCTGGGTGCATGGCGATGATGTCGATGATGTCTTCGCCGTTGAAGTTGCCGGTCTGGCCCAGGAACCTCTTCTCGGTCTCGTCGTGGTCTTCGGGCCGGTACTCGAATTGCCAGTCGATGCGGCCCGAGGGCCAGATGGAATCCCTGGCTGCCCGGACGCTCATATATTCCTGGTTGGCGATGGTCCAGCCGGTGAAGGCCCTGGCGCAGCTCTTAACGTCGTCTTCGGTGTAGTTGCCGATGCCCATGGAGAAGAGCTCCAGCAACTCCCGTCCGTAGTTCTCGTTGGGGGCGTCCTTGTGGTTGTCCTTGTTGTCCAGCCAGAAGACCATGGCCGGGTCTCTGGACAGTTCCATCAATATGTTGTGGAAGGACCCCAGTCCGTGGCGGCGGAAGGTGTCGGTCTGGTTGAACACGCCCTTGGCATGGTTCAACTTGCCGTAGGCGGTGGCGAAGAGCCCGTGCCAGAACAGGGCGATCTTTTCCTCCAAGGGCCGCTTGGAGTTGATCATCTTGTACATCCAATAGGACTGGGCGCTCTCGAAGTACATCACGCTGTTCTGGTCGGTGTGGTACCGGCGGACCAGATCATCGTTCCATTCAGGAGCGTCTTCGGGATGGAGCAACTCCTCCAGGGTGGCCTCGTATCCCTTGGCCTGGTACTCTTCCAACTCCTGAAGGGTGGCGCCGAAGCCGGCCCTCCGCAGCAGGTGGGCCATTAGCCCAAGTCCGTTGTCTACCATATTTCGGCCTCCCAGAAAACGGTCACGGACCGGTTAATCAATGGTTTAATCAGCGGTCGTGCGACCGGGTAAGTAATGATGAGCAATATCGAGTTTGAGGTAGTATAGCACCTCTAAAATTGGCCAAACCAGGGGCCACCTTTACAATGGTTAGTAAACATAAATTAGGCTAGCCAGTCACGAACTTGACCATTACCTTAAAAAAGTTTAATATTCCTTCGAATACTGACAAGAAATTCATGGATTCCGCCTTGACAGGCCGCGTTTCCTTTACATTAATGTGCTAATGGGTCAACGGGAGAGAGTGGGGCGGGGTGGTGTGACGTTGCCCGACACAGGCTCTAGCCGGTGGCCGAGGTTTTCGGACCGCCGGCTTTTCTTGTTTTAAGAAGAAGATCGAGGAGGTAAAAAGGCTAAACGAAAAAGCGGCCGGCCACTGGCCGGGTCAAGAGAAACACATCTAGAACGTACCCGTCAGAAGCAATACCGATAGATCGTTTCCACGGACAAGAGCACTATTCTCTCTCTAATTAAAAATCTCTGACGAGACTCACGGTTCAACTTCGGCATTTGTTTAATAACGACCACAGGTGGTGACGATATCGGGCGGGGCGGAACGTTCAATAATAATTGAATGAGGGTTTGGGTGTAGCGATGATGTCGACATCGGTAAAGATCATCAGTGATGGGGTCATCAAGTTGGACGGCGGGTCCATGTTCGGCCAGGTGCCAAAGGTTGCCTGGGAGAACACCGTTGTCACGGACCGAAAGAACCGGATGACCCTGGGGTTGAATTGTTTGTTGCTGCAAGTAAGCGGACACAACGTGCTTGTGGACACCGGGATCGGCACCAAAGAAGTCGATCAAGATAAAGAGAATCTCGGGTTGGTCCCCAGCCGTCTGTTGAAGGGCTTAAAGGGTGTGGGCCTCACTCCCAAGGATATCAGCGCGGTGGTTCTTTCCCATCTGCATTTTGACCATTCGGGCGGCTGCACCCGGCTGGACCGGGCCGGCAACCTGGTGCCCACTTTCCCCAAGGCCAAATATTACGTCCAGGCCAAGTGTTGGGAGGAGGCCTGCAACCCCAACGAGCGTTGTAATGGCGTGCACCGCTCCGAGAATTTCCTGCCCATCGAGGAGCGGGGTCAACTGGAATTGCTGGACGGTGATACCGAGATCATGCCCGGCCTAAATGTGATTGTCACCGACGGCCACGCCCTGGGCCACCAGATGGTCATGTTCAACCACGGCGGCGAGCGGGTGGTGTTCCTTGGGGACATCGTTCCCACGCCCCATCACCTCAACCTGGTCGCCATCTCCGCCTTTGACAGTTCTCCCGAGGTCACTCTGGAGGCGAAGCGGGACCTGTTGAACCAGGCCGAGCGCCAGGGCTGGCTTTTGGTCTTCTCCCACGGCCACGATATTAAGGCAGGATATCTGGAGCGCCGCGGCGAGATGGGTTATCTCAGGCCCGTCGAGCTTTAAGCGAAATCGATAGCCGGCTCTGAAAACCGATCTGCTCCATCTGTCATTCAGAGGAGCGCTCCCGACGTCCCGATCGGTATCGGGAGGAAAGAATCTCTTTTTGCGGTGAAGCCTTGTCCCATCCAAGCAAAGAGACCCTTCGCTTCACTCAGGGTGACATTATTACTGGGTGGACGAGGATAGGTCGGGTAAAGTTGCCGCCACGGTTGGTCTAATATGGGACCCAGCTAGACGACTTCGCCCGTAACCCGGTCTTCATCCAGGGCAGTCAATCGGGTGTCCGTTATGATGTTGCCCAAGTCCCGGTCGCTCTGTGCCCGCACCCGTAGGTAATTGTCGGTAAGTCCGCTCCAGACCCCGCCGGATTCATGGCGTTTGGCCGGCTCCCAAAGCACGGGCCTGGTCTGGCCCAACACCCCCTGGCGAAACTCCCTGGCCGCCGCCGCCGCCAATTCCAGCATCTCCCCGGTCCGCTCCCGTTTCTTGGCGTCCTCCACTTGCCCGCTCAGATGGGCCGCCGATGTCCCCGGTCTGATGGAGTAGGGGAAAACGTGCAGGTCGCTGAAGCCCACTGACGCGGCGAAGCTGTAGCTCTCGGCAAACTCCCTGGCGCCCTCGCCGGGAAAACCCACGATGACATCGGTGGTTATTCCAGCGTCGGGTACCTTCTCCCGCACCAATTCCACCGTCTCCGCGAACCGGGCGGTGTCATAGCGCCGGCGCATGGAACGCAATATCGTATTGCTGCCGCTCTGCAGAGGGATGTGAAAGTGGGGGCAGAGGCGGGGGTCCTGCCACAGCTCCAATAATTCGGTCGTGATCTCCTGGGCTTGGAGCGAGGACACCCTGAGCCGGTCGATGGACGTTTCGGCCAAGACCCGTTTCACCAGGTCCCGAAGATTGGTGTTTGGCAGATCGAAGCCGTAGGTGCCCAGTTGGGTGCCGGTCAACACCGCCTCCCGGCATCCAACCCGGCCGTTGATCTCGGCGATGATCTCCTCGGGCGGGATGCTCCGTTCCCGGCCCCTCACTTTGGGCACGATGCAGTAGGCGCAGACCTGGTCGCAGCCCTCCTGAATCTTCACCATAGCCCGGCTTCGCCCTACAGCCTCAGGCCGGTTTTCTACGGAGAAGGGTTCCTCAATCTTTAATTCGGCGGCGACCGTGGCAACCAATTCTTCTTTCTGCTGGTTGTCCAGGACCAGGGAGACTTCATTCATCGCGGAGAGGTCTTCCCGGGCCCTCTGGGCGTAGCAGCCGGTGGCCACCACCAGGGCATCCGGGTTGGCGCGGCGGGCGCGGCGCAGGTACTGGCGGGCCTTGGCGTCGGAGGTGGCGGTCACGGTGCAGGAATTCAGCACCACCACGTCGGCCTGGGCGGCGGACCTGACCACGGTGAACCCAGCCTGTTGAAACTGCCGGGCCAAGACCTGGCTATCCGCCTGGTTCAATTTGCAGCCGTGGGTGTGGATGGCGACCGTTGGGCCGTTGCCGTTGCCGTTCACGGCGTTTTCATTAGCCGCCGCCACCAGATTAATCCGTTCCACCGGGCCGTTCACGGCGTTTTCATTAGCCGCCATCACCAGATTAATCCGTTCCACCTGAACCATTGTCCATCTCTTCCAGTTCGTCGGGTTCTTCCGGTTCTTGCAATTCAACCGGGACTGGTTCGGGAGGCAGGTCGCCTCCGGGAGCCAGGTCCCAGAGCCGCTCGACGGCCCCGGTGACATCCTCCAGGGTCGCCACCAGATGGTCGGCCCTGATCCGGGACTCGCGTACCCGCTCTGCGGTGTCGCCGAAGGACGCAAGCTTGGTGAAAGCTTCCCGGATCCGCCGGTCCCGGTTTTCTTGGCCCAACTCGTGGGCGTAGTCCTCAACGGCTTTCAGACCGTCCAACTCCCGGCCCCGGCCAAGGGCCACGCCCTTCACCGCCAGCGTCAGGCTGCCCCACAGCAGTTCTTCGCAACGGCCCCAGCGGCCGCCGCGTATCTCATCCATAGCGTCTCGCAGCAAACGGAGGCTCTGGCCCCGGTAGCGCACCATGCGGGCTTCGTCTTTCTTGGTTAGTTTGAGCATAACTTCGAATACGATTTTACCACCGCGCCCGGCTAAAGAACCTGAACATGGCAAACTCGGTTGCCAAATGTGGACTCCAATGGCACCATTAGTCACTGCCGCAGCCCTGCCCAGGGACCACGCCGGCCAGGAGAACAAAACCGTGACCACAGATTCCTTTCGATTTGTCGGCTATCCCGTGCGGGTCCATGCCGGAACGGACGCCATCAGCAGGCTGGCGGACGAAGTTGACCGGCTCAGAGCCCGGCGGATTCTGGTGGTCTGCGGGAAGTCCGTGGCCACCAAGACCAACCTGGTGGACCGGGTGAAAGACGCACTGGGTGAGCGGGTGGCCGGGGTGTTTTCCGGCGGGAAGACCGGCTCGCCGGTGACCTCGGTGATGGAGGGCGTCGCCGCGGCACGGGACGTCGATGCGGACGGCATCGTGGCCGTGGGCGGAGGCAGCGCCGTGGTCACCGCCCGGGGCATCACCATCCTGCTGGCCGAGAAGGGCACCGCCCAGGAGCTGTGCACCCAATATCCGGCGGGAAAGCCGCCGGTCAGCCCCCGGTTGATGGCCCCAAAGATTCCCAACTTTATCGTCCTTACAACGGCTACAACTGCCGTAACCCGCGCCGGCACCGCGCTCATCGACCCGGAATCGGGCCACCGGCTGGAGTTGTTCGACCCCAAGACCCGCCCCGCCGCGGTGATCTGGGACGACCAAGCCCTGCTGACGGCCTCGCCCTGGCTCTGCTTGAACGCCAGCGCATCCTGCTTTACGGGAGTGGCTGGGGCCCTGCAGCGCACGGGCCTTAATCCCCTGGCGGAAAGCGACCTCCTGGAGGCCCTGCGGCTGCTGAAACACAATCTGCCATTGGTGAACTCTAATCCGGAAGACCCTGAGGTCCGCATAAATCTATGCGCGGCGGCCTTCCTCTACAACCGGGCCACCGACGCCGGGGCCGGAGGCAGCGCCCTGGGAGTGGTCACTGCCCTGGCCCACTCGTTGGACACCCGTTACCCCGAATGCGGCCACGGCGACGCCTACTCAATCCTGACCGCGCCCGGCATGCGCTTCAACTTGGAGGCCAACACCGCCGGACAGGCCCGGTTCGCCGATGCCATGGGGGTCAGAGTACAGGGGATGGACGACACCCAGGCGGCGGCCACCGCCGCCGACGCGATCGAGGAGATGTTCAAAAGTTTGGACCTGCCGGTAAGGCTGGGTCAGGTCGGCGTTACCGAGGACGGTATCGACCTGATCGCCGAAGATGCCATGACCGATTTCGGGCTCCACCGCAACGTCCGCGAGATTCGGAATGTGGACGACCTGAAGGGCATCTTGGCAACAGTCAAATAGTGGGCGAATAACGGGATTTTCCCGGCGTTATATAATGTGCCGGTGCAAATTCAGGGGTTGAGCCTGAGGTCTGAGGACCAATGGACCAGACACCTCAGATTCCCCATCTTGAGAGAGGGACCATGAAGTACGACTATATCGTGGTTGGGGCCGGCTCGGCGGGCTGTGTAGTTGCCACCCGGCTCTCGGAAGACCCGAGCAAGACGGTGCTGCTGTTGGAAGCGGGCCCCGACTACCCGGACTTCGAGCACCTGCCCGAGGACCTCAAGAAGGGCTACAACGTCTGGCGGTCGGCCTACGGCCCCCATAGCTGGGACTACCGCGCCACCGCCACTCCTTTGCAGCCCGAGCCCATCGTGATCCCCAGGGGCCGGGCCACGGGAGGTTCCAGCGCCATCAACGGCCAGGTCCTATTTCGCGGTGTGCCCGAGGACTACGACCAGTGGGCCGAGTGGGGCAACGACGAGTGGAGTTTCACCCAGGTGTTGCCCTATTTCCGAAAAATGGAGACAGACCTGGACTTCCCCGGTGACGACTTTCATGGCAGCACCGGCCCGATTCCCGTGCGCCGGTACAAGCGTGACGCGTTGCTTCCGGCTTTCCGGGCCTTCTATGACGCCTGCATCGGCGTGGGATTCCCCGAAGACTCCGACCAGAACAGCCCCGATTCCAACGGTGTGGCGGCCCGTCCGCTCAACAACATCGACGGCGTCCGCATGAGCACCGCGCTGACCTATCTGAACCTGGCCCGGCACCGGCTCAACATCACCATCCGCGGCGGCGTCGCCATCCGGCGCATCCTGTTTGAAGGCAAGCGGGCCGTGGGAGTGGAGGCCGAGAGCGGCGGCGAGGTGTTCGATGTCGAAGGGAGCGAGATAATCCTCTCTGGCGGGGCCATCGGCACACCCCAGGTCCTGCTGCTCTCGGGCGTGGGCCCGGCCAAGGAGTTGGGAGTCTTGGGCATCGATGTGGTCCACGACCTGCCCGGCGTGGGCAAGAACCTGCGCGACCACCCGGCGGCTTACATGCTGTTCAGGGGCGAAGGCGATCCCCCAGACATCGACACCCCCAGCGTCCAGGTGGGCCTGCGCTTCAGCACCTCCGGGTCCCCCACCCGCGGCGATTTCCAGATCACGCCCACGCTGATGAGCAGCGAGCACCGGCCCGCCAGCGTGACCTACGAGGGCGACACGTTCCACTTCGGACTCAGTGTCGGCTTGCAGAACGCCACCTCGGCCGGCGAGTTGATCCTCAACTCCACCGACCCCCACGAGCAGCCCTACCTGAACTACGACTTTTTCTCGGCCCCCTACGACCGGGAGCGGATGCGCGCCGCGCTGCGCACGGCGGCCCAGATCGCAGAACACCCGGCCTTTGCGGCCCATGTCGTCGAACAGCTAAACCCCACCAAAGAGGTGTTGGCCGACGACGCCGCCTTGGACGATTGGATACTGCGGAACTGCTACACCCAGCATCATATCTCGGGCACCTGCAAGATGGGGCCAAGCTCCGACCGCATGGCCGTGGTCACCCAGCACGGCCACGTCCACGGACTGCAGGGATTGAGAGTGGTTGACGCTTCGGTCATGCCGGACGTGATCCGGGCCAACACCAACGCCACCACCATCATGATCGCCGAGCGGGTCTCCGACTGGATCAAAGAAGGCAAATAGCCCAGCCATGCAATGGCGTTTTCGTCGTTTGCACGGATAAAACCCGTCGGCGTAGGGGCACGGCATTGCCGTGCCCCTACGCCGTCTCCCCAAGTCGTTCCGGCGAAGGGCGGAATACAGAAACCCTCGCGCCAAAGCCATTCGTAGGGGCAGGTTTTCAACCTGCCCTTTTCCTTTGCCACGGCGGTTGTCATAACAAATAAGGGACCTGGGAAAGGCGTGACGGCGCCACCAAGGCTCACGGGCGGAAATCCTACGCCGGGGTTCGAGTGGCCCACAAAGGTACCGGCGGGCACAAA
>JACZUF010000060.1 GCA_022573285.1 Chloroflexota bacterium
CTGGCCCGCCAATGGCTGGGATGGGGAAAGGGCCCGGCGGCAGGTGGACCCCCCTCTGGCCGGTCAAGAACGACGCCTGCCAGGAGAACCGGAGGCCCGCTACGCCGCTCCGGGCGCTTGCGGCGGCCCGCTCCACCACGTCCGGGGTGCGGCCCTGGTTGGCCAGCGGGGCCCATGGAGCCAAACCCTCGAATCCCTCTATCACCAACCCATCCGGACCGGAAGACGGTCCGAACGCGGTGATGTCGTCCAGGTGCAATACCCCCTCGGACAAACGTGCATTGGAGCTGGTGGTGAAGAAGAGCGAGACCAGTTCAAAGGGCAGCGAGGCCGGGGATACGGCGGGGAGGTCCCCGGTGAACAGCCTCCACGGACCATTGGAACTATCGGCCGCCTCCGGACCGGAGTCGGCGGGGGCATCCCGCTCCAGGATGTTGCCCATGGAAAGGTTGCGGTAAATCCCGGTGGCCGTCATTACCCTTACCCACATGTTCACGTCGGCCCGGAGGTCCAGTTCGAACAAGAAACTGGGGTCCACCCACACTCCCAGAGACACGGTGTCTTCGGGCATGGGTATGCCGGTGCCGGAGAGGTCGGACCGGAAGGGCCGTGGCCGGAGCAGCCTGCTGATCTCTTGCAGGCCTCCAGGGAAAAAATCTTCCCTGAACCAAGCGGCCTCAGCCATCGCCCTGGGCTCCACCGCCAGCAGTCTCGCTCTCTCGCCTTGCAGGCCGTCCAGCAAGGTAACCGAGTCGCGGAGCACCGGGCTGACCGCCGTCACTCCGAGTATCTTCTCCAGTTTCTCTGGAGCGTCGGCGGGAATGGCCGGACCTGTCACCACCATGTCTCCGCCCACGCGGTAGCGGGCCTGGTCGCTCTGCCCCTGAGACAAGCTGGACTGGAAGGTGGCGCCAAATACGCCCAACGCCGCCGCCAGCATCAGGATCACCGCCAGGGACCCGTGGGGGATGGGGTCGCGGGCCAAGCGCAAGAGAGAGAACTGGAACCAGGCCGCGCCGGCGCGCGCTCCGGCCCAGGCCAGAAACCGGACCAACAAGGGCAGCAATCGCAGCAGCAAGACAGCCGCCGCGAAAAGGCCCACCACCGGTCCCAGGACCAGGGACGGGTCCACGTTGAGTCCCTGGGACGCCAGTTCTTCAGCCACGAACCCGTCCCGGCCCCGGATCTGGTACCAGATCAATGCCACGGCCAGAACGGCCAAGATATCCAGATAGTACCGGTGCAGGAACGGGACCGTCGGCGGTCTGGCCCTCGACAGCAGGGCCTCTAGTGTGCCCGCCTTGGCCCGGCCCACGGCGGTGATCAGCAGCACCATCAGGGCCAGCACGCCCCCCAAAGCCCCCATCCAGAACATGTCGCCGGCCAGTCCCAGGGGGATCGGAGCGGCGAAATCACCCCCCGGGTTGATGGTGTCCAACAGGAGGAACTTAACGATGGCCCAGGCCAAGAATGGACCGGCTATCACGGCGGCCAGGACCACAAACCCCTCCGCCATGGCCAATACACCGCTCACCTGGACCACGCTTGCGCCGCGGCTGCGGAGCAGGCCTGCTTCCTCGGCCTGGCTGCGGCCCAGGGTCCCAGTAATGAGCGCCAGAAAGTAGAGGACCACCGCCACGACCAAAGACAGGTACAGATAGAGAGGCACCCTGGCCAGGGTAAGGGCCCGTTCGAACTCGTCGATGGTGAGGCCCAGCCGGCTCAGCACCAGGGTGCGCGGGTACACCTTGTTCAGATCGGTCTCCAGACCCAGTATCTGCTGTTTCATATCGTCGGCGTTGCCTGCGGTCAGGTAACTGGGATCCAGGAAAAGGTAGAACCCAAAATCGCCTACCAAGGTGGGATAGCGGGCGCCGATGCCCTGGAAGAAATCCTCCTCGGTTACAAACAGAGGCACCAACGCCAACTCGCCAACGACCGCGAGGTCAAAATAGATCGCCGACCCCATCCAGTATTCCTCGAGGGCGTCGATGGGTTCGGCCAGGCCCACCACCCGGAAAGTGATACGCTCCGGCGAGGACCGGAGTGGCGCCAGGAATATCCGGTCTCCGACTTCATATGCCAACTGTCTGGACGTCCCAACGCCGATAACCGTCTCGATTTCCCCCTGTTCTTCGGGGTCCCCGATCTCTGGCCAGCGGCCCTCGGTGAGTCTGGTGTGTTCGACGAAACCGGTGAGGAAGAAAGGGCGGCCCATCGGAGAGCCGAGTACCGGCGATGTGGGTGTGATCAACAGCGGAAGATTGGGCTGGGTGCGCCCAAACCGTTCGGTGCTCCGCAGCATCTCCCCCAAGCGGTCGCTGGACGCCTCGTGGACCAGGCTTTCCAGGGGCAGGTAGTCGGCCCGTCCCAGGGGCCGGTTCTGGGCCGTGACCTGGGCGTTTAGGACCTCGGGGCTGAACGACGCCAGGGAATGGCGCAGGCCGGCCTCACCCAGGGCGCGGGAGTACAGGGCCCCAGTGGACATGATGGTCACCGAAGCCAGGATGCCAAAGGACGTGACCGCCAGCAACAGCCAGGAATGGCGCAGCCGCCGGCGCAACAGCCAGGAGACCAGGGACAGAAGCTGCATGAAGCTTAGCGGCCCTCCGGGTCACCGGTGAATGCTGGTGCCTCAGGCGTGGTCTCAACGGTGAGCCACACATCTAGAAATTTGATAATTGACATCACAGCATCGGATTATACGACGTTGATGGGGGATTCGGTTTACGCAGGTCTCCGGGGCACAACGAGACCCTTCCCCCGACTGCGGCCGGGGTCAGGGTGGCCGTGCCCCGGGCCGGGTTACAGGCGAGGCGCCATGCTATAATCCCGCCCACCGGTCGAAGGCCGTGCAGAACCGTGCCTGAGGCCCCTAATTCCAACACATTTTTCGAGGTGCGGCCATGAAGCGTTTGGAAGGCAAGACAGCCCTGGTCACCGGCTCCGGCCGCAACATCGGCCGGGCCATCATCCTGAAGCTGGCCGAAGAGGGCGCCAACGTCGTCGTGAACGCCCGGAGCAACAAGGAAGAAGCGGAATCGGTGGCCGCCGAGGCCCGCGCCTTGGGCGTCGAGGCCCTGCCCTTTCTGGCCGACGTTTCAGACCACCAGCAGGTGACCAACATGTTCGCCGCGGCTGCCGAGAAGTTCGGCGGCGTGGACATCCTGGTCAGCAACGCCGCCATCCGGCCCCACAAGCCCTTCACGGAGGTCACCCTGGAAGATTGGGAATCGGTGCGGGGCGTGGTGCTGGACGGGGCGTTCTACTGCGCCCACGCGGCCATCCCAAACATGGAGAAGAACGGTTACGGGAGGGTGGTGTTCTTCACCGGGGACGGGGCTTTCAAGGGCTCGGCCCAGCGGGCTCACGTGTCGGCCGCCAAGATGGGGATCATCGGTCTGGCCAGGGGGCTGGCCTCGGAGTTCGCGCCCAAGAACATCCGGGTGAACGTCATATCTCCGGGCCGCATCGACACCAGCCGAGACCTGAGTTGGTATCCCCAGGGCGGGATGCGCGATACGGCCGACATACCGGTGGGCCGCCTGGGCTCGGTGGACGATATAGCGTCGGCCTGCCTGTTCCTGATCACCGACGAGTGCGGCTTCATGACCGGCCAGACGCTGCACGTGAACGGGGGGACTGATTTCTTCTAGAGCCTAGCTCCTGAAGCGGAACTCTTTCAGGTCGCCGGGGATGATGAGCTTGGCCTCGGTCTGCTCCTGGATCTCCTCGGGACTCCAGCCAGGGGCATGCTCCACCAGTTTGAATCCCTGGGGCGTGATCTCGAACAGGCCCAGGTCGGTGACCAGCATCTTCACCACGCCGGGGGCGGTGACAGGTAGGGTGCATTTATTCAGCAGCTTGGGCTTGCCGTCCCGGGTGGTGTGCTCCATGGCGATGAACACCCGCTTGGCGCCGGCCGCCAGGTCCATGGCCCCGCCGATGCCGCCGCCCTTGCGGCCGGGGATGCGCCAGTTGGCGAAGTCGCCGTTCTCCGCGACCTCATAGGCCCCCATGACGGTGACGTCGATCATGCCGCCGCGGATCATCATGAAGGAATCTGCGTGGTTCACCACAGCCATGCCAGGCAGGGGTGTAACCTTCTGCCCCCCGGCGTTCACCAGGTGACGGTCCTCCTCGCCCTCCTTGGCCAACGGGCCGTAACCAACCACTCCGTTCTCCGCGTGGTTGATGATTTCTCTCCCCGGGTCCGAGTAGTTCGAGCACAGGGTGGGCATGCCGACACCCAGGTTCACGATCCAGCCGTCTTGAAATTCCATGGCCAGCCGGTCGCACATCGCCTGTCTTTCCAGTTTCACCTTTTCGGCCATTTCAGGTCTCCGTGTTTGAGCTGTCAGCTAGCTGACGGCTGAATGCTGATTGCTTCTCAGTCCCAGATGCCGTCTTCGGGGATGCGCACCAGCCGGTCGACGTAGATCCCCGGCACGTGGATGGCGTCGGGGTCCAGCTCACCGGGTTCGACGATGTCGTTCTCCACTTCAACTATGGTGATGGTGGCCGCCATGGCCATCAGCGGGTTGAAGTTTCGCTGGGTCAGGCGAAAAACCAGATTACCCAAGGTGTCGGCCTTCCAAGCCCGGATCAACCCGTAATCGCCGGGCAGGGGATGCTCCAGCACATGCATGCGTCCGTTGATCTCCCGGTGCTCCTTGCCCTCGGCCAACTCGGTCCCAACCGAGGTCGGCGTGTAAAATCCGCCGATGCCGGCGGCGGCGGTGCGGAGCCGTTCAGCCAGGGTGCCTTGGGGGACCAACTCGGCGTCGATCTCGTCGTTGTTGTACATGCGGGTGAAGGGCGTGACCTGGGACGGGTGGGGCGTGGCGGTGAAGGCGCAGATCATTTTCTTGATCTGGCCGGCCTCGACCAGCGTGCCGATGTCCACCAGTTCGTCCACCGTTCCGGCGTTGTTGGACACTGCGGTCAGCCCCTTGGCCCCCTGGCGGTTTAGCGCCGCCAGGAGATTCCTGGGCACGCCCACGCCGCCGAACCCGGGGCTGAATATCGTGACGCCGTCGGGAATGTCCGCCACGGCGTCGTCCATGCTTTCGTAGACCTTGTTCTTCATGAATAACCTTGTGTTGGGCAGGCTCTTGTCTTGGGCATTGGCTGTCAACGGACGGCAGGGCCCTGAAGTTGGCGCGTTAAATACTACCGCAGACTGGTCCGCCACGCCATAGCCCCGCCGCTCTCCATCCCACTTTTAGTCCCACTCGACGCTCGACTTGACAGACGGGTGGAATACACCAAGAATTCATGTATCTTAACCTCAGACACAATCAAGGCTGGAGGTACGCCATGGTAGCCTCAGATCACCGGACTTACGTTTATATCGGCCTGGCCGGAGAAGGCGATTACATCGGCGAAGGCGGCATGCTCCGGCGCGCCGACGGGGAAGAACAGTGGACGGACATCTCCAAGGGCCTCCCGGCCAACCCTCAGGTCCGGGCCCTGGCTATCCGGCCCGACAACCCCAAGGTTGTTTACGCCGGCACCCACCAGGGAGTCTACCGCTCCGACGACCGGGGAGAGCACTGGGAAGCCTTGGAAGAGCCCGGCCCTGGGAAAGAGGTCTGGTCGCTGGTCATCCATCCCGGCAACCCCGACGTTATCTTCGCGGGGTACGAACCCTGCTCCATCTCCCGCTCCCAAGACGGCGGGGCCACCTGGGAAAAGATGGACACCAGCCAGGTGGTGTATCCCCACATCACGACCTATATGCCGCCTACGGGCAAGCGGGTCATCGGCATGGCCTTCGACCCATCCGACACTAAAGACATGTACGCCGCCATCGAGGTCGGCGGTCTGCTGGCCAGCCGTGACAGCGGCGAAAGCTGGGTCTCGGTGATCGACGGCCCATACCTGCGCAACAACACCCTGGACCTCCACCAGGTTGAGGTCAGCGCCGCCGCTCCGGGCACGGTCCACATCGCCACCCAGACCGCCATGTTCCGCAGCCGGGACAAGGGCGCACGCTGGGAGCATGTGCAGGTGGAGGAGATGTTCCCCGGCGGTTCCTATTGCCGCGACCTGCTGGTGGCCCCCGACGACCCCAAGACCATCTACCTGGCCGCCGGGGCCGGCGGCGGGGCCGCGCCTCCGGACACGGTCCAAGAGGGCGCGCTTTTCCGCAGCCGAGACGTGGGCGAGACCTGGGACCGGTTGGACCTGGGAGAGACCGTGCCGGGCCGCATGATGCAGATCGCCATCGACAGCGCCGCGCCGGACCACATCTACTGTGCGGCCTACAGCGGCGAGGTCTACAGCAGTTCGGACGGCGGCAGCAACTGGACTAGGAGCAACCTGCCGGCGGAGTCCTCCCGGTATCTGCACATCTATCCGATGGTCTGCGGCTAGCCCTCCCGGCCTCCGGCGCGATACAGTTGATCGCCTGATTTTCGGTCGCACAGACACGAGGCGACGAGCCCTGTCCGTTCCTGCTCTACAGGCACGTCCACTTTACAGGAGACTGGATTGACAAGTTTCTCGATTGACCGGGCAACCTACAGCATCGGCGAGAGCGCCTTGGACGACATGGTCTTGGAGAAGGCTGAGTTCCCGGACCAGTTCCAAGGTCATCAGGTGGTCCGGGAAGGGACACTCGATAACGACACCCTGGCCCAGAACGGGTTCGAGGGAAGCACCGCCGAACGCTTTCTACAAGCCGGACGGGTGACCGGCGTCATGCGGGAGTTGGGGCCCACGTCCAACATGACCATGGCGGACGGGTTCGACTTCATGGCGGCGTCGGTGGTGCACCTGTTCGACACCCCGGACTCGGTCCATGGGTGGATGCACGACATCTTTCTGAAGGACTTCGAGGACCGGGTCGGCGAGAGCGTGGGCCAGGGTCACCAATTGGTTTCCGCCACCCGCTTGGACCCCCAGGGCTTCTTCGACGAGGCGGTGGGCCTCAAGGTCCTTCAGGGCGGCGTCAACGGCCTGATCTCCTCCACCGTGGTGGACTTCCGGGTGGGCCGCCTATTGGGTGTGGCGTTCATCGGCGTCGTCGGCGACCACGACCGCCTGAACCAGGTGATGAAGCTCGGCCAGACCCTGGAGAAACGCATGGTCAGAGTGGTCTTGGGGTCGGCGTAGAGAGCCGGGGCGAAGGCCGCTTAGAGCATCCATCGGTAGGGTAGATGTGACGGCCAGAGCAACAACTCCACAGCGATAATTGCTCTTTTTTGTCACGATTCTCCGCCCTCATCAAGAAGTCAATCGCTCACTACATCCTACTTACGACTTAGTACTGACGGGGCTCTTACAAGTTATCGATCCGGTCGTCGTTCGAATATAAAACGCCAGTTGTCTAGAATTTCCAGTTCAAGACAAGTGCTGAAAACGCAGTTACGCCCATATTCCATGCGGTACCAAAAATTCCTGTTTGCCAGGTTCGGCACTGCAAGTTTTGCCATCGCCCAAATTTTATGAGGCGATAATTGCCGGCCGCATCTACCCCACTCTTTCGTGGTCTGTATGTAATCGAGGCGGCCGTTAACGGCCGAAATCATCTCGAACCCGCGAGCTGAGTTAACGACCTGTTCCTTGTCAACCGGCGGCCAAGAGCCAGGAAAGAATATTTCCATGAGCGCCATATTCCTTTCACTTGAGCCTTTTGGTTCTTTCAATGAGACTTGCTGATATGCTGGCACATTCCGATACCAAACCGAAGTATGTAAATAGATTCTTCCGTCATCCGGCAGCAGGTCGTGACACAGATCGAAGAACCGTTGGTATATCTCGGACTGATGCCCTGCTAAATATTCTTCCGTTGAGCAGAAATGTTCGAATGCCCCGACTGAGACAATCCCATCAAATTTCCCGAAATCGCCCACCGTCAGTTCTTTCCAGTCGTGGAGGTAGGCCTGTAATCCAGACCGCCTGCATGACTCAACTTGCTTAGGCGACAAGGTGATTCCGATAGCGGTTCCACCCCGGTCTCGAACCGCATTTAACATCGGGCCCCATCCACATCCGATGTCGAGCACTCGGAAACCATCCTTGAAACCGATTCCATCAAGGATGTATCGATGCTTGGCTTTTTGCGCCCCCTCTAGTGTTAGAGAATAATCCCCGTTATAAAATGCGTTGCTGAAGTCTGGATACTTGCCCAGATTGATCTGTATCAGCTCGTCTAGATAGTCGTAGGCTTCCTGAATCTGCGCTTGGTTTGCCATGGAGCCCCCCATCTCCTGTATCTCGCCGGCTACCGGGTGATGCAGGAATAGAGCCGGAATATATTGCTGGCAGACCTATTACACGGGTACTGATCCGCTCGCTCTGGCGCCGGAAGACCCACCTACTCGATCGAGGTGTTGGATGATTTCCTTGATTGACTGAAAGACACCCGTCTCATGGTAGGTGATCGAACGCGCCACACAGAACTCTTTAACCACGCTTTGGGCATCTCTCAGCCTATTGCGAGGCATGTTAGGAAACAGGTGATGTTCTATCTGGAAATTGAGCCCGACGTACCAGAAATCAACGAGGCGGCTCCCTTTAAGGTTTCGACTGCTGGTCACCTGTGACCGTAAAAAATCCAGCCGCGATTCATTATCGGTAACAGGCATTCCTTTATGGTTTGGGGCGAAGATCGAGGCGGCGTAGAAGCCAAAAATCCCTTGGTGAACCAGCACGAATAGAAAGATATGCCAGGGGTTGAAAATCAAAGACAGGGCGGCAAAATAGACGGTGAAGTGGGCAACCATCAACAGGAGTTCCAGACGATAACCCGTTCTCTTCTCTTTGATTAAGTACAGGACGCTAATCACCCGCATTCCGAAAGCCTGCAGAAAGCACAAAGGGATGTAATAGTAGGCCTGATACCGAATCAAGGCTCTTAGGATTCCTGTTCTCTCTTGCGCTTGTTCCTCCGAAAAGGCCACGATAATTAAAGCATTGTGAGGATCAAGGTCAATATCGTTCGTATATCGGTGGTGCTGATTATGCTGATCAACCCACCAACTTTTACTCACGGCTACCAGGAAGTTGACGAATAAACCGGTCACGTTGTTCTTTCTAGCCGATTCAAAAATCTGATTGTGCCCTGCGTCGTGGGCTATCGCTGCTGTTTGACCGAAGGCGAACCCTAAGAGAACAGCATTTAGCAACTGCAGCCACAGGTTGTTCAACGTGACCATGAGCGTGATGCTAAGGGCCAATAACCCCGCGGTGAACGTTATTTTGTAAAGATAGTAGACCGGCTGTTTCTCCAATAGGCCCCTTTCTTCAATAAGCCGCCTCAGATCCGCGTATTCGGAGGTCGGTTGGACTTGGCCGTACAGATCGAAACCGAATACATCCGGACCGTTTACCGGCGGTTGACCGAAATCGATCTTTGTCATCTTTCACTCCCTATGTTGCCGTGACGGGGTAGACGCGATATCTGAAAAGCCGAAATCCTCTTTTTCACCACCGTGATTGGATCCGATTCAGTCATTTAGTTTAACTATTTTGGTAATCCATAGGCAACTATTACCTTGCCGGTTCAACTCGGACCGCGACGGTCCTGATCCGGCCCCACGCGATCCGACTCCGACGAAGTGAAGGGTCGCGCGGAAGGCATGCTTCCCTCAGTGAACTTCGCCAAGAGATATTGAAGAGGCCTGCTTGCCCGGGCCGCGCCCCAGACGGCAAGATTGGTGTTGGAGCACGCCTATTGCCGATGAAACTGTACCTTCGTAATCTTCCATCTTGGAAATTCTCGTCACACAGCGTTCCATTAATGGACGCTGCTTGGCGTCGAAAGCGAGACGTGCTGGCTGGGTGGGCTCAACCGTTTCGTTGTGCCAATCCCTTCTGGTAAATGGGATTCACTTATATCTGGTGGGACCGTAAGAGGCCCGCCCAATCTTAAGAAGAACTGGAGAAACTACGCGTTCCTAAATTTCAGCAATACGAGCATACGCGGACGTGGGGCCGACTTCCAGCGAATGTAGCCTTTCGGCAGTCTATTCCGGGTCCGGCAGGAGGCGGCCAGAGAACCGGTTCTTGGAAACAAAGGTCCGATTAATATTGCCGGTGCTACGGGAACGAGGCGCGATGTTGGTATTGACCTAGGGGTCTAAACAGACTCCCACTCTGCCGTGGTGAGGCCGGTCTGCTTACCCCGCTGTCACCCTGAGTGAAGCTAAGGGTCTCGTTGCGCGGCGTCGCCATTTCTCGGTGGAGCAACGAGGTTCTTTCCCGACGCGTCGGGAGCGCTCCTCAGAATACCAAGAGAGGGATACGGCGCTTTCATTTGGTCTGCTCGATGGCCGCCCTTACCCTTCCCGTATCAGCCGGGCCGCTTCGTCGCCCATCTCCGAGGTGGAGGCGTCGCCGCCTAGGTCCGCGGTCAGGACGGTGCGCTGCTCCAGGCAGCGGGCCACGGCTTTGTCCACCCGGTCGGCCGCTTCCTGTTCGCCCAGGTGGTCCAGCATCATGGCCACGGCCGAGACCGTCGCCAGAGGATTGGCGATGCCCTTGCCCATGATGTCGAAGGCGGCGCCGTGGACCGGCTCGAACAGGGACGGGTACTCTCGCTCGGGGTTGATGTTGGCGCTGGGCGCCAGGCCCATGCTGCCCGTCACCACCGCGGCGATGTCCGAGAGGATGTCGGCGAAAAGATTGGAGGCCACTACCACGTCGAAGGCCTCGGGCCAGCGCACGAAGTCCATGCAGGCCCGGTCGACCAACAGCGATTCGGTCTCGATCTGAGGGTACTCGGCCGCCACGTCCAAAAACACCTCGTCCCAGAAGACCATGCCGAAGGCCTGGGCGTTTGACTTGGTCACCGAGGTGACCTTGTTGCCCTTGTTGCGCCGCACGCAGTACTCGAACGCCGCCCGGATGATGCGCTCGGTGCCCCGGCGAGTGAACACGTTGGCCTGAATCACCGTTTCGTGGGGGGTGCCGGCGTAGAGCCGGCCGCCCACCGGCGCGTACTCGCCCTCGGTGTTCTCCCGGAAGATGACCATGTCGATGTCGCCGGCCTTCTTGCCAGCCAGGGGCGATTGCACGCCTGGATAGAGGTAGGCGGGCCGGATGCACACCCCTTGGTCGAAGCCCCGCCGCATGGGGAGCAGCAGGCCATGCAAGGTGATATGGTCCGGTATATCAGGGTCTCCCACCGCGCCGAACAGGATGGCGTCGAAGCCCTTCAGGGTCTCGATGCCGTCGTCGGGCATCAGTTGCCCCGTCTTCCGGTAAAATTCGGACCCCCAGGGAAACTCGGTGAACTGGAAGCTGAGCCCGCCGGTTACGCCGGCCACCGCCTCAAGGGCCTTCCTGCCTTCGGCGATGACCTCCAACCCCACGCCATCGCCGGGAATCACGGCTAATTTGTACTCTGCCATCACGGTCCTTCTTCGTTTTTTCCTACGACGATTAGGTGAGGATTAGACGTCCACCCGCTGCACTCCGCCGCCCAACAACCGGAAATGGTACACCGAATCGGCGTCGGGGAAGGCGTCTTGGGCCTTGTGATAGGTCGACTTGCCCCGGCGCTCTCTGGCGTCCAATAGCACGCCCATGATGGTGCCGCTGTGCCCAACGTTGACCCCCACCGCGCCCACTGACTCGGCGAACTCCTGCACCTCGGCCAGCCGGGGCTTGGCGAGAACGTTCTGGCTGGCCTCGGCGCTGATACTTGCCCCTCGGCCCACCAGGACCGGGTCCTGATCGGCGATACCCTGGCGCAGCAGGCGCAGGGCCTCCGTGGTCTGCTGGCCGACGGCCTGCCAGCGTTCTAAGTGGTCGACCATGTTGAACTGCACGGTGTCCACCGTGCCTCCCAGGTCCAGGGCCACGATCTCCATCGGAGGAGGCGGGCCCAGGCTCTCCCGGATGATACCGTCACGGTGGTCGAAGAGGGCGACTCCGGGAATCATGATTCCGTCGGTGGGTTCGATGGACAATGCGATCTGGGCGATCTGATACGGCGTCAGCTCTTCGCCCAGGGCCAGGCCGGTGGCGGCAATGGCCGCGGCCAGGTCGGCGCTGCTGCTGCCCATGCCCTTGCCCCTGGGGATGGGGTTGTTCACCGTCAGCCGGGCGCGGACCTTGGACTGTTTCAGTTGCGACAGGGTGCTGCGGACGGCGGCGGCGGCTTTCCCGCAGTCCTCGGGCGCGTCCACGCCGGGGCCGTCGGAATAGATATCGACTTTAACCCGGGAGTAGAAGTCCACGGGACAAGTGACCAGGAAGTTTACCCCGTCTATCACGCCCTGGGCCAGTTCGCCGCAAACGCCGGGCGCGCGGACCGTGGCGCTGCCCAGGAGGAGCGCAGCTCCGTTTTCGTCCGATACACCGCCATTTGATGAGGCCAAGTGGTACTACTCCGCGCTCGTTGGGTTGACCTTAGGGTTTGATCCGATTGGGCAGCCCCGCAACCACCAGGAACACCTCGGTGGCGGCGGCGGCGATCCTCTGATTGACCATTCCCAGGAGGTCCTGGAACCGGCGTCCCAATGGCTCTGGAGGCACCAAGCTCATTCCGACCTCGCTGCTGACCATGAAGAACGCCTGGGGTGAAGCGGCCGCCAGAGCCAGAAGTTTGTCCGTCTCGGCCATAACTGTTTCTTCTATGGACGACTTGGTCTCAGCCTCGTGCTCCGTCAGCAGATTAGCCACCCAGACATCAACCGAGTCGATTATTACCACGCCGGGGATTACCGCGCCCGGGCTTTCGGGGCCACTCAGCAGCGGCGCCAGTTTCTCCGCCAGTTTAGAGGGTTCCTCCAGGGTCAACCAGTGAGACGGCCTGGACTCTTGGTGCCGCCGGATGCGCTCTTTCATCTCGTCGTCGACCGCCAGTCCGGTGGCCACATATAGCGTGGCCTGACCCCCGGTCGGCTGGCTCAATAAAGCAACCCTGCTTTCGGCGAAGGCGCTCTTTCCCGACCTGACTCCCCCCAGCACCAAACAAAGCTGGGAGGCCATTAAGCCCTGGCCGCATCGTAGTCGCGGCTAAGCCCGGATATACGGTATACCAGGTCCATATCGACGCTGGAGCGGACCCAATCGGCCAATTTGTCGAATTCCCGGTCCGAGTCCAATTCGGAACTTGCATCCGGCAGCGTTACGCCCTTGCGGCGGGCCAACTCTCGCAGCATGGCGTCCCTGAGCCCGCCGTTGTGGAACAGGCCATGGATGTAGGTGCCCATCACGCTGCCCGACGAGTCGATGGCCCCTTCCATGGAATCGGCCTCCGTCACCGCAGCATCGGCGCGGTCCTCGATGCGAAAAGGCGCCGCGAAGCCTTCGCCCACGGTCCTTCCCATGTGTATCTCGTATCCGCTGACCGGCATCCCGGAAGCTCCCGCCAACAGGCCGGTGGCTTCAATGACCGTCCCCTTGATCCGGTGCGTCTCTTTACTTCCCTGAAACACGGTGGACAGTGGTAGCAGCCCCAGGCCGTCCAATTCCGCGATGGACGACTCGATGTGGTCGGGATCGCTGACCTTGGTCCCCAGCATCTGATACCCGCCGCAGATACCCACCACCGCCGCTCCGCTCCCGTGCAACTCCTT
>JACZUF010000013.1 GCA_022573285.1 Chloroflexota bacterium
TCGGTGCCGATGCCCACGTGGTCAATGCCGATCAATTTCACCATGTAGTCGTAGTGGTCCAGGACGCATTCGATGTCCTGCTCCGGGTCGTCGCTGAGTGAGTTGGGCACGGCGGTGATGCAGACCAGGCCCCCCTTGGCGGCGCAGGCCCTGAGTTCCTCGTCTTTCCTGGTGCGCCTGTTGGGCCGCAGGGTGTAGGAGGCGTTGTGGCTGAAGACTACCGGCGCCCGGGAGAACTCGATGGCATCCATCGCCGTGGGCGTTGAGGCGTGGGAGAGGTCTACGGCCATGCCCAAGTCGTTCATCCGGTGGACGACTTCGATGCCGAACTCGCTCAGGCCGCCTGGGTTGCGCTCGTTCATGCCGTCGCCGATGTAGTTCCTGCGGTTGTAGGTGATGCCCGCGAGGCGCACCCCCATGGAGTGGAGCTGGTCCAGACGCTCCAGGCGGTTGCCGATGGGCAGGTGCTCCAGCGTGGGCATGAATCCCACCTTGCCGGACTGCTTGGCCGCCAGTATCTCTTCGGCGTTGCCCACCCGGACCACGTCTTTCTGGGCCGACACATCGGCCAGCATCATGCCAACCTCGGCCGCCACGTCTTCGTACTCCACGAAGGACATCTCCGTGGCGTTCTGCAAAGCGCCGAACACGTTGGAGGTGGTCACGGTGGACCAACCGCCGTACTTCACCGCCTCGAACCCCCAGGCGTAGCGGTTGGTGCGCAGGAAGTCGATGAACCGGTCCATGGCCTCCGGCAGCACGAAAGGGTGTTGGTGCACGTCGATCATGACCGCAGCTTCGGCCAGAGATTGGAACCGGGTTTCTTCTTGGGAGTTCAGGGGGACAGTGGAGGACGGCACCCGTCCAATCTCTTTGACCAATGGGAAATCGTTGCTGCTGGTCATTTGTCCCTCACGAGATATCTAACCGGATAGAATGGATCGAGCCCTTGGCGGGTTGGAGTGTAAATGAGGCCGGGATTGGCGTCAACGGGACGTCGGCTAGCTCCCCGGCGTCCTAATTCAATGATATGGCTGCTCCGGCTCCTTGGGTCTGCTCGTTGACCAGGAATGAAGCGTTGTCACGGCCGCGGGAGGTCTCCAGGTCGGCGTCGAACCGCTGGCCGCCGATGGTGCCGATAAGTTCGTAGCGTTGCTCGGTGTAGAGCCGCCCTTCATATTCGGCCCCTTTGACGTTCCGCTCTGTCTCCCCCGCCAGGTACATCTCCACGGCCTGGACCATCAGTTCATGGAATTGTTCGGTGTTCAGGTACGACGACGCCTTCAAGAAGACGTAGCCCCAGCGTATCCCTTTGTGTTCCAACATATGGGCCGAATCGCTCCGATTTGCAATTATTGCCTTGCCCGGCGCCAAAATCCTATCGCACCCGGTCCGATGGGGCAAGCGATAGCTTATTCCTGAGTATTCGGCTGCCGCATGAACAGACCGATGACCACCGCCGAGAACACCGCCGCGCCCAGACATAGGTACCCAACCCCGGGGAACCCGCTGGTGGCCAACAACACGCCGCCCATGGCGGCCCCGCCGACGGCTCCCGTCTGGTTGCTCAGGCCCAGCAGCCCAACGCCGGTGGCCCGTGACTGGTTGGACACCTCGGTGCTAAGAGTGAGCATCACCGGCCAGCCGACGCTGATGAGTGCAATCGCCCCCGTGGCGATGGCCACGGCCGCCCAGAGCGGGACGTCGACCGAGAACAGCAACAAGGCGGCGAGTCCGCCGGTCATAACTGAGGCCGCAATCAAGGGCATCCGGTCCTTCCGGCTCGCCACCGGACCGCCGGCGTAGGTGCCAATCACCGTGCCGATGCCCACAAACGCCATGGGCAGCGCAACCGCCCCCACGCTCATGTCGTAGCTGTCGATCAAATAGGTTGCCAGGTAGCTAAACAGCGCCATGTAGGCAATCCGCTGGGCAAAGTTAACCGTCAAGGCCGCCCTGAAGATGGGAATGGCCAACAGCGCCCGGTACCTGGAGAAGAAGGTGAAAGAACGGAGTCCCGCGCCCTCGCTTTTGGGGAACCAGAACCAGTTGAGCAGGGCGCACGCGGCCAACAGAGAACCAATGACCAGGAAGGGCAGCCGCCAGCCTCCCAAATCGGCCCCTATCGCCACCAGGGGTATGCCGATCACCGAAGACAGGGTGGCGAACGCCATCAGCCCACCCACCGCCTGGGCCCGGCGGGCCGGGGTAACGGAATCGGCGACAGCCGCCAGGCTGTTAGGGGGAATCATGCCGCCGCCAAGCCCGGTCACCACCCTCAGGGCCATCAAGATTCCGAGATTGGGCGCGAAAGCCGAGGCCAACACTCCGATTGAGAGAAGTGTCAACCCAGCGAGAGCCACCGGCCTCCGGCCGATGGAGTCGGACAAGGGTCCAACGGTGACCACGGAGACGGCCCACGCTGCAAAAGTGACGGTGGCGAGTTGTCCGGTTACTGCCACGGAGGTGTCGAACTCCGTGGCCAAATCGACCAACAACGGAGCCAACATCAACGACGCGCTCATGGTGACGAACAGCCCCACGGCCACGGCGGCCAGGAAACGGAATTGGCTCATTGGGCAGCAGACCGGCGGTCAGGGTTCAATTAAGCCGCCTTTTCCGGTTCCCGCATGAACAGCCGAATCACCGACGCGGAGAATATCACCGCCACCAGGCAGAAGATTCCCACCGCCGAATACCCGCCGATGGCCAGGAACGCTCCGCCGCCGGCCGCCCCAATAAATCCGCCCAGCCGGTTGCTGGCGCCCATCATGCCCACCGCGGTGGCCCGGGACTGCCCCGCCACGTCGGTCGCAAAGGTGATGAACACCGGCCAGCCGATGCTCAACAGGCAGACCCCACCGAAGGCGATGGCGACCGTGGCCCAGATGGACGGGTCGATGGCGAACACCAGGGTCGCCGCCGCTCCTCCCGCCAACGCGCTCCCGGCGGCGAAGTTGAGCCGGTTCCTGTGACTGGCAATCACGCCGGCCCATAGGCTGCCGACCACGGCGCCCGACCCCACCACCGCCAGGGGGACCGCGGTTTCTCTAACACTCATCCCGTAGGTGTCGATGAGATAGGCCGCGATGTAGCCCAACACGGCGTAGAACACGATGCGCTGGGAAAGGGTGGCCAGCATCCCAAAGCGGAACACGGAGATTGAGCCAAGTTCCTTGAACCGGCTGAAATATGAGAACGAGCGGGGACCGGCCGCCGGGCCTTTGGGATACCAGACCCAGGATAAGACAAAGGTGGCCAGCAACAGCGCTCCTAACACGACGAATGGGAGCCGCCAATCTCCAACGCTGGCCAGGACCGCGACGGCGGGAACTCCGATCACCGCCGCCGACATCATGACGCCCTGGGCGGCCCCAATAGCCCGGCCTCGCCGGTCCGGAGCGACCACGTCGGTGATGGCGGCCATGCTGTTGGGCGGGATCATGGCGCCGCCCAGTCCGGTGCCGATGAGTAACGCCATAAGAACGAAGAAATTGGGCGCGAAGGCCGCGGCCAGGACGCATGTCCCCATCAGCGACAGGCCCATCAAAGCCACCGGACGGCGTCCGAAAGAGTCAGAAAAGGGGCCGGCCAACGGAGCGAAGATAGCCCAAGAGGCAAATGTGGCCGCAGCCAACTGACCGGCCACCGCCACCGAGGTGTCGAATTCTTCGGCAATGTCCACCAACAGCGGCCCCAGCATCAGGGCCACGGTGTTGTTCAGGAACAACGCCGCCGCAATGATGGCAAAGGTCCTCGCCTGGCCCGGCGCGGGAAGGTTTGCTGCTTCGGTGGTCATGGGGGATCGCCGGGCATGAGTCTCAATGCATATCCAGGGAAATGAGAAACGCGACGGAGAGAAGAGATCATTGCCCGGGTATCGGCAGCCGTGGTAGAGGTGGTGGAGCTGCGGCCCCGATCCCTGTACCTTCCCGATTTCATCGGGACGCTCTTCCAGGGAGCTATATGCCGAGGTTCAACTTGGATTCGAGGTAGGTGCGGCTCTTCCAAGATTTTAATTGGGATTCCCTTTTCCGTGCCTCAGATAGGGACTCAAATTCCTCTTGATGAATCAGCCGCCTAGGGCGAAAATTCTTTGTTGATCTGGTCATCCCGACGTTGTGTTGCTCGACACGATTCCGCATGTCGCCGGTGCTTCCGATGTAATAACGCCCAGTGCGTTCACTACAAAGGATGTAAACATGAAACATATCGGAGATGGAGTGGTTGGTGGAGCTGCGGGGACTTGAACCCCGTACCTCTTCAATGCCATTGAAGCGCTCTCCCAGATGAGCTACAGCCCCACTGTTGAAGTATACCGGCCTGCTATTGGCTGCGGCCCCGATTTATTGGGAGAACCCGGTGCCTTCCCGATGTCAATCGGGACGCTCTCCCAGATGAGCTACAGCCCCACTGTTGAAGTATACCGGCCTGCTAATCGGCTGCCGCCCCGATCTATTGGGAGAACCCGGTGCCTTCCCGATGTCAATCGGGACGCTCTCCCAGATGAGCTACAGCCCCACTGTTGAAGTATACCGGCCTGCTAATCGGCTGCCGCCCCGATTTATCGGGAGAACCCGGTGCCTTCCCGATGTCAATCGGGACGCTCTCCCAGATGAGCTACAGCCCCACGGAAGCGAGAAGCGAGAAGCGATCAGCTATCAGCTTTCAGGCTGACTGACTGCCGCATATCAGGATAGCAAAACCGACTTCCAGGTACAATGTTTATCCCTCGCGGGTATATTTCACCACCCGGCGGCCACGGCCCCAATCGCCGGGCATCACCACGTACAGGTCCTTGTGGGAGTCGACCCAGATGCCGTGGCAGGAACGGTGCAGCATCTCTCCCCACTGGGCCAACCGCTCACCGTCCAGGTTCAATACGCTGACCAGACCGCCGTTGTGCTCGGGGATGTAGACGGTGTCCTCATCGTCAACGTACATCAGCGCCGGGCCGATGAGCTTGGTGGGCCAGGTCGTGATGTGCTCGCCGTTCTGAGTGAACACTTGGACCCGGTCGTTCTCCCGGTCGGAGACCAAGACCCGTCCCCGGCGGTCGATCCAAACGCCGTGGGGCAGGTTGAACTGCCCGTCGCCCGACCCGGGGTCGCCCCAGGACATGATCAACTTGCCGTCCGGGGTGAACTTGTGGACCCGGGCGTTGGCGTAGCCGTCGGCGATGAATATCTCGCCGGCGTCGTTCACCGCGATACCAGCCGGCATGTTGAACGGCGCGCCGCTGTGGGTCACGCTGGACCAGGTGGTGGAACTGTAGTCGTCCTGGGCGACCCCCGTGTCCGAACGGACCCCCTCCTCGCCGATGGTCATCAGGAGTTTTCCGTCAGTGGTGAACTTGTATACCTGATGCTTGTTCCGGTCCACCAGCCAAACGTTGTCCTGTTTGTCCAGGTAAATGGCGTGGGCGAAGGAGATGATGCCCGCGCCCCAAGACGACACGAAATTGCCGTCCCGGTCGAAGATGCAGACCGGATGGTCCGGGTCGCGGTTGAAGCAGTAGACCCGGTCCTGCGAGTCGCCGTAGACTGCGGCGGCCGGCATCTCCCAACCCTCGGGCAACTTGGCCCAGTCTTCGTTCACTTCGTAGGTGTATTTGCCCGTGCCTACGGTACTCACTGTAGCCATTTCAATCTCCTTGGCGCTTGTCTTTTAATATGGGCGGATGCCCGGAGTCTTGACCCGGAAGCTGTACAGAGACACTCCGGGAGTGGTGTAGACGGTGCGGAAGTCGGGACCGCCAAAGGCGATGTTCCGGGGGACCTCGGGTCCCTTGATGACGCCCAAGCGAGTCCCGTCGGGGTCGAAGACCCAGATCCCGCCGGAGCCGGTGCAGAATATCCGGCCCAGTGTGTCGACCTTCATGCCGTCGGGCACGCCCACTTCGGCGGAGGCCATGCTGGCGAAGACCCGGTTGTTGCTCAGAGTTCCGTCAGCGGCAACGTCGAAGGCCCTGATCTTGCGGTGTTCGCAAACCAGGCCTTTCTCCGCCTCCTCGAAACAGACCTGGCTTTCCCGGCTGATGGCCACGTACAGGACGGACTCGTCCGGGGAGAACGCCAGTCCGTTGGGGTACTCGCAGCCGTCGGTGGCAACGGAGATCGCGCCGTCGGGCGCGATACGGAAAACGCCGGCGAAATCGTACTCACGGTCGGCCTCGGGCACCCGCAGCTGCGGGTCGGTGAAATAGATGCTTCCGTCAGACCGGCAGACCACGTCGTTGGGCTTGTTGAACCGTTTACCCTCCCAGCGGTCGGCGATGACGGTCACCGTGCCGTCGGCGTCCATGCGGGTGACCCGGCGGTGGTCGGCGCCTTCGCACATCAACAGACGGCCCTGGCGGTCGAAGGTGCAACCGTTGCCCTCGCCGGTGTTCTCCCGCACGACGCTCACCCCTGCATTCTGGTCCCAACGCAGCAGCCTGTTTCCGACCAGGTCCACGAAGGTCAGGTAGCCCTCTGGGTGCCAGAGGGGTCCTTCGGTGTTGCCCAGGTCGGTGGCCAACTGGGTGTGCTCGGGTGACTCAAGGATGTCGGCGAGGTTGTCAGGCATGGATTGCTCCGTTGGTGATGCCTAGGGCTCAGTTGATCAACAGGCGGGATTATAACAGCATGCCGTGCGTGGCGCACTCTCTGGCGGACCTGCGCCGGCCCGTTGCCAAGCCCCGTCGGTTGACCGGCGATTGACCGGCCAGCAGGGCTTGATTAGAATGCCAGTCACCTGCCCCGGACCTTATACCCCGGAACGGGCGGCCAGGACTGAAGGCTGTGGGAGAACAACATGGTCAACATGAAACCAAACGATTCTGTCGAGGAGATCGCCGTGGAGCTCCGCGCCCAGGCGGTCCGCCTGTGGGGCGAGCAGCGGGCCAGCGAACTGGAAGAATCCCTGCAGCAGACCGCCCGCCAATTATGGGAGTTGGGTCAAGTGACCCCCCACCGCGACTTGGAGCCCGGCTTTTATCAATAGACTGGGAGACCCGGCCCCTAGTCAGATTCCCAACTCTATCGTGAGGCCCAATCATGCCCCAGCCCTATGAACTAACGGTGTCCCAGGCAGCCCAGCAGATTAAAGAGAAGACCCTATCGCCGGTGGACTTGGCCCAGTCGCTCTTGGACCGTATCGACGCCACCGATAAAGACCTAAGAGCCTGGGTGACCATCGACCGGGAAGAGGTCTTGACCAACGCCAAAGAGCGGGAAAAAGAGGCCCAGCAGGGAAAGTCTCTCGGTCTCCTCCACGGCGTGCCCGTGGGACTGAAAGACATCTTCTACACCGCCGGGATGAAGACCGCGGCCGGGTCCAAGGTCTACGCCGACTTCGTGCCCGATTACGACGCCACTTCGGTGGCCAAGATCAAAGAGGCCGGCGGAATCATACTGGGCAAAGCGGTGACCACCGAGTTCGCCACGTCGGACCCGTCGCCCACCTACAATCCGTGGAACTTCGAACACACCCCAGGCGGGTCCAGCAGCGGGTCGTCGGTCGCCGTCGCCACCAAGACAGTGGGAGCGGCCTTGGGCTCACAGACCGGCGGCTCCACCTGCCGCCCGGCCGCGTACAACGGCATCGTGGGACTCAAGGCCACCTACGGCCGCATCAGCCGTTACGGGGTGGTGCCGGTGAGTTGGTCGCTGGACCACGTGGGCATCCTGGTGCGCACCGTGGAGGACGCCGCCTTGATGTTGCAGGTTATGTCCGGTGAGGACCCCAACGACCCCGGTTCCGCCAGCGAGCCGGTGCCCGATTTCTTGCAACAGATGACCGAGCACAACCGGCCGCCCCGCATCGGGATCGTGAGCCAGTATTACGAGGAGAAATCCACCCAAGAAGTTTGGGCCCATACCCAAGATGTGGCCCAGCGATTGGCCTCTGCCGGGGCCGAGATCATCGAACTGGGCCTTCCTGACAGCTTCAAGACGGCCCACAGCGCCCAGCGGATAGTGATGAACGTGGAGTGCGCCGCTTTCCACGAGCAGTTCCACGCCACCCAGGCCGAGGACTACGGTCCCCGGGTCCGGTCCGGCATGGAGATGGGGATGCTGGTCCCGGCCACCAAGTACCTGCAGGCCCAGCGGCTTCGCCGTCAGTTCCGCCGGGACATGGTCCAGATGGTGCAGCAGGTGGACGCGGTGATTACGCCCACCACTCCGGCCCCGGCCCCCAGGGACCGGAACACCACCGGAGACGCTGCTTTCCAGGTGCCCTGGACCACCAGCGGCCTGCCGACGGTCACCCTGCCCTCCGGACTGAGCGAGGACGGGATGCCCCTGGCGGTGCAGTTGGGCGGGCTGCCCTTTGAAGAGGGCAAGCTGCTGGGCGCCGCCAAGTGGTGCGAATCGGTTCTCGGGGTGCAGCTCTCCCCGCCTAATTACAGCTAAATAAAGTTGGATCCCAAATCTCCGCCGTGCCGGGTTGCATCATATCTCTGGGTCTGGCCGTGCAAGATATGTGGTGGCCACACAGCAAAAGCAGCCTGAGGTCGGGTCGCTGTCATTCTGAGGCGTAAGCCGAAGAATCTCGTTGCTACTGGAATCAAGACTGCGCGGGAACAAAGAGACCCTTCGCTTCTCTCAGGGTGACCCAAGCGAAATTGATTCCAGTCCGGCACACTCGTCATTCTGAGGATTTCCGGTGAAGAAAGACTACGACCTGCTGATCATTGGCGGGGGCTCCGCAGGGCTGACCGCCGCCCGGTTCGCCCGCCGGATGGACCTATCGGTGGCGTTGGTGGAGAAGGCCCGCCTGGGCGGCGACTGCACCTGGACCGGGTGCGTGCCCAGCAAGACCCTGCTGAGGGCCGCCAAATCTATCCAGACCATCAAAGATGCCGCCCGTTTCGGGATAACCTCGACCGAGCCGGTAATCGACTTCAAATCGGTGATGGGCCGGGTTAGCTCCGTGGTGCAGAAAATATTCGAGAGCGAATCGCCGGATACCCTGCAAGCCGAAGGCGTGGACGTGATCCAAGGCACGGCCCAGTTCATCGACCGGCGGACGGTATCGGTGGACGGCAGAGGGATCAGCGCCCGCCGTTTTCTGGTCTGCACCGGGGCCCGGCCGGTGACGCCGCCCATCGAGGGCCTGGCCGAGGCCGGTTTCCTGACCTACGAGACGGTCTGGGACCTGGAAGAGCTGCCGCCGAGGTTGGCCGTCATCGGCGGCGGGCCCATCGGATGCGAACTGGCCCAGGCATTCTGCCGTTTGGGTTCATCGGTGACCCTACTGGAGGCCGCCGGCCGCATCATGCTGCAGGATGAGCCGGAAGCCGCAGATGTGGTCGCCCAGCGCCTGACTGAAGATGGGGTAGACCTGAGGGTTGACGCGGCTCTGGAACGGGTGGAAAAGACCTCGGTTGGCGTGCGGTTAATGCTAGGAGGTGGCGCTCAGGTGGAGGCCGACGCGGTGTTGGTCGCCGTCGGCCGGCGGCCCCAGGTGGACGGGCTGGGTCTTGACGAGGCCAAGGTCGTCCACGGTCTTGGCGGTATAGAGGTCAATAAAAACCTCCGCACCAGCCAGGCGAACATCTACGCTGCCGGCGATTGCACCGGCGGCTACCAATTCACCCACTACGCCGGTTACCAGGGGTTCATGGCGGTGCGGAACGCGTTCTTGCCCTTCAACAAAAAATCGGTGTTGGAGCATGTGCCCTGGGCCACGTTCACCGACCCGGAGGTGGCCCACGCCGGGCTGACCGAGGCTCTGGCCAGAGAGCGCCACGGGGGGAAGGTACTGGCCGCCACCTGGCCCATGGACCAGACCGACCGGTGGCTGACGGAGGGAGACTCGCCGGGCTTCTTGAAGCTGGTTTACCTGCCCAACGGCAAGCTGTTGGGGGTGACGGTCGTGGCCTCGCGCGCCGGGGAGATGGTCCAAGAGTGGGCCCTGGCCCTGGACCGGGGCCTGAAGCTCTCCCACATGGCCGAGTCTCTCCACATCTACCCCACCTTTTCCCTGGCCTCCCAACAACTGGCGTCCAAACTGAGAGTGGACCAACTGCTGAGCGGCACGGTGGGCAAGATCGTGCGCAAATACGCCCGAATTGTGGGGTAGGGCGGCTCGCCGCGTTATAGAACTGCGGTGAGATCGCTATTTCTTAATCAGTGCCTTCATAAACCGCGATTTCCCTCATCCGGTGTTCCGATTATTTGCTCGCCAGTGTAGGAATCTCTATGGCCGAGAGACTTAAAAGGAATGAATCTAAGGGGGGGAAAAATTCGATTTGAAGAATAAAAATGTCTAGGCAAAGCGAGCCTTCGTAACCTGTAATTGCATCTTTTTGGTCTTTCAAGATTGCCAAGATTCCTTCGCAAGTGAGTACCATGCCATCGGCTGTCCGGACATCTTGACGAAGTTCAAAAATCCAAGCTAACTTAAGGCCAGGTAGCGGACCAGGCGGACCGAATTTCTCCAAGGCCAGGTCGGCGGACACATCTCCGTTTTCCTCCACCGAAATCAAATGCCTATGCCCCGAATCATGTTCTGGCATCGGCGGAGATGTTGGCTCAACAGTTGGCGCCGGCGGAGATGGTGACCCAACAGTTGGCGCCGGCGGAGATGTTGACCCAACAGTTGGCGTTCGCGTAGCTCTTATCGCTGGAGTCGATGTGGGCGGTGTTTCCGTTTCCTTTGTATCAGCCCCGTCCGTGGTATCGAACGACTTTTTTAATTCCTCGAACTCTCTGACTTCTTCCGCCGTGAAGGTTGCGGGAGTTGGCGGCAGAATCGTCCGTTCTGTCACATCTACCAATACCTCTGTGTGTTCGCCAATCAAAATCGGTTCTGATCCATACTCATCCCGAGGCGTGAGTAGGATGTGACCGCTAAAGACGGCGATTCTCGCCTTCTTATCGGCGCGAAGTACGACTCGTACCGTCGTACCCTCCGTCTCAATAAAGCCGACACCATCTATGTCGATGATTATTCCTTGGGTAGTCTTGCAATTGAATGCGCTGTCCTTATCCGAGCTCAATACTCTGAGAATCACGTTTGGGATTTCGGAGATCGGACGTGTGAGACCAATGGCATTTGGCTTGCCGTTGCATCGCGCTTGCGCCACAAACATACCCTTGGCCTCGGAGAACCGCGCGAAAGAAATAATGAACGTGCCTGCCTGGCTGGCATTTATAGTCGTTTTTGTGCTGATCGGATTGACTTGATCAAGCGTCATACCCTCGGTATCCAGGTCAACTGCTGGACCTGAAGAAAGGGGGGTAACATTCACATCGGGTGTGAATTCTATGATTATGTCGTTAAAGCCCGAAGTGGGGCCGGCTGTGGGTGGGGCCTGACCATCGCAACCCACGACGAGAAATGTGGCAACGATTGCTATTATTAACAGAACCACTCTATGCACACGCCGAAGCAATCTCACCTTATCCTCCGACCGAAGTTCGAATGTGACGATTTCAATCACCGTGCCCCAAACGGGCGTTCCTTAAATATGAAACTGATTAAACTCGCCAACGCCGGAAGAACCGAACTGAACAGACCCAATAGAGCCGCGCCTAAAGCGGTGACAAACGTGCGGAAGATAGGGCTCGCTTCTATTTTTCTGGGGAGTAGTTCAGATTCCCCTAGTTTGACACTGGTGGCCACAGCCGCGCTTCCGAGGCTGATCTTTCCATCGTTTATCTCCACTCCGATTGACCTATCCTCAAGCAACATCAACTCAAGAGTATCGTTACTGACCAAAGGGACTCTCGTTTGACCGATGTCGAAGAATCCCTCGGTCCCGCTCAGGACCAGCTTGGATACTCTGGCGTCGAAGCGAATCCCCGGAGATTCGGACACAGTGTGGGCGTCGAAAGAACTACTCACCAGTGAATCCCCTGGAACAGAACTCGGAACCGGGCTTTGGGGAAGTTTCAAAGTTCTGCTCTCCTTGCCCATTAGCACTGATGTAGTGCCGTCAGCGTCAGTTATCGCCACCTTTCGATCTAGCTCTTCAAGGGCCTCGATTCTTACTTTCGCTTGGCTGCTCTGATCGGCGACAGTTTGTACGTTGATCCTGGTAATGCCCGGGTCATTCTTCGATGGCCTCCGGAGTGTTACCTGCTGTACCTCAGTGGCAGATACCAAAACTGATATAGGAGCGGCCCGGTTCTCATTTTCGGCACTGTCCTCCCCAGATATTTCGAAGTCCAACCTATCTATGCTGCCCTCATCTATGTTGCTCTCCGACTCTTGGAAAGCGTCTCCATCCAATGGCAGAATAAGCTCAACCGGTAGTAGCAAGCCCTGCAGACGGGAAAAATGTTCAACCCCATTCAAAAGCAACAAAAAAGACTCCTGCTGAGAAGAAGGCGATTTGTCCTTGGAAAGAACCGCTGTTAATTTGGTGTCCACGAGGAAACGTGCATTCAGGACCACAGTTTGAGCGGGCCTGTGGGTCCAACCCCAAGTAAACAGCCCTACTAATATCATCAATGCGATCATGTACCCGGCGCCGGTGATCCGTCTTCTTCGGTCCTGGTCACGATCCTGTTCAATGGCAGCCCGTAAAATGCCCTTGGCGACGGCTCCGGAGATACCCTCTAGATCCTGATTTGATAAGGCGTCGGTTTGAAGATCAGTGGAATCGGTCATCGCATGAACATTTGTTGATGCTGGGCAATTTCATTTTTGTCCAATGGTCGGACATGAGATTGAACCGTGGGTCCAGAGGTTGGCCGATGAGGATTAGCGGACAAGAACAAGGATCGACGGACGAACTTCGCCACCAAAGTAACCAACCAATTCGTGCAAATACTATACCAAAAGATTTAGCTGCCGCGACCGAATCGGAAACCGACAAACCATAATGTAAGACGAAACCGCCACGTTAAAAAATTGATGGCTCAATCGATGATATGTAGCATGGTCCCAGGCTCATCGGAACAGCCCGGAGTTACACCGGAGCAGCGCCGCGACCTAGCGCGGGAAATGTTTGATGAGATCAGGCCTCCCAACAACTGGCGTCCAAACTGAGAGTGGACCAACTGCTGAGCGGCACGGTGGGCAAGATCGTGCGCAAATACGCCCGCATGGTCGGCTAGGGAGGCGGCTCGCCGCGTTTTCGTGGGGCGATTCCCCGTGTCTGTCACCCTGACCCCACCGCAGTCGGGGGATGGGTCTCATCGTCCCTGGTCAGTGTAGGGCTTGAGCAACGGGATTCTTCCCCGACGCGTCGGGGCCTCAGAATGACAGGCCCCGGACCGTTCACCCCACGGCGCCAAAACTGGGCGGCGCATCACTAGAACGCACCGCTACCGAAGGTATTTGCCCCGGCTGCGCCGGCTAGAAGATGGCTATGGGGTTTACGGGGGAGCCGGTGGTGTTGTGCAGGCGGAGCGGGCCGATGGAAATCATGAACTCCCAGCGGTTGCGCTCTTTGCAGGCTTGGGCCACCCCTTCCAGGTCGGCGTTATCCAGGATCCAGATGCCCATGGCCGTGATACTCACTTGGTGGATGGGACTGGGCACCTTCTCGTACTGGGGCGGGTTAACGTCGTTGCCGGTGTCCGAGCCCATCATGGCGATGCCCCGCTCGTAGAACAGGGGCAGCACCGACGCCTGACAGGCGGTGGAGCCCTTGGACCGTTCCACGGGTCCCTCGACGTTGCGGCGGTGCAACTGCCCGGTGCGGATTAGCAGCACGTCGCCCTCCTCCACCTTGAACCCGCAGCGCTCCTCGGCGGCCAGGATGTCGTCGATCATGACGCCTTCGCCCCGTTCCACCCAGTCGATGCCCCGGATCATGGGCACGTCGACCAATACCGCCCGGGAGATGATGCCCTCCTTGGCCTCCTCCACCGAGCCGAAGGTTGCGCCCAGACTGGTGGACACCAAGTGGGCCGGCTTGCCGTTGTAGGTCTTCCCGTTCCAGAAGAAATGGGAGAGGGCGTCGACGTGGGTCACGGTGGTGCCGTGGAAGATCATGCCGAAGTAGTCGGTGGCGGCCGGGAAGGCGCGGGAGCTCACCTTGTCTCCGCTGGCCCAGCCCTCGCCGCTCTCCACCATGAAGTGGACCGGTGGGCTTGGCGCGTCCACGGTCGGCTCGAAGCTGATGGTCCGTGACATGGTGATGCGGACCCCATCCTGCACCGTGGCGATGGCCTGCTTGACCTTGGCGGGAGTGATGAAATTAGGCGCGCCCAACTCGTCGTCTTCGCCCCAACGTCCCCAATTGGAGAACTTGTCGAAATAGCTGAGTACCTCTTCTTCACTGGGTATATTCGCCTGTGGCATCTTCTTCCTCCTAAATGCTGATCGCCCCGATAGAATCGGGGCTGATAGCCGACAGCTAATTCTCGACTGGGGGAACCAGCCGGACGTCGATGACCCTCTCGCACCACCGGGCGGCCGCCAAGAGCCGGGCCTCTTCGAAGGGCGATGCAATCAACTGGATACCCAGGGGCAACCCTGATTCCGCAAGACCGATGGGCAGGGTGATTGTCGGCAGTCCGCACGAGGTCCACGGCCCCTGGAATCTGGTGTCGCCGGTGTTGGTCAGGTCGGCCAGCGGAGCGGTTGGGGTGGAGGGCGTGAGCAGAACGTCGGCCTTCTCCGCCAGCAACCTCATGTCGGCAGAGAACCGGAGCCTCCTTTCCAGGGCCTTCGAATAGGTCGTGGCGTCGGTCTCCAGGCCCTGCCGCAGCATCTCTCGCAGCTTAGGCCGGTAGTCCTGGGCCTGCTTCTCGTACATGGGTTTGTGGAAGGCGGCGGCCTCGGCGCCCATGATCGTCATCTGGTCCTGGATGGCGGTCCCGAAGCTCTCCGGAAGGGTCAACTCCACCACTGACGCCCCGGCCGACGCAAGCTGCTCCACCACGGCTCTGGTCCGCCGCTGGGTTTCCTGGTCGGCTTCTTCCATGAAGAATGAAGTGATGAGTCCGATCCGTGGCGGCCCCGAAGACTCCAACCCCGATAGGTAGTCGCCGGCCGGCAAGCGCGAGGCCACTGGGTCTTGATCGTCGGGCCCGGCCATCACTTGCAGTAGGAGCGCGGCGTCTTCCACGGTGCGGCCCATCCAGCCCACGGTGTCCAGGGACCAGCTTACGGGCACCACTCCGCGGCGGCTGACCCGTCCGTAGGTCGGCTTAAGGCCGACGATGCCGCTGTAAGACGCTGGCCGGAGCACCGAGCCTATGGTCTGGGAGCCCATGGCCACCGGGCACATCCGGGCGGCAACGGCCACTGCCGAGCCGCTGCTGGACCCGCCGGGCGTATGGGCCGGGTTCCAGGGGTTCTTGGTGTGGGATGGGTCCAGGCAGGCAAACTCGGTGGTGACGGTCTTGCCCAATATGACCGCGCCGGCGTTTTGGAGCAGGCCGATGGTGGCCGCAGTCTCATCGGGAACGTAGTCCGCGTAGACCTTGGAGCCGGCCTTGGTGGGCACGCCGGCGATATTGTAGATGTCTTTTATGCCGATGGGCACGCCGTGGAGCGGCCCGGTCTCTACGCCGCTGTCCAGTTCTTCTTGACGTTGCTTGGCGTCGGCCAGAACCGTCTCCCGGTCAACGCGGACCCAGGCTTCCAAACGGGGTTCCAGGGAGTCCATCCGCTCCAGAAGCGACTGCGCCACTTGCACTGGAGTGATGTTTCGATCGCGGATCTGGCGTGCCAGTTCCGCCGCCGATAGGTCATAGGGCTGGGGCATGGTTACTCCTGGGGGCGTGGATTGCGTCTCGAATGCTGCGCTGATGGATGTTGTTACAAAAAGCCAAATTACCCTGTCACCCCGAGAGAAGCGAGGGGTCTCATTGCTGTCGACCTACCTCGTACCAGTCCTCGGACAGGTCTTTCCACCTGGGATTGGCCGCTTCAATCAGGTCTATCTTCTTGGAGCGTCTCCATTTTTTCAGCTCTTTTTCTCTGTTGACCGCTCCCTCGATGCTGGACGTAGCGTCGAGATAGACCAATCGGTTCAATTTGTATCGTTTCGTGGATCCTTCGATCGACTCCGATTTGTGTTTGTGTACTCGTCGCTCCAGGTCATTTGTTATCCAAACATAAAGAGTTCGTGATCGGTTGGTCATGACGTAGACATAGTATTGCCGTGTCATGGCCGGTTGTTAAGAAACGAGATTTCTCGTCGTTTCACTCCTCGAAATGACATGGGGCGTTTTGCTCATATGTGTAATTTGGTCACAAATGCAAATGGATGCTCGCCTACACCGGCGGGCGGCGGTTGTGCCAGTCGGTGGCCTGTTCGTAGGCATGGGCCACGCGGAAGACCGTTGACTCATCGAAGGGACGGCCGGCGATCTGCAGCCCCACGGGAAGGTCGTCCGAGGTGAAGCCGCAGTTGATGGACAGGGCCGGAACGCTGGCCAAGTTAAACGGGGCGGTGAAACTACGCCGCCCACCCAGCATCTCCAGGAATTCCTCCTTGCTGGCGATGCCGGCCTTCTCCGGGATCGGCGAGGCTGGTATGGAGGACGTTGGCATCACCAACACGTCCACCTTTTCCAGGGCCTCCAATATCTGCTGACGGAGCATGTGCCGCAGGCGCACCGCCTTCTGGTGGGCCTGGGCCGGCAGGATGGCCCCGGTGTACAGCCGGAGCTGGATGTTGTAGTCGTACTCTTTCAGATGCTGGTCGATGCCTTCCCGGTGGGCCGCGGCGGCATCGGCGTAGATCACCGCCGTGGAGATGGCGGCTGACTGGGCGATCAGTGGGATATCGACCTCTTCCACCGCCGCGCCCAGTTCTCCCAGTTGGCCGATGGCCCGGACCACCAGGTCGCGCACCTGGGGGTCGACGGCGTCGCTCTGGACCCGTTCGGTGATGACGCCGACCTTCAGGCCTTGGATCCCACCGTCCAGCGATGCCAGGTAATCGGGCACCGGTACGTCCCAGGTGTAGCCGTCCTTGGGGTCGTGACCGGCGATGGCGCCCAGGGTCATGGCGCAGTCGGACACGGTGCGGGAGATGGGGCCAACCTGGTCCATGGACCATGACGCGCCGAGGACTCCGTGGCGGCTGACCCGGCCCCAGGAAGGCCGGATGCCGACCAGGCCGCAGAACGAGGCCGGACCGCGGATCGACCCGCCGGTGTCCTCGCCCAGTGATGTGGCGCAGAGGAAAGCCGCAGTGGCGGCGCCGGACCCGCTGCTGGATGTGCCGGGGTTACGGGAGAGGTCCCAGGGATTGCGGGGCCGGCCGTAGGGATGATGGAAGGCGTCGCCCATGGCGAACTCGCTCATGTTCAGCTTGCCAAGGAGCACGGCGCCGGCTTGGTTCAATTTGCTGACCACCGTGGCGTCTTCCTCGGGCACAAAGTCCTTCAGGATGTTGGAGCCGCCGGTGGTGAGTATCCCCTTGGTGTAGAACTGGTCTTTAACCGCCACCGGCACGCCGTGCATCGGGCCGCGGTACTTGCCGGAGACGATCTCCTGCTCGGCCAGGCGGGCGTCGGCCATCGCCCGGTCGGCGGTCACGGTGATGTAGGAGTTCAACTTGCCGTCAACCTGGGGAATCCGTTCCAGATAGGCCTCGGTCACCTCCACGGGAGAGACCTGGCGGGACTTGATGAGGGATGCCAATTCGGTGGCCGAGAGAAATGGCAGCTGTGATTGTTCCATCCGTTGACCTCTGGTTGACCCCACGGGCGGGCGAAGCTGAAGCACGGCCATTTTGCCCCCGGTCAGTCCCGTTGTCAACGCGAATCCGCCGGCGGAGGGCCGGGCCGGACGGGATGCAACGGGCTGTGGGCCAAGCACCGGAAAAACGGCCCCCGCTGGTATAATCGTGGGAGTATCAAGACGTTTTTCGACGCACAACGGCAGGGGTAGAGATATGGACAACTTGGCAGGGATCATATTGGCCGCCGGAGAGGGAATCAGGATGAAGTCCCGGACTCCCAAGGTGCTGCACTGCCTCTGCGGCAAGGAGTTGATCCGGTATCCGGTGGAGTTGTTGGGCCGGTTGGGCGTGGACCGCATCGTCGTCGTGGTGTCTCCGGCCAATCAGGAAGCGTTGAAAAAGCTGCTGGGCGATTCGGTGGAATACGCCGTCCAAACCGCCAAGACAGGAACGGCCGGCGCGGTGGAAGCCGCTGCCTCAATGCTCCGGGGAGAGGCCCGGCAGGTCTTGGTCATGGGCGGCGATTCTCCGCTGGTGACCGAAGGCTCGGTGCGCCGCCTAATCGACGGGCACCTGGCAAATGCACGCCAGATGTCCATCCTCTCAGGCATCGTCCAAGACAGCGGGGGTCTGGGCCGCATTCACCGGGACCAAGGCTTCCAGCGAAACGTTCTGGGTATCGTCGAGGACACCGAGGACAGCGACAGGGACGGTCAACCCGTCGAGGTCAACTCCGGGGTCTACTGCTTCCAAGCCGATTGGCTCTGGGAAAACCTGGGCCGGGTGGAAGCCGGCAATGGCCCAGAGCGGCGTCTAACGGACCTGGCGGCCATCGCCGCGGAGCAGGGGGCGGTAGTGGCGGCCCTGCCGTCGGACGACCCTGCCGAGGTCCTGGGAATCAACAACCGGGTGGAACTGGCCCGTCTGGAGGACATCCAGCGCCGGCGCATCCGCGAGCGCTGGATGCTGGAGGGCGTGACCATCTCAGACCCCTCATCGGTGATGATTGACGCCGCAGTGGTGATCGGACAAGACACGCTGGTCCTGCCCAACACCATGCTTTTGGGAAACACCGTCATCGGGTCCGGTTGTGAGGTTGGCCCCGGCTCAACGGTGAAGGACTCGACCATCGGCGACGACTGCCGGGTAACGTCGTCGGCGCTGGAAGAAGCGGTCATGGAAGCTGGGGTGGGCATCGGCCCGTTCAGTCACCTCAGGCCGGGGGCCTACTTGGAGTCCGGCGTGCACATCGGGAACTTCGTCGAAGTCAAAGAGAGCCGGTTCGCCGCCGGGGCCGTCATGGGGCATTTTGGCTATGTGGGCGACGCGTCGATTGGGGCCAACGTCAACTTGGGCGCCGGCATGGTCACTTGCAACTACGACGGCAAGGACAAACACCGTTCGGTGGTCGAGAAAGACGCGTTCATCGGCTGTGACACGATGTTGGTGGCGCCGGTCACCGTTGGCGCCGGGGCGGTCACCGGGGCGGGCGCAGTCATCACGAAAGACGTGCCGCCTGCTAGACTAGCCGTCGGCGTACCTGCTAAGATAATAGACCGATAAGTGGTTCCAACTGACCTCCCGGTGGCGCTTCCCGCAGGCATAATCACCAAAGCGGCATATACGCGGGTTGACCGGGGGGACGGGGTGTTTGGAAACAGATTATTTACCACAAACCATAGTTTTTATCGCCTTCGTTCTCCTGTTCTCATACCTGAGCCTCCTGCGCCCAGGTGGGTCTACCGGTCCAACCGGCGGAGATGAGAATCCCTCGGCCCTCTCCGAACCGCTCATCTTCTGGCTAAAAGCGTCCTGTTTCTTCGCGGTTGTTCTCTCCGGTTTGGCCCTTGTTCAAAGCGTCGCAACCCCCGGTTGGTGGCCCATCGCCTTCATGGCTATTGGACTATTGGCCGGGCTTTTCTTGATCGACCGCGCGGCAAACTCCCTGATCAATCGTTATCCCGGACTGTCCCGGCCATGGGCCCGGTTGTTTTCTTCCGAGGGCCCAGGAGCGGGCAGGCCGGCGCTCATCGTCAACGGCCAGGTAAGCAACGGCAACGGCGCCTCGGCGGTCGAGCCTGAAGAGCCGGCCATCACTGAAGAAGAATTGACCAGCCTTGACGACCGGGACCGGGAGATGCTCCGTTCCATAATCCGTCTGGACGCCACCACCGTTAGAGAAGTCATGGTGCCACGGCTGGACATGGCCGTTGTCGAGGCCGACTCTCCCCTTAAAGAGGTCGCCGAAACCATGGTGAGCCGTGGCCACAGCCGCCTGCCGGTCTACGAAGAGACCATCGACAGGATACTTGGCATTATCCATGCCCGTGACGTCATGGCTTCCCTGGCGATGTCCGACCCCAAGGACTCGCTGCGCAATCTGGTCCGCCCGGCGTTCATCATCCCCGAGACCAAGCGGGTCGACGACCTTCTGGAAGAACTGCAAGAGCGCCGCACCCAGATCGCCATCGTGGTGGACGAATACGGCGGCACCGAGGGCTTGGTCACCATGGAGGACCTGCTGGAGGAGATCGTCGGCGAGATTGAGGACGAGTTCTCCCGGTCCAGGGACGCCCAGGTGATGCATCAACCCGACGGCACGGTGTTGGTGGACGCCGGGGTAACCACCGAACATGTGGCGGAGATCTTCGGGACCAGCATCGACGGCACCGAAGTGGACACGGTGGGCGGCTACGTCTACCACAGCCTGGGCCGGATCCCCCAGACCGGGGACATCGTCGAAACCGGCCACCTGCACATAGAGGTGGTTTCCATGTTGGGGCGGCGTCTCCGGAAACTACGCATCCACCGCATCGACGAGGGAGCGGTCAAACCAAGCGTGTAACTACCCCGGAATTGCAACAACTAAAGCGACGCGTAAAGGTGGCGTCGCTTTTTATTTGGGGCCAACGTTTTTTCAAGCGTTGCAACGCGCGTCGGCCCGCAGTGGCAATCTACAGCAAGGGGCCGGATGAAGAACGAGACCCCTCCCTTCGCTCGGAGCGACAGCGAGGGGTGCATGGTCTGCTTGTATGCCGAGGTGCAGCGTGGACGCCCGGACGGGTCCTACCTGAGGGCGATCAATTCCCCCGAGACCACCAGGCGGTAGTCGTAAACGAACCGTGGCACAGAGGACACCAGCTTTATGTCCGCGTTCGGACTCGCATCCAGCCGCAGGTCGTCTTGGTGCACCACCCGGCTGGAGGTCGCCCGGTAGAGGAACTGGTTGATGCCGTTGTCGGTGATGATGAAGACGTCTTCGCCGTTGCGCAGCTTCTCCGGGACCTTTTGCAGATTGAAGAAGACCGACCCTTCCCGGCTGATGGGGCTCTCGGTATGCCCAAAGTACCAGGAGGTGCCCGTCTCGCCGGCGTTGGCCGATTCGGGGATGTGGCCCACGGTGTTGTCGGGGCTCTCATAGGTCCGGCTGTCTCCCAGGTCCAAGATGGCCAGTTCAGAGACCGTCGAATCAACGCCAATGGCCGGGACCAGAATCCTGGTGGAAGGCGGGATGTCGGCGAGGGTGACGCCGGTTTCGCCGATGGGTGAGAAACCGCTGAGCAACGCCTGTTCCCTCAAGTAGGCGGGCTCGTAGCCGTACAGGTTGTCCCAAGAGTCGGCTGGAACGGCCTTGCCGGGGAACAGACTAACGTCGGAGGCAGAACTCCCGGAAATGGCATTGACCGTCCTCGGTTGCAAGACGGCCGCCAGATCGTCCAGGTTGGACTTGGCTTTGGCCGAGTAGCCGTAGTAAGCGCCGCCCGACGCCAGCAGCAGAAAACCAAAGACTAGAAGAAATATTCCTGTGAATCTGGCGATACGCCGCTGTAGACGCCCTCGGATAAGCAGATAATCGTATCCGGCTTCCATGCCACCTCCTTCAACCCTCACCACCCGAAACCCATGGCTGTACGGAAAGCCCGGTCCTGGGAAATTATCTTATAAAGAGACTAGCGTGCCCTGGGGGTGTTCATGCCGCCAGGGGAGATGGGCTCGTTGAGATAGATATCGCCGTTGCGAATCTTGATGTTGAACCCGCAGATTGGGTTGATGCAAACCCAGGCCTTGTAATGGACAGCGGCCCCCTGGCCGCCGTAGTCCGAGAGAGGGACGAGACTCCCAATATCACAACTCAAACATTTGGGCATAGCCGATTCTTCCACGAACTCCTCCTCCCAACTCGGAATGGGCCGAGTATACCACCGTCAATTGGCCGGGAACTACAAAATATTGCATGATGTTTACTAATATTGACGAGACCAGGCAACATAATTATGAGATTCGTTATTATGTCGCCTGGTCACATTTTCATTCTTTGCGATTATGTCTACTCTAAGAAGTCTTTAAGTTTCCGTGAGCGGGTGGGATGGCGCAATTTCCGTAACGCCTTCGCCTCGATCTGACGGATTCTTTCACGGGTCACGCCGAACTCCCGGCCGACCTCTTCCAAGGTCCTGCTTCGTCCGTCCTCCAGGCCGAACCGGAGCTGTAGCACCCGGCCCTCGCGCTCGGTCAAGGTGTGCAGCACCTCGCTCACCTGCTCCTTTAGCAGTTGGAACGAGGCCGCGTCCGCCGGCGCCAGTGCGTTCCGGTCCTCGATAAAGTCCCCCAGATGGGAGTCCTCTTCCTCGCCGATGGGCGTCTCGAGGGAGACAGGCTCCTGGGATATCTTGAGGATCTCTTCGACCTTCTCGGGGCCGATCTCCATGGCCTTGCCAATCTCCTCAGGGGTGGGCTCGCGGCCGTACTCCTGGAGCAACCGGCGGTGTTGGCGCATCAATTTGTTGATGGTTTCCACCATGTGCACCGGGATGCGAATGGTCCGCGCCTGGTCGGCAATGGCCCTGGTGATGGCCTGCCGGATCCACCAGGTGGCGTAGGTGCTGAACTTATAGCCTTTGCGGTAGTCGAACTTCTCCACCGCCCGGATCAGGCCGATGTTGCCCTCTTGGATCATGTCCAATAGGGCCATGCCCCTTCCGATGTACTTCTTGGCCACGCTGACCACCAATCGGAGGTTGGCTTCGGTCAGGCGGGCCTGGGCCCGTTCGCTCTCGGCGTCGATCCGCCGGAAGTAGGCGCGGAACAGCGGGTCCAGTTCCTGCAGGTCGGAGAAGCTGCTCAGCTCGGAGAGTTTGGCGTCCAACTGGTCAAGGGTGCTGTCTGCCAGGACATCCACTGCATCGGGCGGGACGAGCCACGAACTGAGGGAGAGCGAGATGACCTGTTGGTAGACATCGTCCGGGTATTCGTTGAGGTCTTCAGCCATGGCCGCCAGCAGGTCTACCGAGACCTCGGCGTCGATGGCGTCCCTGAGTTTCTTGTGGTCCGTTATCTGGGAAATGGTCAGGTTGGATGGCAGTCCCAGTTGTTCGGATAGGGCGTTCACCAAAGGCCCCGCCGCGACCATCCGCTTCAACAACCCGGCCGTGATCTCCCACGGGCGTGGTTGGCGTCCTTCCAGTTCGGTTAATTCCTTTCTGAGACCTTCAAGGTGCTTGCCGCCCTCGATCTTCCGGGCCAGCGAGCGTTCATCGGCGGAGGTCAGGAGGCGGACCCGGCCGATCTCACGCAGGTACATGCGGACCGGGTCGTCCAAGACTTCCACGGACTCGGTCTCGGGCTCCCACTCCGGTTCGTCGGAGTCACTATCGGCGTCACTGTCGGGGCTCTCGGTACTGTCGGTACTGTCGGTACTGTCGCCCTCTTTTTCCGCCGGCTGGACGCCGTCCCACGGCGCTTCACTGGGGTTCTGGGCCAGGTTGGCCGGTCTGACGCCGGACATGCCCTCGCCATCGGCGCCATCATCGTCCCGGGTGGCGTCGACATTCCGGATTATGTCCAGTACGGGGTCCGGAGTATCGGAGTCTTCCTGCCGGGATTCTAGGAAGTCCTCCGGAGTCAATTCGCTTGAACTGTTTCTTCTCTTAACCAATGCGCCTCCTCAGCCGGAGATTTCCTGTGCCTGGCCTCTCCGGAGGCCTTCGTTTTTCTTGATCTGTTGGTTCAAATGCAGGATATCGTCGTGCTCGCCGTCCTCCAAGTCGGGAGGCGATTCGGCGAAACGTATGACTTCTTCGGATTTTAGGTTTCTAAGGTTTCGCTCTTCCAGCCGGGACGCCACTTCCAAGAATGAGGTGGTCCGGCCGTTCGTGTCCAAGGGGATAACGGGCTTTTCCAGCAGCGCGTTAAGGTGTGCGGCGACCTCATCGTCGCCGTCCCGTCTAACCGTCGCCAACGTTTCAGCTTGGTCCATGCCAGGCCCAGCCTCCAGCCAGCGGGTGAAGAGCTCCCGGTTTTCGTGACGCCGGAAGAATTCAGCGCGCAATCCATCCGCCAGCTCCCGCAGCTCCGGAAAACCCAAGAGCAATTGCAGGCAGTGTTCCTCCATCGGGTCGTGGTCCAACTTGGCGAAAGGCGACGCTGTCTCGGCAGCGGGACGCTGCTCCGCGCGGCGGGCGCGCCGGGCCACCGTCGGGCGGCTCAGGGCGGCCTTTACAGTATCGATGGGGACACTTAGTTTGTCCGCCAACAATTCAACGGCATTTGCCTGCTGGACGCCCCCGCCAAGAAGGTGGATAAACGGAGCGGCCTCGGCAACGATCTGGGCCTTTCCCTGAGATGTAGTCGTATCGCCATGGTGCGTATATGCATCGATCCGGAAATTTATAGCTGGCACTGCGGAGTCAACCAATTTCGCCCAATCAGTGGGGGAACGGTGAATCACTTCATCCGGGTCCTGACCCGGCGGCATGACGATTATTCTCGGGTCTGGATCGGCTGCCTGTGGAGAGCCATCCGGTCCCTGGTGTCTGTTCGCCTTGGTCCGGAAATTTTCCTGAATCACGTCCAGACTGCGCAGCGTGGCCGCCTGTCCCGCGGCGTCTTGGTCCAGCGCCATCGTAATTTTGCCGGTGAGGCGTCGAATCTCATCAACCTGGAACTCGGTCAGCGCCGTTCCCATCTGCGCCACGACGTTCTTGAACCCGGCCTGGTGGGCCGCGATGGCGTCCATGTAGCCTTCTACGATGACAGCGCCCTCTCGCCTCACTTCGGTCCGGGCCCGGTCCAGGGCGTACAGGAGCCGGCTCTTGTCGAACATGGGCCCCTGGGGCGAGTTCAGGTACTTGGGCTCCGAGCCGTCCAGAGACCTGGCCCCGAACCCCACCAGATTTCCGTGGGCGTCGCGGATGGGGAACATCAAACGTCCCCGGAACAGGTCGTGGTTCAGACCGTCATCTCCGGTGCGCACCACTCCCGCGCTGGCCAGTTGTTCCGGCGAGTAGCCCTCCCGGGTCAGGTGGTTCTTGAGCGACTCGCCGTCGGAGGGGCTGAGTCCCACCGCGAAGGCCTCGATGGCCTGTTTGTCCAGTCCGCGCTGCTCCAGGTACTCCCTGGCGGATGCTCCCTGGGCCGACGCCAGCGTGCGCTGAAAGAAGGCCCGGGCGTCTTCATTTATCTTGTGGGCCGCTTCGTCTCGGGGGCTCTGTCCCCTCTGGGGAAGGGAGACGCCCGTCTGCTGGGCCAATTGACGCAGCGCCTCGCCGAACTCCAGGTTCTCGGCGCGCATCACGAAAGACAACACATCGCCGCCGGTGGCACAGGCCCCAAAGCAACGCCACGACTGCCGGTCGGGAAAGACGTGGAACGAGGGCGTCTTTTCCTGATGGAAGGGGCAGTTGGCTTTATAGCTACGGCCGGACCGTTGCAGGGGAACGCGCTGGGAAATTACCTCGACAATGTCCAACCGGCTCTTAACGTCATCGACGACGGTCATGGTCCGCCCTCTTCGCCGGTGAGCCTGCCACCCGTTGGCCGCCCGTCTGATTCGCTCAAGTGCTCCGTGGCTCCACCGCCCAACAACAGGTTTGACTGGACTCAACTACACGCAATGCGCACAATAGGTCAAGCTTATTTTATCATGGAGGCCGACCTTTGGACAGGCGATCTTGACCGGCTAGCCATATCATTTGATGAAGCCGATGCCGGATGGGATGCAGGCTTCCGGCAGGAAGGGGACGAAGCCGCCGCCGCCAGAGACCTGAGCCGGACCTAGGTAAGCCGTTCGGCCAGTTCCCGCTTCCGGTCCAGCATCTCTTGAAGGGAGTCGGTAACGACGGCATCCAAGCGGGCGGCTGCCATCTTCTCCATGTTCCGGTCAAAATCCAGGTCCCAGGCCAGCACCCGGGAGCCTCGGGCCTGGAACTTCCGGTGCAGCGTGGGGTTGTAAGAGTCTTTGGCCGGGTCGTACCAGTCGGCCTGCACCAGGGGGCTGAAGCAGCGTGAGCGGATGGGAAAGGGGTGATGGCGGGACCAGATGTATCCCCGGGCGATCTGCGGCTCAATCTTCCTGAGTTCGGACAACGATATTGGGTTGAAGCTGGCCACCAGGGTGCTATCCCACCGCGCGTGACGCCGCACCACCTCCGCCACCCGGTGGGCGATCAGCCTCATCCCTTTCATGATGACCTTCATCTCCACGTTGATCAGGAAGTCCGCGGGAAGAGACTCGAACGCCTCGTCCAAAGTGGGTGGCGGCTCTCCCTCGAATCCGGGGCCGAACCAAGACCCAGCGTCCAGACCGAGGACCTCTTCTTGGGTGTAGTGGTTCACCGGCCCGCTGCCGTTGGAGGTGCGGTCCAGGCAACGGTCGTGGAACACCACCAACCTTTCGTCTTTGGTGAGGCGGACGTCCAATTCGATGCCGTCGGCGCCCAGGTCAAGGGCCTTCCTGAAGGCCGGAATGGTGTTCTCCGGCGCGTTGGCGACGTCACCCCGGTGGGCGATGATCAGGGGAAGGGGCTGAGAGCCGGGAGCGAAATCCCAGCGGGTCACACGTCCGGTGGTAATGTGGATTGCCAAGTTGGGACCTCGATGCGCCGGTGGTTACGGCCAGGCCTATGCACCATACCCAGGGCCTTCGTTGGGTGTCAAGAAAGACTTGGAGGCCATGGCCGGACACTGGGAGTAGAATAACCAGGCTATCCCGCTTTCCCGTGGCTGCACGATCCGTGAATTCCGTGCGATCCGGGCGATCCGGGCAGCCATCCGAGGCATTGTGGGGGCATGAGGCGATTTTCAGGGGTTAGAGGAACGTTGTGGCCGGTGCTGCAAAGCGCCGATTTTCGCGTTATCTGGTATGTAGGCAGCCTGGGCGAGGTCGGCCGGCGTATGGAACTGCTGGTCTTGAGCTGGCTGATCCTCCAGTTGACCGACTCTTACTTCCAACTGGGTCTGGTGCTGGCGTTCAATAATCTGTCCCGGCCGATGGTCTCCATGTTCTCCGGCTACATCGCCGACCGGTTTCCCAGGGGCCGGACCCTGCTGGCGGGTCAGGCGATAAACGTTCTGACCACGGCCACCCTGTTGTCGGTGATTGCCTATGACTTCGATCTGATCAAGCCTTGGCACGTGTTTGGGGCGGTGTTCATCCAGGGGATAACCAAGGCCATCGAGGACCCGTCCCGCCGCACCGCCATCTTCGACATCGTCGGCCAGCGGCGGTTGGTCAACGCTCTTTCCCTTGACGTGATCAGTCACAACATCGGGAAGATGGCCGGGCCCATAATGGGCGGGATTCTGCTGGACACCACCGGGTTCACCGGGGCCTACTCCTTCTTGCTGTCGGTCCATATCTGCAATCTGGCCCTGATGACCAGGCTTCGGATACCCAATTACCAGGGTCCGGCCCAGATCGAGCCGGTCTTGCGCAGCTTGAAGGTTGCTGTAAGTTACGCCTGGCGAAGCCCGGTGCTGGTGAGTTTGTTCTATATCACCATCGTGATGAACGCCCTGGCCTTTCCCGTCCAGCAGTTCATACCCGCCATCGGCCGCGATCACTTGGGCGTTGGCGTCATATTGGTGGGCCTCCTGGTCGCCGCCGACGGGTTCGGGCAACTGGCGGGCGCGGGAATCATGGCCATAAGCCGCGACCTGCGCTACCACGGACGGGTCTTCGTGCTGGGTTCTCTAGGAGTCCTGGTGATCGGCGCCATCTTTGTATGGTCGCCGTGGTACGGGCTGACCTTCGGGCTGCTGACCATCAGCGGCATCGCGCAGTCGGGTTTCTCCACCATGCAGAGCGCCGTGACCATGCTGGCCACCCCCCACGACATGCGGGGCCGGATGATGGGGCTGCTCAGCGTGTGCATCGGCGCCGGAACGCCCTTGGGGGCCTTGGAGTTGGGGGCGTTGGCTTCGGCAGTCTCCATTCAGTCGGCCATATCCCTAAACGCCCTAGCCGGGTTATTGCTTCTCTTGCCAGCCATCGCCTTCACTTCCCTTCCTTGGAAGCCCCTGAGCCAGGCGGAAACCGAGCCAGCGCTGGAGCCGGATGCGGCCCCGGAGCCCGCCGCCGGCGAGGCCTAGCCCTGAGAGCTTGTCCGGCCCGCTTTCCCTTGCCCACCTTCATGGGAACCGTTATATTCTGGTAGGCTGACCGTACGACCTCCTGAGACGACCCGAACAAGACCCGGAGTAGACATGTCGCGAATCGTAGATTGGCCGGCCCGGATGAGAGAGGTTGCCGGGTTCGTGGGCCTGGACCAAAACGAACTTGAGATTATACAGTCCACCCGCGAATTGGTGCTGGCCAGGGGCGAGGAGTTGACCGCTGCGGTTTACGACCATTTTCTGAAGTTCCCCGAAACCCGCCGGTTCTTTCTGGACGAGGATGGCGAGGTCAACGAGGAGAAACTGGAGCGCCGCAAACGCAGCCTGATGCGCTGGCTGACAGGCTCCATCGACTTTAAGATCGACGAAGATTACCCCATCCGGCTGCTGGCCACGGGAATCGTCCACAGCCATCCCCCGTCCCACCGGGCCCACTTGGGGTCCATCCCCAGCAGGTTCATGATCGGCTCCATCTCATTCATTCAGACAGCCCTGGCGCAGATATTTCAAGAAGAGATAAACGACCCGCGGGAAGCCCAGAGAGCGTCCGTGGCCTGGAACAAGATGCTGATGGTCCAGCTCGATATCCTGCAGGCTGGCTACGTCAACGAGACCCCGACCGAGGCAACGGGCGAGGCCCCGGCCGGGCCTGATTTCGAATAGAGTTTCGTTCTGATCGATAGACCAGATTTCCTGGCGACTTTAATTAGGAGAGAACAACATGGGTAAGGTGTTGGTGATCCAAGGCGCGGGCATGAACATGAGGGGCAAGGTCCAGGTGGAGACCTTCGGGTCCATGACCTTGGACGAGATGAACGAGCAGATACTCGGTTTCGCCGAGGGTCTGGGGATGGACGTGGAGCTGTTCCATTCCAACATTGAAGGCGAGGTGGTGAACGCCCTCTACGACGCCCACGACCGCGACTTCGACGCCGCGCTGATCAACCCGGCTGGTTACACCACCGTCGCCGGGCCCCTCCGGGGCGCCATATCCCAGGTGAAGTTCCCAGTCATAGAGGTCCATGCTTCCAACCCCACGGCCCGCGGAACGGTCTCCCAGGTGTTGCCAGTCTGCAAGGGCGCCGTGTACGGGTTCGGGGTCTATGGCTACAAACTGGCCCTGGAAGCAGTCAAGCAGATGGCCTAACGGCTAGGAGCAACGGGCGGTCATTCACAGCGAAGGCAGCGGCTCTGCCCGAATACAGCGTCATGAACGTTCTGGGTGACCATCAGATAATCGATGGCGACCCGGAACGTTTTGCTGTCATCGGCGATCTCATATTTCTCTTTCATGGAACGGATGAAGGCCATTTGGTCCGGGTTTAGTTGGATCTCATAGGTTTCTTTAGGACCCGCCATCTCGTGTCACCTCGACCGTTAATTAGATTGCTCGTGATCTGACCGCCCAAGAACGCCGGACGGAATTCCCTTAACCGAGATCAGTAGGCTGGCGTGAACCTTCAAAGGCGCCGGCTACAGGGCGGCGTCCTGGACCGCCTGTGAGATTGCCGCCAGCCTGGGCGTGTTGGTGGACTCGGCCCGGAAGCCGTTGGTAATGTAGGCCACGGCCAGTCCCGAGTCTTGGTTGGCCCAACCGATGGATGTACCCGAACCGGCGTGTCCGAAGGTACGGATGCTCTCGTTGCCGGGCGCCGCGGAGCGGGGGTCTCCCAAAGACAGACCCAGCGAGCGTTTCACGTTCCGGTCCAGGCTGTGGTCCAGTCCTTCGGCCTGTTGCTTGGTCACCTCCGCCACCGTCTCCGGCTTCATGGTGGTCACACCGTCCAGTGTCCCACCGCCCGCCATCATGGCGTAGAACCGGGCCAGCCCCCGGGCCGTGGCGATCCCGCCGCCGGCCGGCAGGACGGCGGTATGGACCTCCGGCCGATTGTAGATGGTCACCTGGCTGGTCCGGTCGCAGTCCTCCATGGCGTGCAACTTCGACACCCGCTCTTCCATGGATGGGTCGATGCCAAGGTGAAATTCTTCTATCTTCAGAGGGACGGTAATCTCTTCCCGAATGAATTGGTCGATGGACCGCCCGTCGATGCGGCGGACCAATTCCCCCACCACCCAGCCGAAATTCCGGGCGTGGTAGGCAATAACCCGGCCCGGTTTGTAGTCCAGGGGTATCTGCTCCATGGCGTCGACCGCCGCCTCCCAGTCGTGCCACCGGTCCCAGGTCATATGACTGGGGGTGTCGGGGAAGCCGGATTGGTGGGTCATGACGTGCCGGATGGTGACCTCCCCCTTGCCCTTCTGAGCGAAGCCGGACCAGTGGGATGCCACGGTGTCGTCCCAGTCGAACTTGCCCCGCTCCCAAAGGATGTGGAGACAGGCGGCAGTCACCGCCTTGGTGGAAGAATAGAGGACGAAGATCGTGTCCTCGGTCACCGGCTTGCCCGTCTCGCGGTCGGCCAGTCCGCCGTACAGATCGAGGACCGGCTTTCCGTGCCGGTAGACCGCCAACGCCGCTCCTGGGTGGCCCCCGGTCTCTATCTGTTGGTTGAATAGCTCGGTTACACGGTCGAGTCCCCGGGGGTCCATCTGAGCGCTTTCCGCGGCTACCACCATTCAGTTATATCCTCTGCGCACTATGCCTAAGCCTTTGGGCCGGGTCCGGTTATACAATGTTCAGGTCCGCCCCGCCCAAGCCCTCAATCATTATGGAGGCCGTGTCGCCGGCCTTCACGATTTTGGGAGACACGATACTGCCGGTGATAATCACCATGCCCGCCGTCAGACCCAAGCCCTGTTCCGACAGCTTGTTCGCCAGCCAGGCCAGGGGCTCCAGGGGGTGGCCCATCACGTCGGAGCCGTGGCCGTCTCCCACCATTTCGCCGTTTATGGTCATCGACCCGTAGGCCGCCGACAAGTCTAGACCGAGCCAATCGGAGACGGGTTCTCCCAGCACAACCCCGGCATTGAAGATGTTGGCGGCCACACCGGTCATGAATTGGACCTTCGGGTCTTGGCCGGGTGTGCGTCTAATATCGATTATCTCGAAGGCGGCCGTCAGGGAAGCCACGGCTTCAGTCACCATTCCCCGGTCGTAGGGACCTCCCGAAGGAGGCAGGTCGGCGCCAAGCCGGACCGCCACTTCACATTCTAGGCCCAATTGGACGAAATCAGAGGCTGCCAGGGTGCACGGAGACTGACGGATATTGTCCGCCAGCATTATCCCCAAACAGGGTTCACTGACGCCGTTGGCCTGCTGCGAGGCCGCTGTGGTGTAGGCCAACTTATATCCGGCTATGGGCCCTTGTTCCTGGGAGATGTCCGTCTGGAACTCCCGTTGGATCGAGTAGGCCTCGTCCAGATCGCTGGGCATCAGGCGGTCTTCCAGGAAGTACAATCGGTTGGCCCTGAATTGCTCCGAGAGGGTTTGGGCTGCCTGCTGCACCTTGACGTTTACCGACATCTGACCGATTCCTTTAGGGAGTTCCAGGCGTCGTTAGGCAAGACGGGGCCTAGTATAGCACCTGGATACAGAGCAGCCGTTGGTATGAGCTAGGCAATCTCGATGCCCACCGGGCAGTGGTCGGAGCCCATGACATCCGGCAGGATAAACGCCCCGGTCAGGCGGCCGGCGAAGTCCTGGTCCACGAAGAAATAATCTATGCGCCATCCCACGTTACGGTCTCTGGCCCGGGTCATCTGGTCCCAGTAGGAATAATTGTCCGGCTCCTGGTTAAACAGTCTAAAGGTATCCTTGTACCCGAGGGCCAGAAATTCGTCCATCCAGGCGCGTTCCTCGGGAAGAAAGCCCGAGATTTTGGCGTTCTCATTGGGCCGGGCCAGGTCAATCTCCTTGTGGGCGGTGTTCACGTCGCCGCAGACCACCACGTGTTTGCCGCTCTGCTTGGTTTTCTCGGCGTAATCCAGGAAAGCGGCGTAGAAATCCATCTTGTACTTGAGACGCTCGGCGGACCGCTTTCCGTTGGGGAAGTAGATGTTGAACAGGACGAAGTCGCCGAAGTCGGCGATTATCGTCCGCCCTTCGCTGTCAAACCGGTCGCCGAAGCCGAATTGAATGCTCTGCGGCTCTTGCTTGGTGTACAGGCCCACACCGCTGTAGCCCTTCTTCTCCGGGGTGGAAAAGTAGGAGGCGTAGCCATCCACGGACTTGACCTCCTCAGGAAGCTGCTCCTCGTGAGCCTTGGTCTCCTGTAGGCATAATATGTCGGGGTCTTCGCCGTTGAACCAATCGAGAAATCCCTTCTTATGGACCGCTCTCAGACCGTTTACGTTCCAAGATATAACCCGCATGGGACCAACTCCTTGCTGGACGCTACCCGAATGGCTACACGCCCCGAAACCGAAGTATAGGATAACCTCTTCGGCCCCGGCGGCCTAGCCGTCCTTCAACAACTTGAGGCAGTTTTCGGGACTACCGGTCATGATGCTGCGTTCACCCAAATATTAGGAGGCCATGGTCTGCATCCGCTCCACGATGTCCGCGAAACACCGGATATGGCTGGAGCGATGGCCCGGTTGGAGGGGATGGCAGGCAAGATGGCACGGAAGTATTTGAGTCGTCAGAACCCTTGGACCTGAGGGGAAAGGGCCACCACCCCCAAAACGACATAAGCATTGGCACCTGGAATCCCACAGTCGAACGCCTAGGAACCTCACGAAAGGTGTAAACTCGAGGCGACGAAATCCTCCTCCCAGAAATTCGGGAGAAGGATTTTTCTCTGAAATGTAACTCCGGCTTTGCCCCAAGCAAATTGGAGCTAGGCAAAGTTTTAAATCTGTTCAGGTATTACTCTGGGCTTTGGCCATGGCTGCGATCTGTTGAGCCTTCACTAGATTGGCTTGGAAGGTTATTCGTTTGTGCCTGAATACGTCTATTATCGTGCCTACGTAACACAGGCCTCCAGTCAAGAGATAGAGAATCCCCATCCCGATATTGCCGACATAGAACCTTCCAATCCCTGCAAGTATGATGAAACCGATGATAGTTAAGATAAGGCAGGTTGTTGGATCTTTGCGTTGTGCGCGGTAGGCGACGGCGAAAGTTTGGGCTTGCTGATCGGTCATATCCGCTATGAGGCCAGAGATCAATAGTTGTTCTTCTCCTTCAGCCTCGGGAAACACCTGTAGAACGTTCGGCATAATTAACCTTCCATGTGGTCCAGATTTCTACTTGGAACCGGGTGGCAAGGACTGTCTGAAAAACAAATGTAGAATGCGATACAAGATTATCGACATGGCTATCGGACCCAAGTAATGGGCCTCTAATGATTGACGTAATTCACCTCTAAACAAAAATGAAATTGAATGGCCTAGTCCATAACCGGGACTCTTAATGTCAAACAATAAATCGGGCAAAAAGATTGTGAAGTGTTTGTCCGAATAAGGGTCCATGGCTGCCAAGATTGCGAGACCGCATATCCAAATCCAAGCCTCTAGAGAGGAAATACGTTGGACCAGAACATTCACACTCGGAAATGCCATCTTCTAAACTTGAAGCCTCTTTCGCCCATTCATCGGCGGTGATCGTCAGCCATGGCGAGCCGCAAAAACGCGTTGAATTTTGATACCCGTCGAGATTAGGCAGGACGTTATACATATACCGTTAGTTTGTCAAGCAATTAGATCGGGTTTGATTACATCAACTGAGCAGGCGCTTTGGCGAGTAGTATTCCCAACTCTGGCCGGCCGCAAAGCCGGTGCCTAATTGGCGCCGGCTTTTTCTCTCTCCCGGCGGTGTCTTTGGGCAAAACGCCGGACGGCGACCAATGCCCATAACCCTTCGATCACCGTGATGGGGTAGACCTCCGCCAGCCCGCTGTAGAGTGAGGTCAGCGCCGATCCAAAGGCGAAAACCAGCACCAACCACTTGGAGCGTTCTTCGGTCCAGTAGGAAAGAAACATGATGCTAACGGCGATGGCGCCGAATAGGGTCAACATCTGCGGTCTGATTCTCCTTTCCGCTCGCTGTTTTTGGGCATTGCCGGTCTAAGGAGCGCCTCATAGGCCAACGGTCCCACCGGCTCTCCCGCCAAGCGGAAAGATACCCGGATCAGCCGGCCGGAGGGCCTTCGTCGAACTGGACCAGTATCCCATCGGGGTCGTGGACGAAGACGGTCCGGACGTCGCCCGAACCGTCGGTGAAGTCCTCCATGGTCCCCGCCAGGGTCACGCCTTTGGCCATCAGTTCCTGGGCGCAGGCTTTCACGTCCTCGACCTCAAAAGAGATATGGCTGATGCCCTTTTGGTCCAACTTGATCGGTTCGCCGCCTACCTGGTCACCCGGATGCGAGGTCAACACCAAGAATGGCTGGGGAGAGCCGGGGTCATCGATCCAGATGTTGGCCACGGTCCGGGCTTTTCTGGGATGTTCGTACATCTCCGTCGATTCCGCGCCCGGCCGCCGCGCCATCTCCTGGGTGGTGTGCATCTTCACGGTCAGCCCCAGAAGGTCCCGGTAGAACTTCAAGGACTTCTCCAAGTCGGCCACACAGACTGCTATGTGGGATACGCCTTTGACTTTCAAATTGGACTCCCCCTGAAAGCGTTGAATGGAAGGGATTGCCGCGCGTCCCAGGCGGCGGCGCAATGCTAATGGGCAGCCATCGGAAAGTCAAAGGCGGCGTTGCTGCGGGCAACGTGTAAAATGCTGGCACATATCCTTCCGAGCGACAGACTTGTGCCTCGGAAGGATGCAAGAGGTATTTGAATGACCGAAGCAAGCGGGAAGCTGCCCCTGCCCCTGGAGGGCATCAGAGTATTGGACGCCACCCATATAGTGGCCGGGCCTTTTTGTTCCATGGTCCTAGCCGATATGGGAGCGGAGGTGATCAAGATCGAACGGCCCCGTACTGGAGACCTGGCCCGGAGCCGCGGCCCTTTCATCAAAGCCGAGGACGGCCGGGAGGTGAGCTCCCGCTTTCTGGGCGTGAACCGCAACAAAAAAAGCGTCTCGATAGACCTACGCAACCCTAGATGTAAGACGGCTTTCGAGGAGCTGGTCCGTCACTCCGACGTGCTGGTGGACAACTGGGGGTCCGGGGCCTTCCGCCGCCTGGGACTGGGTTACGACCACCTGAGCGAGATCAATCCCGGCCTGGTCTACGCCAGCATCACCGGCTACGGCGACAGCGAAGGCTTGAGCGGCCCCTACTCCAACTGGCCGGCCAACAACCTGAGCATCCAGGCCATGTCCGGGTGGATGGAGATCACCGGCGACCCTGATGGGCCTCCCCAGAGCGTGGGCGACAACATCGGCGACTCCATCCCCGGCGTCTGGACGGCCCTGGGAATTGTCCTGGCCCTGGAGACCAGGCGCAAGACCGGCCGGGGCCAGTATGTGGATATGGCCATGTACGAATGCATGGTCTCCCACATAGAAAGCAACATGAACTCTTTCCAGGCCACCGGCGCCAACCCTGGGCGGTCCCGAGAGAGGCTGGCCACCGCCGGCATCACATTTCGGGCCAAGGACGGCTACGTGGTCATGGCCGGAGTGCGTAACGAGGAACGGCTGCGAAAGCTGTGGAAGGTGGTGGGCCGGGAGGACCTGTTGGACGGCGACCCTAGATTTCTGGCCGGGCCCGGCATGGACGGCCAGTTCTACCAAGACCACATCATCCCAGCCATCGAAGGGTGGTCGATCCAGGTACCCAAGTTCCAGGTGGCGGCGACGCTTACGGAGATCGGCTTCTCCATGGGAGTCACCCAGACCATGGCCGACCTGGCCCAGTGCCCCCAGTTGGAAGCCCGGCAGATGTACGTTGACACCGGCGACACCCTGGGCGGCACCTTCCGCGGGGTGAAGACCCCCGCCCGTCTCACGGCCTGCGTTGATTCCCCCGAAGTGGCAGCGCCGCTGCTGGGCGAGCACAACTCGGAGATACTCTGCTCACTGGGCGGAATGACGCCGGAGGAAGTGTCCGAATTGGAGGCGAAAGGGGCGCTTTAGGCCGCTTCTGTAACCGGGTCACAAACATCAGGGTTATAAAATCCGCTCATGGTGAGCTCCGACCGGGGGTCGAGAGTCTCGATGTAATCGGACTTGTCGAACCACCTGCTATGCGCCCTTCGACAAGCTCAGGATGAGCGAATTATATTAACGGCAATATTTGAAAGTAGTGATTTTCAGAGCGATGGGACGCGAGACGGGCCGCAACATTTCAGGTAACAAGCCTATTCCCCCTTAGACTCAATGGCCGCCAGGATAACGTCGGGGGTCATGGGCAGGTCGCGCATCGGGACGCCGATGGCGTTGGAGACGGCGATAGCCATGGCCGGCAAGGGAGGGATGATGGGCGCTTCGCCGACTCCCCGCAGTCCGAACGGATGCTTCGGGTTGGGGACCTCGATCATCACCGTGTCGATCATCGGCACGTCCAGCGAAGTCGGCATCCGGTAGTCCAGGAAACTGGAGTTCAGCATGGCGCCGTTCTCGTCGTAGACGTAGCTTTCGTTGAGCGCCCAGCCGATGCCCTGGACCGTGCCGCCTTGGATCTGGCCCTCAACATATGCGGGGTGTACGGCGGTGCCCACGTCCATGAAAGCGGTGTAACGCAGGATATCGACCTTGCCGGTCTCGGGGTCCACTTCGACGTCCACCAGATTGCCCGCGATGATGGGCCCGCTCCCTGGGGAAGCGGTTGAAACCGAACAGGTCACCGGGCCGCCGGTCCGCATCAGCCGCGCCGACAGGTCTTGGAAGCTGATGGTGTCTTCGGTTTTGCCGCAGATGAACGTCCCGCTGTCGAAGTTGATATCTTCGTCCTCCACTTCCCAGAGGATGGCCGCCCGGGCTTTCATCAACCGTATGATCTCTTCCGCGGCCTGGATGGCGGCGAGTCCGGTGTCGAAGGCGGTGCGGCTGCCTCCGGTGACCCCGGTCCAGCCGATGGTGTCGGTGTCCACCACGGTGGGCGACACGTCCTCTGCGCGCAGTCCCAAGACCTCGGCGGCCTGCATGGCGACGGCGGTCCGGGTACCCCCGATGTCCACCGATCCGGTAATCAGGTTTATGGTGCCGTCGCTATTGACGTTGATGGTGGCCGACGATGCCTGTCCGCCCTGCCAGCGGTAACCGATTGCGACGCCCCGGCCCTGGTTGGGGCCAGTGAGCGGAGTCTGATAGTGGGAATGGGCCTTCATAGCCTCTTCCATCTCCCTCACGCCGAAATGAGGGTGGGGCACGCCGTTGGGCATCCGGTCGCCCTCTTTGACAACGTTCTTCAACCGGAACTCCAGCGGGTCTAGGCCCAGCTTTTCGGCCAGTTCGTCGATGACCGGCTCCACGGAGAATGCCCCTTGGGGTTGGCCCGGAGCACGGTAAGCCTGGACCTTCTGTTTGTTGCAGACCACATCGTAGCCGTCGACGAGCAGGTTTTCGATGTTGTAGGCCCCGGTGGCGCACAGGGTCGCGCCGCCGATCGGGGAACCGGGATAGGCCCCGGCCTCGAAGGCCATCCACAGTTGGGCGGCCGTAATCTTCCCGTCCTTGGTGGCGCCGATTTTGGTTCGCATCCGGGACGCCGAGGTTGGGCCGGTGCCTTCGAATACGTCTTTGCGGGTCATGACCACCTGCACGGGACGGCCGCTCTTCTTGGACAAGACCGCGGCCACGGGCTCTAAGTAGGTGGTGATCTTGGCCCCGAAGCCGCCGCCGATCTCAGTGGGGATTACCCTGATCTGCGATTCGGGGATGTCCAAGATGGCGGCGCAAGATGAGCGTATGGCGAACGAGCCCTGGGTGCAGGTCCAGATGGTGAGGCGTCCGTCTCCGGCCCAGGTGGCCGTGGAAGCGTGGGGCTCGATGTAACCCTGGTGGACCGTTTGGGTGGTGAATTCCCGTTCGACGATCACGTCGGCCTCTTGGAACCCCTTTTCCACGTCCCCCAGTTTGTGCTGGATGTGGCTGGCGATGTTGCTTTTCACTTCGGTGTCGTCGCCCCTGGCGAAGCGCTCCAACTTGAAGTAGGTGGTCAGGTTCTCGTGGAGCAACGGAGCGTCTTCTTTCATGGCCTCAACTAAAGTGAGGACCGGCTTCAAGACCTCATAATCGACCTCTAAAAGCTCCAATGCCTGCTCCGCGATGTGGGGGCTGGTGGCCGAAACGGCGGCCACGGCATGCCCTATGTAGAGGACCTTGCCGGCGGCCATGACGTGCTCCGCCATCATGCGGGCGTTGCCCTGGGTCTCGGCCAGGTCGATCATCTTATCGGCGATGATGGGGAAGTCCTTGGACGTGACCACTGCGGTGACGCCGGTCAGCGCCTCCGCCTTCTTGGTGTCGATGGACCGTATGCGGGCGTGGGCGTGGGGACTGCGCAGCACCTTGCCGTGCAGCATGCCTGAGAGCTGTATGTCGGCCCCGTACTTGGCCGCCCCGATGACTTTGTCCACACCGTCGTGGCGGATGGGCCGGGTGCCCACGACGTCGTATTTACTGGTTTCCTGGGACTGCTGGCCGGTGGTGGTCGTGGTCATTATTCCCCCAATCCTGGCGGGCTTGGGCCCGGATGAGATTTTGCAGCTAATAGACTGTGCGCCCCACTATATCCCTGGCGGTGTAGATGTCAATTGCAGTTTAGCGGCGCAGGCGCTTCTACGAGGCTAGAAGCTCTAGCCTCTAACGGCAGGCAGCACCTCTTTGCCGCAGAGTTCCAACTGGCCGGACTGGTCCGGGCCGCCGAATCGGATGACGATGGTCTGGACGCCGACGGCGATGAACCCCTTCAGCCAGTCCCTGGCCTCCTGGACGTTGCCGGTGAAAACGCTCTGCGAGCGGGCCATGGTCTCAAAGGGCGTGTTGTAGTAGCCCTCTATGAACTCACGCATCTCCCGCTCGGCTGTGGCCTTGTCCTCGTTGATGTTCAGGGTGGTGTACAGGGCCCGGTGCAGGCGGCCGGCGTCCGTGCCCGTCTCCTTGGCCAGGGCCTCGATCTGCTGCCACCCCTGGGTGAACGTCTCCGGCGAGGTGGGGTTGGGGAACCAGCCGTCGCCGATCCGCAGCATCCTCCGTTGGGGCTTCTCGGTGCTGGCGGCCATCCAGATTGGAACGCCGCCCTTCTGTACCGGATGCAATCCCAGGCTAATACCGTCCAGTTGAAAGTGGCGGCCAGCGAAAGTGACTTCGGGCTCGGTCCAGAGCCTCCGCATGACCGTCACGCACTCTTCGAAGATGCTCACCCGGTGCCGGAAGGACACTCCGCAGGCGTTGAATTCCTTCTCCACGGCCGGCGTCTTGCTGGCGATTCCCACGCCGAGGATGACCCGGCCCTGGGAGATGATGTCCAGGTTGGCGACCTCGTTGGCCAATATAACCGGGTTGCGCAAGGCGGGCAGGAACACGGCCGTGCCCAACTTCACCCGCTTGGTGCGCCCGGCGATGGCCGCAAGGGTGCTGAGCGCCTCCAAACGGGGACGGGCCAGTACGCTGTCTCCGCACCAGACGGAGTCGAACCCGTGGCCTTCGGCCCGTTCCGCCAGGTCGATCATCGACGCAAAATCGGGGTTTCCAGGGGCCATGACAACCTCTCGGGTGGGGAGCAGGTAGCCGAAAGAAGTCTGTGCGTTCGCCATTAAAGGGCCTCGCTCTTCGATTTGCAGGGATACGGTAATTGGGGTGTCCTTCCGCGGAAGGACACCCCTGCCAGGCCCTAGATTATAGCCTGCCGGGACGGATGCCGCGGCGCGTTAGTCTTCGCGCCGCATTCCCACCCGGTACGCTCCGTAGAGCATCATTCCCAGGACAGCCACCAGGCCCGCGCTGCCCAGGGGTGCGAAGATGGCCAGATTGCGGCCCAGGGTTGACGATTCCTGCTCCTGGAACGTTATGTCCAATCGGGCGCCGGGCTCCTCCGACCCGGTGTCCCCGGCTTGGCCCTCCTGGACCTCTTTGAAGACCAGCCCGCCCTGGTCCTCCACGGCGGTGACCAGCAGACTGAAGTCTTCAGCAAAGACCCGCACCGTCATCAGCGCCCGTTGGCGGCCGCCTTGGATCGTGGTGAATACCCGGTCGATCTCTCCGCCCACCTGGCCAACCACCCCTTTGATCGCATTCACGCTGCCGCCCACATCTGAAGACTCGATGGTAAGCGAGCCCCACGGCGCTTGGCCGTTGTCCTTCTGGGGCGGGGTCAGGAAAACGGTGATGCTGGCCAGGTCAACCCGCCGTTCCAGGAAGTTCAATTGGCCCTGCAGCCGCTCCAACTCAGTGCGCACCCGTGTCAACTCCTGCTCGATGATCAGGATCTCGCTAATTTTCTCCGCCCGGTCCAACAGGGAGAGCAAACTCAGTTCCTCCCGCTGGGCGCCCTTCAGCCGGGCTTCCAGGTCGATGAACCGCTCGGTGACGTCTTCGCTCCCGGCGTTCTCGTTCTGCACCTCTCCCAGGGCCTTGATCTGCTCGAACACCGAGAAAAACTCGGCCTGGGGCACCCGCACCGTCAGGGTTGACTCTTGGGACTCGCCTACGCCGAAGCTGGAGAGTTGCTCGACAAACCCGCCTGCGCCCTCGGCGATGGCCCGCACCCGGGCGGCCGCGGTGGGAACGTCGGGCACCTCCACGGACATGGAGCCTTGGGATATGACCTGCCGCTGGCCTAATGTACCGGAGACGATTCGACTGGCCGCGCTCGAGGTCTGGAAGGCCGTCTCATTGGCACGTCCAAAGCTAGGTCCGCTTTTGAAGGCGTCGTTGGTGACGGTTACCGTCATTGCGCTGTCTTCCCGGAATCCGCCCGGAGCCGGGGCGCTAGCCGGTATTGCGGCTTCGCCGAATCCCGTTGCTGGGCGGCCGGGCTCGATCGTCGAGAACGTACCGCCCCCACCGGCCAACGGCCCCGCCGTGAACATCCAAGTCAAGAACACGGCAACTGCCACGGTCAGCGCCGCGGTTATCCCCAGCAGAGAAATTTTATTTAAATGCGGGTTCGGCCAGAACCGGCCTCGCGAGATGGCTGAAATTGCAGAGTTGCTCATCAGGGTCTCCTTTCTGTCACCGGAGCGGTGGACGCTCCCGGCTGTGCGCGCCAAATTCCTGTTACTGAGCTAGACGGAAAGGAGACGGTAAAAGTTCCCTGCGGAGTCGGAGGATTGGCCGCTGAAACAAAAGATCCGGCGCGATAGTCAGCGCTTTGGCTTAATATGGAGGTGAAACTTAATTAATCCAACCGCCGTTTTAAGATCATTGATGTGTAGTCTGACTTTTGTTAGGTGAGCTAAGCCCGTATGGCTATTAACGCGAAACGGATATCGAAATACGTCCGTGTTTTTCTGCTCGTGCTTGGGCTAGTTCTCGTCATTGCCTGTGGTTCTGAGGCGGTTGTGGAATCCGGGACCGGCCAAAACGTGACGGCCATACCTACGGCTGTCCCAAGTCCTGACGCGGAAGCTGGCCGGCCACAACCTGGCGCGGCAAGAATCCTAGCGTCGGGCGAGTTTCGTTTGCCTGCTGCCAATGCCTTCGGAGAGCCTGGGTTTCACGAAGTGCTTACGGCCACCCACGATCTGCCTTCGGACCTGAGCAGCATTACCGGAAAGAGGTTGGTGCTCAGGCTCTGGGACGCTGGCCGGCCAGAGCGTAACTGCAACAGCGAACACCCGTTATCCGGCTGCGCAACCGTGGACTGGTCGGATGCGCCGGGCCGCCCCAACGTTCCACCCCGTGGAGTATTCGACAACAGCATCACGTTCCAGTTTGCGGCCGGCGAGCGCAACTTCTTTCTCAGCGAGTCGAGCGATCTCAAAGATAAGCCGGATTCCTTCGACCCAGGTTGACCGCACACGTCGGTGGGCGGTTCCGCCCGCGAGTGGAGCACCGCGGTTGAAACGGCGGTTGGCCCGGAGTCGGGCGCCGGCAGAGCGGTCCAATTGCGGCTGGTAATGACAAAGTTTGGGTCGCCAAGCGTCCGGATCGGGTACGAGATAAGTCTGGAGCCGAACCAGTAGTTCAAAACCCCGAACTCTTCGCTATTGCGTGCTTGTCCGCCACATCACTTCAAATATTTGTTCTTCTTCGTCGAACCCTTTGAGCGTTCTCCACCCAAGGTCCGAGTACTCATGCTCGGTGTTGGCATGGCCACTGGCGACTTTTCGCAATAGGTCAGACACAAATATTTGGCCTCCGGCGGCCTCATTCATGATCCTGGCGGCCACAACAACGGCGGTGCCAAAGTAATCATCTTCCTCTTTTATTACTTCCCCCAAATTGACTCCGATGCGTACCTTTAATTGCCGGTCCGGGTTTTGGCGGTTGAACTCTTCCAGTTCTTTTTGAATTTCCACCGCGCAGGAGACGGCTTTCCGTGCGCTGTAGAAGGCGATCATGAAACCGTCGCCGGTGGTTTTTACTTCCTGGCCGCCATGGTTGTCCAGTTGTTGGCGGATTATCCTGCTGTGGACCGCCAACAGCGACTGGTTTTCCTCATCGCCCAATCGAGTGAGCAACTGAGTTGAACCTTCCAAGTCGGTAAACATGATGCTGGCGGTGATTTCCCGTACGCGCCGCTCTAGCTGAGTGTAGGCTTGCTCCAATTCCTTGAGAAGATTCTGTTGCTGGTCCTCGGCATTCCTGCGGGCCTGCCGTCCTTCGGCCTCGCGCAGCTCCCTTTCAACTGCGGGGCCCAGCCTGGCCAGATTGCCCTTTAAGATGTAGTCATGGGCACCCGATTTCATGGCTGCCACGGCAAGGTCTTCGCCTATGCTGCCCGAAACGATGATAAACGGCAGGTCCAGACCCGTCTCGTGCAGCAGCTTCAAAGCTTGGAGGGAATTGAACCTGGGCAGACCGTGGTCACAGAGAACAACCTCCCACCCGCCTTCTTCCAACGCGGCGCTCATTTCTTGCTCGGTTTCGACCCGTTCGGATACCGGGTCGAACTGCGCTCTGCGCAGTTCCCGCAACATCAGTGCCGCGTCATCTTCCTGGTCTTCGACGATCAGGACCCGCAACGGAGTGCTCATTCAGGCCTCCCATCACCTGGGCGGAGGTTCGTTCAATACCAGCCAATACTGGCCAAGCTGACGAACCGCCTCGGTGAATTGCGTAAAGTCCACCGGCTTTTGAATGTAGCTATTGGCGCCGAGATTGTAGCTGTCGATCAGGTCTTGGTCCTCCTTGGAGGAGGTGAGGACGACCACGGGTAGGCGTTTGGTCCGGTCATCGGCCCGGATACGGCGCAAGACTTCCAGGCCGTCGGTCCGGGGAAGCTTAAGGTCCAGCAAGACCAATTTCGGCAGGTCGTTTACATCACGGCCCGAATGGGAACCGGTGGCGAACACGTAGTCCAGCGCTTCGACCCCGTCGTGGGCCACGAATACTTCATTAGTGATGTCGTTTCGCTGCAGGGCGCGGATGGTCAACGCCTCGTCGTCGGGGTTGTCTTCCACCAGCAGGATAACCTCACCGCTCATTGTTTCTGATCCTCCGTCACCCCAGGGTGAAAAAGAATGTAGCGCCCTGCTCCACTTCGGCCTCGGCCCAGACACGTCCCCCGTGGCGGTGGATGATGCGCTGAACGGTGGCCAGTCCGATGCCGGTGCCGGAAAACTCGGTCATGGCGTGGAGCCGCTGGAAGGCGCCGAAGAGATTGGCCGCGTAGGCCATATCGAAGCCGGCGCCGTCGTCCCGCACGAAATAGGCCGGCCGGCCATCCTTTTCGGTAACGCCGAACTCAATTGTTGCTGTTGGATGGTTCCCGGTAAATTTCCAGGCATTCCCCATAAGGTTATCCAGCACCGTGCGCAATAGGTGCGGGTCTCCCATTGTAACGGCTCCCTCCGCCACTTCAAAGGTCACTTGACGTCCTGAGTCCTCTCGTTGCAGCTCCGTGGCCACCAGCCGGGCTATGGAGCTCAGGTCCACCTGTTCGCGGCGAATGTCTCCCCGCGTCACCCGGGACAGATTCAGCAGATCGTCGATTAATATACCCATCCGCTGACTGGCGGCGCGGGTGAGCCCCAGATAGTCTTTCCCCTGCTCATCCAACTTGTCCCCGTAGTCTTCAAGTAATGCCTGGCTGAAACCGTCGATGCTCCGCAGGGGCGACCGCAGGTCGTGGGAGACCGAGTAGTTGAAGGCTTCCAACTCTTCGTTGACTGCGGCAAGCTCGATGTCGCGGCGTTGCAGGTCTTCCGTCATCTTATTGAATGCGTCCGCCAGCATTCCGATCTCGTCTCTAGAACCGACCTCGACTCTGGTGGAGAGGTCGCCTCCAGCAATAACCGTGCGTGGCCCGGGTCAACCGTTCCAATGGACGGATTGTCCGCCACGTGACCCACAGCGCCATCGCGCAGATATACAGGAAAACACCTGTCAAAGCGACCAAGAACCACTGGATCTGGTCAATTTTCTCGCGGGCCTCCCGCTCGAACATGCCTATGGCCACGGTACTCTGCCGCACCAGAGGCTCGCTGCTGGCCGCAATCGCCTCGGCGGCCTCCAATCCCTCGGCAAACTCCTCCGCCACGGGAATCAAGGCCTGGATATCCTCGTAAAATTCATCCCACAGCACCGACAAGCCGTTTATCGGGTCCAGCAACTCCCGCCTGAGGGCGCCGCCAACCGGGCGCAAGGCCAGGGCCGGGTCGCCGTCGAGTAAAACTCGCAATACGTCGTCGGTGTTTCCGGAATCTTCGGCCAGATCCGGCGCGTTTTGCCGCGGGTCCTGGGCTATCTCCGACACCCGGAAGCGCATCCGGCTCAGGGCCTGGCCAACTCCGGTGAGCGCGGCCGAGGAGTTGAGGTCCACCTCGCTTTCCCCGGATAGCTCGAGGGTTTCCAATGCCCGGTCATGGGCTAGAAACAGGGCTGGGAAACGGCCGGTGACTTGCAAGGCCAGCTCCTGTACTTGCCGGCCGGCCGGGGCCGTTTCGCTAACCACCGTCGCATTCCGGTAGATGGGCTGCCAAATCTTGTCGATACGGTCGAACTGAGATTGGATGTAGGCCGGCGCCACCGGCAGATCAAAAGCGGTCCCGAGAGTGCCGAAGGCCAGGCCCCCATCGCGCAGCGCTTTCAAGTTCAAGTCGAATTCGTTGGCTGCTTGCTGCAGCCTGCCGCCGGACTGTTGGTCGCCGCCGATGGCCTTGGCCGCGCGGTCGACTATGCGCTGGACGGCCAACCGCTGCTCCGTGGCCACAGTCACTACCGAAGCGACGCCACCTTGCTGGCGCACCTGAAGAAAGACCGCGCCGATGGCGAACAGCATCAGCACGGCCATGACCGACAGTCCTAACCCTACCTTGCGGGTAAGGCTGGCGCCGACCCAGCCAAAGATGTTCATTGTTGCGAAGGCAGAGGTCAATGCCATCGATGGATTCCCAGCGAAATTGCCTTATTTATGAGGTTTATCGGAAATGGAGGCCTCGCCGCCCAACAGATTGTACACCGGCCTTGGTTCTGCCGCCCGTGAATTTCCATTCGGAATTAAAGAAGAGGTTGCCTCCGGGATGAGAGTAGACGGCCTCCACCAAATGGTGGTACGGCTAGAATTCACTGGAAAGCGTGAAGTGGCCACGCCGAGCAGGAGCTCCAACCCTAGGCGGGATAGGGCGGCGTTGCCTGAATAATCCACATTTGGCCTATTACGTTTCGGGAATGACGGTGGGCCAGACTGACCTTGATGTTACAATTGCTGCTCAAATACAGTCTGGTTCCCCGTGGCGGTGGTGCCGATGGACCGCATGACAACTCCCGAATTTCTCGCCAAGGTTCCCATCTTCGAAAACCTCACCCCCGAGCAGCTTAAGCCTCTGGGTGAGAAGATGCGCACCAGGAAATACCAACGGGGCGAGGTGGTGTTCCATCAGGACGACCCCGGCGACCGGATGCACATTATCGTCCAAGGGCGCGTGCGCATATCCATAGATTCGTATGACGGCCGTGAAAAGGACGTAGCCCTGCTGAATCCCGGCGACTGCTTCGGTGAGATGGCCCTCTTGGACGGCTCAAACCGCTCCGCCAACGCCACCGCGGTGGACGACATCGAGACCCTGGTCCTGCTTCGTGACGACTTCATCAAGTTCATCGGGGAGTATCCCCAGGTGGCGGCCCAGACCACCGCGATCTTGACCAACCGCCTGCGGAACACCAATCAGATGATGGGTGACCTGGCGTTTCTGGACGTACCCACCCGCGTGGCCAAGCAACTCATTGGACTTGCCGAGAACCAACTGGGCGGGGCCGCTCCCGACGGGCCCGTCGAGATATCCATCGGCCAGGACGAGCTGGCGCGCCTGGTGGGCTCAACCCGCGAGACCGTGAGCCGCGCCCTGACCAGCTACCGCCGCATGGGACTGCTCACCACCTCCCACCGCCGCATCTCCATCACCGACCTGGACGGCCTTGAAAGCATGGCGTCCGACTAGGTCTCGGTCTTCTCTCGCCGCCCAGGTTATGTTCGCTCCAAACCTAATCGATAAGTATTTGCCGGCGACCGCTACCTGGAAGCGGCTTTCACCGCCTTGCGGTATCTAAAAAGGGCCGGCTCCACGTAGGCGCTGGGAGAAGACAAAGCGTCATCGATGATCTGTAATACGGCGGAGATGACCGGCTCCTTCAACAGGCCGGACCGCTTTTCCTCGGTATCCGTCATCGGCACGTACCCAGGCTGCCCTAGGTTCTGTTGGTCCAAGATCTCGGCCGCCTTTTTGACCGCATCCTCGATCTCCTGCTGGCTAACCACGCCGTGTAGTTTCCAGTTGGCGATGATTGCACCGTCGATCCGCTCGGTGGCCCGGTCCTTCATCTCTTCGATCTGGCTGAAGTTGGGTACGCCACTACACCCGATGCCCCGGTGTACCCAGGGTTCCACGTAGGCGACCATGCTATGAGCGTAGCTCAATAAGAGCGTTTCTTTTGCTTCAGGCTCGGCCAGCTTTTCGATTTCCAATGCCGGGAAAGTCAAAAGGTCCCTCCTCGATATATCCGGCGAAGGGGAATCCTCCATCATCCTCTGGACCTGGTCGACATCGATCATGTGGTAATGCATGGAGTGAAGGTGGCTGGGGTTCGGCGCCGGGACCCAGGCTGTGTTTCCTCCGCTCTTGGGGTGGTCTATCTTCTTCTCTAACATCTCCGCCATGGCCCGGTTCCTGACCTGCATCCCCTTGCCGATTTTCCCCTGGTTATGTACCCCAGCCCGGAGGCTCACAGCAACATTGTGCAGCTCATAACTGGTATTGAAAACGGACTTGGTAAGATCGTCCCTCAGGTCAACCGGCCCGGCATGGGTCTGCACCCGGATCTGGGAACCCGTCCGGTCCAAGAACCCGGTATTGGTGAAGAAAGTCCGGCTCTGGGCCGCCCTGAGCGATTCCGCGAGTTGCAGGGTCATCCCAAGCTCTTCGTTCATGATGCCGATGAGCATGGCGCCTTTGGCCAGACCCAACCTATCTTCGACGGCCTCAAAGAACCGCACCTGCTCGGCCACTTCTTCGGAGGTCTGCAGTTTGGGGGTAACTTGGTAAACGTACCCCTTCTTGCTGTTGGGTCCTCTAACGGGTGGGTGGCTGGAACCTGGCGCACCGTCTGAACCATGGTCGTGGGCGGTGGCGATCAAAGTCGTCAGCAAGACCCCAAGGATCCTTTCCGGAATCTGATGTCCGTCCACTTTTACCATGTCCGTATACATGTGCAACGAGACGTTGCGGACGGACATCAAGCTGGTTCCCTTCATCGTCTGAGCGGCCCCGTAAACGTCGATGAAGCCGATGTCGGAATTCATGGTCTTGAGAGCGCCGCGGGAACTGTACGCTTGGATGTCACCCCTGATCAGCCCCAGGTAGTTTCGTAGCGCCAATACCATGTCCTCTGCATCGACGATGGCCACCGCGTCCTCAAAATCGACTATGGTGGTGACGGCCGACTCCACCACGAGGTCCTTGAATTGGCCGTTCTCCTCATTGACCTTGCCGCCTTCGTAGAGCTGGAATCGTATCTTCAGGCCATTGTCTTCCAGGAAGAACTCGGTCAGTTGGTCTTCGTGCTGGTTGAATCCAATGAACTTGGCGGGGTCTTGTAATCCGGATTCGGCACCGTTAGCGGTACGGCCGATAAGTTCGTACCTACCGTCCGGGTTTGGGCGCGCGGAGTAAGACACGAAATCATTGAATCCTAGGCCGTTCTCCCACTGGGCCAGGTGGCTATCCAGATATTCATTGGTCCGGTCCACCACCATCCGCAGCCGCTCGATGCGGCTCGCCTCGCGGTCTATCTCGGGGTTTATGTCACTAAGGAAATAGGCATCGTAGAGACTGCCCCATCTGGCGTTGGCGCCGCCGACCGCCATGCTCGCGTTGTTGACCGGAGTAACTAGCTCGGGACCGTTTTGGGACATTTCGAGGTCGAGCTGCGGAGTCGTCATGCTAAATTCGACGGTGGTTTCCGATGAATTTTCCGGTTCCAGGTAGCCCTCATGCACCAGAAACTGCCCAAACTCCGCTGCGTCTTTGGCCGCAGACTCGGCGGTGGGCTCCCAACCTGCTTTCCGCTTTTCGAGGTAATATTCGTCGATCCTCGATTGCCGGTCGGCGCGCTTGGCCAGAAGTTCCCGGTTCCTGGGATCAAATTGCAGCACCAGTTCGCCAAGTATGGAGAACACCTCTTCTACGGTCCTACCCGTAGCCGGAACAACCTCGTCTCTGACGAACGCGTACAGTACTTCGTCGATTTCCACGGATGCTCCAGATGGCAGCATTAAGGTCGTCATTCTTGGCTCCGATTTTGTTTGGTGCAGGTTTACTTGGCCTCGCGCCCGGTAATAGCAACTGCTCGAATGCGGAGATCGAACTTTAGCCGTGGGTCCGCTCAAATTCTTTCATGAATGACACCAAGGCCTCTACGCCCTCTCTCGGAAAGGCATTGTAGATCGAAGCCCGGATGCCACCCACCGAGCGGTGGCCCTTGAGTTCAACAAGCCCTTCCGCGGTCGACTCGTTGGCAAATTGGGTCTCCAACTCGGGGCTGGGCAGACGGAAAGTCACATTCATTCGGGACCTATTCTCGGGCAGGGCGTGGCCACGGTAGAACTCGGACGAGTCGAGCTCGTCATATAGCAACCTGGCTTTGTCCTCGTTCAGAAGTTCCATGTGCTCCAGGCCGCCCTGTTCAGCAAGCCATTTGACCACCAACCCTAGGATGTAAATCGAGAATACCGGCGGCGTGTTGTAGGCTGAATGTCCCTTGCAGTGGGTGTTGTAATTGAGCATCACAGGAAGACTTTCAGGGCTGCGGGACAGCAGGTCGTCTCGAATCATCACCAGTGTGACCCCTGCCGCCCCCAGGTTTTTCTGCGCGCCGGCGTAGATCAGGCCGTATCGCGTGACATCGATCGGTTTGCTGAAGATATTGGACGAAAGGTCCGCCACCAGAGGAACACTGCCTACGTCCGGCTCCGTGGGCCATTCGGTCCCGTAGATGGTGTTGTTTCCGGTGAAGTGCACGTAATCGGCCTCAGGGTCGAGATGCAATTCATCCTGATTGGGGACGCGGTCGAAGTTCCGTTCCTCGGTGGAACCTGCTACCCGTATGTCGCCGATTTTTTGCGCGTCTTGCAGCGCCAATCTGGCGAAGTTGCCGGTGACTATGTGATCGGCCTTGCCGTCCGGGGTCAAGAGGTTCATGGGCACCATGGAGAATTGCAGCGAAGCGCCGCCCTGAAGAAACAAAATATGATAGTTGTCCGGAATTCCGGCCAGCTTGCGGATGTCTTCTTCCGCGCTCTCGATCATCCCCTGGACCGGTTTTGACCGATGACTCATCTCCAGCAAAGACATCCCTGCACCGGGAATCGAGACCAAGTCCCTCTGGGCTTCTTGAAGCACCGGCGCAGGTAATGTTGCCGGTCCCGCAGCAAAATTATAGATACTCACTGATGATCTCTTTCGCCCTTCCCAGCGCCCTCAAATTTAGATACCAAAACCAAACAACAAACTATGCTAGCCGACCCCGAATACTTTGGCAAACTGGGAAACCTCCAAGAGGGTTGACCCTCCTACCTCCGCTATGCCACATCCGCCAACTAATGTACCCAGGACTCAATTCCTACGCCTCCCGTCTTTGACGAGAAGCCGTCTGGGCTATCCCTAGTCCAAAGAGCGGAGCTGCGGCTTCCGGGTCAGGGGCCTCCGTACCTGTCGCCAAGACAGTCCCAGCAGTCCCGCATCCCCTGGACCAGTCAGACCCCCTCGTTGTATCTGCCGGAGCACCATCGTGCGATGCCGTTCGTTTACGTTGAATGGGATTGTGTCTCTTCTCATGGGGCGCCATTTTCCTGGGCTAATCAGGGATGTCATCTTCTCCGGTCTACCACATCTGGTTTGACACATGAGGTAATTCGGATTAAAATCGTAACGATTGTGACGGTATTCAACGCAGACAGAACTTAACATAACTTTTCGGTCACACAAGTTCGGTCGCAGGCAACGATTTGCCGAGGGAGCGAAACTCAGATGGTAGAAAACAGTCAAGGGTCGCAAGGACTCGAAGCGGGCCACCAGCCAGAGGCAACTCCGAAAGAAGGAAACAAGCAGTCATTGTTGCTTAAGCTCGCCGAACGGACCGTTCTCCAGGCCGAAGCCTTGGCGCAAGAGATTACTGACCATGCCAGGCAAGAGAGCGAAGCCGAGGGCGCCAAAATTCTAGCGGAATATACGGAAAAAGCTAAATCTGAAGCTCAGCAGACGATCGAGTCCGCCCAACTCCGTAGCGAAACCCTCCTCAATGAGGCAGCTGCCGAAGCCCTCGCAGAAAGCGAAAAGACGTTGAAAAAGGCTCGATCAGAAAGCGAAAAGACGTTGAGCAAGGCTCGATCAGAAAGCGAAAAGATGGTGAGCAAGGCTCGATCAGAAAGTGAAGACGATTTGGACAAGGCCCAGACCGAAAGTCAGGAGATCCTGGGTAAGGCCCGGCAGGAAGCGCAGGCCATCATCAAAACTTCACAAACCCGCGCGGAAAGCACCGAATCCAATGCCAGGATGAAAGCAGAGTTCATGATCAGACAGACGACCCAGAACGTTGCCGAAGGAATCCGAAGCGCGGTCTTGGAAATTTGCAATAACCTGCTGCCGGCTGTGGAAGAATTCGGGAATGAAGCCCCGGGAGCACTCATCGCTAACCAGGCTGACGGAGCTTCGGCAATTGAGACGAAGATGCTGGAAAACGCGGCCTCCAGCGAGACAGCGGAGAGCTCTTCTTCGCCGGACTCGGTTCGCACCAATACCGGTACTCAATCTTCGGACAGGGCATCCGGCGGGAAGGCCAAGTCTTCTGCCAGTAAGAAGATTGCGGCGTGACAAGGTTTTTACACTAAGGAAAGCGCTTCGGGACTCAATTTAAGGAGCGCAGCGTGCATTGGAGAACGACTGAACCCCACGACATGATAATCGTCGTGGGGTTCGTTTTTAAGGTCATCCAATGGGTCACGCCATTAACGCAATTCTCCCAGGCACCGCCCGATTCCTCAGTCACCTATTAAGGCAATTTCATCTTATCGGTCGCCACCGGCCACCGACCGCAGTCTGGCCGCCCTTGCGAAGTCCCTTTCAGATTCAGCGTATTTGCCGAGACGCTTCAACGTGACTCCCCGGTTGTTGTAGGCGTCTGAATAATCGGGGTTGAGGCGGATTGCTTCGTCGTAGTCCTTTAAGGAACGAGCATACTGGCACAACCTGGACAGGGTGTTTCCCCGGTTGATGTAGACCTCCGTATCTGTGGGGTCGAGACGGATGGCTTCGTCGTAGTCCTCGATGGCACGCTCATGCTGACCTAGGTCGTGGTAGGCGGTCCCCCGGTTATTGTAGGCTGCGGAACATTCTGGGTTGAGGCGGACGGCCTCATCGTAGTCTTCGATGGCACGCTCATTTTGACCTAAGGCGTGGTAGGCGGTCCCCCGGTTGTTGTAGGCCGCGAAATCTCCAGGGTCGAGGCGGACGGCCTGATCGTAGTCCTCGATGGCACGCTCTTGTTTACCTAGGGCGTGGTAGGCGTTCCCCCGGTTGTTGTAGGCCGCGGCATGCTTAGGGTTGAGGCGGACGGCCTCATCGTAGCCCTCTATGGCATTCTCATGTTGACCTAGGGCGTAATAACCGATCCCGATCTGCCTTCGCAACTCGGCCAGTTCGTCCAATAGCTGCTTTTTCGTTTTTCTCTCGTCTTTCATGCGAGGCTTACATCGGTATGGAAGGTCGGGTTCTGGTCATTATAGTAAATTGGGAGAACCGTCGAAAAGGTTGCCGGTTTTTCTTAAATTAGTGGAGACGGGACCGGCCTACTCTTTCCCGGATGGGGGATTCGCTCCTCTCGATGTCCATTATCGTGGAATAGTAATACGGCCGCATCTACATGTCCACAACAACCAGGTCCGTGGTTCTCCGAAACGGGAGCGCCATGCGCCCTAATAACGTCGGGGATAAAATAACGCCCTCCAAATGTACTTGGATTCGTGGCGTTTAAAGATAAACGCCCCAAATAATGATGCTGGAGCATCAATTCGCATATTGGCGGAGACGGCGGTGCGGATTCAGACCGGAAAAAGTGCACCCGCGAGACACCTGAGGAGGTGGGTCTGGTCACCATGGCGCAAATATCGGAATGTACGTTCTTTCTTAACCAAAAGACACAAGGAGGTCCATTCAAGATATGCGTCCAACTCCGAATGGGTACTTAGACTGGTTGGTGTGGGTTAGTGGATGTGGAGACCGGGGAGAGCCGGTTTTTCATTATTTGCAAATGCCGTTCGTTCTACGTTTGCCTGGTGGGCGATCAAACGCTTTTGGAATTCGCTGAACGGGATGTAGGGAGGAACCGTAATCGCAATCGCAAACGTGGGGTAATAACCAGCCGCGCCGTTCAGATCATCGATCCCTACCCAGGGGATGCTAACCACCGGTCCTTCGACATTGACTTTCGCATTCGAATCCGAACCGGTGTACGCCAAGTCTGCCCCCAACATCAGAACGCCCAACACGACCATAGCTGCCGCAAGTACTTTCATTCGCCGCATCAGAGGATCCCCTAATTTGAAAAACATTAGGCGGCTAAGGCCGATATTTGTGGGTAGCGGCAGGAAACTTTGTGAACTGGCTTGCAACTGATACCCCCCCGTGGTTAAGGTGCCTACAGCTTCTTAGGTGTCGTACATACGGTGGTATCGGAACCAACCAACTTTACGCCCGTGATTGGAGCAAATCCCCGGGTAGTCGAGACGACGGTGTCTGGCTCGGTCCGCTTGGCGCGGGTGGCGATGAGCGTGTAACTACGCATATCCAACCGATGGTCTGAGCTCGTTGCGGGAAAAGCTTGATCGCGCTCGACTGCATGTTTCGAGCGCGTGATTCGATCCGCAAGTCCGGGGCTCGGCGGCCATATTCAGCGGCCTTTGTCCGTGCCGTTGGCTTCGCGTTCAATTAGTCGAGCCGTTATGGCAGTCTCTTCTAATGCGGTGGGGGCCGGCACTTCGCGGTGTGCCGGCCCCCACCGCCGGCTGACTAACAGAAACAGCCGATTTCGTCACTTCCGCCACTAAATCCAGCGGAGGCCACCGCGGGCACCAATGCGCCGGCGATGATTCCGACGATAAGGATGAGCCACCGGTACTTCCAGAGCGTGTAAAGATTTGCCATGGTTTGGGTTCCTCCCCTGCTTGGTGATTTGGACTGACAAGGAGAGGATGAGCCGTGGCCGTTGCCAAACCGTTACCACACCCATTGAAAGACGGGCCGGCTTAGAGCCTGGCACGTCAAATCATGGAAAACAAAAAGAGGGCCAACCGAAGTTGGCCCTCTTTGACTGATCTGAATTCGGGAAGCGAGCTAAAAAATCCCGGTGTCTCTTACGTCAACGGTCCTGGCGCTCCTCCATCAAAGATTCGAATAGGGACCGCAGTTTGGCGCCGGGACTCAGCCCCATTTCCCTGCTAATTAACTGCTCGAAATCCCGATATACGCGCACCGCCGAGGCCGGCCGTTCCACCAGGATAAGCAAGTTCATCAGTTGATACAGGGCCGCTTCGTTTAGGCGGTCCAATTCCACAACTCGGCTCAACGTGCGCACTGCGTCTTCTAGGCGTCCGGTTTCAATCTGCGCTTCGGCCGCACCGAGCCCGGCTTCGACCGCGTCCGTCTCCAATGTTGCCCTGGCCTGAATCGACCAGTCGGAATAAAACTCCTCGACGAACGGACCCTCGTATATGGAAATTGCTTCCGACAACATGTTCTCTTTCACGGGATTGGTACTTGGGAGGCTCCCAGCCTGGTGGATGAGGCTTCGGAACCGGTCGACGTCATAGGTTAGGTTGGCGTTGGCATCCAAGCGCAAGTTTTTGGCCGTGCTCTGCACCAAATCGAAGTAAAGAGCGCGTCTCAAGCGAAACAGAGTGGACCTCAGACTGCTCTCAACTGACCCGGGAGACCGGTCCGGCCAGAGGTCTTCGATCAACTGGTCCCTTGTGACGGACCCTTGATTGGTGGCCAGGTAGAAAAACAACTCCTTTGCTTTGCTGCTTCGCCATTGTGACGGCGAAACTATCGTTCCGTCGGCGTACACCTCGGTCCGGCCCAGGCCAAAGGCCACGATGCTCGGCTTAGATACTTCGGTCGGATTGGGATTTTCAGCTTCTTGGCTGATTTGGGAAATGTGATTACCGGTCCGAAGGTCGAACAGCGCCGACTCAAAATTCTGAGCCAGCGCTGCGTCTTCGCAAGCAAAGACCAGGGCTTCCTCTGCAATCGGTCCAAGCCGTTTGACGAATCCGTGATGTCCCAGGGCCTGGGCCATTTTTGCGGCGTATTTGATCTTCTCCTTGGCCAACGTAGTACGCCCTTGCCGGAGGTGGACCACGCCCAGTAGAAGAACGGCTCCCGCCTGCTCCCACAGACACGAATTTTGATCGAGAATCTCAGTGGCCGCAATTAGGTCTGCTTCCGCCCCACCTAGATCGCCCGAAGCCAGAAAAATCTCGCCTCTAATGGCCAATTGAGAGCCTTCCTGCATAGACTCTCCCAGATGGCGTGTAAGGAGCAGCGCTTCATCTATCAGCCTTGCCGCCTGGGCCGTTTTGCCCGTTAGTTCCTTTGCCCTGGCCATCTCTCCCTTGGCGCAACTGAGGAGGTGGGCATCGTTGAGGTCGGCGGCGATTTCCAGTGCCTGTTCAAAAACACCGATTGCCTGTTCCGCGTTGGCAGCGCTACTTAAGACCTTTGCAATGGACGTAAGTACGTACCCGCGAATCCGCGTTAGGTCAAAATCTTCGCAAATGCCATTGCTTCTATTTAGGAATTCAAGGGCCAGGTCGTAGTTGCCGGTCTCGTGGTACAGGGTGCCGTAGCTGTTAAGGCATGACGCCAGCCGGGAATGGTTCCCAAGCTGCTGCCAGCCCCTGGCTGCCGCGTCCAGTTCGATGATTGCGGTCTGAATTTCGCCGGCGTCTTTGCAGGCCACGCCAAGATAATGATGGCCTGAAGACGATTGCGCGGTATCACCTACGGACTCGAAATATTGGGTGGCCTCGGTGAGATGCGTCCTAGCTTCTCTTAGCATGCCAAGACGAAGATAACATAGACCTACTTGGTAATTTGCGGCGGCAACGTCCGCAGAAGGCGCATGGGATTCCTCAAGTTGAGATAGCGCCTCAAGGGCCAAGTCGAGCGCAGGCCGAGTCATTCCCTTGAGCCTCAACGCCATGACCTTGGATAAAAGGCTGCGGGCGTACCCCAGACAATCTCCGGATTCGCCAAACGCCTTCAAAGCGTCATCGCTTAACTTTAAATGTTTGTCTGGCTCCCCCAACTCCCCGTGGGCGCGGGCGAGTCCCAACAACAAATGGGGGTGCTTGGCCAGAGAGGCGCCGGACAGTCCATTCAACTTCTCACAAATCGTGACCCACAGCCCCTGTGCAACTAGGCCGTCCACGGCTTTATCGGCCACTACCGCTGCGTGGTCCTCCATATCTGCCAGAAGGAAGTGATCGAAAGAGTCGATCCAACGCCCGGTCTCTTGGAACCAGGTCGCAGCCTTCAGGTGAAGGTCGGTCTTCCCATTGGCGGCTGCATCCAACTCGCTCTTTAGATGCTCCCGCAAAAGGCTGTGCAGCACATAGGAGTCTTCCCCGGTCTTAATGACCAGAGGGTTGCTCTCAGAAAGCCCCTGCAGCACGGCTTGCGCTTCATTGCCGCCTAATATGTGGTCACAAATAGCTGGGTTGAGTTCGTTTAGCACACTGGTGCGAACCAAGAAATCCCGGACATTTGGGGCCTCTCGGTCAAGGACTTCATTGGCGAGATAGTCGATCAAGAGGTCATCGTGAAGATCGAATTGGGGAGCCTCTGGATCGACCAATTGTCCAGGTGGAGAGATAGCGAGGATCGCGGCCCACCCGCGTGAGCGATGCCAGGCGAGGTCGCACTGCGCTGAATCAAGGGTGATTCCGTGGGTCGCGGCGAAGAAATCGTGCACCTCTTGCTGAGTGAAGCGCAGATCATCCGCAGTGAACAGAGCCGCGAGCCGGTTCGCGAAACGGCGGGAGAGGCTGTGGAATGGCAGCCGTTGCCTAGTTGCAATTAGAAAATGCAGGCTATCGGGCAGTTGAGACGTAAGCGCCTCAAGAAAGGCCATGGCCGCCGGCTCGTCTATAACCTCGTGTACGTCATCGAGGACGACCAAAGTATAATCAGTGACCCGATTTGAGATGTCCGAAAGGAAAATCTGCGCCAGTGCTTCCGCCTCGGGTTCGCCTGCTGCACCCGTGTCCAAAAAGCCTAGGGTCTGCTGGCCGAACTCGGGGAAACTTGCCGACAAGGAGGAGACGAGTCCGTGGACCAAGGTCCGTAAGTCGCGGTCCACCGGGCTCACCTGATACCAGCAAACGGGGAAGTCGAGTTCAGCGGAGAACTGGCCGAGCAACGTGGTCTTGCCCATGCCCGCTCCAGCCTGGACCACGACCAATTGGCAGCCTACGCTTTGGTGCAGGCGGTCCAGCAACCGGCGCCGTTGTATCAGGTCCGGCCGCAGATTCGGTCCGTTTATCTTGGCTGCGTCAAGTCCTATCGCAATCGACATACGCCAATCTAAGGAAGGCGTCTAGTATAAATGCCGGTAGTCTGCAACTTAAACTAGGGCAATCACGCCTTTCCTCGTCCCACGCCGGTATTCTAACATTTCAATGGGGTTCTCACGAATTGCACACTGAATCCGCTTTCTATTTGAAAGACGGCGCCGGAATGCTACGGAGCGTCGGCATTTTATTACTGAATTGGTAATACGCAAACCAGAGGAATCCCGTTAAAACGCCGGCATTCGTGTGAGTGGTCTGAGGGTGGCGACGATTTGGCAAAAATGCGTCCAGGTGGGGCCTCTGCAGCGGGTCGTCCCAGAGCAGATTGTTGATATCTTGGCCGATCCGTAACGAATTTTAGACGAAGTGAAACGAATTAATGCGCAATCTTTTGCCGAATCGCAAGCAATCCGAGTGGGCGAAGAGCTAGAAAAGGTGGAAGAGCAACAGGCCAGACCCGCGGACGCGTACTCCAAAGTATCGTTGCCCCAGAATGTCCTAGAGACCAAGAGCGAAGAGTTAAGCCAACACCGGAATCGTCTCGAAGCGGAAAATAGAATATTACTTCCGTCGCGCTCCGAAAGGCTAGACTATTAGCGGCCGGCTGCGACCGTGCCCGACGCAGTTGGCAATCTCGCTTCTTGTTTGGACCCTGGACCCGTAGTGTGACCTACAATCGTGATACCTAGACCGGCCAGCCTTCCACCGAAATGTCTACCCGGTAGCCTTCGGCGTCGTAAATCATGCTTTCCCCCACGGCGGCCGCCGAGTTGGCCACGGCGGTGGTCTCAGCGATTTCTTCGATCTGGTTGATGCTATCCACTTGGAAGCCGAAGTGGTTGATGCCCCAGGGCATCTCGGAGCGGCTGATCAAGGCCACGCCCACGAACCCGTCGGAAAGATAGATCGTCCCGTTGGGCCCCCGGCTCTTCTCTTCCATGCCAAATACCCGCTTGTAGTATTCAGCCTCCTTGTCCCGGTCCTTTACGTTCAGGGCGATGTGGCGTATCCTCGGCCGTTCCATATTGCTGCTCCTTGGTCAAAACTTCCGTAGGGCAGTCGGTTGGAGTGAGTATAGCTCCCAATGGAGCGGGCAGGCAATCAACTCGCAGACCAGAGATGGGTACGCCGGAGGTGGATTCTGTCGATGTCCCACCCGCATCGACGGCTCGCTTGTCAGGCTGGGTGGCCCGGTCTATCATGTCCCTGACCTCGCCCTTTGGTGCTTCCAGCCTGCCTGTCTAAAGAACGCACGCGAACGCAAGGGAGCGGAAGCTGATACGCCCCTTTAGAATGCACGAGCCCGAGACCGTGGCCGACGCCGTTTCATTGTTGGAACAACACGGTGCCGAGGCGGCGCTTTACGCAGGCGGCACGGAACTGTTATTGGCCATGAAAGAGGGGCTGCTGCGGTACGGGCATTTGGTCAACCTCAAGACGGTTCCGGGCCTGGACCGGCTGGAATACCACCAGTCCGCTCATGAACTGCATATCGGTCCGGCGGTTACCCATCGGGCGTTGGAACTTTCTCCGGAAGTGGCGGCCCAGTTTCCCCTCATCGCCAAGGCCGAAGCCAGCGTGGCCAACGTGAGGGTGCGCAACGTGGGCACTCTTTGCGGCAATCTATGCTTCGCCGAACCCCATTCCGACCCGGCGGCGTTCCTGCTCCTCTACGACGCCCGCGCCGAGGCCCAAGGGTCCAGTGGAAGCAGGACGATTCCCTTGGACCAACTGGTCTTGGGTCCCTACGAGACCTGTTTGGAAGAGGGTGAAATGCTCACTTCAGTTTCCGTGCCCCAGTTTGGACCGGAGATGAAGGCGGCCTACCAAAAATTTGGATACCACCAACGGCCGACCCTGGGCTTGGGTGTGGCCGTCAGGCTGGAAAACGGTTCAGTGGCCGAAGCCCGCATCGCCGTGGGCTCCGTGGGGCCCAAACCGGTGCGGGTACCGGAGGCCGAAGAATTGCTTGGTGGCAAGGACGTTGGCGACCTTTTGGGGACAGCGTCCCAAACGGGCCCATCGGTTCTGGACGTGGCCGGCCGAATGGCAGCCGAAGCGGCCCAACCGATGGACGATCTGCACGGGGCCGCCGACTACAAGGAGCACTTGGTCCGCGTCTTCCTGGAGCGCGTGTTCGCCGAAGCAGTGGGGGCCGCGCCGGCGGCCCAGCCGTCCGCAGCCTGAACGGATAGAGAGGTACATTGTCGAGCGAGGATCGAAAAAACGGGCGAGACAACGGGCACAGTCCCGATGGAATCGGGATCTCCATCGGGCTGACGGTCAACGGGCGCCGGGTCTCCCTGGACATCCCGCCCCAACTGACGCTCTTGGACCTGCTCCGGGACCGGCTTAGCCTCAAGGGAGCCAAACGTTCCTGCGACCTTCAGGTCTGCGGCACCTGCACTGTCTTGGTGAACGGGAAGGCGGTCAGCGCCTGCACTTACCTGGCTTACGAAGCGCGGGGCGCCGAGGTGCTTACCATCGAGGGCGTGGCCGACGGCAACCGCCTCCATCCCATACAGCAGGCGTTTATCGACAACGGCGCCTTTCAGTGCGGCTTTTGCACGCCGGGGATGATTCTGGCCGCCAAGTCGCTGCTGGACGAAGTCCCTCGGCCCAGCGAAGAAAAAGTCAAAGAATACATGCAGGGCAATATCTGCCGCTGCACCGGCTACCGGAAGATCGTCGAGGCCATCCTGGACGCCGCCGGCAAGACCGTGGGACCAACGGGTTAGGGGAACAAAATGGACATCATCGGGGTCTCCGTACCCAGAATCGACGCGGTGGACAAGGTAACCGGCCGCGCTGCTTACGTGGGCGACCTGGAAGTATCCGGTATGCTCCACGGCAAGATACTCCGCAGTCCGCTGCCCCACGCCGTGGTGCGGGAGATAGACGCCAGCGAGGCCCTGAAGCTGCCCGGCGTGGTGGCGGTGCTGACCCGGGACGACTTGGAAGGGCTGGACCCATTCTACGGCGCGGTGGTGCGTGACCGGCCCTTCATCGCCACCGACAAGGTCCGCTATCAGGGAGAGCCGGTGGCCGCCGTGGCCGCCGTGGACCCGGCCACCGCGGAAGAGGCGCTGGATTTAATCCAGGTGGAGTACGAGGAGTTGCCGGTGGTCTCCGATACGGTTGAGGCCCTATCGGGCGTTGGGGCAACGGTCCACGAAACCAACCTGTGCAACCAGAGCGGCTACGAGTGGGGAGACGTGGAAGACGCCTTCGCCAAGGCCGACCACATATTCGAAGACACCTTCACCTTTCCCATGGTCTACCACTACGCCATGGAGCCCCACGCCGTCATCGCCGACTATTCCAACCAGGGAATCACCGTCTGGTCCACGGCCCAGCACCCCTTCCTGGTGCGGGAAGACCTGGCCCGGATGTTCGGCTTTCAGTTGCATCAGGTGCGGGTGGTGGTGCCCTACCTGGGAGGCGGGTTCGGCAGCAAGTCCTACACCAAGCTGGAGCCCTTGGTGGTGGCCTTGAGCAAGGTCGCTGGGCGGCCCGTCCGAATCGCTCTCACCGTTGAAGAAGCGTTCAAGACCATCCGCAGGCATGCCGCCCGGTGCACTGTCAAGACCGGGGTGATGGACGACGGCGAATTCGTGGCCCGGGAGTGTCTGATCCATCTGGACACCGGCGCCTACGCCGATAACGGGCCCTTGGTGGCCAACCGGGCCGCCCAGCGCATCATGGGCGCGTATCGTTGGGCCAACGTAAAGATTACTTCCTACGCGGTCTACACCAACAGCACACCCGCCGGTTCCTTCCGGTCCATCGGCGCTCCCCAAGCCGCTTGGGCCAGCGAGTCCCAGGTGGACATCATCGCCCACGCCTTGGGCTTGGACCCATTGGAGATTCGACTAAAGAACCTGGTGGCCAGGGGCGAGGAATTCCGGCCGGGAAACCGCCCGCTGGACGCCGACCCGGCCACCGGGCTGCGCCTGGCCGCCCAAGCCGTGGGCATGAGCCTGGACCGAGAACCGGAAGAGCAGGAATCGCCGCTTCCTATAAAGACCGGCCGGGGGCTGGGCTGCAACCTATCGGGCGTGGGCTCGTCGCCAACGTCCACCGCCATCGTCCGCCTGCACGTGGACGGCACGGTCACGGTCTTGGCGGGGACCACCGAGATCGGGCAGGGCTCCCGCGGCGTCTTGGCCCAGGTGGTGTCCCAAGAGCTGCAGGTGCCCATGGAGCAGGTGGCCATGGTCTCGTCGGACACCGGGATCGTGCCCTACGACCGGTCCACCGGTTCCAGCCGCTCCACCACGATGATGGGACTGGCGGTGCAGGGCGCGGCGAAGGAAGTGAGGGAACAGTTGCTGGAACTGGCCGCCTTGCACTTCGATTGTGACGTGGAGGAGCTGTCGGTGAACGACGGGCTGGTAATGCGGGGCACAGAGTCGGTCACTTATGGCGCTCTCATTGAAGAGGAGTTCGGCCAGCGGGCCGGCGAGCTACTGGGCCGGGGGTACGTTACTCCCCGCCGGGACAACGGCCGGCTGAGCCAGTCGCCCGCCTTCTGGGAGGTGGGCATCGCCGCCGCCCGAATAGAGGTGGATACCGAAACCGGCGCCATCCGCATACCCCACTACGTCTCGGTGGCCGATGTGGGAGTCGCGATCAATCCCCAGCAATGCGAGGGCCAAGACGAGGGCGCTTGCATGCAGGGCCTGGGCCACACCCTGTTCGAAGAGATGCTCTACGAAGACGGCCAGTTGCTCAATCCCAACCTGGTGGACTACAAGGTGCCCACCTTTGCTGATTTGCCCGGCAACCTGGAAACCATCATGATCGAAAACCACGACGGGCCCGGCCCCTTCGGCGCCAAGGGCTTGGGCGAAGGCGGTATCGTATCCGCCGCGCCCTCCGTGGCCAACGCCCTATTTCAGGCCACCGGCGTGAGGATCAAGGACCTGCCCTTGACCCCGGAGCGGGTCTGGCGGGCGCTGAGAGACGCCGGGGCAATATCCGGCGAACAGGGCGGCGAACAGGGCGGCGCCAACAAGTGAAGATTTCCGACAGTCTGGAGGTCGAGTTTCCAATCCAGCGGGTGTGGGACCTGCTACAGGACCCGCGGCGTTCCATGGGGGCCATGCCCGGAGTCCAGTCCATCGAAATCCGCGACGAAACCACTTTCGACCTCACGGTGGCACAGCGGGTGGGCCCATTTAGAGTCCAGTTTCAGGTGACCATGCACCTGATCGAAGTTGCGCCGCCGACACGCCTGGTGGCCACCGGTCAGGGGAAGGAATCCGCTGGGACGTTGTTGCGGATACCCTCGGCCGTCTTGGAGTTGGAAGCCTTGGGCGAGGAGCGGACCCGGCTGTCCTACGAGATAGAGTTCAGTCTCATGGGCAAATTGGGCACTCTGGGTTATCCCATGATCAAGCACAAAGCCGGGGAGATGTCCAAGACATTCGCCGATAACCTGCGAAAGGAACTGGCCAGCGCGGCTTCCTGACTCCCTAACCAACCATCTGTCTGGAGCGATGAAAATGCCCAGTTCCGTGTTTCCTAGCTACCTAAGGTTTAAATCAACGGCGCCAAAAGGACTTCTTTTCGGTGCGTCGAGACAGCCAGTTTAGCCAAGCCGTAGAACGAGGTTACTGATGCAATACTACTTGTATGTTTCACTGCAAGACGATGACAAGATATCGATATTCACTATGGATTCTGGGACGGGCAAGCTAACGCCGAATGCCGAGGTGCCTGTATCGGGGGGGCCGTCCCTGCTGACAATAAGCCCGGACCGAAAAGTTCTCTACGCCGGGCATCGCACCGTTCCGGAGATATCTAGCTATCGGATAGACCACGGCACCGGCGGACTTACTCAGAATGGTACAGTATCGCCTGACGACCCTCCCGCTTTTCTGTCCACTGACCGCAAGGGTAGGTATTTGCTGTCATCCTATTATCAAGGCGGGCGTGTGGCGGTACATCCGATCGGCGATGACGGAGCTGTGGGAGAACCACCCATCGAATGGCTGGCAACAGACAATGGCGCCCACGCGATGCAGACCGACCGATCCAACCAGTTCGCCTTCGTGCCTCACATCGCCCGCTTAAACGATAACGTATTGGAACCGGTGAAGGAGGCATATGGGCCAAATGTGATTTTTCAGTTTAGGTTTGACGGAAATACCGGCCGTCTTACCCCCAATTCTCCGCTAAAGGTCGAGCAGGGGGAGCGGCTTGGCCCCCGCCACTTTTGCTTTCATCCAACCCAAGATGTCGTCTACTTTTCCAATGAGCAAGGCTGCAGTGTCACCGGCTACCGTCTAGACACTTCGGCTGGAACGCTGTCGGCTTTTCAAACTATAACGACCCTGCCCGACGGCTACGCAGAAAGGAACACTTGCTCCCAGATTCAAATCACTTCTTCGGGGAAATTCTTGTACGTTCCCAACCGAGGCCACAACAGCATCGCAGGCTTCTCGGTAGACGCTTCCAGCGGGCGGCTGACGGCCATCGGTCAAGTTTCGACCGAAGCTGTGCCTAGCGCCTTCAGCCTGGACCCTGAGGGGAATTTCCTCTTCGCCGCCGGCTCGGCGTCGGGCCGTCTCACCTCGTACCGAATCAACGGAGATACCGGTGAGCTTACTCCGTTGGAGACATATTCTGTAGGCCAGCGGCCCATGTGGGTGCTGGTAACAAGTCTCGGAGACTAGCAGCTGGCGTTACGGCCCTGATCAACCTCTGCGATCAAGATGGTGGGGATTAATCGGCAGATTGATTGAGCCCTTTACCGAAAGGAGGACCGAATTGACCACTTACGAAGTAGTTGGAAGACCCGTGACCCGGGAAGATGGGCCGGAGAAAGTGTCCGGCGCCCATTTGTACCCCGCCGACGTGGTCCGGCCAGGGATGATCTTCGGCAAAGTATTAAGAAGCCCGTTTCCACACGCGAAGATCGTTCGTATCGATACGTCTCGGGCGGCGGGCCTGCCCGGGGTCCGCGCCGTGGTTACCGGCCAGGACTTGCCCGGAATGCGGGTGGGCCGGTTCCTTCGGGACGTGCCGCCCTTGGCCGAGGACAAAGTACGGTTCGTTGGCGAGAAGGTGGCTGCGGTAGCCGCCGATGACCCGGACATCGCCGAAGAGGCCCTCCTCCTGATCGACGTTGAGTACGAGCAGTTGCCTGCCGTCTTCGATCCCTTGGAGGCGATGGAGCCCGGAGCCCCGGTCGTCCATGAAGGCAATCCGTCATATGACAGTTCATCGGGGCCGGTCGAGCCGCAAGGCAACGTCGTATATCAAAGCTCCTGGTCCGGCGGCGACCTGGAGCAAGGCTTCCGGGAATCGGACTTAATATTCGAACACACATTCACCACGCCCTGGGTCCATCAAGGCTATATTGAGCCCTATAGCTGCATCGTGGAAGTTGACGATTCCGGGCGCGTCCAAGTCTGGGCAAACAATAAGCAACCGTTCCGGTTGCGGTGGCAGCTGGCGGGCGCTCTCGGGCTGCCCGAAGACCGCATCACGGTTAATCCCTGTGGTATCGGCGGGGACTTTGGCGGAAAGGCCGGGGCCATGAACGTACCGGTGGCCCACGCACTGGCCCAGCGCTCCCGCCGGCCCGTCCAGATGGTCATGAGCTATATCGAAGAGCTCATGGCGGGGAACCCCAGACATCCGTCCGTCATCACTATCAAAACGGGGATGAAAAACGACGGGCGGTTTTGGGCCCGGCAAGCCCAAGTGGTCTACAACGGCGGGGCTTACGGCGGCTTTCGCGGCTCCCTCAACCTGAGTGGAAGCCGCCAGGCTGGCGGGGGACCTTACCGCGTCCCGAATTTCCAAATCGACAGCTACATGGTATACACCAACAACGTCCCTTGTGGGTCTTACAGGGCGCCCGGCGAACCTCAAGCGGTGTTCGCCGTAGAGTCCCATACCGACATGATTGCGGCGGAAATGGGCCTGGACCCGTACGAGCTGCGCCTTCGAAACGTGGTCCAGGAAGGCGATGTCTCGGGCACCGGCCAGCGGTTCCATCACTTGCACGGCGAGGAGACCCTGCGAAGGGCTGCCGAGGCAGGCGGTTGGAGCGCCCCTAAGGCCGGGACCCGCGTTGGCCGCGGTATGGCCTTGGGCCAGCGACCGCAGGGGCAAGCGGTTTTCAACGCCAAGGTAAGTATGGACGAAGATGGCCGGGCAACCATTTTTTCATCGGTGCCCGACACCGGCGTGGGGTTCTACACCGTAGCGCGGCAGGTGGTGGCTGAAGACCTGGGTATACCGGTGGAAGACGTGGGCGTCATGCGGCTGGACACCAGCCAGGTCGATTTCGACACGGGAGCGGGGGCGGGGACCAGCGTCGGTGGCGCCTATGCCGCCCTGGGAGCCGCCCAAGAAGCCCGGCAAAAGCTCACCGGACTTGCCGCCGAGTTCTACGGTTGGGCCGAGGAGCGCATTGTTTTCCGCCAGGGCCGGGTCTTCGTCGATGGAGACCCGGAAAGGGGCGTCCCTATCCGCGAGCTGGCGGCACGGTCCGTGGCCGCCTTGGGCGCTCCGATTACCGGTGATGTGACGACCACCGCCGAGGAGCCGGACGTAACCTCATT
>JACZUF010000014.1 GCA_022573285.1 Chloroflexota bacterium
GGTGGGGGCGGGTTTTAAACCCGCCCCTACGACGTTGATGCTAAAGATGCGATGACAGCCAATCCCTATCTCCCGCTCACCCTGGGATTGTAGAAGGGTCCTGCCTCCATCTCAGACGTGGTTCGACGGGCTATCCGGGAGAGGAACTGGGGTCCAGACCCTGAAGATGGCGCCGGTCTTCCGCCGCCTGCTCTGAGCGGCCAAGTTGGGCGTAGGCTTCCGCCCGGCGCTGCCACGCGTCGGCGTAGTCGGGGTCCAAGGCGATGGCCTTGGTGAATTGGTCAATTGCCTCTTGGTACTTCCCCTCGTCATACCACTCAATTCCCCGTGAGGTCATAACCGCGGCCGTGGGGGCTATGCCGGGCTCGAAGGTCCCCCAAGGCACGTGCTCCGTCTCCGGCTCCTCTTCTGCTTCCGCAGATTCGGCCTCAGGAGATTGGTCAGTCTCAACCGCCGGCCCTTGGGCGCTCTCGGTGGCTGGCGCCTCCGCAACTTGGGCAGTCTCAGTCTCCGACACAGGAGGTTCCGCGGCCGGGGGTTCAACGGCGGAGACCTCTGCCTTCTCAGGCGGCTTGGCGACAGAGGTGGAGGGTACGGTGGTCTGAGTTGGGGGTTGCGCCGGGGAAGCCTGGGCCCCCTCTTGTTCTTCCGGTGAGTAGGCCTCGTTCAGGTCCCAACCGCAACCGGTGCAGAAATGCTGACCTTCTGAGTAGGACTTGGCGCAACGGCCACAGGACAAACGGTCTGGCTGGACGGCGGGGTCAGTGGTCGGGCGCTTGATGAACAACAACACCAACACGGGAACGACGCCCAGCAGGGCCGACTCGGGCAAATTCAGAAGGCTCAACATTAGCGCTGCACCCCCCCAGCCCCAGGGGTTGCGCCCCTTGGAGATCGCCAAGCGGGCGGTCCAGAGAGCTACCGCAAAAATCACCGGGTAAAGGAAAACGTCACCCAAGGCTTTTATCCTCTATCCTGCCTGTCACCGCCGGGGCTGCACAGACAGAGACTCCCCCGTGCCAGAGGCAATGGCAAGTATTCTAATAATGAATATACACCCGTATCGGGCACTCGGCAACGCCGGAGGCTGGGTTTGGCAGCGGGATGGAGTGCATCTTGGAGATGTAGTCCCCAATCCCCGCAGTATAAACTCCAGACCAAGGCCCGGCGGTTCAAGGCGGGACCCGTCCGGAAGAAATAGCCAAAACCGGACCCATAACAATTCATGTACGACGAAAATTGACAGGGTAAAATTCGTACTGCTAGAATTGGTCGCGGCCTGGACGCGGAAGCCTGATCACGTCTGTTGAAAGCCTGACGGATAGGGCTAACGTGTCGCTGATTTCCTGCATTATTTATCGCTGCCATTACGGAATGTTCTCTCAATAAAACAGTAGTTATAGACCCGGTACAGCTAATGAAATCATGGACCGGGTTATTCAGTGCGGGAGGTGACGCGTGCCGGTGGCAGAACATCGTACTACTCTTCAGGAATACGTAATTCTAGAGTGTCAGGAAAAAGGACAGCATGACGGCCTAGACGCTGTAATCATGGCCATCGCAGATGGTTCTTGCCGAGTCCAGCAACAGGTCCAACAGGCCGCCTTGGCCGACGTGCTGGGCGTCACGGGCGAGACCAACGTGCAGGGCGAGATTGTCCAACGTCTGGACAAGGCCAGTTCGGACATTTTCGTGGAGACGCTCTCCCAGTCCGGTCACGTGGCCGCCATAGGCTGCGAAGAGATAGAAAAGCCGGTCATTATCGAGGGGGACGTCGCAGACGGTTATATCGTCTTGATGGACCCCCTCGACGGCTCGTCAAATATCGACGTTGCCGTGAGCATCGGCTCCATCTTCGGGATCTGGCGAAAGAAGCCCGGCGAGACCGTCAACGAGGACTCTTTGCTCAGGCCCGGCAACGAGCAGATCGCCGCGGCGTATGTGGTGTATGGTTCGAGCACCGTGTTGGTCCTGGCCACCAAGAACAACGTCTGCGGATTCACATTAGACTGCGCATCTGGCGTCTTTGCCGTGACTCATCCCCACATCAAGATTCCTGCGGAATGCGCTTATTACAGCACCAATGAGGGCAACAATAAAGTCTTGGACGAGCCCACCAAAAAGGCCATCGCCTTTCTCCGGGACAAGTATTCCCAACGGTACGTGGGTTCTTTGGTGGCCGATTTTCACCGGAACCTCTTGAAGGGCGGTATCTTCGCCTATCCAGCCGACCAGAACCGGAAGGACGGCCGCCTGCGGCTGATGTATGAGGCAAATCCCTTGGGCTATGTGGCCGAACAAGCCGGCGGGGCCGCTTCAACAGGTTACCAAAGGATATTGGACATCGTCCCCCAACAACTGCACCAGCGGACTCCGCTGATCTTGGGGAATAAAGATGTTGTCGAGCAGACGGTGTTGGTGATTAACGGCGGCTAGGGGGCTTGCTCGGCACCGGACATAACCAGGAAAATACGGGCAGGAGGCGTGATCCATGGATGAGCAGCGACTGGTCAAGACCGCTCAGGCGTTGGTCGCCGAGAAAAAGGGTATCCTGGCAGCCGACGAAAGCGCCGGCACCATAAAGAGACGGTTCGACAGCATAAACGTGGAGTCCACCGAGGATAGCCGGCGCAACTACCGCGAGATGCTGTTCCGCACGGCCGGGGTTGCCGATTTTGTCAGCGGCGTGATCCTGTTCGACGAGACCATCCGCCAGGATGGCGCCGACGGCACGCCGATGGTCAAGGTGTTGTCGGACCAAGGAATCATCCCCGGTATCAAGGTCGACAAGGGCACCGTGCCCCTTCCGGAGGCCGCGGATGAGTTGGTTACGGAGGGCCTGGACGGCCTGCGCGACCGCCTCAAGGAATACGTCGAGTTGGGAGCAGGCTTCACCAAGTGGCGGGCGGTGATCAGCATCAGCGACAACACCCCCACCTCCTACGGCCTGGCCGCCAATGCCCACGCCCTGGCCCGGTTCGCGGCCTTGAGCCAAGAAGCAGGCTTGGTGCCCATCGTGGAACCGGAGATCCTCCGGGATGGCGGCCACAGCATCGAAAGATGTTTTGAGGTCACCGAGGAAACCCTGCGGGAGGTCTTCGACCAGTTGGCCCAGCAGAAAGTTCTTCTTGAGGGAATGCTGCTAAAGCCCAGTATGGTGATCTCCGGGGGTTCCGCGGCCCAGCGCGCCGGGCCGGAAGAAGTCGCTGAGAAGACCATTGAATGCTTCAAGCGGGTTTTGCCCGCATCGGTCCCCGGCGTGGTCTTTCTCTCCGGTGGCGAGCCCGACGGGTCGGTAACGGCCAATCTCAATGCCCTCAACCAGCGGGCGAACGACGTTGGAGCGCCTTGGGAACTCAGCTTCTCCTTCGGCCGGAGCCTGCAGGGCGCACCGCTAGCGGCCTGGGCAGGAAAGGCGGAGAACACAGAGGCCGCTGCATTGGCCTTCTACACGCGGGCCCGGCTCACCAGCGCGGCTCGGCAGGGCGTCTACGTCCCGGAAGAGCAGGAGGTGTCCGCCGTCTAGGCAGAGCCGCCTTCGTCATTCCGGCCTAGTCGTGGATTCAGATTCTCCCGTTATTCATAGCGGAAGCGCGTTTGTTAAATAAGTAGGGGCATCCCGATTCCGTCGGGACCGTGCCCCTACTCAGGGTAACCACTCTGGGTCCCGGCTTTAGGCGGGAACGACGGCGTTGTTCCCGTTATCCAGGTTGCTCGGTGATCCGCAGGGACAACTCGTCCAGTTGCGACTGGGATACGGGAGTGGGCGCGTCGAACAACAGGTCCGTCCCACTCTGGGTCTTGGGGAAGGCGATCACGTCCCGGATGGATGGGCTGCCGCAGAGTATCGCCACCAGCCGGTCGATTCCCGGCGCTATGCCTCCGTGGGGCGGCGCGCCGTACTCGAAGGCCTCCAGTATCTGGCCGAACCGGGAGTTCATCTCCTCCTTCGAGTAACCCAGTATCTCGAAGACCTTCTCCTGAAGCCGGCGGTTGTGTATCCGGATGCTGCCGCTGGCCAGTTCGGAACCGTTGCACACCAGGTCATAGGCCTTGGATTCGATGGCCCCGAGATCGCTGCCGTCCAACTCCTCCTCTTGGCCCTCGGCGGGCGAGGTAAAGGGATGGTGGGAGGAGTCCCAACGCTTGGCGTCCTCGTTCCACTCGAATAGCGGGAACCGGGTGATGAAGGCAAAGGCCAACTCGTCGGGGTCCGGTAGTTTCAGCAAGTCCCCCACATGCGTCCGCATCACGGCGAGCCAGGCGTTCAACCGGGGCTGAGGTCCCGCCATCAGCAGCACCAAGTCGCCGGGGCCTGCGCCCATCCGGTCCGCCAGGCGCTGGTGCCATTCGGCCGGCATGCGGAGCCCGGCCGACTGTAGGATATCCTCTCCGGTCTGCTGCCCCACCGTGCCGCCGCCCCGGTACCGGATGTAGCTCAGACCGCCGGCCCCCGCCGCCTTGGCGGCGTCCTCCAGGTCCCGGACCTGGGAGGTGGTGAACTGGGCTTGGCCGGGCACGACGAAGCCCTTGATGTGCCCGCCGCCCTCGACAGTGGAGAGAAACACCCTGAATTCGGTCTCGCCGGCTAGGTCGGACACGTCGGTCATCTCAAGGCCGAAACGCAGGTCCGGCTTGTCGGTCGCGTAACGGTCCATCGCCTCGTCATAGCTGATCCTGGGGAACGGTTTCCGGAGCTTTTTTTCCGGCGTCACCGACTCGATCATCCCGGTGTACAGCTCTTCGGTCAGGTCCAGGATGTCGTTTTCCTCGACGAAGCTCATCTCAAGGTCCAACTGAGTGAACTCCAGTTGCCGGTCGGCGCGCAGGTCTTCGTCACGGAAGCAGCGCGCGATCTGGAAATACCGCTCGATGCCGGCGACCATCAGCAGCTGCTTCATCTGCTGCGGTGATTGGGGCAGGGCGTAGAAACTGCCGGGCTGCATCCTGCTGGGCACCAGGAAATCTCTGGCCCCTTCCGGGGTGCTCTTGATGAGGATGGGCGTCTCAATCTCAAGAAAGTCGCGTTGGTCCAGAAAGTCCCGGATGTATTTGACCACTTTGTGCCGCAGTATCAGGTTGCGCAGCATGGGCGGACGCCGCAGGTCTAGGTAGCGGTACCGGAGGCGCAGGCTTTCGTCGGCTTCCGCGTCTTCCTCGATATAGAAGGGAGGGGTCAGTGAACGGTTCAGGACCGTTAGCTCCGAGGCCATCACCTCTACATCCCCGGTGGCTATGGCCGGGTTCTCGCTGCCTTGAGGGCGGGCCTTGACCGTGCCCTTGACCTGCACGACCCATTCCGGCCTGACCTCTTCGGCGATGCGGCTGGCATCGGCGGCGGTCTCCGGATTGAATACCACCTGGACGATGCCCGACCGGTCGCGCAGGTCCAGAAAGATGATCCCGCCGTGGTCTCGCCTCCGGCCGATCCAACCTGCCAAGGTGACTTGGTCGCCGGCGTTCTCTCCCCTCAGGGCGCCGCAATCCGCGCTGCGCAGCACGCAATTCCTCCGCTATCTGTTGATGTGATGATACGCCCATCGGCCGCCGGGGAAGCAATGGGCCCGCCTGGTCCATCGCCCTGGTTTTTGGCCTTTGATTATTCGCTTCTAATTACCGGGGAAGACCTGGAATATGTCTTGGATGGGGCTTTCTTGTTGTTTGGTCAGTCCCGCCACCGCCTCGGCCAGTTCCTGGGGCGAGTCCACCGGCGGTAGACACACAGTATCCAGGCAAACGTGGGCCCTGGCGACGGTATCGCCATCGGCGGCCATGACGGTCTTGATCTCCAGGTTGGGCTGGGGAAGGCGGACGGCGGCGGCCAGGAGTTTCTGACAGCCGGGGTCTTCGGGACGGCCCTCGATGGTCACTTCCACCATGGTGTTCTTCAACAGGTGCACTGCGAGACCGTAATCGGCGGCAAATTCTCCCTGCTCTCGGAAGGTCTCAACGAATGCGTTTAATGTCGCCTCCGCGATCTGCCGGTAGTCTTCGTTCCTGGTGGTCTGGTACAGGCGGGTCAGCGCCTGAGCCGCGGCCGTGTTGTCGGCCAGGTTCTTTTCCCTGACCTGCAGATGCCCGATAGCGTCCGGGTCCTCTTCGGTGTCGAAGAATCCACCGCCTTCTTGGTCGAAGAAGCGGTCCACCATGATTCGGGCCACGTCAACGGCCCGTTCAAGGTAGGACTCCGCGGCGGTGTTGCCGTGGGCCTGGACCAGGGCGGTCAACAGCCAGGTCCAGTCGGTGAAAAACGCCGGCCCGTCGGACGGCCCATGCTCCGAATATACATGACTGAATGAGCCGCTTTGGGCCATGGAGTCCAGCTTGTCCAGCACTTGGATGGCGGTGGTCTGTAACGAGGGTTCGCCCAGCTTCCAAGCCGCTTCCAGGAGCACGGTGACCGCCAACGCGTTGCTGTTGGCATAACACGACGGGTCTGGCGCCGGCCGCTCCTCTATCGTCCGCCGGTCTGGGTCCAGTGAGAAGTAGTCCGAATGTGCGCCCTGACTGCCCCGGAATCCGGGTGTGGCCGGGTCGTACAGTTGTTCCAACAGGTAATCTATGGTCTGCTTCGCCGTTTTCCGGTATTGGGGACGATCCAGCAGGATGCCGGCGTCCAGAAACTCCCGGGCCAGGCCCAGATTGTCCTCCAGCATCTTTTCGTGCTGGGGCTCGGTCCAATCAGCCCGGGCGCAGTTCCTAAAGAACCCGCCGTCGAGGCTGTCAAACACCTGGCCCTCGGACATGCCGTCCAGGGTCTTTGTGAGCATTGAGGCATAGAAGTCTTCGCCGCTGGTGCGGTACAGGTGGTTCACAAAGCGCACTATTGACGCGTTGGGGAACTTGGGCTCGTTGCCAAACCCGCCGTTGGCGGAATCGTAAGAGCCGGCGACAATGCGGGAGACCCGGTCGACCACCAACTCCTCCAGTTCAGCCCCGGCGGCGGCCCGGCCGGCGTGCTCTTTGCGCCGGGTCAGCAGGTCTCTGGCCTGAGTATAGAGGGTGGTCCGGTCGTTCTTATAGGCGTCGATGAACTCGGATATCATGGCGATCAACTGATCGGGGGGCAGGTAGGTAGCTCCGCCGATGAGACCGCCGTGTCCGGTCAGGAAGGCCGTGGTGGGCCAGCCGCCCACGTTGTACCTGAAGTTGATGTCCGGCCGGTGGTCGTTGTCCACCCGCACCGGTATGAAGTTCTCGTTGAGCAGGTCCTGGACGTCAGGGTCGGAATAACTGGTCTCGTCCATCACGTGGCACCAGTAGCACCAGACCGCAGAGATGGACAGCAGAACGGGTTTGTCTTCTTCCTGGGCTTTGGCGAAAGCTGCGGGGCCCCAAGGCTGCCAATTGATCAGGTGGGCCTGGTTCGGATTGGGCGAAAAAAGGAACTCGGACAATGGGGCCGCCTTTATGGTGTCGCTCTCTCGCGTTGCCAAGAATTAAGCCGTCATTATCGAGGGTCAGGAGGCATGGAAAGTGCTTAGCAACGTTAGCATAGCCCCCCTGGATTATCAATTGGAGGGCCAGAGTATTCTCAATGAAGGCCGGACCGTGGAGGCGGGACCGAAACGCCTCAGCCGCTGCTAAATCGTCACCAAGTCCGGCCGGTCCATCTGGTAACCGGCGTGAGAGATCGGGACGCTCAACACGACCTTGGCCTGGTCCATGATCTCGGGGCTGGCGTTGGCCAGGTCGACTAAAGAACCGTTCTCCATCGAGGCGATGGGAAGGCCGTCGCGGAGCACCAGGCGGTTACGCACCACCGCGGACACCCGGGGTCCGGGCGAGATGATCCCGGCAAGGTTCAGCGGGTCGCAGGCCGATATGGCGATAAAGCGGCCGTCGGGCTCGGTGTTCTTGGTCTTGCGCAGTAGTTCGACCGCTTCGGGCAGGGCGAACTGCTCCCCGATGAAGCCGGACACGAACCGTCCTCCTCTGATCTCTCCCCGGGCCTCCAGACGGCGCAGGACCCGCACCAGGTCGCGCCACCGGTAGGACAGGGCGTCCCGTGCCAATAGCTCCGGGAACAACACGCCGTAACGGTCCAGGAGTTGGCGGGCGATGGGCTCGCTGCGGTCGTCCACGGGGTCAATGGGCTCCAGAAGCGACCAACGGCTGTAACCGCGCCTGCGGTTTTGGCCGGTGCGTCCATTACGGCTATCCCGCCCGCTGCGCCGGGGCCGCCGGCCAAGACTCCGAGGGCCTCCCAGCCGCCGGCGCAGGGCCTCGACCCCGTCAACGGTGACCCGTCCGGAGGCGGCCAAGGACCAGAGGGCCTCTTCCACGTCCGAGGGCAGCCGCTGGGTCGCCGACACGATGTCGGAGAGGAAAGACGCTCCCCGCCGGCTCAACACCTCAACCACTTCTTTCGCCGCGCCGGTCAGTCCTTCCGCATCTTGGCCGGTGGGTCCGAGAACCCAGTCCAAGGAATCGCGCAGGACCATGGTTATGGGTGTGGCCCTGGAGAAGGACGGCCGTCCCTTGGACGGGGCGCCGCCATCCTGTTGGCCGTTTTGTTGTAACGAAACGCGGCCCCAGGCCACCTCTCCGCCCAGGCAGAGACGGTCCAGCATCACCGGGCTGTAGTCCGACACCCGGGAGAGCAGGACTTCGTCTTCGATGGCCCCCGCTGCAGACTCAAATCCCTGTAGCTGCTCTATCGCAGCCAGCAAGCCCCCCTCTCCCTGTAGCCGCGCCGCCGGGTCTACGTGCTGCCACCGGAGTAAGAAGCGCATGAAGACGGCCGGCGGGACCGGTTCGACCTCCCGCCGCAGGGTGTCGATGGTCGACCGGTGAATCCGGGCCAGTATGCGGCGGTCACAGAACTCCTCTCCTTCCACCCCGGTCCTGAAACTGCCGCGGAGCACGACGCCTTCATTCTCCAGGCGTCCAAACGCATATTGGATGTCGTCCTGGGGTATGCCCAACGACTGGACGGCTTCCGTGACGGTCAGCGGGCCGGAGCACTCCACCCAGCCTCGCAACACCGAATGGATGTTGTCTTCCCGGACACCATCCCCGTCCAGAAGGTGGGCCGGAGGACTGGGGTCGATATTGGCGTCAGGGTATATCGGCTGCAGGAGCGAAAGCCGTTCGGCGGCGGCCCAGTAGGCGACGCCATCCGATTCCATGCGGTAGGCCCGGCCGGCGGCCACCAGGGATTCGAACCATTGCGGTATGGCGCCCGTTCCTTCTGCGACAACCATGGTCAAAGCGGTGGATTCGGGCAGCACTCCCAGCACCAAGAGAGCGTCATGTAATTCGTCGGCGTCCCGCATCCTGGGCCAGGCGTTGGCCGATTCCCGTTGGATGGCGGCGGGGTCTAGGGCGCTCAGGTCGCGGGAGTCTTCGGGCAGCGCCCGCCTCAAGGAAACCGCCCTGGCGCGGCGCTCCTCCAACGGTGCGTCGTCCAAGAAAGCGTAGGGCATGGCGTTCAGTATCTGGTGGGAAAAGGCCGAGGGCTGCACCGTGTCCCGGCCGAATATCTCGATGCTCCCATCGCTGATGCCGGCCAGCAACTCCTTGCAGCCTTCGACATCCATTGCCTCGGTTAGGCAATCGCGCATGGTCTCGAATACCAGGGGATGATCGGGGACTTGGATGTCGCCGGGCATGGCGTTGTCCTGGCAGGCCACCTGGGCTGGGAACACCGCCGCCAATAGGTCGTCGGACCGCATTCGGACCAGTGGCGCTGGGACCTTGCGACCTCCGGTGTGCCGCAGGACCGCCAGGGACCTGGTTGCGTTCCAACGCCAGCGGGTGCCAAACAGCGGCGCCTGCAGGATGGCCTGCTCAAGCACGTCCTGGATGGTCCGTTCGTTCAGGTAGGTGAAGATTTCATCCACGGGCATGGACAAGCCCGGCCCCAGGGAGAAATTCAAGCCGTCGTCGGTGGCCGAGGCCTGCAATTCGAAATCAAAGGCGCGGCAGATCCTCTTGCGCAGCGCCATGCCCCAAGCCCGGTTGATCCTGGCCCCAAAGGGAGCGTGGATCACCAGTTGCATGCCGCCGCTTTCGTCGAAGAAGCGTTCGGCGACCACCTTGCTCTTGGAGGGCACGACTCCCAGGACCCGTTTGCCCTCCTCCAAGTAGGCGACCAATTGCCGGCTGGACTCCCGGTCCACACCGGACTCGGCAATCACCCAATCTTGGGCTTTGACGTGATCGTCCAGGCGCTGGTCGATGCCTTCCCGCAGTTCGGAGACCTCCTGGGACAGTTCCCAGGTACGGCCGGGCGCTTCACCCAGCCAGAAGGGGATAGTCGGCGGTTGGCCCTGGGCGTCTTCCACCCGGACCTTGCCGCTCTCCACCCGGCGGATTTTCCACGCAGTGTTTCCCAGCAGGAACACGTCGCCGGCCAGGCTCTCGATGGCAAAATCCTCGTTGACCGTGCCGATGAAGGTTTCCTCCGGGTCGAGTATGACATCGTAGTCGGCATTGTCCGGGATCGCGCCGCCGCTGGTCATGGCCGCGATGGGCGCGCCGCGTCTCCCCTTCACCTTCAGGTTGATGCCGTCCCGGTGTAGGTAGGCCCCACGCCGGCCCTGGCTGAGCGTGAACCCGTTGGACAAGACGTCCACGACCTGGTCGAACTTCTCCCTGGGCAGCTCGCGGTACGGATAGGCCTTCCGGCAGAGATCGAACAACTCCTCTTCGGGCCATTCCTCCTGGGCGCAGGACGCCACCATCTGCTGGGCCATAACGTCCAGCGGCCACGGGGGAATCTTGAGGGTGTCCAGGTTCCCGCGCTTGACCGCCCGGGCCAGGGCGACGCACTCGGCCAACTCATCCCTGGTGAGTGGGTACAGACGTCCCTTGGGAGTCCCTCCGACCTGGTGCCCAGAGCGTCCCACGCGCTGCAGCAACACGCCGATGGACCGGGGCGAGCCGATCTGGCAGACCAGATCGACGACGCCGATGTCGATGCCTAATTCCAAGGACGCAGTGGCCACGCACACCTTGACCTGCCCGGCCCTAAGTTTCTCTTCCGCCGCCAGACGGGTGGTCCGGGACAGGCTGCCGTGATGGGCGACCACCTCCTCGTCTCCCAGACGCTCCGATAGCTGATGGGAGATTCGTTCCACCAACCTTCGCGTGTTGACGAAGACCAGGGTCGTGCCGTGGGCGCGGACCAGGTCGGTCACGGAGTCCAGGGCCTCGGCCCACATCTCGTGGGAGGCGATGGGCCCCAACTCCCGCTGGGGCAACTGGATGGCCAGGTCGATGGTCCGGGCGTGGCCGGTGTCCACGATCAGGCAGTCGGGCTTGCCGTCGGTTGCGATGAAATCGTTTCCCACCAACAGCCGTCCGATTTCTTCAATGGGGCGTTGGGTCGCGGACAATCCGATTCGCACTATTGGGTTCTCCGCCAGAGCGCAGAGCCGTTCGACGGACAGCGAGAGATGAGAGCCGCGCTTGTTCCCGGCAACAGCGTGAATCTCATCCAGGATGAGTGTGTGGACCCCGGTCAGCCCCTGGCGGCCGCTCCGGGAGGTCAACAGTATGTACAGGGATTCGGGGGTGGTTATCAGGATATGGGGCGGTCTCTTGGCCATTTTGGCCCGTTCCGAGGCCCTGGTGTCCCCGGTGCGCACGGCGGCCCGTATCTCCGGCAGAGGGGTGCCGGCGGCCTCGGCCAGAGCGGCGATCTCTTCCAACGGCGTGGTCAGGTTCTTCTGGATGTCGTTGGAGAGGGCCTTCAGCGGCGATACGTAGACCACCTGGGTGGAGTCGGGTATCTCACCGGAGAGGCCTTGGCGGACCAGCTTGTCGATGCAGGTGAGGAACGCCGCCAGGGTCTTGCCCGAACCCGTCGGAGCGGCGATCAGGGTGTGGCGTCCTTGGGCGATGGCGGGCCACCCCTCTAATTGGGCGTCGGTAGGCTCAGCGAACCTGCTTTTGAACCACTCTTGGACCAAGGGATGGAATCGAGAAAGGGGCATGGCGAAATTTTAGCACAGGGCCATCTTTGAAAGCCTTTACATAATCGGTCCCAAAATGCCACAACTCCATCGGCGTTTGTCAGTCGCCAAGACGGTCTACGGGGTGTTTTCGCGGGACGATGTTGGGGTATGCTATGCTCCCGGCCGCCTGGATAATAGGCATGGAAAAACGGGCGTGTCCGCAGTAAAAGGCCTCCAAAAGGTGAGTTGAGGCGCAGATGGCTGAGATACTGGAATTCAAGCCAAATCCTTTCAACGGCATAGCCGTTGCTCCATCGGGATTGCCTGACGACCCGAATGAATTTGACACCAGGCTGGCCGGGTCCATGGAGCAATGGTCCGCCGATGGATTTTTAACTGTCTGGCTGGAGATACCCAAGGTCCAATCGGCGCTGATACCCAAGGCCATCGACCGGGGGTTCGATTTCCACCATACGGGCAACGACTATATCCTGCTGACCTGCCGCCTGGTGGAAGGGGCGCAAATACCGCCGTTCGCCACCCACTACATCGGCATCGGCGGGGTGGTATTGACCCCGGAGAAAGACCTGCTGGTGGTCAGGGAGAAATACGGGGTCGGCGGCCGGCCGCCGACCTTGAAGCTGCCCGGCGGTGCGCTGCAGGCCGGGGAACACTTGGGTCAGGCGGTCGAGCGAGAGGTCCTGGAGGAGACGGGCGTTAAAGCCGTGTTCGAGTCCATCGCCTGTTTCCGCCAATGGCACGGCTACCGGTACGGAAAGTCGGATATCTACTTCGTGGGCAAACTGCGCCCACTCAGCAAAGAAATCACCATGCAGTCCGATGAGATCCAAGAATGTCTCTGGATGCCGGTGGACGAATTCATCGGCTCCGAGAGCATCGCCAACTTCAACAAGCAGATTGTCCGCGCCGCCTTGGAATCCGACGGCATGGTCCAGTCGTTCATCGAAGGTTTCGGCGGTCCCGACTCCCGCGAGTACTTCATGCCCAGGCACCTGATCGACGGCAAGGGAGTGGTGCCCTTTCCCACCGACCCCGCGTCGTTTTCTTAGGCTTCCGGCCGACAGGTCACTGGTGATTTCGATTCCGCGCCTGCGTTGCCGCTTGACGTTGTGCCATTGGGCCGGGTATCGACAATCCGAACCCGCCCCTGCCGCCGTATAGTCCTTGTGTAGCAGTTGAAAATGTCCTTGGCTAGGGAGATGGTCAGCAGAAACAACAAACGAGGCTCTCGGTTAATTTCAAGAGCCTCATTCCGTGACAAAAATGGCGCGCCTGGCAGGACTCGAACCTGCAACCCCTGGGTTCGAAGCCCAGTACTCTATCCATTGAGCTACAGGCGCATCTAAAGGGGGAATCGAGTAGAATTGCTGTTGGGGCGAGCGACGGGATTCGAACCCGTGATCTCCTGTGCCACAGACAGGCGCCTTAGGCCTCTTGGCTACGCTCGCCACGATGGGTTTGACCGCCGTGCTCAGGAGGGCCCGACCCAGCCAAAGAGAGTGGTGAATAGGCTTGAATATGTTAGCAAATGGGCGTGCCTCTTACAAGGAGAGACAGCTAGCGCCGGCGGACCAACCTGGGTGGTTTTCTAGCTAAATACCGGCGCATTCCATTAAATTAGGGTTGCCGGGCTAACTAAAATAGGCCCACGCCAAAACGTCGTGGCCCGGCGCTACCCGATACCGGCAAGCTCTATCCCGGCTATTGAGGAACAACAACATGGGTTGGAAGCTACTGCCCCTAATCCTCGGCCTGCTTTTCTTGGCGGCCGCCTGTTCCGGGTCGTCCGGCGGTGGCAACGGGTCCGCCACCGAGTCGCCGGAGGCCACCGCGCCAGCCGTTGCAGCGTCGTCCAGCGAATCAACCGGCGGCGGCGAACCACTGGAAGGGGGGCGTTTCGTCCGCCTCTTCGTGGACCCGCCCACCCTTGACCCGCACCTGACCACCGACGCGACCTCCGCCACGATAATTGTCGAGGTGTTCGGTGGGCTGGTAACCATCGACGCCAACCTGGATGTGGTGCCCGATTTGGCCGAAGGCTGGGACATCTCCGCCGACGGACGGGTCTACACCTTCAGGATACGCCCGGACGCGACGTTCCACGACGGCAAACCGGTCACCGCGGAGGATGTTCGCTGGTCTCTGGAACGGGTTACTAATCCCCTGACTGAAGCTCCCAACGTTGACTCATACTTGGGAGATATCGTGGGCGTGGACGAGAAACTGGCCGGAGACGCCCTGACGATCTCCGGTGTCCGCGTCATCAACGAACGCACCATAGAGATCACCATCGACCAACCCAAGTCGTATTTCCTAGCCAAGCTCACCTACCCAACAGCCTTTGTGCTGGACCGGGAAAACGTGGAAGCCAACCCCAAGAACTGGTTCCGCAAGCCCAACGGCACCGGTCCATTCCGGATGACCGAATACAAGGTCGGCGAGACACTGATCCTCAGCCGCAACGAAGGCTACCACCTGGGCCCGCCCAAACTGGCCGAGGTGGAGATGATCCTAAGCGGCGGAACGTCGATGCTGATGTACGAAAATGACGAGATCGATATCGCCGGCGTCAGCCTGGCCGACCTTGACCGGCTGCTCGACCCAAGCAACCGCCTCAACGCCGAACTCAAGAGGGCCGCTCCGTCCTTCAGTATCCAGTACATCGGCTTGAACGTGAACGAGCCGCCCCTGGACGACCGCAAGGTGCGCCAAGCTCTGAATCTGGCCATCGACAAGAAAGAGATCGCCACCATCGTGCTGGGCGACCAGGTTGTGCCGGCCACCGGGATCCTGCCACCAGGCTTCCCCGGATTCAGCAAATCAGTATCCGGCTACGGTTTCGACCCGGAAAGGGCCAGGCAACTGTTGCGGGAGTCCAAGTACGGTGACGACCTGGAAAACCTGCCTCCCATCACCATCACGACTCCGGGCAGCTTCGGCGCCAACGTAAGCCTGGACATGGAAGTGGTCCTCGCGATGTGGGAGAAGAACCTGGGGATCAAGACCGAGTTTCAACAGACTGAATTCGCCACTTTCTTGAAGGACCTGAACAAGCGGCGCTTCCAGATGTTCGACATCGGTTGGATCGCCGATTACCCCGACCCAGAGAACTTCCTGGACATATTGTTCTACAGCGACAGCAGCAACAACCACACCAATTACAGCAACCCGGATGTTGATGCCCTGCTGGAAAAGGCCAGGGTGGAAACCGACGAAACCCTGCGCTTCCGCATCTACAACCAGGTCGAGCAAATGATCTTGGACGATGCGCCTTGGATCCCCCTCTGGTACAGCGGCGAGCGGTATCTATTGGTGAAGCCCTACGTGCATGACTACCTACAGACGCCGCTGATCATTCCCAAACTCAGGCACGTTTACCTGACAAAAGATTAGGGGCCGGGCGCTAGCATGGGCACCTACATAATTCGCCGGTTGGCCTGGCTGCCCGTCATCCTGGTGATTATCTCGTTTATCACCTTCGCCCTGGGGCGGTTTGGGCCGGGCGACCCGGTCGAGATCCTCATGGGCCAATACAACGACGAGAGGGTCATCGAGCGCATCCGGGAGCAACGGGGCCTCAACGACAATATTTTCGTCCAGTACGGCCGCTACGTTAAGAACGTGACCCGCGGCGATTTTGGCGAGAGCTTCAAGTACCGCGGCCGCACCGTGGCCGAGCTCCTGAAAAAGAAGATGTGGGTCTCCGCCCAGCTCAACATCGCGGCCCTCATTCTCTCGGTTTCCATCGGCATCCCGCTGGGCCTGTTTGCCGCGCTCAAGCAGGGGACGCTGTGGGACACCAGCACGGTTGCCTTTACGCTTCTGGGCCAGTCCATACCTGTTTTCCTCACTGCGCCCGTCTTATTGCTGGTGTTCGCCCTAAAGCTAGACATCCTTCCGACCCACGGCTGGGGCGGCTTTTTCGACACCCGCATCATCCTGCCGGCGGTCGCAATGGGCGTCCCCGGCATCGCCATAATCACCAGGTTGACCCGCGCCAGCACCATGGAGGTAATCAGCCAGGACTACGTCCGCACCGCCCGGGCCAAGGGGCTGCCCGAATCTGTCGTGCAGCGGCGTCACATCCTGCGGAACGCCATGATCCCGGTGATAACCATGCTTGGCTTTTCCCTGGCTGGGCTGGCGTTCACCTCTTTCATAGTGGAGCGGTTCTTCGGTATCCCCGGCGTCGGGAACCTATTCATCGAGGCCATCTTCGCCCGGGACTATCCCATCATCAACGCGGTAATAATCATCGGCACCACGTTTTTCGTGGCGGCCAACCTGATCGTTGACCTGATATACCCGTGGCTCGACCCAAGGATCAGGCTGGGAGGCGCCTATGCTGCGTGACGAGGCCGAACCGGCCCTCGGTCCACAGCTCCGGACCAGCCGCAGCTACTGGGCCATCTCTTTCCGCCGGTTGCTCCGTAAAAAGGTCGGCGTCACCTGCCTGGCATTGATCTTGCTGTTATATGGTTCCGGGATACTGGCCCCGCTGGTCACGCCCTACGGTTATAACGACCAAGACCTGTCGATCACCAAGCAGGGGCCGAGTATCAGCCACCCCTTCGGGACCGACCGCTTGGGCCGGGATATCCTGACCCGCATCATCTATGGGCTGCGCACCACCGTCATCATCACCATCGCGACCCTGCTCACCGGCAGTCTCGCGATCGGCATCACCATGGGGTTGCTTGCGGGCTATTTCGGTAAATTTATCGACACCTTGATCATGCGGGTGGGGGAGGTGTCTTCAGCTTTCCCCGAGATCTTCCTGGTGTTGATAATCATATCCACGCTCAAGCCCCCGATCACTGAGTGGGTCCGCGGAGTGGAAGACACCATCGGCATAGATATCATAAGTCTGGGTATAGTGGACTACTTCGTGCTGTCTCTGGCCCTGGCCATCTTCTCCTGGTTCGGCATGGCCAGGTTGGTGCGCGGTCAGGTCCTCCAGGCCCGGGAGAACCAATACGTGGAAGCGGCGCGGGCCATCGGCGCTTCCACGCCGCGGATCTTGTCGCGGCACGTGTTGCCCAACGTAATGGGGCCGGTGATAGTGATGGTATCGGCGGGGCTGGCCGGAGTGGCCGGGTCGGAGATATTTTTGAGTTTCCTGGGGATCGGGATACAGCCGCCGACACCCAGTTTGGGGCTCATGATCTTCGAGAACGGCAGTATCTCAGTCCTGCGCTCCAATCCTCATCTGCTGCTCTTCCCCGTTCTCACGTTGTCCTTGCTGCTCTTCACCTTCAACCTGTTGGGTGACGCGGTGAACGACGCCTTCAACCCCAGGGCCCGCTGATCCCCCGGCAACCACCGGCGTAAACCTCCAAGCAAACGTGCCCTTTACGGGGAGCGCAGGCCTACTGTGCGGGCTTGTCTCAAAATTGATATTAATGACCCGTCGCCCCGATGGAATCGGGGCTCCACGCACGCCTCCTCCTGTCAACCCGAACGTGGCAAGGGGCCTCGTTCTCTCTGCGCCGTCATTCACTCAGTCGAAACGAGATTCTACGTCGCTACGCTCCTCGGAATGACAGTATTGAGGCAAGCGCCTGCTGCGGCAAAAGGTGGGTTATGCCTGGGAGTGCGCCTGGGGTTCGCCTAGAGAAAGGGCCAGCGGCGGCGAAGCCTGGGCAGGGCCATCAGACCCAAAGGAGCGCCCAGCAACAGCAACATCCCCACACCCGCGGGAACGTTGGCTGAATCACCGGCCGGGGCATTGCAACCCGGAGAAGTGGAACCGCCCTGGGAATCCTGGTCGCCTTCTCCCGTGGCCCCGGCCGGATTGGCTTCGGCGCCGGGAGTAGGCTCGGGGATGGCGGTCGGCTCGACGGCTGGTGCGGACTCGTCCTGGGAATCTTCGCCCTCAGAACCTTCGGCCTGGGAACTTTCTTCCTGTTCTTTGAGTTGGGATGCAAGTTCATCGGGGGACGGCAGCGGCTCCAGGCCCAGGGACTCCCGCCAGGCGGAATCAAGGCCAAATTGGTCGAAGCCGTAAACTTCCAGCAGCGCCTGGTCTATGTTTAGGGTGCGCTGCAGCACCGGGAATAGGGCCGCCATCCGTTCATTGCCGTAGGTGTTGATCATGTAGAGAACAACGGAGCGGGCCTGACCGTAAGCAATGATGATGTCCTCAGGTGTGCCGCCGAAGGCGCTCAGGTACCAAAGTGGCTTGATACGCCGGGTAAAGATGCCGTAGCGCAGAGCGGCCTCGTAGTCGTCCGTGGGGTCGATGTTCCCATATTCGGCCAGACCTTCGTTGAGCCACGAGGGCACTTGGCTCATGGCTGTCCCGGCCGCTTCGGCCACCAGCAGGTGGGTGAACTCATGGGACACCGTGCCGGTGACTGTTGGGTCGAACCCGTGGACCAGCAACACCCGTTCGGCGGCGAAAGCCATACCCTGGGTCTGCAGCCCTTCGCTCACTGCCTGGGAGCGGAAGGGAAGGGCCGTCGCCATGTGCCGGTAGTTGTTGTAAGAGACGATGCGCAGGGGTTCGGTGGGCGCGATGCCCAGAACGGGCAGCATCCGCTCCAGGTTTTCTTGGGCCGCCCGAAGGACCGTCTCGGCGCGGTCACGGACGTATTCTCCGTAGTAATAAACCGTGATCAGGCCCTCAACCACCGTCTCCCATTCAAATCGGTTGTCCTGGTAGACGAATTCCTGGGACTCGGTGCGCACCACCGCGCCGGCCTTGTCGCGCACCTCGAACGAGAACTCAATCTTGGTACCGGGAGGGAAATAATCGCCGCCGCTGCCGCTGGGGAGTAGGGATTCTCCGGTGATACTGTTGCCGGGCTCGAAGTCAACGGAACGATACGCGCTGCGGCCTTTCTGGTCCACCTTGCTGAAGAAGACCCGGATGTCGTCTATCCCATCGGGACTATTGGCTACCACAGTGAACTTGATCCCGTCCGGGAATTGGCTCTCCGCTTTGGCCTCGACTACCTCGATGTTTCCTTCATCGGCGCGGGTAACCGCCGACGCCGAGACCGCCAGGCCGGCAAACAAGACGAGACTTGTGGCGAATACGAAAGCGCGCAACGTTACCTCTGGGAACAAGTTTACGTTAGTGCTACGCCGATGTCGATAAACCGGACTCCCAGTGGACTTCAGCCGGGCTTAAATGGAAGCCTGAGTTAGCTGTCTTGACGGTGATTTTCAATACGCCTAAAATCAACCACACGTACCCTACAGACACACGTATCCTGCAGGCGCCGGTAGGCCCAGGCCCGTTTGGTCGACGGCTCCGCTGACAAGGCTCCCCGGCTTAGCCGTGTGAACCCTTCTTCGCCGGTAGGCGTATCTTCGAGAATCTCCAACTTAAACGTGGTGCGGATAGATGGCGATCAATGTCGGCCGGGTCTTGGACCTGAATTTCGAGCCCTTTTACATCGATATGGAGCGCCGGGGACTGGTCCTCCATGACCGGAAGCTCAAAGACATCCCCCAGGCTTTGCGCGAAGGGGACATCGACGCCGGGCCGGTGAGTCTGGCGGATAGTTTCTCTCTGGAGGACATCTGCGTTCCCGTGGCCGGGTTCTGCCTCGCGGCGGCGGACCGGGCCGGAAGCAACCTGTTGTACTCCAAGAAGCCTATGGAGGAACTCTCCGAGGCAACCATTGCCGCGGCAACCAGCGACTCCACCACCCGCAAGCTTTTCCAGGTGCTGCTGGCCCAAAAGCATCGGGGCAATTCCGATTCCTTCGTGGAGATGTCGGAAGAACATGACGCGTTCGTGATCTCCGGGGACGATGCCCTGCGCCGCCGCCGGGGAGCGAGGGGGTACGGGCACCGGTACGACCTGGGCGAAGAATGGCATGCCATGACCGGCCTGCCCTTCGTATTCGCCCGCTGGATGGCCCGGAAAGAATTGAGCGAAGACGAGATGCTGCTGGTGGAAGACACCCTCTACGTGGGCCTGGAGGACGGAGTGGACAGCCTGTTCCACCTGTCGGAACCCAAGGACCACCTACTGATGATGGCGCGGGACATCGTCGATTACATCATCGGCTACCGGTATTTCGTGGGACTTTCCGAGCGCAAGTCCATCAACCTCTTCAAGGACTACCTGGCCGAACTGCCTTCTTAGGCCGTCGTCATCCACCGTCTCATGCTGGAGGTGCGCCTGTGGTGAAAGTAACCGAGGGCTGCTTTGAGGCCACGGGGCGCACGTCCATCATCTGCGACTTCTCGCCTCCCCGCTCCGGGGACCCCGGTGTCGTGGAGCAGGCCCAGATCGACGCCGACTTCATCTCCGTGGCCTACAACCCCGGACGGGCCGTCAGGGCCAACTCGGCCATGTTGGCCGCCGCCATCCAGCGGTCCGGCAAGGACACCGTCTTTACCCTGGCCACCAGGGACATGAACAAGCTGGCGGTCCAGTCCCAATTATTGGGGGCCCAGATGCTGGGTGTGGAGAACGTGGTGGTGGTGCAGGGCGACCCATTCAGCGAGCGGGACCAGTCCAGGGTTGCTTCGGTCAACGACTACCAACCGACTGGGCTGATCGCAGCCATCGCCCAGATGAACCAGGGTCAGGACTTCAAGGAGAGCCAACTGCGGGCGGCCACTGATTTTTGTATCGGAGCGGCGGTGGACCTTGGCCGGGGCATCGAAGCAGAGGCCCAATTGGCGGTGCGGAAGGTACAAGCCGGGGCAATGTTCCTCATCACCCAACCCATCTTCGACGTGGACCAGGTGGCCCGGTACCGGGAGTCCTACGGCTATCACGCCGGGAAGGCCGGGACCCTGCCCGTCTACTTCGGCCTGCAGATTTTGGAACAGGACGGCGTGCTATTCAGTTCGGTGCCCGACTCGGTGCGCGGCGAATTGGAAGGCGGCCGGTCCGGCATCGACATCGCCCTCGAGCTTTATCAAAAGTTCCAAGAAACCCAGCTCAACAACATCTACCTAATGCCCCCCATCAAACGCGGCGGCGCCCGAAACTACCAAGCAGCCAAAGAGTTCCTGGCAAAAGCCGCCAGGATCTAACAAACGAGACCGTTAGTAAATCTAGCACCTACTTTCAGAAAACGCCGTTAGGGTCACCCGCTCACCCTGGGTTGAGCAATCGCCACCAACATATTTCTTGGCTTCGGGCATCGTTATTCAAGGTATTGGCGATTGGCTTGATCGGTTATCGGACCCGTCCTTATGCGATTTATGGTGGAGATCGAGTAGCGTATCGATGAACTGGGCTTCGTTCCCTCTCCAAGACCGGGGCGGAGCTTCTATGCCACTTTAGCGAATAGGATAGCAGTTGACGCGTTCGGGATGCCGTTTTATAGTTTGAGCCATCTCGAGAGTCCTGTGTTCATAAAAATCAGTTTGATCCAGAAATCTCTATGTTATTCGGAATTACAGGCGGGTTAACGAAGAGACACTTGTTTATATTCTAAATTCTTATCTTGGATTCGTTAGAATTTTAAAGGTGATCAAATGGTAATGCACGTAGCAAACAAAATAAAAGAAGCAGCAATGCGGCTTAACAGAGCGAGATTTGGCACCGAGAGTCTAATGGACAGGTTATCTAGGGTCGTCCGAGCTAGGTGGAAGCTTCTGATGCGATGGCTGGTTGACGAAGCCTATCCTAGGGTGCCGGTGGTGTGGGACAAACTCAAGAGACTAATACCGTATAAGGGAATACTAGAAACTGAGAGGGAGGAAAGAAGAAAAGCTGAGGAAACCCACGAGAAAGAGATAGGAGACTTGCAGGCCCAGGCCCAACGGGTAAGAGAAGCAGGTTCTCAGGCCGAGGAGACCCACAAGAAAGAGATCGGAGACTTGGAGGCCCAGGCGCAAGGTCTCAGAGATGAGGGTGCTCAGGCCGAGGAAACCCACAAGAAAGAGTTAGCTGACTTGCAGGCCCAGGCGCAAGGACTCAGAGAAGCAGGTTCTCAGGCCGAGGAAACCCACAAAAAAGAGATCGGAGACTTGCAGGCCCAGGCGCAAGGACTCAGAGATGAGGGTGCTCAAGCCGAGGAAACCCACAAGAAAGAGTTAGCTGACTTGCAGGCCCAGGCGCAAGGACTCAGAGATGAGGGTGCTCAGGCCGAGGAAACCCACAAGAAAGAGATAGCTGACTTGCAGGCCCAGGCCCAGGGGCTCCGAGATGAGGGTGCTCAGGCCGAGGAGACCCACAAGAAAGAGATCGGGGACTTGCAGGCCCAGGCCCAGGGGCTCCGAGATGAGGGTGCTCAAGCCGAGGAGACCCACAAGAAAGAGATCGGAGACTTGCAGGCCCAGGCGCAAGGACTCAGAGAAGCAGGTTCTCAGGCCGAGGAAACCCACAAGAAAGAGATCGGAGACTTGCAGGCCCAGGCCCAAGGGCTCAGGGAAGCAGGTTCTCAGGCCGAGGAGACCCACAAGAAAGAGCTAGCTGACTTGCAGGCCCAGGCGCAAGGTCTCAGAGATGAGGGTGCTCAGGCCGAGGAGACCCACAAGAAAGAGTTAGCTGACTTGCAGGCCCAGGCGCAAGGGCTCAGAGAAGAAGGCTCTCAAGCCGAGGAGACGCACAAAAAAGAAATCGGCGAATTGCAAGCACAAGCCCAAGGGCTCAGAAGAGCAGGTTCCCGAGCCGAGAAGACCCACAAAAAGGAGCTAGCTGACTTGCAGGCCCAGGCCCAAGGTCTGAGAGAAGAGGGCGCTCAAGCCGAGGCAAGGTTTAATTTATTAGAAGAAAGGTATCAATTATTAAGAGAACGTGTTACGGGAGCCCTTCAAGAACCAGCTGGCGAGGTGAACGATGCCGATCTAGCAGCTTAGTGGTGGATGCCACAGAGATTCTGTCTACGGCATGGTGGTTTTTACCGGCCTACCGACTCTGTGGGGACGCCCAAGGATCACACAGGATCAACGCCGTGAGTTGGCACGGGAAGTGTTCGATGAAATCCGGCTTCGGAATGGAAAGCTGGTCGCCGTCAAACCTCGACCAAAATACGCCCCTATCTTTGCGTACAGTCTTTGGAAAGAAAGCCGATATGTAGGTGACGAACGCTCAACCTAATCCCGTCGAAGGGCGCATAGTAGGTGGTTCGACATTCTTCCGCGTAAGGACACCACGAGCGGAATTAGTAACGCTGATTTTTGCGATCAGATACTAGCAGTCTTTTCTTTTGCTGATAGCTGAGTGCCCCGATTCTATCGGGGCTGACCGCTCCTACGGCGCCCAGGGCACGGGCGCCTCACTGTTGAATTGGTCCGTGACCACGTCCACCACCGCAGGCCGGCCCGAGGCGAAGGCCTGCTCCAGCGCGCTCTGGATATCGCCCGGCTTCTCGACCCTGATGCCAAAGCAGCCCATGGACTCGGCGACCTTGGCGAGGTCCACGTCGGTGAACTGCCAGAGGACTTCGGGGGTGCCGCCCTCGATGCCCTGGTAGCCTCTTAAGTCGCCCCGGCGGTCCTGGATCAAGGCGTGGTTGTTGTTGATGACCGTCACCACGGGGATGTTGTTCCGGACGGCCGTCTCCAACTCGGCGATGTGATACCAGAACCCGCCGTCGCCGCTGAAGCACAGCACCGGCCGGTCGGGCAGGGCGCACTTGGCGCCCATGGCCGCCGAAAGTCCCCAGCCCAATGAGCCGGCGCAGCGGATGTATCCTTGGCCCGGCTCGTTCAGGTCCACCATCGAGCCGGTCCAGATGCCGGCGTGTCCGGTGTCGGCCACCAGCATGACGTCGGAAGGCAACCACTTAGTAATTTCGGTGCAGAGCCGCTGGGGGATGATGGGCACGGCGTCCGAGTTGGCCAAGGGGGCAACATCTTCCCGCCATTCCCGCACCAACTCCTGGGCCCGGGACACCCACCCGGTGCGGGCGCCGGCGGGCTCCGACGCCTCGATCAGACGGCGGGTGCTGGCCTTGGCGTCGCCCTGTAGCGCCACCTGTGCCGGGTAGGTGCGGCCCAGTTCCGACGGGTCGATGTCGATCTGGATCACCGGTGTTCCCATGGCTGGGACACGCCACTCGTTGGTCACCTGACTTCCGGTGTGGCTGCCGATGTACAGCACCAGGTCGGCTTCGTGGACCACCCGGTTGGCGCACCAACGGGAGTACGAGCCCACCACGCCCACGGCCAGGGGGTGATTGTCGGGAATGGTACCCTTGGCGTTCAGTGAGGTGGCCACTGGGATGTTCAGCATCTCCGCCAGTTCGACCACCTCTCTCTGGGCGCCAGAGGTGGTGACGCCGCCGCCGGCCACGATGACCGGGCGCTGGGCGTTGGCCAGTACTTGGGCCGCCTCCCGGACCCTCTCGGGCTCCGGTTCGGGCCGGAAGGCCGGCCGCCGGGTGAACGTCTCCTCCAGAATCACCTCCAGGTCGGCTTCTCCCTCCTCCACCACATTGCCGCTCATGCCCTCGAGGTCCAGGTGCACCGGGGCCGGGGCGCCGGTGGTCGCCTCGCGGAAGGCCTGCCGCAACAGGCCCGGGAGCTCGTTTACGGAGTCAACAACAGCGCTGAACTTGGTGACCGAGGCGAAGGGTTTGGAATGTTCGATCTCCTGGTAGGCGTTCCGGTTCTGCTGCAGATTAGACTTGTGGCCGGTCAGGGCCACCACGGGGGAGAGGCCCAAGAAAGCGTCTTGCAGACCGGCGGCCAGGTTCGCCGCGCCCACCGACTGGGCCATGCAGACCCCTGGGCGGTTGGAAGCCCTGGCATAGCCATCAGCCATGTACGCCGCTGCCTTCTCGCCGTGGGTCACAATGCGCTTGATGCCCAACAGGTCCATCTCGGCCAGGGCTTTACGGAGCACGGCGGGAGCGATGAACACGTGGGTAACGCCGTAGGCTTTCAGTGTGTCGGCCAGGAATTTGCCCCCGCTCATCTTAGGCATGTCTTTCCCTCCCAAAATCCGATTAGCTAGTCATAACTAGGTCCGCGGGCTTCTAGATGCCCCGCTCATCGAATACCTCTTTGGCCACCCGAACGGCGTTGGCGCCAACGGGCCACCCGGCGTAAAAAGTGGTGTGCAAGATGACCTCGCTGATCTCCGTCTTGGTGACGCCGTTGTCCAACGCCCGGCCGATGTGGCCTTTGAGTTGGTCGGTCCGGTAGAGGGCCACAAGGTTGGCCACGGTGATCAGGCTCCGGTCCCGCTTGGACAGTTCCGGGCGTTCCCAAATGTCTCCGAATAGGACGTCGGCGGACAACTCCGCCAATTTGGGCGATACCTCTTGCATTGCGCTGCGTGCTGTAGTCATTCTTCGCTCCTCTGTGTTTTATCCGATCGTTATGTGTTACGGGGCAGGCACTGGGATGCCGGGACCCCAGGTGACGCCGAAATCCGCCCTTTCCACCCTTTGGCCGGTGAAGGTGGCCGCCTTCTGGGCGGCCAGCCACACCGCGGCGCAATTTATGGACTCGGGTTGTTCCATGGGTATGTGTCCGGTGCCGGGCCAGTCGCCGTGACGGTTCATCCAGGTGTCGACCCGGCCTGGGCTGAGGACATTGACCGCGATATCGTGTTCCCGGACCTCTTCAGCGAGGCTGAGGTAGGCCCGCTCCAATGCTGCTTTGCTCATGGAATAACCCACGCGGCCCTCCCGGTAGCCCAGAGAAGCCCCGGAGGTGATGCAGAAAATGGACCCGCCGCCCTTCTGCTCGACCATCGCGGGGAGGACGTATTTGCAGAGCAAGATCGGCCCCCGGATGTTCACCGCGAGACAACGGTCAAGCAGGTCTTCTTCCAGGTCCATCACCGGGGATTCACAATCGACGCCGGCGTTGGAGACCACGATGTCGATGCGGCCGAAGTGTTTGACCGTCCGGTCGGCCAAGCGGCGCAGGTCCTCCGGCTTGGTGACGTCGCAGACGACCGGCAGGGCTTCGCCTCCGGATTCCGCTATGCGGCGGGCAGTGTCGTTGATTGTCCCCGAGCCGTACTTTTGGAATGGAGAGTCCGGAGGGGGTTCATGCTCGGTCCGGGAGGCGACCACCACCTGGGCGCCGGCGGCGGCGAAGGCCAGAGACATCGCCCTTCCGATGCCTCGGCTGCCGCCGGTCACGATGGCTACCTTGCCACGCAGTTCTCCTGTGGCGGCCATACTTACTCCGTAGGCCCGCCCACTGGGTTATGGGGCTTGGGGGCGGACACTTAAGAAATCAGGCGGAACTTGGGAAGGGTGATTTTGTCGTCCAGCTTCTCGAAAACCACTTCCACGGCCAGACCGATCTTGATGTTGGCTGGGTCCGGGTCAACGCCCACCAGGTTGCTGGGCATGCGCGGGCCCTCCTCCAACTCAACTATCACCGGCACGTAGGGAGCCTTGTCGCGGAAGGGGGGAGTGGGTCCCCGGTGGACGATGGCGAAGGTGTGGATTATGCCCTTGCCGCTGCTCTTGATCCAATCTGTGTCCCTGGAGAAACATTTGGGGCAGATGTCTCTGGGGTAGAAATAGGAGGAATCGCAGGCCTTACAATGGCGCAGCCACAGCTCTTCTACCTTGCATTTTTCCCAGTAATAATCAGATTCCGGTTGGGGCTCGGGGGCCGGAATCGGGGGCGAGGACTGTTGCTGCTGGGTCATCGGCCACTCCTAACATTCGGCGCCGGGGCAACGCCTCCAAAAGAATAGGGACAAAAACCACAGGCGTCAAGAACCGGGCTGAGACGCCAATGCCGCACGGCATCGCCACGGTGTTGCGCCCTGGCCGGGCCTTCGGGTAACGTTGCCTGGAAGATTGCGGTCAAACCCATTTGCGCAAAACCCCAATGGGTATAGCCATGGAGGTCTCCCAGCATGCGGATCGCGGTCATGGGGGCCGGCAGCACCGGCGGCTACTTCGGAGGGATGTTGGCCCGCGGCGGGAACGAGGTGTCCCTGATCGCCCGGGGAGCCCATCTGGAAGCCATAAAGTCGGATGGGCTGAAGGTGCTCCGGGACGATGAAGAGTTCACGGTGCGGTGCCAAGCCACCGATGACCCATCGGAGGTCGGCCCCGTGGACCTGACGCTTCTGTGCGTGAAGACCTACCAGAACGGGGATGCCCTCCCGCTGATGAAGCCGCTGGTAGGACCCGGCACCACTGTGCTGTGCCTCCAAAACGGGGTGGACAGCTATCTGACGGCGGCCGAGGTCTTGGGTGAATCGTCGGTGCTTCCGGGGGCCGCCTTCATCGAGGCCGGGATGCCGGCGCCGGGGGTGGTCCGGCAGACGGGAAGTCTGGTGCGGATTATCTTGGGCGAGACCAACGGCGTTGAGACGGAGCGCTGCCGGGCCATCCGCGACGCATTTGTGGGAGCGGGAGTGCCCGCCGAGGTCGTGCCGGACATCAGGGCCGGCCTGTGGACAAAGTTCTTGTTCATCGCGACCATGGCCGGCGTCACGTCCATGGCCCGGGCCACCCTGGCGGAGCTCATGCCCCAACGTCAGTGGCGCAAGGTGGTCTTGGCTTGCCTGGCCGAGATCGACGCCGTAGGCAGGGCCTGCGGGGTTGATCTGCCCCAAGACATCGTGCCCAACACCGTGAGTTACATAGAAGAGCATCTAGCCGATCTGCAGGCGTCGATGCACACCGACCTATTGGCCGGTCGCCCGCTGGAACTTGAGGCGTTGAACGGCGCGGTGGTGCGGGCCGGAAATGTGTCGGGTGTCGCCACGCCCATAAACGATGTGATATACGCCATGCTGAAGGCCCATCAAAAGGGGTCTTAAGCGGGAATGGAGCAGAATTGATGGCGGAGACACCGGACAGCCATGACCTAGACAAACTGACCAGATGGCATCAAGGGCTGAACTCGGCGGCCGGAGGCCGGTTTCCAGTTTGCGCCGTATTCTTGACGTCTGGAGAAGATAACCGGGCCCACGACATCTTCCGGGTTTACCGGACGGCTTTCGAGGGGTTGGGGGCCGGGTTCCACGACCTGGTTATCTTCGGGCAGCACGGCGCTTCCAGCACTTCGGCCGCAATGGTTCCCGGACTGGGGTTGTCGGGACTTCAGGTCCCCTTGCTGGCGCTGATCGCCCCCGGAGACCCACCCGTTTGCCACGCCACCGTCCTGCCTGCGGGCGCCCTACCGGAGGGAGAGCCGGAGGAAGATGGCGATGAAGTCCCTTGGAAGAAAGCGTTGGAGACCGTCAGAAGGGCAGTGGTAGAAGGGTCGCCACTTTCGCTGGAGGGCGTGGAGGGTTTGGGACGGAGGGAATTTCATGGCGGGACCCTTGCGGACTCCGTAGGGCTAGTGAAGCGGCAGGTGGAAAGGCTTTAGTCCGGAGATCGGAAGCCGTTTCAAAATGTGGTTCGACAGGCTCACTACGAACGGAAGGTGGTGTCTTTACCGTTCGTCCTGAGCCTGTCGAAGGACCCAACAACGGGTCATATTGGAATTTGAAAATGCCTCTAAAAGGCGGCCGCCAGCACAGCCCAGCCGCCCCAGGCCATCAGCAGCACTCCGGTCGCCCGGCTGACCTTTTGTCCGGCAGGGGCGACCTTCTCCGCCAGGACAAAGGCGGCCAGTGCGGCGATCCACACCAGGTTCATCACCCCCAGCACGAAGAGCAGCGCCATCAGGACCCAGCAGCATCCCAGGCAGTACCTGCCGTGCAGCAAGCCCATCTTGAACGCCCCGGCGTTCCCCTCTCTCCAGTCGGACATCAGAAAGCTAAGGGGACTTCGGCAGTGGGTCAGGCAGACGTACTTCAAGCGGCTCCACTGGAAGACGCCGGCCGTCAAGAGCAGCCCGCCTCCCAGGTAGCCGCTGGAGCTTTCGCCCATCATTGAGGTCACCAGCGAAGCCTGGTGCAAGCCCCAGTTGCCCAGGGTGGCCCCGGCGGCAAACAAAGCCCAGACAACTATATAACCGGAGAGGAACACGCCGGTGGAGACGAATGGACCGGAATTCTCGCGGCGTTTGCGGTTGACGGTGGCGAACAGCAGGACCATGGGGGCGGCGCTGGGGACCATCATGGCCACCATCATCACCGACCACATCACGAACATCAGAACGAAGTCGACACCGTTCCATGAACGGACGTTCCCCGCGGCAATCCCCATGGACATGCCAACGTCGGCGTTACTCTGGGCTAAGTAGACGGTGTACCCCCAGGCGATGGCCGCCACGGCCACCACGCCGGCGATTACCAACGCCCGGTCACGCTTCAGGAGTGTTTCGATGGGTGTAGAGGTTTGCATCTGAAGGTTCGCTGGAGATTCGGTTCAGGGAGGCCGCACCAAAGGACGGCCCCCATTTGGTTCTCTATTACCTATCTTTGAGAAATTGCCGTTAAGGTCGTCCGCTCACCCTGAGCTTGTCGAAGGGCGCATAGCGGGTGGTTCGACAAGTCTTCCCGATGCATCGGGAAGACTCGCGACCCCCGGTCGGAGCTCACCACAAGCGGAATTAATAACGCTGATTTTTGCGGCCAGGTACTAGCTGGTTGGAGCGGGGAATCAAGCAGCTTTATTGATTCGTCCACTCGACTGGTGCGAAGATACCGTTCTGGCCGCTGTGGTCGAATTTGATGTCCCCATGATCGACCTTCATGACCGAGGTGGTGGCGCTGTCGCCGTCGTTCCATATAAGACCGCCGCTGGGGAAAACTATGTGGACCTCATTCTCTTCGCCGGTTACCGGGTTGAGCAGAGGGGTCATCTTGGCTTCCAAGATTCCGTCGATGCTGAACCCACTGTTGCGGCCGTTCACGTCCATCTTGATGGGCACCAAGTTGGGACCGTCCAGGGAGGTGAGAGTGGTGGCCAAGATCTCCCAAGGCATCCCGCCGGCCTGGCCGGTGAGGATGGTCGCCAGGCCGCCCACCTGGTCCTGGCTGGCCGACTCGTCGATGAAGATTGCGGCGGCCCCGTTGCCCTCATGAATGGCCTTGGGCCATTTGATGGCCAATACCGCCTTCACGCCGGACAGATCGACATCGCCAATCTTTCCTTCGTCCACGAACAGCCCAATAAGGGCTTCGCAGGAACCGTGGTCCGGGAAACCGCCGAAGTTGCAGTTGCAACCGGGGTCGCAGTTGCAGGTCTCCAGCCATTTGGCCTTGATCCGGTAGGGGGTCTTTGTTTGCGTCATCAGGTGATTCTCCGAAATAGATTTGGATACCGGGATGGGTAACCGTGGCCCGGACTACCGGGGCCGGCGGGCCGGTTTTGGACGCCAATTTTAAGGTGGACAATTGAGGCTGACCATGCAGTCAAGATTATATTTCACAGCTTGACCGCGTGTCCAGTGATGCTATAATCCCCGGCGCAGGAGGTGCCTAATTGGAACCGTTTGAATTCGTAACACCGAGTAGCATTGAGGAAGCCGTAAAGGTCCTGGCTTCCAATGGAGACAAGGCCCGGATGATCGCCGGCGGCACCGATATTCTGGTGCAGATGCGCGCCGGACGCCGGACTCCCTCCGTAGTGGTGGATGTCAAGAGCATCCCAGAATTGAATGCCATGTCCTATGACGCCTCCAAAGGGCTGACATTGGGAGCGGCGGTGCCCTGTTACAAAATCTACCAAGACCAGACCCTGGCCGCGGCCTACCCCGGACTGATCGACACCGCCTGGCTGATCGGCGGGATCCAGATCCAGGGCCGGGCCAGCATCGGCGGGAACGTCTGCAACGCGGCCCCCAGCGGCGACTCCATCCCGGCGGTGATCGTTTTGAATGGCGTCTGCAACATCGCCGGGCCCAACGGGACCCGGGAACTGCCGACCGAGGAATTCTGCACCGCTCCCGGCCAGAACGCCTTGGAGAACGGAGAGATGCTGGTCTCGATCTCCTTCCCGGCGCCACTGGCCAATTCGGGAGCCAACTACCAGCGTTTTATTCCCAGAAACGAGATGGACATCGCCGTTGTCGGAGTCGGTTCCAGCGTCTTGCTCGACGCCTCGGGCCAGAACTTCGTCTCGGCCCGCATCGCCCTGGCATCCGTGGCGCCCACCCCGGTGTTCGCCAAGGAAGCAGGCGACAGCCTGGCCGGCAAGGCCGTATCCGACGAGGCCATTCAACAGGCCTCCGAATTGGCGATGGCCGCCGCCAAACCAATCAATGATATGCGCGGGACCATCCGCCAACGGATCCACCTGATCGGCGTATATACCCGCCGCACCTTGAACATCGCCATCGAACGGGCCAGGGGAGGTTAACATGGCCACCGTAACCCAGGTACAGACCACCATAAACGGCGAGGAAATCAACTTCCTGTGCGAGCCTCGCCAGAGCCTGTTGGAAGTCCTGCGGGACGTCCTGGGCATGACCGGCACCAAAGAGGGATGCAACGACGGCAACTGCGGCGCCTGCACCATTATATTGGACGGCAGGATCGTCGATTCGTGCCTCGTCCTCGGCGTGGAGGCCCAGGGCAGTGACATCATGACCATCGAGGGCATGGCTTCTCCCGAGGGCCTGCACCCGTTGCAGCAGTCGTACTTGGAGAACGCCGCCCTACAGTGCGGCATCTGCACCCCTGGTTTCCTGCTGGCCTCCAAGGCCCTGCTGGACCAGGAGCCAGACGCCGACGAAGGCCGTATCCGCCACTGGCTGGCGGGCAATCTCTGCCGCTGCACCGGCTACGACAAGATCGTCCGCGCCGTGCTGCAGGTAAGCAAGGCCAAATAAGCGGCGTCCATTAATGGCATTCGACCGGAGCCATATGGCTCCGGTTTTAATTTATGGGGGTATTAAAAAAATGACCTCAAACCAGGTTCTCTCGGAAGTCGAATATAACGTTGTCGGCAAGCGCCCCGTGCGCCCCGATGGCGTGGACAAGGTCACCGGGCGCGCCCAATACGGGGCCGACACCAATTTGACCGGAACGCTGCAGGCGAAGGTGCTACGCAGCCCCCACCCCCACGCCCGGATCAAATCCATCGACACCAGCAAGGCCGAGGCCTTTCCCGGCGTTAGGGCTGTCGTCACGGCCAAGGACCTGCCCTTTGCTTCACTATCCAAAGAGGAATTGGGCGGCGAATACACCGCGCTTAAATTCGCTTCGGACCACCTGTTGGCCAGCGATAAAGTGCTGTTTAAAGGCCATCCAATCGCTGCGGTGGCGGCGGTGAACGCTCACGTGGCCGAGTCGGCGTTGGCCTTGGTCCAAGTCGATTACGAGGTCCTGAAATCGGTGGTGGACGTCCGCGACGCCATGAAGGACGGCGCCCCGTTGGTGCACGAAGACCTGCGGACCAACGACATGGGCGAGACTTCGGACAAGCCCAGCAATATCGCCGCCCACATGAGCTACGCAACCGGCGACATCGATAAGGGATTCGCCGAAGCCGACCTGGTGCTGGAACGGGAATACACCACCGCCACCGTCCACCAGGGCTATATCGAGCCCCATAACACCACCGCCTTTTGGAATTCCGATGGCCAACTGAACCTCTGGACCAGCACCCAGGGAACATTCCAGGTGCGCGGCACCGTCGCCAGCGTGCTGCGGCTGCCCGTGTCCAAGGTCAAGGTCACCCCCATGGAGATCGGCGGCGGCTTCGGCGGCAAGATCACCGCCTACTTGGACGCCATCGCCGCGCTCCTTTCCAAGAAGGCCGGCGTCCCCGTGAAGGCCCTGATGACCCGGTCTGAAGTGTTCGAAGCGTCAGGGCCGGCCCCTGCTTCGTGGATGCGGGTCAAGATCGGCGTCAAGAACAACGGGAAGATGACGGCCGTCGAGACCGAGATAGCCATGGAGGCCGGCGCCTACCCCGGTTCGCCGGCGATGCAGGCCATCGTCTGCGCCTTCGCCTGCTACGACGTGGAGAACGGGAAGGTTGACGGCTACGACGTGGTGGTCAACAAACCCAAGACCGCCGCCTACCGTGCTCCCGGCTCGCCCCAGGCGGCCTTCGGAGTCGAGTCGCTGATCGACGAGATCTGCGGACAGTTGGGCCTCGACCCCATCGAGTTCCGCCTGTTGAACGCGGCCAAAGAGGGCACCCGCCGTATCGAGGGTCTGGTGGCCCGGCGCATCGGCCTGGTCGAATGTCTCGAGGCCGCCCGCAACCATGACCACTACAAGGCCAAGCTCAACGGCGGCACTGATGGCCGGGGCGTGGGCCGGGGCGTGGCCTGCGGCTACTGGCCCAACCGTGGCTTCCAGTCCAGCGTGGTGATGACCGTCAATTTCGATGGGGTCGTCAGCCTGATCATGGGCTCGGTGGACATCGGCGGCACCAGGGCCTCCATCGCCCAACAGACCGCCGAGACCCTGGGAATAGCCTACGAAGACGTGAAACCCACGGTGGTGGACACCGACTCCATCGGCTACACCTTCATCACCGGCGGCAGCCGGACGTCCTTCGCCACGGGCCTGGCGGCCATCGGCGCGGCCGAGGATGTCAAGAATCAGATGATCTCCCGGGCCGCCAAGATCTGGGACACCTCCGAAGACGACATTGAGTACGTGAACGGGGTGGTCAGCCACAAGTCCGACGAGGAACTCAGGTTCTCCTTCAAGGACTTGGCGCGTCAATTGGCCACCACCGGCGGTTCCATCTCGGGACGCTCCAACGTGGACCCAACGGGAGAGGGCAACGGCTATGCCGTGCATCTCGTGGACGTGGCCGTGGACCCGGACACCGGCAAGACGGACGTCACCCGGTTCACGGCGATTCAGGACGCGGGCAAGGCGGTCCACCCCAGCTATGTCGAGGGACAGATGCAGGGTGGGGCGGTCCAGGGCATCGGCTGGGCCCTGAACGAGGAGTATTTCTTCGACCAACAGGGCAAGATGCTGAACCCCACGTTCCTGGACTACCGCATGCCCACCACACTGGACCTGCCGATGATCGACACCGTGATCGTCGAGGTGGCCAACCCCGGCCATCCTTACGGAGTGCGTGGAGTGGGGGAGGCCTCGATTGTCCCACCGATGGCCGCCATCGGCAACGCTGTCCACGCGGCGACGGGTCACCGCATGCGCAACCTGCCCATTACCCCTGGCAGGATATTGGAGGCCGGCTGGGAGGATGGCGATAGCTAGCCCAACCACCTGACCATTGTCACCAAAACCGTCCTTCCTTGCAGATCTGCCGGGAAGGACGGTTTTTTTGACGGATGACAACGACGAGACAAATCCGCTCGTCCTGAGCCTGTCGAAGGATGCGCATAAACCATGCTCATGGTGGAGAACAGTCTTAACTTAGGCGGTGGTTCGACAAATCCCCCGATGCATCGGGGAGACTCTCGACCCCCGGTCGGAGCTCACCATGAGCGGGAATCTTAACTTAGCCTCACCATGGACGGTCTTTCGTTTGCCCCGTCTGGATCGGTCCTCGATTGGGGTTGACAACCCCCGCGCCATATCGGAACCTGGATATGGCGGACTTAGCCAGGCCGCCATCCTTGGAAACGGAGCTTGGAGAAGGAGCCTGGAAATTGGCCACAATATTCATCCCAACCATGCTCCAATCCCTAACGGCAGGCGCCAAGCAGGTCGAATGCGACGCCCGGAGCGTCCGTCAGGTCATCGAGCGTCTGGAAGAGTTGTACCCTGGCATCAAGGACCGGCTGGTCGAAGACGGCGCGCTCCGGGCCAATCTGGCGGTCGCCATCGATGGCGACGTGGCTGTCATGGGCCTGCTGGAGAAGGTCGGCGAGAACAGCGAGGTACACTTTATCCCGGCCATCGGCGGAGGGCGTTAACGTGTCCCCAGTCCGGTTGGGACTAGTGCCGCATCTAGGTAAATTTGACGAATACGATTTCACTCCCACTCTAACTTTCACTCTCCAGGGGCAGAGAGCTAGTCCCTTCCCCCTTGCGAGGGGGAAGGTTAGGTCCGACGAAATCGAGACTCACGACAAAGTCGGAGATGGGGGCCTGATTGGACCGAAGGACCGATTGACATGAAAGCCAAATCCCGGGTTGAATCCCCGGTTTCGGCTGGAGGCGTTGTCTACCGGAGGAACGGTGGCCAGTTGGAGACGGTGCTTTGCGGCCGCCTCCAACCGGTGCGTTGGAGCCTGGCCAAGGGCACTCCAGACCCCGGCGAGACCCTGGAGCAAACTGCTCTGCGGGAGGTCCGTGAGGAGACCGGCCTGGAGGTCGAGATCGACGGCCCACTGGGAAGCATCGACTATTGGTTTGCCGACCGGGGAAAGGATGTCCGCTACCACAAGACGGTGCATTTCTACCTGATGGTTGCGGTGGGCGGCGACACGGACCAGCACGACCCGGAGTTTGACGTTGTCCAATGGTTCAACGCCGAAGACGCGCTCAAATCCCTGGCCTACGCCAATGAGGTAAACGTGCTGCAGCGGGCGTTTAACCTGATCGCGGAGAGCGATGGCGCCGGGCCGGGAGAGAGGGTCTAGGCGATGCCGGAGCTGAGGGGCGCCCGGATAATATTGCGGGACAAGCGGGTCGAAGACGCCGAGAAGGACTACCAATGGCGCAGCGACCCGGAACTGGCCCGCCTGGACGCCGCCATCCCTCTCACCATGTCTTTCGAACGCTACATGAAGCTGTTCGAAGACCAGTTGAAGTACCCCACCCCCGGGTCCCACCATTTTTCCATAGAAACCCTAGCCACCGGCACCATGGATGGCAAGTTCATCGGCAACTGCATGTACTACGACCTGGATACGGTCAACTTGGAGGCCGAACTGGGGATCGTAGTCGGCGACCGCGATTACTGGAGCGACGGGTACGGCTACGATGCGGTGACCACGCTGCTCGACCACCTGTTCACCACCCGCAACCTGAAGCGGGTCTACCTGCACACGCTGGAGTGGAACAAACGCGCCCTGCGGAGTTTCTCCAACAGTGGGTTCAACCCGGTGCGGCCGGTCCGGCGGATGGCCCATGACTTCATACTCATGGAGGTCCTCCGGGACGATTGGTTGGCCCATGCGGAAGAGCAGCTGGCCGCCCGTTTCAGGGGACCGGACAAACCCGAAACCCAGACCCACCCGTCCGGTCAGACCACAGCCGGCTAGGCCACGGCGGCTACGGCCTCGGCAAGATTGACCGCCCCGGTATATAGGGCCCGCCCCACGATCACTCCTTCAACCCCCGTCGGCAGCAACTCTTTGATGTGCTCGATGGAAGCGACGCCTCCCGACGCCAGCACCGCCAGGCCCGTTTCCCTGGCCAGTTGGGCGTTGGTCCCAATGTCGGGCCCCGTCAGCGCGCCGTCCCTGGAGATATCGGTGTAGAGCAGCCGCACAACCCCGATCTGGGCCATCCGGCGGGCCAGTTCCAGCACCGTAACGGTGCTGGCCTCGGTCCATCCCTGCAGCGCCACCAACCCGTCCTTGGCGTCCAGCGACACCACCACCCGCTGGCTGCCGTGCTTCCGGCAGACCTCTTGGACCATGTCCGGGTCGCGCACCGCTGCGGTGCCGATCACCACCCGGTCGGCGCCGGCGTCGAGCCAGGCCTCGGCGGCCGCCAGGTCTCGTATGCCGCCGCCCACCTGGACCGGTATGTCGAGACCCCGGACGATGGATGCGATCACTTCCAGGTGGGCCGGTTTTCCCCGTACCGCCCCATCCAGGTCGACCAGGTGCAGCCGGCGGCCGCCCTGCTCCTGCCAGGACAGGGCCGTGGCCAATGGGTCGTCGGAGAACACGGTCTCCTGATTAAAGTCGCCTTGAAACAGCCGCACGCAACGGCCGTCTTTCAGGTCAATGGCTGGAATAACTTCCATGGAGCAAACCTGTCGATTACCGATCGATTACCGGGATGGGACTCAGGGGGCAGTCCTGTGGAAAACCGGAATGGGACTCAGCCGGCGCCGGAGGGCTTACCGGACGCCAGGCCCCGGTCCGCCAGTCCAATAAAATTCTTGTAGAGTTGCAGCCCCGCTGGGCCACTCTTCTCCGGGTGGAACTGGGTGGCGACCAGGTTGTCCTTGGCGTAGACGCTGCAGAACGGGATGCCGTATTCGGTCGTGCCGCTGACGCCGGCCGGGTCTTCCGGTGCGGCGTAGTAGCTGTGCACGAAGTAAAAATAGCTGTCCTGGGGGATGCCGGCCAGCACCGGGTGCCGATTCGGTTGGTCCCCGTTTTGATCCAGAAACCGGACGCTGTTCCAGCCCATGTGGGGCACCTTAAGCCCGGGCGGCAGCAGCTTGGTTTTGCCCGGAATCACGCCCAGGCAGGGCTTGTCTCCTTCCTCGGTCCGGTCCATGAGCAGTTGCAGGCCGAGGCAGACGCCCAAGAAGGGTCTTCCCGAGGCTATGTAGTCCCGGATGGGCCCCACCAGTTCCCGTTGGTTCAAGGCGTCCATGGCCGCGGGCCCTGAGCCCACGCCGGGCAGCACCACGGCGTCGGCGCGGTCAAACTCCGCCGCGTCGCCGGTGACTAGGGGAGTCACCCCTTGAGACTCCAACGCCCGCGAGACGCTGCGCAGGTTGCCCGAATCGTAATCGATAACCACCAGTTTCATTATTTCGTGTCTTTATCCCCTAATTATCCCCTAATTTTTGCAATGCAAGACCCGCAATCGTGTACTTGCCCGTTCGTGGTGAGCCCGTCGAACCACCGCTGCTCATGGGCCTGGCTTCTTACTCAGCGCCATGGCTGGTACGCGCCCTTCGACAAGCTCAGGACGAACGGATATCGTCGGTATCTCCGATTCCCAAACCAGTCACGTGGCCCGTTCGATGGGCAGTTCCCGGTCCTCGTACCGGGCCAAGACGAACAGCAGGTCGCCCAGCCGGTTCAGATAGGTCATGATCAGGCTGTTGGTGAGCAGGTCCTGCTCGTTCATGGCCACCACCCGGCGTTCGGCGGTGCGGATTACGCAGCGGGCCAGATCGATGGCGGCCGAGGCCTGGGACCCGCCGGGCAGGATGAATACCTTGGGCATCTCGAACTCCTCTTCCAAGGAGTCGATGGCCTTTTCCAGATTCGTCACCATCTCTTCGGTCACCGGCTTGAAATGCTGCTGGAACAACTCGTACTTTTCCGGGTCCGTGGCCAGCTCGGCGGCGATGGTGAACAACTCCCGCTGCAGGTCGCGCAGCAGGTCGTTGACCCGCTGGTCGCTGGTCATGGCCCGGGCCAGGCCCATGACGGAAACGGCTTCGTCGGTGATGCCGTAGGCCTCGGTGTTGGGGCTGTTCTTGGAGATCCGGCCTCCGTAGAGCAGGCTGGTCTCGCCGCCGTCGCCGAACTTGGTATAGACCTTTTTCCTGTAATCGTCCGATGTGGAAGAAGACACGCGCGGCACCTTCAAAATGACTGGTTAGGGAGTCGCCAACGGCCGAATATCAGGCGTGATATGGCCGGAAAGGCCAGGCTGCCGGCAAGTCGAATTGTAGCATAGGGGTTTGGTGGGGGCTATACTATCCACCACTCCAGAAGAGGTGCGATGTTATGCCGCCGGAAGTGCGTGTCATTGGTGTCGAAGCCATGCCCGAGTTCAAGGAAGGGGACGACCTGGCGGGCCTGATGATCGACGCCGCCCAGGCCCAGGGCACGCCCATCGAGGCTGGAGACGTGCTGGTGGTGACCCAGAAAATTGTCTCCAAGGTCGAGGGCAAGGTGGTTAACATAAGTGACGTGGAGGCTTCGCCCCTGGCCATCGCCATCACCGAAGGCCACCGCCGGGACCCGCGGCACACCGAGTGGATCCTGCGGGAATCCAAACGCATCGTGCGCATGGACCATGGGGTGATCATCTCCGAGACCAAGCACGGGTTCTACTGCGCCAACGCCGGCATCGACGCGTCCAACATCCCGGGCAAAGACACCTTGGCCCTGCTGCCCGACGACTCCGACGCCTCGGCCCGGGGCATCCGGCAGGCGGTGAAAGACCGGCTGGGCGTGGACGTGGCGGTGATCGTCTCCGACACCTTTGGCCGCCCCTGGCGCAACGGCGCCACCGACGTGGCCATCGGCGTCGCCGGAATGGACCCCCTTCACAGCTATGTGGGCCAGACGGACAGCTTTGGCCATGAGCTGTTCACCACCGAGATCGCAGTCGCCGATGAACTGGCCGCCGCCGGGGAACTGGTGGGCGGCAAGGTGGCGGGCGTCCCCGTGAGCATCATCCGGGGTTACCCCTACATCCCCATGGAAGACGCCAGCATCCAGCGTTTGCTGCGGGGGTCTGATAAGGACCTGTTTCGCTAGGGCCATTAGTTTCAGCCAGACCCATTCCATCTTATTGTCATTCTGAAGCGTTCCCGATGCGTCGGGAAAGAATCTCGTTCCTGTTGGGCCAGGCCTGATCAAGAACAAAGAGACCCTTCGCTCCACTCAGGGTGACAGTGGGGGAGAAGGATTCGGTTACACACACCGCTGTCATTCTGAGGCGTCAGCCGAAGAATCCCGTTACCACCAGCCCTGCACTTATCAAGAACAAAGAGGCCCTTCGCTCCACTCAGCGTGGCATCGGCGGTGAACGGCCGTCTTACCCTTGCCCGGCATCGTCCGAGGAGGCGTCGTCACCGGCGAACAGCGGCAGTTGCTGCTCCTCCGGCTCCGCGGCTTCCGAAGTGTCTCCAAAGTTGGTGACGCCGACGCCCAGCAGCCGGAAGGTCCGCCCCGGTTCCAACTCCGCCGACAACAACGCCCAGGCCGTCTCTTTGATCGGCTCTTCGGCATTGGTATGGTAGGGCAGGGTGGACTGGCGGGTGAAGGTGGTGAAGTCGGCCAGCCGCAGCTTCACCGTGACCGTCCGGCCCTTGAGGCCCTTGCGCTCCAACTGGTGGGCCACTCCGACCGCCTGGCGTTCCACCACGCTTCTCAATTCGGCCTCGTCGCCGACGTCGTTGGCGAAGGTGGTCTCCGAGGACAGTGATTTGGCGGCGCGCTCGGTGTGCACCGGCTCATCGTCCTGCCCCATCGCCTTGTCGCGGACGCCGGCGGCGCGCTGACCGAACATCCGGGCGAACCACTCCAGGGGTTGCTCCGCCAACTGGCCGATGGTCTCGATGCCCTCCCGGTGCAGCCGTTCCGCGGTCTTGGGGCCGATGCCCCACAGCTTGTTCACGGACAACGGCGCCAGGAACGCCGCTTCGTCTCCGGGCTGGACCACCACCAGACCGTCGGGCTTGTCCAGGTCCGAGCCGATCTTGGCCACCGTCTTGCAGGTGCCGACACCCACGGACAGGACCATCCCAGTCTCATCGGCGATACGGCGCTTGAGGTCCAGGGCGATTGCCAGAGGGGCCTGTCCGGCTTCGACCACGGCCGTCACGTCCAGATATGCTTCGTCGAGGGAAAGGGGTTCCACCAAGCCGGTCAGGTCCCGAAATATCGCCATCACCTCGCCCGACTTCTCCCGGTAGCGGCCGAACCTGGGAGGAACGATTATCCCCTGGGGGCAACGGTTCACGGCCGTCCGCATGGGCATGGCCGAGTGCACGCCAAACTCCCTGGCCTCGTAGGAAGCGGTGGCGACCACGCCCCTATTCTCCGGGCGGCCGCCGACCAGCACCGGCTTGCCCGCCAATTCCGGGTTGTCCAACTGCTCTACGGTGGCGTAGAAGGCGTCCAGGTCGGCGTGGATGATGTGCCGCAATTGCCGAGACCTCAACTACCCAAAAACTTAGGCCGGGATATCTTATTTTACTGCGGTTGGCGGCACGGGTCAGCCAGCCGGTTTCAGGTCGATTTCAGGTGATTGATCGGGATAATCACCGGATTGTCACGGGCCGGTTCGGTATCTTCGGGGAAGGACCATTGATTTCGATGTTGACGGAACAGGGGCGCGAGTGTATAACCGAACGAACATTCATTTTTAAAAGCGAACCGCCGTTTTTTATAGGTGTGCGATGCCAAAGGTAAGTGATGCCCATATAGAAGCCCGTCACCAGCAGATATTGGAGGCGGCAAGGGCCTGCTTTGCCCGGCAGGGATTTCACCAGACCAGCATCCAGGACATCTGCCGGGAAGCGGAATTGAGTCCCGGAGCGGTCTACAAGTATTTCCCGAGCAAAGAACACATCATCGCCGCCAGCTGTTTGGACTGCCAGCAGGCTGGCATGGAGATGATCGAGTCGGCCAGGTCCCAGGGCGGGACGGCGCTACAGGCCCTCGATTTCCTAGTCGAACATGGATTCGGCATGCTCGATCAAGAGGAATCCCGGGAATTTATGATGATGAGCGTCCAGCTATGGTCGGAGGCGTTGCGCAGCTCCGAAGTAAAGGACGCTCTGTTGTCCGGGTCGTACGACACCTGGGTGCAGGGTCTGGCGGGATTATTCGAACAGGCCCAGAAAGAGGGCGATGTGGACCCTGGTCTGGACGCAACCTCATTTGCCCGGATCATGTTTGGCCTGTGGCACGGACTACTCCTGCACAAGTCGCTGGACCCGGACATCGATGTCAATGCCTGTGCAAAATTGATGCAGGTCTTATACCACGGGATATTCAGGACACCGGCGGAAACTCCATAGCAGCGGCGTCCGATTCAGATAGGGAACACAAATTGGGAGGAAATGACCGATGGCGATGACTTTTTCAACGGAGAACCTGGCGAGAAGCAGCGCAACCCGTCCCTGGCGGGTGGTGGCAGTCTGGGTGTTCGTCTTTCTCGTGGGCGGATTTCTGATGGCCACGCTCCTTAAAGACGGCGAAACCACCGCGTTTGTCTTCACGGGCAATCCGGAGGTCAATCAGGGCTTGAAACTACTGGAGGACGAAATTCGGGGGCCCACCGGAACCAACGAGATAGTTGTGATCGAATCATCGACTTTCACGGTTGATGACCCGCAGTTCCGGCAGGTGGTGGAGTCCTTGACCGCTAACCTGGCGCAGTTGGGTCCAGAGATCATCCGCTTGGAAACCCTGGGCAACTTCTACTCCACCGGCGCGACCCAATTGGTGTCCGGCGACCGCAAAACGACCCTTATCTCCTTCGTCATGGCCGGAGACTTCGACGACAACTCCGACAACATCCCCGATGTTGTGGACACGGTCCATGCGGCCCAGGGACAAAAAGGCTTCGGGATTTTAATCACCGGTCAGGCCACCATCGGTCTCGACCAACGGGAACTCGGCCAAGAGGACTTGCTAAAGGGTGAAATGTTCGGCATCCCAATCGCCCTAATCATCTTGATCGTGGTGCTGGGAGCCCTTGCGGCAGCGATTGTGCCCTTGGTGATGGCCATTGTGTCCATCGTGGTCGCCACAGGCGCGGCCGCCTTGGTGGGCCAGGTTTTCGAGCTGTCGTTCTTCGTGGAAAACATCATTACCATGATCGGACTGGCCGTGGGCATCGACTACTCCCTGTTTGTGATTTCCCGCTACCGTGAAGAGCGGGGCCGTGGGCTGGAGAAGATTGACGCCATCGCTCACGCCGGGGCAACGGCCACCCGGGCCGTGATATTCAGCGGCATGACCGTGGTGCTGGCCCTGCTCGGCATGTTGCTGATCCCCTTCAACATCTTCATCTCCATCGGCATCGGGGCAAGCCTGGTGGTGCTCGCCGCCATGGCGGCAGCCATGACGCTGTTGCCCGCCATATTGGGCATCATGGGCGACAAGGTAAATTCCCTGAGGATTCCCTTCATCGGGAAGGGTCAGGCCAGCTTCGATCCCACCAAATCCAGTGGTTTCTGGGACAAGATCGTCCGGTTAGTCATGGCCCAGCCGGTAATAAGCCTATTACTATCCGGTGGACTATTGATCGCCGCAACGGTGCCTTTCTTCGGCATCAACACCGGGTTCGCCGGGGTATCCACTTTGCCAGATAAGCTGGAGTCCAAGCAGGCGTTCCTGGTGCTGGACGAGAAATTCTCCTTCGGGGAAGTCACCCCGGCCGAGATCGTGATTCAAGGTGACATCGCATCGCCGGTGGTCCAAGCTAGTATTGATCGTCTGAGGGAACTCCTGGCCACCGATGCGGCTTTCAGCGAACCCAGGGAACTGGAAATCTCCGACAGTGGCACCGTTGCCTTGTTGGCTGTGCCCGTGGCGGGAGATACATCCGGAGATGCCTCCATCGCGGCGGTAACACGCTTGCATGATCTCTATGTGGTGGAAGCCTTCGCCGGCACCGACGCCAATGTTTACATAACCGGCGAGACGGCTTTCAACATCGAGTTCTTTGCCGTATCGGCCCGCTCGGCTTGGATCGTGTTCCCCTTCGTTCTGGGAGTCAGCTTCCTGCTGTTGACAGTGGTGTTCCGCTCCATACTGCTGCCAATCAAGGCCATCATCCTCAACCTGTTGGCTGTGGGTGCCGCCTACGGCATCCTGGTGTTGGTCTTCCAGAAGGGATTCCTGGCCAGCGCATTCGGGTTCCAGGAGTCTCCCATCATCGAGGCCTGGATTCCGTTATTCCTGTTCACCATCCTGTTCGGGTTGTCCATGGACTACCACGTCTTCCTGCTGTCCCGCATCCGAGAGCGGTTCGACCAAACCCAGGACAATACCGAGTCGGTGGCCTTTGGCATCCGTTCCACCGGACGGCTGATCACCGGAGCGGCCCTGATCATGGTCGCCGTCTTCTGGGGATTCGCCACGGGCTCCTTGGTGGGCCTGCAGCAGATGGGCTTCGGACTGGGCATAGCCATCCTGCTGGACGCCACCATCGTCCGGACCGTGATGGTGCCCGCGTCCATGAAGCTCTTGGGCAAGTGGAACTGGTACCTGCCCAATTGGCTGGAGTGGATTCCCAACGTGCGGTTCGAGCCCAAGAAACTGGCGCAGGCCCCAGCGCCCGCCGACGACTAACCTAAACAACGGAGCTCAATCTGCGGAATGTAGGGGCAGGTTTGTAACCTGCCCTGCTCCGCGACAGTCATGTCCGAGAAAAGGCGGCGTCCCTCTCGCGTCGTCTAGGTTCTTGTAGATTGGCCAATGCGCGCAAAGGCTGGTTATAAACCCGCCCCTACATGTCTAATTCGCCGAGCCGTGGCGCGAGGCGGGCCGAGGCGATACAATACTCCCCGATTGGCGGCGCGGCGGCGTCCCGATTGGCAAACGAGAGTTCCAAGAGTTCTAAGGAGGCCTGATGGCAACCATACTAGAGGACTATATCGCCAAGCACCCCGGCTCCGCCCAGCGGCACCTGGAGGCTTCCAAACTGTTTCCCGACGGCGTTACCCACGATACCCGCTACGCCCAACCATTCCCGCTGTACATGACTCACGGCGAGGGGCCGCGAAAGTGGGACGTGGACGGCAACGAATACGTGGATTACGTGTCGGGCCACGGGGCGCTTTTGCTGGGACACTCTCACCCCGCCATCGCCGACGCCGTGAGCAAGCAGGTCCTGCGCGGCACCCACCTGGGCGCCTCAACGGAAGAGGAGGTCCGCTGGGCCAAGGCCATCAAGGCGCTGATGCCCTCCATCGAAAAGCTCCGGTTCCACAGCTCCGGCACCGAAGCGACTCTGATGGCCATGCGCTTGGCCCGCGCCTATACCGGCAAGGACAAGATCATCAAGCTGCAGGACCATTTCCACGGTTGGCACGACTACGCCATGGCCGGTTCCGACCGCTCCGCCCCCGGCATCCCCGAAGCCAGTTGGGGCACCATGGTGGTAGTGCCGTCGGGTGACCTGAGCGCGGTTGAAGACGCCATCAAACGGGACCCGGACATCGCCGCCATCATTCTGGAACCCACCGGCGCCCACTACGGCCAACTTCCCTTCGACACGCCCAATTATCTCAAGGGACTGCGGGAACTCACGGCCCAGAACGGGGTGGTCTTGATCTTCGACGAGGTCGTTACCGGTTTCCGGGCCTCCCCCGGCGGCGCCCAGGTGCGCTACGGCATCAGCCCCGACCTGACCACCATGGCCAAGATCGTGGCGGGAGGACTGCCCGGCGGGGCCATCGGCGGCAAGGCCGATATCATCGACATGATTGCCCACCGCAACGACCCGGACTGGGACAACACCCACCGCGTCTACCATCCCGGCACCTTCAACGGGAACCCACTATCCGCGGTGGCTGGGGCCACGGCCCTGGAGATGATCGCATCCCAGCCCATCAACCAGCAGGCCGACGCCATGGCCGCCAAGCTCAAGGCGGGACTCAACGAAGTGCTAAACCGGCTGGAGATCCCGGGTCACGCCCACGGCATCGCCTCGATGATCCACGTGGTACTGGCCGATTGTGATTGCGGCCGGGAGATCTGCACCATGTCCCACGCCAAGATCTCCGAGACCACCGCCTCTCCGGCGGTGACCGCCATGAAACGCGGCTTGCAGAACCGGGGCGTGGACATCATGGGCCGGGACGCCTTCTTGGTGTCCAGCACCCACACCGAAAAGGAGATCGACCAGACACTGAATGCCTTCCAAGAAACCATGACGGCGGTTCGGGCCGACGGGCTGATCTAAGGGCGATAGCCGTAGCGAAGGCGTTCAGCAAGTCGCTGATGCCCGCCGCTCCCAATTCTGGTAGAATTCCACAATCCGAGTCCAAACCGCAATACGAGGTGATTCACCATGCCTAGTTTTACCGACAAGCTGACCGTCGGCGGCAGCGAGATGGATATGTACGCCGCACTTCCATCGGGTTCCGGGCCCCATCCAGCCGTCGTGATCGCCTTCCACGTGGGCGGGCTGGACGAGTTCGACAAGGCCATGGCCGACCGACTGGCCGAGGAGGGGTACGTGGCCGTGGTGCCGGACCTTTTCCACCGGTTCTCCCAGGAAGTGATGGACGGGCCCCGATTGGACCGCCTGGGACACCTGAAGGATGCCGACATCATCGCTGACATGAACGCCGCGGTTGATTTCCTCACCGGGAACTCCGCCATCGACAATGACCGCATCGGCGTCACCGGCTTCTGCATGGGCGGGCGCATCGCCTGGCTGATGGCCGCCACCAACCCCATCTTCAAGTGCACCGTCCCGTTCTACGGCGGAAATATCATGGGCAACTGGGGCCCCGGAGACACCCCATTCTCCATGGCCGCCAAGATCAACTGCCCCATGCTCTTCCACTTCGGCTCGACGGACGGCAACCCATCGCCGGAAGACAAGGACAAACTGGATGCGGAGCTTACGCGCCTGGGCAAACCCCATGAGTTCCACTCCTACGAAGGGGCAGGGCACGCCTTCATGGACTTCACCAACCCGGAGCGCCATCACGAAGCGTCGGCCACGGCGGCCTGGCCTAGGACCATCGACTTCTTCAACAAACACCTGAAGGGCACCGCCGTTTCCGCCTAGCGCTGTATATCGATAACTGATGAGAGGGGCTGAATGCCGTCATATTGGGAAAAAGTACCGGTGAACGGGGCCGAGATGGACCTCTACGTCAGCGTTCCCGACGGCGACGGCCCCTTTCCAGCGGTGGTGGTCGCCCAACATGCCAGCGGCGTGGACAAGTTCATCCAGGACATGACCGATAAACTGGCCGGTGAGGGCTACGCTGCCGTGGCCCCCGACCTTTTCCACCGGATTACCGACGAGATGGTGGAGAGCGCTGGAAAGTCCAAACGCGACCAACTCAGCGACCCGGAGATCGTCGACGACGTCAACGCCACGATTGGATTCCTACGCGGCCAATCGTCGGTGGACTTGGCCCGCGTCGGCGTGACCGGGTTCTGCATGGGAGGCCGGGTCACCTGGCTGGCCGCCGCCACCAATCCAATCTTCAAGGCCGCCGTGCCCTACTACGGCGGCAACATAATGGTCCCTTGGGGGAACGCCACCCAACCGCCCTTCGCAATCACGTCTGGGATAAAGTGCCCGGTGCTGTTCCACTTCGGGGAGATCGACGAGAACCCGTCTCAGGAGGACATGCTGGCGCTGGACGCCGAGTTGACCAAGCACGGCGTCCAACATAAGTTCTACACCTATCCTGGAGCCAACCACGCCTTCATGAACCCGGCCAACCCGCAGCGGTACCAGAGAGCGGCGGCCGAGATGTCTTGGCCGAGGACCCTGGACTTCTTCGCCCAACACCTGAAGGGCGCGGCGGTTGCCGGATAAATTCTACCGATTCTGACCCGGTCCATGCCTACTCAAGCAGACGAAGCAAGGAGAAACAATGCCCCGCGTATCGCTAGATTTGGAAGTACCCGCCGACCTTGCGGTCGTTAAGACCACCGGCTGGAGGATCGCCTCTGGGCTGGTCCCGGGCGAACCCAACCAAGGCCTGGTAGCCGAGATGGGGGATAGCCCGGCCCGGCTGCCTGACTACGATGATTCCTGGTGGGAAAAGGACGCAAATGTCCAGGAGCGCCGCTCGGTTGGTTTCACATTCGCTTGGTACCGCATCAAGATCACCATCCCCTCCGAGGTCAAGGGCGAGAAAGTGGCCGGAGGCCGCGTCTGGTTCGAGACCAACGTAGACAACTACGGCGAGGTCTACATCGACGGCAACATCGACCGGGACAAGTGGGTGGTTACGGGTAACAACACGCCCAAGCGCATCTTGATCGAAGACGCGGCAGTCCCCGGAACGGAGCATGTCATCGCCGTTCTGGTGGCCAACGCGCCTTTGGGCGCGCCCGTGGGCACAATATTCATGCGGTACGCTACCCTAGCTTTTGAGCCGGCCCCCGGCGCATAATCGATTCAACCGCACCAACGTGAGACCCGATTATCCGGCCGGCCGCCCGTTAACCAGGGGACCGGCCGTGTGGATTTACCGGAGGCGCCATGAGCAGCCGCTCCTTCACAGGCAAACTGGCCGCGCCCGAATTCCCAGAGGGGCTGGAGTGGGTTAATACAGACCGGCCGCTTACCCTGCAGGAACTGAGGGGTAAGATCGTCGTCCTGGATTTCTGGACCTATTGTTGAATCAACTGCGCCCATATATTTCCGCAGTTGCGGAAGCTGGAAAAGAAGTATGTCAACGAGTTGGCCGTGGTCGGTGTCCATTCGGCCAAGTTCCCCAATGAGAAGGACACCGGCAATCTGAACAACGCCGTCCGCCGCTACGGGCTTGAGCACCCGGTGATAAACGACGCCGAGTTCCAGATGTGGCAGCAATACTCCTGCCGGGCCTGGCCCACGCTGATGTTCATCGACCCTCTGGGCAACGTCGTCGGCAAGCATGAAGGCGAGATGACCTTCGATGCCTTCGACGGGCTGATCGGCCAGATGGTGACCCAGTTCGACGCCGATGGGGCTTTGGACCATAGGCCCCTGCCGTCCACATATCGAAGGTCTGAGGACACCACCCTCAGCTTCCCCGGCAAGGTCCTGGCCGACGGCCTTGGAGACCGCCTGTTCATCGCCGACACCAACCACAACCGCATCGTGATAACTTCGCTGGGCGGCGCTGTGAAACAGGTGATCGGCAGCGGCGAAGAGTCCATGGCCGACGGCGGTTTCGCCGGTTGCGCCTTCAACCATCCTCAGGGAGTAGTCCTGGACGGCGAGACGCTCTACGTGGCTGATACCGAGAACCACGCCATCCGCAGGGTGGACCTGAACGCGGGCACGGTGGAAACCATCGCCGGGACCGGAGAGCAGGGGCATACCAGGGACGGCCGGCGTCCGGGCCGGGCCATAGAGCTGTGCTCCCCTTACGACCTGCTGCACCACGGTGGAGTCATCTACATCGCCATGGCCGGCGTCCACCAGCTATGGTCTTTGGACTTGGACGATGGCATGGCCGGGCCCTTTGCCGGAAATGGACGGGAGGCCATCACCGACGGGTTCTTGGGCGCGGCGGAATTGGCCCAACCCTGCGGCATCACCACCGATGGAGTAAAACTATTCTTCACCGACAGCGAGACCAGTTCGGTGCGGTCGGCAGACATCGACCCTGCGGGGAGGGTGCAGACCATCGTGGGCCTGGACCTGTTCGTGTTTGGCGACGCCGACGGCTCTGACCACCACGTCCGCCTGCAACACCCCATGGGCATCGCCCACTACGACGGGGTGCTCTACATCACCGACACCTATAACCATAAGATCAAGCGGGTGCTGCCGGCCACCAGGAGCGCATTCACCATCTTGGGAACCGGCGCCCAGGGCCACACCGACGGGGCGGCGGACCAGGCCCAGTTCTCCGAGCCCAGCGGCATCAGCTTCGCCAACGGCAAGATGTACATCGCCGACACCAACAACCACGCCATACGGGTTGCCGACGTCGACATGGGCGAGGTTTCCACCCTCCAGATCACCGGGCTTTAAGCACCGGCAACCAACAAACGTCATTCCAGCGAAGGCCGGAATCCAGACGCCCCGGTCCCAAATCACTTGCGTGTTGCTAGGCGAGCGGAATGAGGCCGTGGGGAGCGCCGCAGACGATGTACTATTCGGTTTGACACTTGGAAGTTGGTTTTCGCTGGCTGTTCTGGGTTCCGGCCTGCCCCGGAACGACTGATGGAGGCGAAGGGTATCACTAAGGGTCAGGTTCGGAACGAGTCTAGCGTTCTCGCCGGACCGGCCGTTACTCCGGCGCTTGGCGGTGAATGGCCAGGATGCGGTCCAGGTGGGCCAGGTCCTGTTCCACGCTGGTGGAGCTCTCGGGGAAGTGCTTTAGCGCCAGTTCTTGGACCACCGGCACCTGCTCCGGGTCAAGTTCCAGCAGGATGATTCCGTGGTCCTTCAGCTTGTCCTCGGCTTGGAGCAAGAGCCGGCGGACTAGGTCCAATCCGTCGGGTCCCCCGTCCAGAGCCAACTCGGGTTCTTTTTGGACCTCCGGCTGGAGTGTGGGGATACGGTCCGTGGGGATATAGGGCAGATTGGCCACGATGAGATCGACGGGCTCCGGCACCGCCTCCAGCAGGTCGCCGATGGCCAGGCTCACCCGGTCGGCCACGCCGTGGGCCCGGATATTGAAAGACGCGACGTCCAATACCGCATCGTCCACATCCACGGCGAAGATCTTCGCCGCCGGCAGGTGAATGGCCAGGTTGATGGCGATGGCCCCGCTGCCGGTGCCGACGTCGGCGATGGTCAGTTCGGTCGATTCCATGCCCATCAACGCCATGAACAGGGCATGCTCCACCAGGCCCTCGGTCTCGGGGCGCGGTATCATCACCGCCGGCGTGACCATCACGCTGATGCCGTAGAACTCGCGTTGGCCTAGGATATAGGCCAATGGTTCCCGATCGAACCGGCGCTCCAAATTCGAGTCGAGAGCGGCCTGTTGTTGCCCGGACACCTCGGCTTCCTGCTCGGCGAAGATATTCTGCCGGGCCATGCGCATCACGTTCATCACCAACACCTCCGCTTCCAGGCGGGCGTCGGGGATGCCGGCGGCTTCCAGCTTCTGATGGGTATCTTGAATGACGGTACGGAGCACGGCCATGGACAGCTTCATGTCCTAAAAGGTCAACTGGTTTCGAGGGACAGGCAGGTCTCAAGTTGACGGAAACCTTCCAGGGCAAGGACGGTAATATTGAAACGCGGCTGCGCCGCTAGGCGGTGGTTTCGGCTAAGAGGCGTTCTTCTTCCCAGGCGCTCAGCCGGTCGAACATTTGGTCCAAGCCGCCGTCCATGAGCCGGGGAATGTCGTGGAAGTTTTCGTTGCTGCGGTGGTCGGTGACCCGGTCCTGGGGATAGTTATAGGTGCGGATCTTCTCCGAGCGTTCGGCCCCGCCCACCTGAGAGCGGCGGTTCTCGCTTATCTCGGCGTCCTGACGGCTCTGTTCGGCCTCGAACAACCGGGACCGGAGCATGGACATGGCCCTCTGCTTGTTCTTGTATTGAGAGCGTTCGTCCTGGCAGACGACGGTCAGGCCTGAGGGCACGTGGACTATGCGTACGGCTGTGGCCACTTTGTTGACGTTCTGACCACCGTGGCCGCCGGCGTGGAAGATGTCAATCCGCAGGTCGTCGGGGCTAATCTTCACCTCGATCTCGTCGACCACCGGCAGCACCGCCACTGTGGCTGTCGAGGTGTGGATCCGGCCTTGGGTCTCGGTGTTGGGGATGCGCTGGACCCGGTGCACACCGCTTTCGAACTTCATGCGGCTGAAAACGCCCTTCCCCTGTATCTCAAAAACGATCTTGTTGAATCCACCCACCTCTGTCGGGTTGGAGTCCATGACCTCGACCTTCCAACCTTGGTTCTGAGCGTAACGGGTGTAAGCACGGTAGAGGTCGGAGGCGAAGATACCAGCCTCGGCTCCGCCGGTGCCGGCCCGTATCTCTATGATCACGTCACGTTCATCGTTGGGATTCTTTGGCAGCAGGGCCAACCGCAATGCCTGGGTCAACTCATCCAACTTATTTTGGGCGGCCTCGAGTTCTTCCTTGGCCATCTGGACCAATTCCAACTCAGAGGTCTCCCGCACCAACGACTCAAGGTCAGCTATCTCACTGACCAGCTTTTTGTACTCGCTGCCGATGTTGACGAGGCTTTCCAGAGAAGCCCGTTCCCGTGCCAGCTCCTGAACGCGCTCGAAATTGGCCGCAATCTCAGGGTCCGCCATGGATTCTTCAATCTCATGGTAGCGGTTAATCACGGGGTCTAGTTTGTCGAGCAAGGTGGCCATGATTGATACTCTGGAGCAGTAAATATAATCGGAATAGGGGCGTCGAATACCGCAACGCTGAACCTAGTTTAACCTACGGCTCGGGGAGAAACAACCGCAATTCCGCTATGCAACAGGTAGAACAGCGGAGAAATCGGCCCCGGCATAGCCGGTCCTGATTGAGTTAGGCCCCAAACGGCTGGTCACTCTTTCACGCCCCAATGCAGGGCGACGGTTCCGAAACCGAGACGCTGGTAGCCTACGTCAGCCAGCCCCAGTCCCGAGAGCATCTCCGCCAGCCGGCCGGCGTCCAGGAAATGGTCCACCGACCTGGGAAGATAGCAGTAGGCGGACCGGTCCCCGGCCACCAATCTGCCGATCAACGGGACCAATCCGTGAAACACCGGCCGGAAGAGGGCTGACCTTAGGCCCTGGGTCATGGGTGAAAGCTCCAATATGGCCACCCGGCCCCCTCGACGCACTACTCTGACCATCTCGGATAAGGCTTGCTCGACGTCCGGCATGTTCCGGAGACTGAACCCCGCGGTGGCGCAGGCGAAACTGCCGTCGGCGAAGGGTAGGGAAAGGGCGTCGCCGGTCATCATGGTGACCGAGCCGGACATACCGCGTGCTTTGACCTTGGAGCCGGCCCGCGAGACCATCTCCTGCAGCAGGTCTAGGCCCACGGCGTGGTCCACCTCGGGACGCCGGGCCAGTTCCAACGCCAAGTCGCCGGTGCCGCTGGACACGTCTATGGCCGGACCGTTGACCCCTTGGGCCGCCAGCGCCGCGGTGCGCCGTTTCCAGCGCCGGTGCAGGCCCAGAGTCATCAGGTCGTTCATCAGGTCGTAGCGGCCCGCAATTCGGGAGAAGAGGTCGGCGACGTAGCGCCGTTTCTCAGCGCCTTGGAGTTCGGCCATTGGGAGGGCCGGCCTAGGTCTCTGGACCCTGATACTGCATCTCTTCGGGCATGGCCTGGTCCAGGCCCAGGGCCACGAATATCCGGGCCACCACGAAATTTACGACGTCGCCGATGCCCTTGGGCCGCAGGTAGAAGGCGGGTTCGGGGGGGACGATCACGACCCCCATCCGGCTAAGGGTCAGCATGTTCTCCAGATGGATGCTGTGAAGAGGGGTTTCCCTGGGCACCAGCACCAGGGGACGCCGCTCCTTGAGACAGACGTCGGCGCTGCGGAGGAGCAGATTGCCGGACAGCCCACCCGCCAGCGATGCGATGCTGTTCATGCTGGCCGGGACGATCACCATCCCCGCGGTCGGATAGGTGCCGCTGGCCACCGGCGCCCTCAGGTCGTTTATCGGGTAATGGACGAAGGCCGGGTGCTCCTGCCATTCGACCAACACGTCGTTGAAGTTCTCCCCAATCTCCTCCTGCCAGACCAGGCGGGCGGCGTTGGAACAGAGCGCCACCGTGGGTATGTCGCGGCGCAGCAGAGCGTCCACCGTGGCCCGGGCCATCACCGCCCCGCTGGCGCCGGTTATCCCGACTATGACCGGTTTCATTGGCTTGGCTGTCATAGCTCAACCGCCAGCACGGTGAAGAAGAGCAGCACCGTCGAAATCACGCTGTTGTATTGAAAGAGAGGAGAACGCAGCTTGGAGAGGTCGTCGGCCTTGAGCAAGCCGTTCTCCAAAGCCAGCAGGCTGACCGCGATGGCCCAGCCGATGAAGTAGTAGAAGGACAGGTTCATCCAAAAGCCCAGGGCCAACAAAGCGGCGGCGGCGGCAACGTGCATCACCTTGGTGGTACGGAGGGCGGCGGCGACGCCAAAGCGCTTGGCCAGGGAGTTGACACCGTATTTCCGGTCGAAATCGATGTCGGCGCAACCGTAGACGATATCGAACCCGCCCGCCCACAGGGCGACCACCACCGACAGCAACACCGCTTCAGGGTCGAGCCGGCCGGTGACGGCGATCCACGCCGCCGATGGAGAGATGGCCAGGGCCCAGCCCAAGAAGAAGTGACAGGCCCAGGTATGGTACTTGGCGAAGGAATACAAGACCACGTAGGCGGCGGCCACCGGGGCCAGGGCCAAGGCCAGTCCGTTCAACTGGGAGGCGGCGTAGAAGAACACCCCGGTGCCGATCACCATCAGGCCAAGGACCTCCCAGGGCTGCAACAGACCCCGGGGCAGGTGGCGGTTGGCGGTGCGGGGGTTGACCGCGTCCTCCTTCCGGTGGACGAAGCGGTTGGCCGCCATGCCCAGGGTTCTCACCCCGGTCAGGGCCACGGTGATCCAGATAACCACGCTCCAACCGGGCCAGCCGTCGGCGGCCAGCACCATCCCAATGAAGCAGAAGGGCAGGGCGTAGAGCGACTCCCAGACCCGGATGGTCCCCAGGTACCGGGGCACCCTGGTTGCGATTATCCCTGCTGGGCTTTTTATTGCATTGGCGGCCGACATGCTCAGTATCTTCTCACAACGCCACGTCCAACGCCGCAGCGGGTGGTGATATCACCTAGATATGACTGGCCGGACGAATCGGCCAGGGCCGTCAGCCAATGCCGTAGTCGTCCCATTTCCGGTCGACCAGCTCTTTGACGGCCGGGTCCATGATGATGTCCGGCGGCCAGTCACCCTTACGCCCGCCCTCCAGAGGACCCTTGATGGTGGCGTCGATGCCGACCTTGCTGCCGAACTTGGGTGTCGGCGAGCCGATGTCCAAGTCGTCGATGGGGCCGGTGGAAAAGACGAAGTCCTGGGCCGGGTCTATGTTGTTGGTGACCCGCCAAGCAACCTCCGAGATATTGTGGACATCCACGTAATGGTCCACCACAATTATGGTCTTGGTCAGGCTCATCAATCCCAGGCCCCAGAGGCCATGTATCACCTTTCGGCCTTGGCCTGGATATTCTTTCTTAACGGACACGATAACCAGATTGGTGAACGAGCCTTCGGCCGGCATGTTGATGTCCACCACCTCGGGCAGGATCAACCTGATCATGGGTAGGAAGACCCGCTCGCTCACCTTGCCCATGTAGTAGTCCTCCATGGGCGGGCGGCCCACGATGGTGGCCGGGTAGATGGGCTCCCTCCGGTGGGTGATGCAGGTAACGTGGAACACCGGGTAGGGGTCCTCCATGGAATAGTAGCCGGTGTGGTCGCCGAAGGGACCCTCCTCCCGCTCTTCGCCGGGCGTCACGTAGCCTTCCAGCACTATCTCAGCTTGGGCCGGCACCAGCAGGTCGCTGGTCTTGGCCTTGACCAGTTCGACACCCTCTTCGCGCAGGAACCCGGCCACCGCCATCTCGTCCATATCGGGCGGCAGGGGCGCCGAGCCGGTCCAGATGGTTGCCGGGTCGCCGCCCAGGGCCACTGCCACGTCCAGCTTATCCAGCCCCAGTTCGTGGCTCAGACGGTAGTGGTGTGTCCCTACCTTATGGGTCTGCCAGTGCATGCCGGTGGTCTGCTTGTCGTAGACCTGCATCCGGTAGATCCCGTAGTTCTGGATGCCTGTCTCCGGGTCTTTGGTGATGACCAGAGGCAGGGTGATGAAGGGGCCGCCGTCCAAGGGCCAGCACTTGAGAATCGGGAATTTATAAAGGTCGACCTCGTCCCCTTGGAGCACCACCTCCTGGCATGGGCCGTTGTTGACCGTCTTGGGCTGGAAAGAGCCCAGATGGACCAGTTGGCCCAGGGTGCGCAGTTTGTTCATCAGCCCTTGGGGCGGGCCGTGCATCAGGTCCAAAAGGCCCTCGACCCGGCCGACCACCGCGTCCAGGTTGTCTACTCCCAGGGCCCAGGCCATCCGTTGCTGGGACCCGAACATGTTGATGAACACCGGGGTGTTAAAGCCGGTGACGTTCTCAAACAACAGGGCCGGCCCGCCCGACTTTATCACCCGGTCGGCGATCTCGGTAATTTCCAACTCGTGACTGACCGGCGAAGTGATGCGGCGCAGATCACCCTTCTCTTCCAGGAAACGTATGAATTCTCTCAGGTCTTTGAATTTCATTGGGATCTAAGGCCTCATGAATCACCGGGCCGCCGGCGCAGCCCGCCAGTGGTTATTTGGGAGCGTTGACATTGTAGCCCTTGGAAAGTCGCGGCTTCACGCGAAGATATTGTAGCCTTTGGAAAGTCATGCCTTCAACGGAATCGAGTGACGGATCAGTGTTGGGCGCGATGATCGTCGTCCCGGCGAATGCCGGGACCCAGGCTGGCTGCGCCAATCCTACTTCCTTGCGCCCGGAGGGGCGGGACTTCACCGGTGGTCAGCGGCCCGGACTTTATCCGCCTAGAAAAATTGCGCGACAAAGAGATGCCGCTGTATAGCAAGTAGCCGCCTGATCCTTTTGACACATCGACCGAATGCCTGCCTGCGCAGCTATGATATGATTCCCTTCGCTGCGTTTCCGAGACGCGTCTAAGGACCTTTGAATGAAACATTGGACGATTTCCGCCATAGTTGGCGCAATTATTTTGGGGCTGGCGGCGTGCGGGGGGCAAGAATCTACACCCGTACCTGCGCCAACCCTTACGCCCTCGCCTGACATTCAGGCGGCCACCGCTGCGCCAACAGCGACTTCGACCCTGAGGCCCACCGCCGTGCCTCCGCAACCAACGGCCGTAGAGCCAGTAGCGGGTGGTGTCCCGACGGGTGCTCCCTGCAATTCCCCGGCGGAGGCCACGGCCATAGCGGACCAGGTGATGGGCTTGGTGGCCAGCCGGCGAGACCAGGGTACTCTGCCCCAAGAGGTAGACGCAGTCTTGGCCACGTCGGACCCTGGTCCTCTAATCCTAAGCGGTGAAATTCCGGAGGCCTGCCGGTCGCTGAACCAGATCTCAGCGCTCCTGGAGGCATCGGTGGTAACGGCAACACCGATGCCAACGCCCGCGCCGGCGCCTTCATCGTCATCCACACCCACCCCATCTCCGACGGCGACTCCGCCGATCGACGGCGGGACCGATGCCTCGTCGCCGGGGTTCGCCGCCGATGAGACCTCCATCATTACTGCGGCTTTCGCGCCCTATGGCACCGTCAGCACCCGCTTTGACAGCACCTATTTTTACGTTGAATCCAACGGTATCCCGGACCACCAGATGATGGTCAATATCATAGCCTGGATAGCCCAGGTACCCGTCCCCCAGCCCTATACGGGCACCAATGCGTGGTCCATTCCCCTCCAGACCCAGTACGCCGCAAATCCGGTGAGCATAGAAACCGACTTGCAGCGGGGCGCCATCGCCATCGCCGTCAACGGCATTCCCATTTTTAATCCGTTGAACGCCTCGGGCTTAATTTCCAAAGAAATCGGTGAACTCGACGACTTCGGCGGCCATTCCGGCCGCGCCGACGACTACCACTATCACGCGGCCCCGTTGCACTTAGAAAGTACTTCCAGAACGACGCCCATCGCCTACGCCCTGGACGGCTTTCCCATTTACGGCTCCCTCGAGCCCGACGGATCGCCGATGGAACCCCTAGACCAGTACCACGGCCACGAGGCCGCCGACGGGTCATATCACTACCACGGCACGGACGAGTATCCCTACCTGATCGGCGCCATGCGGGGAGAGGTGATTCTGAGCGATGAATTCGCGTCGCCGCAAACTCAAATCGAGCCGCAAGCGGTCACCAGAGCCTTCCGCGACCCGCTGCACCCTATCAACGGCGACGACCTGATTATCACCGCATTGACCGCCAACGGCGCTGGCAACGGCTACTTGCTGGAGTACACCATCGGCGGCGTGCTCGGCTCGGTAGAGTACAGCTGGACAGATTCGGATTTCTTTACCTTCGTCTTCAACGACGTCGACGGCACAACCACCACCGAGACGTTTCAGCGCCAAGGGCCAATGGAGGAGCCGCCTCCAGCTCCGGGCAACGGCGGCTCACCCCCACCGCCGGGCGACGGCGGCCAATCAACCGGCCAGGGCAGCACTAACGGCAGCGGCGCCGCGACAGAGTCCGACGCCATTGTCCTGAGCAGCAGCGCCATAGAGAACGGCGTGCTGATGGACGCGTTTAAATGCGAAACAAGAAGCATGGAAGGCACCGAGGACTCCATTCCGCTCTCCTGGTCTAATGTACCGTCCGATGCGCAATCGCTGGCTATCAGCATGCACCATTTCCCCAATCCCAACGATACGGACCCGTCAAGGGCCAACCACTACCTGCTGCTGTGGGGCATCGACCCTTCGGTAACAGAAATCGCCCACGGAGCGGCCGACGACGGTGCCTGGTACATGGGGTCGAACAAAGACGGCGCCGTCATTTCCTACACGTCCCCTTGCTCGCAGTCGGTCGGCACCCACGAGTACACCATTACGATCTATGCCTTGTCCGAAACGCCGGCGACCCTGCCCAAGGCCAGCTCGCTGGACGTCACCTACAGCGTCCTGCTGTCCGCAATAGAAACCGTCACCGTCTTGGGCAAGACCAGCCTGACCTTCGACGATGTAAATTAAAAACCGACTGCGGCCGTGGGGCCGCTCCACAACGAGCCGCGCGATCAAGTGAGCGCTCCACGGCGCGATGACCATCCGCAGGGCCCACAGCGCCACGTAGCGCTTCCGCCATCGTCACCAAGGGCCATCGGACCGTTGCCGTGGGCAAACATGTGGACGAGGCCTGCATGGCCGCGCTCTATCTGGAATCCGGCCATCGCCGACTTGACGGGCGCGGAAGGGATTTAATCGAACAAAAACAGGGCTGGCAATTCGCCAGCCCCGTTTTCCGTTCTGCTCGGTCTCCTCTCTGGCCGAAGACGCTTAGAAACCCGCCGAAGACTCGGTGCGCATCTTACTGAAGCAATCACTGCAGTACACCGGCCGGTCGCCCCGGGGCCGGAAAGGCACCATGGCGTCGTTGCCACACTCGGCGCAGTTAATCGGGTACATCTCTCTGGGTCCGTCCTGATACATCCCCCCAGACCTCTGCTCGGAGCGGCGCACTGCCCGGCAACTACGGCAGCGCTTGGGTTCGTTGCCGAACCCTCTGGCTTGGAAAAATTCCTGCTCCCCCGAGGTGAATATGAATTCTCCGCCACACTCCACGCAAGTAAGGGTCTTGTCTGACAATGCCACTGGTTGACCTCCTGGGTCCTCGCCCCCTAGTTTGGCTCCGCCGGTCAACTGGCGCCGGTTGGAAACGATCCTCGTATCCGAGAGTTTCTTGTACCCGCCCAGGCTGACCTTAGTTTTGCCTGGGGCACATTATACCCATTAAAATACCGGATGCAAGCGTAATTTCCGCCTATCTCCAAATACGTTGTTAAGGGTAATCCAGTATTGTGAATGCAGATAACAAACGAAATTCGTAATCATGATGGACGTTAATTTGTCACCATTATCCAGTATTTGGCCGTGTTCCCGTCCCGGCATGGCCGATATATCCTGATGGCCCTAACCCACCGATCGAAGGCGATGTTCCTGACTATGGTGAACACCAGGAATTTCTGTGGTTGGGCTGGGATAGGTGGTCCGCTAAGCCCCGTCTTCTGATGCGGTCCGGGGCGGCCGGTCTTCGTCCACCAGGAAACAGGACGACGCCTTGAAGACAGCCCACAACTGCTGTCCGGCCTGGATACCCATCTCCTCCAATGACGCCCCGGTAATGTGGCAGCGCAGGGTCTGCCCGCAGTCTAAAGTAACGGCATAACCCGGTGGGCGGGGCTCGACCGAAATTACCTGCCCCCGAAGCCGGTTGCGGGCCGAAGAGCCGGATAGGTCTTCCTTGGCCAATATGATATCCGAAGCCCGGATGCCCACGGTGACGCGGTCGGGCTCACCGCTGGACTCCAAGCCTCCGGAGATGTGAGAGTCCAGGGGGACCTCCAAACGCAGACCCTGCCCAACGCAGGTCATGGTCCCATCCCTGGGGTTCCTTTCCTGGACCGTCAGATCGAATAGGTTCTCGACGCCCACCAACCGGGCCACCCGTCCCTGTCCCGGTTGCCCCAACACCTCCAGCGGGTCCCCAGTGACCAGGACACGGCCTTGGTCGATGACCTGGACGGAGTCTCCCAGGGCCAATGCCTCCTCCCGGTCGTGGGTCACCAACATCACCGGGACCGGGGACTGGGCCAACATCGCCCTGAGCTCACGGCGCAGGGTACGGCGCAGTTCGGCGTCCAATGACGCGAAGGGTTCGTCCAATAGCAGCATCGCCGGCCTGGACGCCAGGGCGCGGGCCAAGGCAACCCGCTGCTGCTGTCCTCCGGAAAGCTCCCAGGGGTAGCGGTCTTCCAGGCCACCCAACTGGAAGAGACCGGACAACTCCGAGACGCGTTCCCGGCCGGCGGGTGAGCCGCGGTCCTGAAGCCCAAAGGCGATATTGGCCGCCACTTTCAGATGGGGGAACAGGTGGTATTGCTGGGTCAGATAGCCCAGCCGCCGTCGGTGGGTGGGGACCCAGACTCCATCGCTGCTGTCGTAGACGACCCGGCCGCCTACCTCCACGTGACCTCGCACCGGACGCAACAGTCCCGTGATGGCCCTGAGGGTGCTCGACTTGCCGGCGCCGGAGGGCCCGAACAGCACCAACACCTGTCCCGGCTCGATCTCCCAATGGGTCTCCAGATGGAAGTTGCCCACCTGGCATTGGACCCAGCCATTGGCGGCCATTCCGCCGTTCTGCCGGCCCGTCACCGCCCCTGCTTTCATTGTCGAATCTCCTAACATCACCGCCCCTGCCACGGGCGCCGGGTGAGCAGTCCCAACACGGCCAGCATCAGGACCGAACCGGCCAACAGCATCACCGACAGGGCCAGAGCGCTGTCCAGACTGGTCTCCATCTCCGTCATTATCGCCATTGGCATGGTCTGGGTCTCGCCAATCAGGTTTCCGGCGAACATCATAGTCGCCCCGAACTCGGAGAGCGCCCGCGCCCAAGCCAGGCCCAGACCAGTAAACATGGCGGGCCCGGCCAAAGGCAAGGTGATGCGAAAGAAGGTGCGCCAGGGCGACACTCCCAGGGTCTGCGCCACGTCTTCATAGTCCTTCGCCACCGATTGAAAGCCCAGTTTGGCGGACCGGATGAAGAAGGGCGAGGCCACGAAGATCTGGGCGAAAACCACGGCCACGGTGGTGAAGGGGATGGTGATCCCCAAACCCTCCAGACCCGGGCCGATCAATCCGCTCCGGCCAAAGGCCATGAGCATGGCCACCCCGGCCACCACCGGCGGCAAGACCAGGGGGAGTTCAACCAAACTGTCCACCACCCTGGCCCACAGGCTATCGCTCCGGGCCAGCAGGTAGGCGAAGGGCGTGCCCAGCAGCACCACCACCGCCATGCTGACGATGCTGGTGAACAAGGACAAACGCAGCGCCGTCAGGGCCACATCGCCGGTGACCGCATCCAGAAAATCGCTCTGCTGGGCAGCCCGGACGAGTAACGCAACCACCGGCAGGCCGATGAACAGCACGTATAAAACCGCGCCCCCTCCGCCCAATACCCCGGCGGGGTTGGCCGTGAGGCGGTTCACCGCATTCAGTCTCGCCAATTGGAACATCCTTTGTGCTGGGTCACGTTCGTCGTTGGCCTCATGATGAGAGTCACGGCGATCTGAACCCGTGTTCCTTCAGACGGCGTTGACCGGCTTCCGACAGGACGAATCGGACAAATTCCTGGGCCAACGCCGGCTCGGGCGCGTCCCGGAGCACGGCAATAGGGTACTGGGCGCTCACATTGGCCGGTGTCGGGATGGGGATGACCCGGACGTCTCCTGACGCACGGGCTGCCGTAACATCGGTCTGGTAGACGAACCCGGCATCGACCTCTCCCAGCGCAACCTTTTGGAGCACGTTCCGCACGTTGGGCTCCTCCGAAACCAGGTTGGCTAAAACGTCCTCCTCGAACTGGCTGCCCAGTCCCAAGGTGTCGTCCTGGGCCAGATTCCGTAGGGTCTGGCGGGAATACGAGCCTGCCGGGACACTGGAGTGGGCCAGGATCAACCGAACTCCGGGCCGTGCCAGGTCCGCCAAATCACGGACCAGGCCTTCCGGCATAGCGATTACCACCAGCGTGTTGGCGGCGAAATCAGCAGCCGGCCCCACGGTCAGCCCCGCCGCCGCCGCCCGGTCCATCTGCAGGTGGTCAGCTGAAGCGAAGACGTCGGCTTTGGCCCCGAATTCCAATTGGGACCGCAACCTCTGGCTGCCGCCAAAGTCCAACTTCACCTCGACGCCGGGATTTTCCGCTTCGAAGTCCCGGGCCACGTCCTTGAACGCCTCGGTCAACGACGATGCCGCAAGCACTCTCAGCGTCGCGCCGCTATCCCCACCGCAGGAGGCGGTCAAAAGCGCCAATGCGAGGAATAATATCTTTACCCGTCGTACCGGCAGGGCCAACTTAAGGGCTAAATTCGGTGATTTAGTCATATCTTGAGATTGGCCGATTGTAAAGTAAACTTGCTAAAGTATCAAGGTTAATGTACTTTTAGGTCATGCCCCGCAACAGCCATACCCTTCAAAATAAACTGAAGCAGGCCCGCACCAAGGCTGGTCTCACTCAGGGCGAGTTGGCGGGGCAGACGCGCATCAGCCGTCAGGCCTACTCTTCACTGGAATCCGGGAATGCCAACCCCTCCACCGAAGTTGCTTTGCGGTTGGCCCAAGCCCTGGGAAAAAGGGTCGAGTCGCTCTTTTATCTACCGGACCAACCCTCGGTTGCTCTGGAAGCAGAGCTCGTCGCAGACTCCACCACTGGTTCCCGGTATAGCGCCACAGCCCAGCGGGCGCGTTTGTTCCGGGTGGGACAGAGACTGCTGGCCCGCCCTTTGGCCGGGCCGGATAACGCCCGCCACGCCGTGGTTGCCGCCGAAGGGTTGATCGTGTCCCAAGGAGGAGAAGGCCGGGTTACGGTGCAGCCCTTCGACCATGAAGAAGTCGACTCGCCAACTCTGGCCATGCTGGGCTGCGACCCGGCGGTGGGCTTGCTGGAAACGGCCCTCCGCTCGAAGGGAGTGGCGCTCGTCGCCGGTGAAGAAAGCAGCCGCCAAGCGCTATTGGGCCTGGCCCGGGGCGAGGCTCACGTGGCCGGTTGTCACCTGCTGGACGAGGCCACCGGGACCTACAACAGTTCCTGGGTTCGGCAACTTGTGCCCTTTCCCTGCGAGTTGGTCACCTTCGCCTCCTGGCAGCAGGGCCTGATCGTCGCCTTAGGGAACCCAAAGCAGCTTCGAGGGGTGGCCGATCTGGCCAATCCGGGGGTCCGGCTGGTCAACCGCCAAACCGGTTCGGGAAGCAGAGCGCTCCTGGACCGGGCCTTGGCCGGGGCCGGTGTTCCCACAGAGAGTGTGGACGGGTACGGACGGGAGGAATGGGGCCATCTCGCGGTGGCCGCTGTCGTGGCCTCGGGCAGCGCCGACGTGGGTATCGGGGTTAAAGCCGCCGCCGTTGCCATGGGCCTGGATTTCCTCCCCTTGGAGGAGGAGCGATACGACCTGGTGATCCCGGAACACTTCATCAACGATGGGCCGGTCCAGGTGTTGTTGGACCTGCTCCGCCGTCCCGCGCTGCACCGCCGCGTGGAGAGTCTGGGCGGCTACGACGCCACCAACATGGGCATCCCAGCATCAACGGGTTAACCTCCCCCGCTTGACGCCGTCGTGGGCCTGGGTTGTAATGGGTCGGCCGGAGAGTGCGCCCGTAGACTTCCACCCATGGACTTCCGTTGGAGTTTTACTGGCCGCCCCACCGGCCGACCGGCGGATGGTATCCGACCGCGAATTGGAGGTTAGCCATGGCGATGGTACGATGTGTCACCGAGATGGGAATGGGCGTGGACGTCCACGGATTAGACTACACCAAAGCGGCCACCCGAGCGGTATTTGACGCCATTCATCACAGTAGTTTGGGATTTCAGCGGATGCTGGGAAAGACCGCCGACGACATGACAGTCGATGTCACCATTGGCGTCTCCAAGCCGGACCAGGTGGACACCGCCGCCGTGGCCGCCACACTGCCCCATGGGACCGCCACCTGCAAGGCCGTTCTCGGCGGCCTGGAGATTCCCAGCGTGGACGGAAACGACGGGTTACTCATCGCCAACGCGGTCATCATCGTCAGTTTCGACGACGGCAAATAGCCCGCGCCAAGCACCATCTTCGAACCTGGTCGCCAAGCAATGAGAAAAGCCCAGGCAGAGCCTGGGCTTTCTTAGTTCGTCGGTTCGCGAGCGAGCTAGCTGCGGGTGGTCTTTGTGACGCCCAAGATGTTCAGCTTCATGTCTCCGGAATCCACTTTGTGGACGCCTTGGAGGTGTTCACTCATGTCTTTAACGACAGCGTCTTCCGTCTCGGCCTTGGCGACATAACGGCAACCCTTACCGGAAGCGTCCAGGGCTAGAGACAGCAGGGCGTTGCAACGTGCGAATTTAACCATCTTAATCTCCTCCCGTTTTTGGCCTGGTCAGAGAACCCGGCCCCAATCTGGCGATTTAGTAGCACAATTATTCGGCTTTCCGGGCATGTTGAAAACCGCGTTTCAAGCCAAGCCGCTTAACTACAACCGGCCCTAGTTTACTCGACTGAGCCCAACTCGTCCACAGGTCATTGCCTTGGTGATTTATTGACCGCCGGATTTATCACGGGCCAGCCGGGCGATCTCCCATACCATTTCCGTCCGTCCGGCCCCGGTCAGCGTGATCCGCACCAGAGCGCGGCCTTGAACGAAGAACAGGGTCGAAGCTTCGTCTCCGTGCAATTGGTCGCCGATGACCCCCGAGTTGTCGTCAAACCCATCCACCGGCTGGGCCGTCACGCCCTGGGCGGTCTGGTCCCGCTTGATCTCACCCAGGATGGTCAGGGCCAGATGCCCGGACTCAAAGAGCACCAGGCTCTCGAGGAGGGTGAAGTCAGGGCCACTCAGTTCCACCTGGACCGCGGGTTCATACTGGGAGGTCTCGCCGGTCTCCCGGCCGGTTTCGGTGACCGCCTGACCGGGGAAGTCTCCCGGACCCAACAGCAGGTCACGGGGCGGCGTTGGGTCGCTGGAGCAGGCCGCCAACAATACGGCAAAGAGGGACATCAGCGCTATAGGGACCGACCGCCTGAGATGGAGGCTAGAAGCCACGTCGAGAATGTGGTTCGACAAGCTCACCACGAGTGGGCGAACACCCGATTTCCGCTCATCCTGAGCTTGTCGAAAGACCGTAAGAGTTGTATTTCTAGATTTAGAATCACCCACTAGGAAGACTGCCCGCTTTCAGGGGCGCCCCAACCGCCGGCGCCGGGGGTCCGTATGCTGATCACGTCCCCTGCTTCAACGTCCACCAATTCCTTGCCGGCCAGGGTGATCTCTTCGTATCCGCCCTTCAGCAGCACGTTCTCCCCCGGCGCTCCGTGATGTCCGCCGTGATACCCAGGCGGCGGCAGTTTGCGCCGCTCCGACATCAGGGTGACCCTGGCGGGAGCGAGGAACTCGACTTCCCGTATGACGCCGTCTCCACCCTTGAATTTACCGTCGCCGCCCGAGCCGCGCCGTATTGCGTACCGCTTGAGGCGCAACGGAAAGGCAAACTCCATGGCCTCGATCGGGGTGTTCATGGTGTTGGTCATGTGGGTGTGGATCGCTGAGATACCGTCCTTGTCGGGCCGGCCGCCCATGCCGCCGGCGATGGTCTCGTAATAGACGAAGGGCTTATTCCGGACCGGGTCGTGGCCGCCGATGATCATGTTGTTCATCGTGCCCTGACTGGCCGCCGGAATTATCTCTGGCAGCGCCTGGGCCAGCGCTCCGAACAGGACGTCCGTTATGCGCTGGGAAGTCTCCACGTTGCCGGCGGCCACCCCATGTTGGGGTTCCGGATTGACCAAGCTCCCCCTGGGAGTCGTGATATGCAGCGGGCGGAGGCAGCCCTGGTTGGCGGGCGCCTGTTCGTCCAGCAGA
>JACZUF010000061.1 GCA_022573285.1 Chloroflexota bacterium
ATATCCTGGCCGGGTTGCTCCCGCCGGACTGCGGGCAACTTTTTTTGGACTCCCGGTCCATTGCCGACCTCCGGCCGGGGCGGGATCTCTCCGAGACCGTAGGCTTGGTCCAGCAACAACTGGACCTGGTCCCCCAGTTGCCCGTGGTGCAGAACGTGCTTGCCGGGCGGTTGGGTCAGTGGGGATTTCTCCGCTCGCTGGCATCACTGTTCTCGGCCCGGGAGCGGGGAGCAGCCTTTGAAGCGCTTTCACGCTTGGGCATCGCCGACAAGATTGACGAGCGCACCTCCCAGCTTTCGGGGGGAGAGCAGCAACGGGTGGCCATCGCCAGGTTGATGCTTCAGGCCCCCCGGCTCATCCTGGCCGATGAACCGGTCTCCTCCCTGGACCCGACCCGCGCCGAGGAGATCTTGGGGCTGCTAACTGAATTGGCGGCTGGGACGGGCGGCGCCATTGTAGCCAGTCTCCATGCTCCCGGCCTGATCAGAAAGTACTTCTCCCGCGTGATCGGTCTGCGGGAAGGAGTTCTCCAATTCGACATCCCGGCCCGGGAGTTGACCCCTCCGGTGATCGAGGCCCTCTATGATCTGGACCGGGACTCCCAAAGCTAGGCGGGCCTCCAGGTTTCTCGAGACCCGGTGGCTGCTGACTCTGGTCCTGGCCGGGGCCTTGGTCTGGAGCCTGTCCGGCGTCGATTGGGGCGGCGGGATCGTTCACACCGGCGGCGGCAACGCTATCAAGGAATTCTTCCTGGCCCTGTTTCCACCGGAGCTTTCGCCGGGCTTTCTGAAGTTGGCCCTGGCCGCCAGTTGGCAGACGGTGGTCCATGCCGTGGCGGGAATGACCCTGGCGGTGGCCGTCGGCCTGCCCCTGGGGGTTGCCGCCTCCGGGTCCCTGGGGAATCCTGGCCGTTCACGCTTGGCCCTAGCCGTGGCCATCCGCTTTGTCCTGGCGTTCATGCGCTCCATCCACGAGTTGGTCTGGGCGGTCTTGTTCGTTACCGCCTTCGGCTTATCGTCCCTGGCCGTGGTGCTGGCCATCGCCATCCCCTACGCCGGGATATTGGGGCGCATCTACTCCGAGTTGCTGAATGACGTCCCGCAAGGACCCTTGGACGGCCTGCGGTCCTCCGGGGCCTCTCCGGCCAGGGTGCTCCTCTACGGCCGGATGCCCATGGTCCTGACGGACCTGCTCAGTTACAGCTTCTACCGGTTCGAATGCGCCATCCGGGCCGCCGCCATCATGAGTTTCGTGGGCATCCGTGGGCTGGGCTATGAGATACAACTCTCCCTGAACGACCTGCTGTTCAGCGAGGTCTGGACGCTGCTGCTGTTCCTGGTGGGTCTGGTCTTGCTGGTGGATTACTGGAGCACCAGGGTGCGCCGGAGTCTTGGTTCGTGACCGGACAGAGGTCTAGTCTGCGCGAAGTGGCGCTGGGAAGGAGAAGCTTCACCTTCGCCAGAGCCTCCCTATATGGCTTTCTGGTTCTGATGGCGGTGTCGTGGGTCTACATATTGGCCGGGGGAAACAGTGGCCTGGACGACCTCTTTTCTGGCCGGGCCTGGGATAACGCCGCCAACTTCGTCCGCCAACTTCTGGGCCTGGATGCGGGTTTGAGTGGGGGAGGGCGGCCTGCCTTTCTCGATTTGGGCCGGTGGGTGGAGACCGGAAAGCTGGCCTATCAGACCTTGTTGATGAGTGTGTTGGCCATCAGCTTCGCCGGTTTGGGGGTGCTGCTTACCTTCTTGCCGGCGGCGCGAAACGTGAGCAACGGGGAGTTGGGCGGCAGGCCCTCCGCCGGGCTGGGCGCGCTGTATCTCGTGCTCCGTCTGTTCTTCGCCGTCACGCGGGCCGTGCCGGAGTTGGTTTGGGCCATGGTGATCGTGTTCTTCCTGTCGCCGGGGGTGTTGCCGGGGGCCGTTGCCCTGGGATTGCACAACTACGGGATCGTGGGCAAGCTGTCGGCGGAGGTGGTGGAGAACATGGACCCCGGACCGGCGCGGGCGCTGCGTTCCGCGGGCGCCGGGAACCTTCAGATGCTGGCCTACGGAATCATTCCCCAGGCCATGCCCCAATTTCTGACCTACCTGCTCTACCGCTGGGAGGTGGTGATCCGCACGACCGTCGTGGTAGGGTTCGTCAGCGCCGGAGGATTGGGACGGGAATTCAGGCTCAGCCTCAGTTTCTTCCAGTACACCGACGTGGCCCTGATCATCCTCTGGTACCTGGTACTGGTCGTGGCAGTGGACCTGCTCAGCGCCGGGCTGCGGCGCATGGTCCGCGTGGGTTAGGTGAAGGCCCTGAAGCTAAGGGGGCACCCTAGACGGAAACCAGGTAGATGACCTGCCTAGACAGTAACCGGGTAGATGACCTGTATGACTTTGTTCTCCCGGAGGCCGTCAAAGTAGGGGTGGGGCCGGTCTGGATTCTGCAGCCAGCGGCGGACGAAGTAGGCGCACAGGTTCGATAGCTGGTTGCCCACCGAGTGTTCCGGGTCCACGAAGCAAATATCCTGGATCAAGCCGGTGGCGTCTAGCCCCTCGTCTGAACGTAGGAACTCGGTCATGAACCCAGGTTGCACGGAGGTCCCGGTCTGGGCGACGACAAGGCCGAAGTTGGCGATGGGCTGCCCACCTTCCATGATCTGGTCCCCGGATAGACCGGACATGTTGAGTTCGTCCAAAAACATGCTGAGGGCGAACAAAAACTTGTTTACCACTGGCTCTGTTGGAGACTCCCACATCATTGCCATGGGGGAATCGCCGGCCGCTTTGGCTTCAGCGAATTCATTTTTGTTGATGTATGAGGCAATCACGGGGGTTTCACGCCGGACCATGATGTCCAGGCAGTCTTGAATCAGCTCGTTCCTCTTCAGCGGCGGCCATGACGCGAAGTAGCCCAAGCCCTGGTAGACGTCCACCGGCCGAATCTGGGCGGGCGCGCCCTGCTCCCCCAGGGGAACGCCGAAATGACGCCGGCAAAGTGCGCTGAACTCTCCGTTCATCGAGATCGATTGACTCTCGTGCACCAACAGTCCGGTGTAGACCAAATGCGGCTGAGAAGGGTCGGCGGCGCTCTTGCCGGTGGTCCCCGATTCCCCGACGTAGGTTAGGAACATGCTCCCGTCTCCAAAACAACCGCCGGAGGCCGCGTGCCCTCTGGGGTCCGCTCCTCCGGCGTTCTTTAGAATTTACCGAGTCCCCCCAACCTGGGCCGGGCAGGACTGCAATCGGCCCTTGGCCCTGGGACCTACTCCTCGGCGGCCTCTTCCGTGTCTGCGGCTTCGGCTTGGCCTTCCTCGCCCTCTCCCAAGCCCTCTTCGCCTTCCACGCCCGCGACAGCAACCTCTTCCATAACCCTGGGAAGCTCGATCCGGGCCACCAATTCCTCGGAGTCGGTGAGGAGCGTGGCGGTGTCAGGAATGTTCAGGTCGGACGCGCGGATCACCGAGTCCGGTTCTGTCATGACCTCAAGGTCAATCTCGATCTGGCTGGGCATCTCCAAAGGCAGCGCCTGAACGTCAGCCGTGCGGAGTTGTTGCATCACCGTTCCGCTCACGTTGCGGGCGCCGGGCGACTCGCCGGTCAAGATGATTGGGACCTGGGCCGTGACCGGCCGGGTCACGTCGGCGGCCAGGAGATCAACGTGCAGTAGATCGTCACGCCTGGGGTCCCATTGAATCTCCCGGGCGAAGGCCAGGTGCGTCCCGGACTCGCCCTGGATGGTGATGGTGATGGGCGTGGCGCCGCCGGCCCTGGCGAGCACCCGGATCAGGCGGGCGGCCTGGCACTGCAGGGACCGTGGCTCCATGCCGGGGCCGTATAGGTGCACGGGGACGATTCCGGCCCGGCGCAGGCGGCGAACCTTTTTGCCGGTCAATTCCCGTGGGTCTAGTTCAAGTTCGATGGCGTTGGTGGTCATGGGAAGATGGTCTCCGGTGGCGTGAATACTACTGATCCCTGGGGGAAAATGCTCAAGAGATGGTTGCTCGAGAAGCCCGATTGTAGCGGTCTAATAATAGCACCAGCCACCTCGAATGTGAATGCCGAAAATGAATGGCGCGCCTGCCGTGGGCTTGTTCAGGCGGCGATTCTTGACACCCGGTTTATCATGGTTTTGGACTCTGACCGGAGGGGAACAGATGGCGTCTCATTCACTTGGGCTGTCCTTGCACGAAGCGGCGCGAAGCATGGGCGTGCCCTTTACCCAGGAGAATGAGCCCGAGGACCGGACGGTCACGGCCAATGGCATGAATTTCCATTACCTGGAGTGGGGTGACCCCGCCAACCCCACCTTGGTCATGCTCCACGGGGTTTCGCAGCAGGCCCACAGTTGGGACTTCGTCAGCCTGGCCCTATCTCCGGATTACCACGTTATCGCCTTGGACCAGCGTGGCCATGGCGACACCGACTGGGCGGCCGACGGGAATTACTCCCTTGACGCCATGCAGGCGGACATCGACGGTGTCATTGACGCCTTGGGCCTGAACGACTTCAACCTTATGGGGCACTCCATGGGTGGGCGCAACAGCTTCATCTGGGCGTCGCGCCACCCGGAAACACTGCGGTCGTTGACGATCGTGGACACCGGCCCCGAGACCCAACGCCGCGGCCAGGACCGGATCCGCCAGTTCCGGGAACTGCCCAACAACCTGGACAGCTTTCAAGAGTTCGCCGAGCGGGTTATGGAATACACCGGGCGGACCGAAGAACAGGTCTTGGGAGCGCTGAAATACAGCATCCGCGAGATGCCGGACGGCAAATGGGCTTGGAAATGGGACCCGGAAACCCGTAACCGGGGCCGGGTCGATCCGGCGTGGCCCGCGGAGCGTTTGTGGGAGTGCGTCGAGGCTGTCGACTGCCCGTCTTTGGTGGTCCGGGGCAGCCGGAGCGACGTCTTTGCCGAGGAGACTTTGGCCGCCATGGGCCAGGTGATGTCCGACTGCACAACCCAGACCATCAAGGACGCCGGGCACCTGGTGCAGGGCGACAATCCGGTCGATTTCATCGCCGCGGCCCAGGGGCTTCTTTCCCGGACCAACGGCTAGCGGTTTCCCGCCTAAGTCACCAGCCCCTAGGTGATCAATCGGGGAATCAGGACGCCAAGGGCGAATCCGATTCCTGCGGAGACGGCGCCGATGGCCAGAATCTCCAATCCCTGCAGCACCGGCGAGCGTTGCACCAGTCGTCCCTTGCCCACGCCCAAGAAGAACAGGGCGGTGAGCGCGGCCCCGATGGAGACGCCGATGGCCGGCCCGCCTTCCAAGAAGAAGTGGGGAATGATGGGGATAATGGCCGCCAGGATGAAAGCAACTCCCATGGTGAGGGCGTCTTTCGTCGGGCTGGTGGTGTCGTCGGGACTGATGCCCAGTTCCTTCTCTACCAGGGTGCGTAGCCACAGCTCCTTGTCTTCGGCGATCTCGTCGGCCAGATGCCGGGCCTCTTGGTAGGTCTTGCCCTCGCGCTGGTAGAGGACCACCAACTCGGCCAGCTCCTCCGCAGGGTTCTCCTCCAACTCCTTGGCTTCCCTGGCGATCTCGGCCCGCCGGACGTCCTGTTCGGCGCGGGAGCCTAAGAACGCCCCGGTGGCCATGGACAACATCCCGGGGAGGGCGGCGGCCAGGCCGGCGACCAGAATAGTGGTTTGGCTCTCTACAGCCACGGCCACTCCGGTGACCAGGGCCACGGTGCTCAATAGACCATCTTGGGCTCCGAACACTACTTCGCGCAGGCGGCCCAGGCGGGCGACGCGCCACCGCTCCCGGTCGATCTCAGTGGCCGCGGTGACGTAGGTCTCCATGGTCATTCCGTCGACAGTGATCCCCATTCCGCTGCCCGGAGTTGCAACCGGAGCTTGGGCCGGGGCTGAGACCAGAGGCTCCCCGGCCGCGGCTGCGGCGGCCGTCTTGTCCTCCAACAACTGCAGAGCGTTGGTGAACACCTCCAGGTGGTGGCGCTCCCGGTCCATGGCCAGGGCGAAGGAATCGGCGGCGTCCTGGCGGCCTTCGTCCAGCGCGTCCTGAATCATCTTGGGGTACATGGTGCTGTATTCTTTGGACTCGTCCTCGGTCACGGTGCGCAGGTTGACTAAGGTGGTTTTCAGGTTGCCCGCCACCCGCAGGTGGTTCATGCCGTGGATGGTCTCGGCCCCGGCCACCTCCTGGAAGACCTGGGCAACCTCGGGGTGGCCCTCTTCCAGAGCCCTGTGGGAGTAGGCGTTATATTTCAAGTAGGCCAATGCCTCGGAGACGATGGCCGACCAAAGGTTTCTGTCCGTCTTTGACATGGACGGTGATTCTGAAGCCATGGTAGGTGTCCTTGCAACGCCCCATCCTAACCTTCCCCCGCGCCGGGGGAAGGGACTAGTTCTCTCCCCCTTTTGGGGGAGAGTTAGAGTGGGGGTGAAATTGTCTTCGCCAATTTAGCCTAGATGTGGCACTAGATTGCACAATCTATTTTACCAGGCGGCGGGCTGCGGAAGCCCGGTTCGGGCCCCGCCGGTTCAGCCGCCAGGAGAAGCGTGGTGGGCGACCATGCGCCAGCCGTCTTCGTAGCGGGCGAAGATGTTGGTGGCGAAGGTGCTGAAGTTGGTGGCCTGTCCCTGCACCACGCTGGTGATGCCCTCCACGCAGGTGACGCAGCCGAATTCTCCCTGGACAATCACGTTCAGGTAGCGGACTTGAAACTGCATCAGGCTGGTGTTCTCGAAGATGCGGTCCCAGCTCTGGCGCACGGCGTCCCAGCCGACCAAGGGGGTCCATCCGGGGTGGACGCACAGGGCCCGTTCCGAGTTCTCCCAAACGCGGTCCATGGCGGCGATGTCCAGGTCGGAGAAGGCGTCGTAGAACCGTTGGTTGGCGGCCTTGATCTCCTCGACGGTCTCCGGTTCGGGCTGGGTCATGTTTATTCGCCTTGGACCCGGTTGGCCCGGCCGGCCCGGGTGGCCCAGTACTCCCAGGCCCGTTCTTGACCGGTGAGGCGCATCTGGCTTTCCGTCATCGATTCGATCTCGCCCGGCGACAGGTACTTGACCTCACCCAGACGCAGGGACTCCAGCAAGAGCCCGGCGTTGACCTGAAGGTAGACTGAGGCCATCACAACCTCTCGTATGGACTTGCCAGCCACCACGCATCCGTGGCCCCTCATGAGAGAAACCCGGTGGCCACCCAGGCAACGGGCCAAGTCCCGGCCCTGTTCCATGGTGGTGACCAATAAGTTAGTGTCCCCGAAGTTGTCGCGAATGTCCCAGACGGGCACTTCAGGCCCGGTCAGGGCCGCCAGGTGGAACATGGGCCGCAGCGGCGTGGCGGTGACGCTGAAGGGGATCACCGTTGGCGAGTGGTTGTGCACGACGGCCAACACATCGTCCCGGGCCTCGTAGATGCCGCCGTGGATGGGACGCTCGGTATACATGCTGCGGCCTTGCTGATCGATGGGATCTCCCTCCAGGGTGTACTCCATCAGGTCCGCCACGTCCACCAAGTCGGGGGCGCGCGACTGGGACAGGATGTACCGGTCAGGGCGTTCCGGGTGCCGGATGCTGACGTGGCCATAGGCATCGACCACGCCCTCCCGCGCCAGTATCCTGTTGGCTGTCACCAGTTCCTGCAATTGTTCGTCGATGTTGTTCATCAAAAAATCCCCGGACTAAACAAAGAACCGGGAAGGGGATGCCCCTCCCGGCCCTTCGCCTCATTGCTGATTATTGGACCGCTCGTCCCAACAAAACGCGGCGAGCCCGCCGAGCCGCCCGCCTAGTGCATGGGGGAGAAGGACGAGGGGACCATGATCTTGTTCTCTTGGTTCACCAGCCATTCCCTGGTGGGGGGCGGCCAGTGGGGGTTCTTGAGAGCTTCGGCGCGGATGCGGTTCCGCTCTTCCAGGTCGCTGTAGGGCCAGATGTGGACCCACTTATTCAGTCCGCCGATATCCGTGTACATGGCGGCGGCCAGGGGGGAGTACTCCTCGCGGTGGGGTATGGCGTCCGCCCAGATGTCGATGACCTTGCTCATGCTGCCGGTCTTGTAGGTGTAGGACCGCATCTCGTAGATGGCGCCCAACGCCTGGTCTCCGCCCAAAGGACGCATGAACGGCGCGGGGATGAATATCTCCGACTGCATGCTGACGTACATGTCCGGATCATTGGGCGGCGGCCAGTGGTCGTCCTTGGCGGCCTCGGCCCGGATGCTGTTACGCTCTTCCACGCTCTCGTAGGGCCAGACGTGGATCACCTGGTTCAGGGGGCCGATCTCGGTATGCCAGAAAGCTCCCAGCTTGGAGTATTTCTCGCGGTAGGGCAGGGAGGCGCCAAAATTCTCCTCGAACTTGGCGACGCTGCCGGGTTTCAGGGTATAGGTACGCACTTCGTAGATCATGGCGGCTCCTCTCGTGGGTCGATTGCTTTCTGCCCGTTCGCTCAGGCTCGATTCCAGACGGGCGTGAAGTACCGCGACAGTGTAGCAAAACTGATTTGCCGGGGCAAATTGGCCGGTTCTACCGGCCCGCTTGCTGGATGACCACCTTGTCGCAATACTTCTCCGCGGCCCGCAGCAGCTCTGGGTGAGACTCAGAGGGGCTGCCGATGGTGCAGACCACCGCCCAGATACCGGCGCGGGTCTCCCGGCCCAACCGGGATAGTATCTCTTCGGTGTTCTCGCCGTTCAGCGCCAATTCGGCCCCGCCGGAGTAAACTCGGACGGCGTCCAGGGCTTCGGGGCTTCCCGCCACGTAGTCGGCGTGTTTCAGCAGGCCGATGGCCGAGACGCCCAGCTCGGACGGCCGGTCAGGGTCCAGGGCGATGAAATTCACGGCCCTTTCCCTGGCCGAGAAGGCCTCTACGTACTTGCGGGTCTCCACGATCTGCCGGGCGTGGGTGGCTTCGTGGCCCGACGACCGCTCCACCAGTTCCAGCAGGGTCAGCCCAGGATAGGAGTTGTGGGGATTGGGCGGAGTCACCGGCTGAGACAGACGCTCTTCGGTCAGGCCCGCCACCAGCGTTCGGAACCTCTGGTAGGTCTCGTCCAGGCGGGCGATGTCTTTTTTGAGTTTCTCCTCGCGGCTGGTGAAGGGCGGCAGCATGTCCGTCGTCCCGGAGACGATCTGTTCCAGCGCGTCCACGTACCCCTCCGAATCCAGATGGTTCAGCACCTCCCAGACCGACCAGCGGGAGCCCAAGAAGGCGTCCTCGGGGTCGATACCTTCCAGCGCGTCGTGGAGCGCCTGATGCCCTTCATCCAGCCGCTCCAACACCCTTGCCCGTCGTTGGAGCGGGGTCAGATTCGCTTCTGCCGCCATTTTCTCTCCCTAAGCTTGGCCCAAGCGGTCAAGTCATTCTAAGGCCGAGGCTGCTTCGCTGGAAGAGGCGCTGGCCGTCCCAGTAAACACCCCGGCAAACCCCCGTGCAACAAGAACCCGCGGTGGTACAATTTTCTTGGACGATCATGAGCGAAGCTAGACAAAGAACAGCCACGCCTGCGGCCGGCCTAAACGGGGACTGGCTCCCCAAGGACCGGCTGCGTAATCTTCTGAACGTGCGGAAACCCAGCCCCGGTGAACTTGCGTCGTCGGTGTACCTGCGGCCCGGCGACACCGCTCAGTCATCGGAATGGCGGGATCGGCTGGCCCGATTGGGCGGGACGCCGGAGGAGAATGGATGCGGCCTGGTCGGCCTTCGCTCCGGCGACCGGGCGCTGGTCATCGCGCCGCCCTTCCCAGTGACCGAAAGCAGCCAACACGACGGTTGGAACGACGGGCCGCTCTGGTCTCTTCTGGACGCGGAACGTCTCGTGGGTGTGGTACTGGTGCGTCTGGGCCGCTACTCGGTGGCGGTGTACCGCGGCGAGGAGTTGGCCTCGTCCAAGACCGATTCCCGCTACGTAAAGGGCAAGCACCATGCCGGGGGGACGTCCCAACTGCGCTTCACCCGGGTCCGGGAAGGCCAGATGCGGCGGTTGTACATGAAGGTGTGCGAAACGGTCCGCGCCCAGTTCGAACCGCTGGCCGGGAAGTTGGACTATGTGGTCTTGGGCGGAGAAAAATTCACCCTGAACGGGTTTTTAAAGGTCTGCCCACGCCTGGAGGAATACAAAGACATCACTCTGAAACGAAGATTGAATATACGGGACCCCAAGCGCGACACCCTGGACGACCTCGGGAGCACCCTCCACGAGAGCCGGGTCTGGGGCCTTGATTGGTGAACGTTGGTGGTGAAGATTGAACGACGCTGAACTCGAAAACAATAATCCGCCAGAGTTCACTGCCACGGAACCAGTGATTCGGACCGGGCCTCGCCCGTGGAACGGCGGCCTGGGCGGCTTCGAGGTTGCCGGCCCGCTGCTGGAGTTCGACCAGGTCCGGGAGCAGATCGCCCGCTACACCCACACCGTGGTCGGCGGTGAGAGGGCCAGGGCGCTCTCGCCCAGCCGCGACCTGCTGGAGATCGCCACCCGGCTACAGGAGACCACGGAGGCCCGGCAGTACCTTGACCAAGGCGGCGCCCTGGAATTTGGGCCGGACCAGGACTTTCGGGAGTTAATTCAGCGCGCTCTGCTGGGCGGACTGTTGCGGGGCGAAGAGCTGTTCTTGGTTAGGGAGTTGCTCCGGGCGGCCCGCTACGACCGCACCGAACTGGGCCGCCACGACGAGATACCGCTCCTCACCAGCGTCTCGGAAAACATCCCCGAACTCGGCGACTTGGAGAGGGCCATCTCGGGCGCCATCAGCCCGGCTGGGGAGGTCCTGGACAACGCCAGCCCGGTGTTGCACAACCTGCGCTTAGACGCGCGCCAGGCCCAGAACCGGCTCAACGAGATCATGGAGCGTAACCTGCGCCGTCTGCAGCGGGCGGAGGTGGTCCAGGAACCGTTGATCACCCAGCGCAACGGCCGCATGGTGCTGCTGATTAAGGCGGAGCTGCGGTACCGGGTGCCGGGCATCGTCCATGACGTGTCCGACAGCGGGGCCACGGTGTTCGTCGAGCCCATGCCAGCCATCGACATGGGCAACCGCTGGCGGGAGGCCAGGCTGGCCGAGGAAAGAGAAGTCGAGCGGGTGCTCCGCCAGTTGTCCGGTATGGTGGGAATGTCGGGAGAAGACCTGCTGCTGACCCTGGACCTGATGGCGCGACTTGACTTGGACCTGGCCAAGGCCCGTTACTCGGCCGCCACGGATGCGGTGGCCCCGTGGGTGGCCGACCAGGAGGTAGCGGACCGGCACTTGAGATTGGTCCGGGCCCGCCATCCGCTGCTCACCGGCAAGGTGGTCCCGGTGAGCGTCGAACTGGACCGGGACCATGGGGTGATGCTGATCACCGGCCCCAACGCCGGAGGCAAGACGGTAACTCTGAAGACGGTGGGACTATTGGCCATGATGGCCCAGGCCGGCCTGCACGTGCCCGCCGAGGAGGCCCATTTCCCCCGGTTCGACGGCATCTATGCGGACATCGGCGACCAGCAGAGCATCCAACAGTCTCTGTCCACCTTCAGTTCCCACATCACGAATCTAACGGGCATCATGTCTCGGGCGACGGTGCATTCGCTGGTGCTGGTGGACGAACTGGGCACCAGCACCGACCCGGAAGAAGGCTCGGCCCTGGCCAGCGCCGTGCTCCGGTACTTCCAGAAGATCGGCTCGTTCGTGGTGGGCACCACCCATCACCGGGGCGTCGCCAGGTTCGTTCAGGACCAGCCGGGCATGGTCAACGCCAGCGTGGACCTGGACCCCAACACCCTGGAGCCGACCTACCATGTCACCCTGGGCCTGCCGGGACGGAGTTACGCGCTGACCATCGCGGCCCGGCTGGGGGTGCCACCGGAGGTCATCGAAGACGCCCGCAGCGGCATCTCCCCCGTGGAGCAGGCCACCGAGGGCCTGTTGCAGGAGCTGCAGCAGGAGCGCCGGGTGGTCGAGGAACTGCGGCAGGAAGCCGAATCGGCCCGGTCGGAAGCGGTGCGCCAGCAGCGGGAACTGGACGCCCAGTTGGCCGACGTGGAATCGGCCAAGGCCAATCTGGTGGAGGAATCGCGCCAGGAGTTGCAACGCCGCATCGGCGGGATACTTGACCGGCTGGCCAGGGCCGAACGCTCGCTGGAAGCCGCCGAGTTGCGGCAAACCACCGAGTCACGGGCCAACACGGAGTCGCGGCAGGAGATGCAGGCCCACCGGGCCGAGGTCCGGGAGGTTCAGCGTCAACTGGACTCGTCGGCTTGGTCGCCGATCGAGGTCCAACGGTCCCCGTGGCAGTCCAACTTGAAAGAAGGGGACCGGGTCTACATCCGGGGCATCGCCCAGCCGGTGGAGATCATTGCCTCGGCCGACAGCCAGGACCGCGTGGAGGTATTGCTGGGGACCATGCGCGCCAAGATTCCGGTGTACCAGTTGGAACGGCAGGCCGAGGGTCATCCTGCGGCGGCGGCCCAGGGAGTGTACCTGGACCGTGCACGCCGGAAAGGCCCCAGCGCCGATCTGGACCTGCGCGGCCTGCGGGTGGACGAGGCCCTGAGCCGGGTGGATGAAGCCCTGAATGACGCCGTATTGGACGGGGCCGGTACGGTCCGGATCATCCACGGCAAGGGCACGGGAGCGCTGCGCCGGGCCATCCGGGAGTACTTGGGCGGCCATCCCTTGGTGATGTCGGCCCAGGACGGCGAGGG
>JACZUF010000015.1 GCA_022573285.1 Chloroflexota bacterium
GGTCGGCGGTTCAATCCCGCCTCTGGGCTCCAGCAAGAATCGGCCCGATTAAGAGGGCCCGAGTAAGAGTAGTAGGGAGGACGCCTAAAAGATGGCTAAACAGCGATTCGACCGGTCGAAGGAACACGTAAATGTAGGGACCATTGGCCACGTGGACCACGGGAAAACTACGTTGACCTCAGCCATCACCAAGGTATTGTCGCAAAAAGGCCTGGCCACTTTCAAGGACATGGACAGTATCGACAACGCCCCTGAAGAGAAGGCCCGTGGTGTAACCATCGCCATTGCCCACGTGGAATATGAGTCGGAAACCAGGCATTATGCCCACGTGGACTGCCCTGGTCACGCCGACTACATAAAAAATATGATTACCGGCGCGGCCCAGATGGACGGCGCAATCCTGGTGGTAAGCGCCCCCGACGGCCCCATGCCCCAGACCCGTGAGCACATCCTCCTGGCCCGCCAGGTTGAGGTGCCCCGCATCGTCGTGGCACTGAACAAAGTCGATATGATGGACGACGAAGAGCTTCTGGAGTTGGTGGAACTCGAGGTCCGAGACCTCCTGAACCGCTACGACTTCCCCGGAGACGACACGCCAATCGTCCGCGTCAGCGGCTTGAAAGCCCTGGAGGGCGACCCCGAAGCCGAGGCGCAAATACTCGAACTGGTCAAGACCTTGGACGAGTACATTCCCATTCCCGAGCGGATAATCGACCGGCCATTCCTGATGCCCATCGAAGACGTGTTCGGAATCAAGGGCCGCGGCACCGTCGTTACCGGCCGGGTCGAGCGCGGCACTCTAAAGGTGGGCGCTCCCGTTGAGGTCATTCGCTGGGGCGATGTCCGGGAGACCGTGGCCACCGGCCTAGAGATGTTTCACAAGACGCTGGACACGACTCAGGCGGGAGACGCCGTGGGCATCTTGCTCCGCGGTGTGGACCGGGAAGAGGTGGAGCGCGGCCAGGTGCTGGTTGCTCCGGGAACCATGAGCCCTTACACCAAGGCGGAAGCCGAGGTATACATCCTGAGCCGCGACGAGGGCGGACGGCATACTCCGTTCTTCTCCGGCTACAAACCCCAGTTCTACATCCGTACCAGCGACATCACAGGCGAGTGCACCCTGCCCGAGGGTGTTGAGATGGTCATGCCTGGGGACAACGTTAAGATGGAGATCGAATTGATGAGTCCGGTGCCCCTCGAAGAGCAGATGCGCTTCGCCATCCGCGAAGGTGGACGGACCGTGGGCTCGGGCGTAATCACTAAGGTGGTGTCATAAGTCATGGCCAGAAAAACGGCCGACGTCCGGCAAATCATCACCCTGCAATGCGGCGACTGCCGGGAACGCAATTACACCACCATGAAGAACCGGCGCAACGACCCCAACCGGATTGAGTTGCGGAAGTATTGCTCGAGGTGCCGTTCCCACAAGACCCACCGCGAAGTGAGGTAACCCACGATGGCCAGGGCATCAACGCGCAGTCAGCGCATCGTTTCCCCCGCCGGCGGCGGGCGTGTCAGCCCCGTAGTCTTCCTTCAGGAGACCTACTCGGAATTGCGCAAATCGGTCTGGCCCAGCCGCGAAGAGACATCGCGGTTGACGGTAGTGGTCATAATATTGGCCATCGCAGCCGGATTCTTCCTCGGCGGACTCGACCGGATATTCTCCGAGATATTCACCCGGTTCGTCTTCTAGGAATCTTACATGGCCCGCCCGGCCTCAGTAGATTGCCGCATAGCAAGAAAATGGCGAGCGTCTTGGCGCCGCCGCTCGCTGCTTGACCCAGCATCGGACATTGCATCATGACTTCAAAAAAAACATCAGAAGCAGAAGAAACCCAGGGCCCGCGTTGGTATATCGTCCACACCTACTCCGGACAGGAAGACCTGGTGGAGAAGAACCTCCGCCTGCGCATCCAGAGCCTGGACATGCAGGACCGCATCAACGAGGTATTGGTCCCCACTGAAGAAGAGGTGGTCTTCAAGGACGGCCAGAGGCGCTCGGAACGCAAGAAGCTGTTCCCCGGCTATATCTTGGTCCAGATGACCATGGACGACGAAAGCTGGTACGCCGTCCGGAACACCCCCGGCGTCACCGGGTTCGTGTCCACGGAAGACGAGCACGACAAGCGGCCCAAGCCGGTGCCCCTGGAAGACAAGCAGATAGAGGACATCCTCAAGCAGGTGGACTCGGACCCCACCCGCGTGAATATCGGCCTGGAGCGCGGCGAGACCGTGCGCATCACCGAAGGCCCCTTCGTGGACTTCATCGGCTCCATCAACGACGTGGACGAAGGCAAGGGCAAGGTCAGGGTTATGGTATCCTTCTTCGGGCGCGAAACGCCCGTGGAACTGGACTTCCTCCAAGTGGAGCGGATCTAGGTCTACCCAAGCCACCAGCTAAGTCCCAGGCCGAAACCAATCAAGAGAGCATCTGAAGGAGCCCCCGTTGGCGAAGAAAGTTAGGGCTATCATCAAACTGCAATTAGAAGCCGGAAAGGCGACCCCAGCCCCTCCGGTGGGTCCCGCGCTGGGCCAACACGGCGTGAACATCATGGGCTTCGTCAAGGAATACAACTCCAAGACAGCCAACCAGGCCGGGTCCATCGTACCGGTGCACCTAACCGTTTACGAGGACCGTTCCTTCACTTTCGTGACCCGCACGCCCCCGGCGTCGGACCTGTTGCGCAAGGCCGCGGGAGTGGAGAAGGGGGCTTCCGAGTCCCGCGATGGCAGCGTCGGCAGCGTCAGCCGGCGGCAACTCAGGGAGATCGCCGAATCGAAGATGGCCGACCTGAATGCCGGCACCATCGACGAAGCGATGGCCATCATCGCTGGGACCGCCCGCAGCATGGGCATCGACGTAGGAGAATAGCAACCATGGTCAAACACAGCCGGCGATACAGTTCCGTGGCGGAGAAGGTGGACCCGGAAAAGAGCTACGGACCCAAAGAGGCCATGGAACTCCTGAAGGAGGTATCCACCGCCAAGTTCGACGAGACCGTTGAGCTGCACATCAGGACCAACGTGGACCCCCGGCACGCCGACCAGATGATCCGCGGCGTTTGCAGCCTGCCCCACGGTCTGGGCAAGACCATCCGCGTGGTGGTCTTTGCCGGAGCCGAAGGAGCGGAAGAGGCCCGTGCCGCCGGAGCGGACTTCGTCGGCGAAGATGACCTGATCGAGAAGATTGAAGGGGGCTGGACCGATTTCGAAGTCGGCCTGGCCACCCCCCAGGTGATGCCCAAGATCGGCAAATTGGGCCGGATCCTGGGACGCAAGGGCCTCATGCCCAATCCCCGCTCCGGCACCATGGTCCAACCACAGGACCTGCCCCGGGCGATTCAAGAAGCCAAGGGCGGACGGACCGAGTACCGGACCGACCGCGCCGCCATCATCCATTCGTCGGTGGGCAAGGTGAGTTTCGATGCCGACATGCTGGTGGACAACCTGGCCGCCTTGGCCAGTGCTATAATCAGAGACCGGCCCGATGGCATCAAAGGATCTTTCTTCCGGTCGGCCTACGTAACTTCGACCATGGGCCCCAGTGTCTCGCTGGACCTGCCGGCCCTGCAGGCCTTGGAAGCGCCGGAATAACCCGGCATCACGGGTTTAAAAGCCAACTTTACAATCTAATAAGCAACACGCCAGAGACCGTGGGTCCCATTATGGGCTAAAGGCGCAAGCCGCCCGCCTAGGCGCGACGGACAGTAATCCGGAGTAATCGACTCCCTGCGCCGCGTCTCTGGTGCAGGGATTTTTTAATGCCCGAAACCTTTTTAATGCGTATCGTTTTGGAGGAATAATTTGCCCACCCAGGAAAAGATAGACCAGGTCCAGAACATCAAGGCCCGGCTGGAACGCAGCACCATCGCGATGACCACCAGCTATTCGGGGATTTCCGTGAACGAGATGACCGAGTTGCGCCGTGCCATGCGCGGCGGCGGTGTGGATTTCACCATCATCAAGAACACCCTGCTCTATCTGGCCGCCGATGAAGCCCACAAACCCCAGCTAAAAGAGATTGTCCAAGGCCCGACGGCCATTGCCCTGGGATATGACGACCCCGTGGATGCCGCCAGGGTGGTGGCCGATTACATCCGGACCAGCCGGTCTGCTCTGGTCATCCAGGGCGCCGTGATGGGCGACGGGGCCCCAATGTCCCCCGACGAAGTAACCAGACTGGCCTCGTTGCCGCCCAAAGCCCAACTTCTGGCCATGCTGCTGGGCCAGATGCAGGCGCCCATAGCGCGGCTGCTAAGCGTCCTGAACGGCCCGCTGCAGGGCCTGGACAACGTGTTGCAGGCCCGGGTGCGCCAGATGGAAGCGGAGGAACCGGCCTCGAAACCGGACCCGGAGCCCGCGCCCGAACCTGAAGCCGCCGCTGAACCCGAAGCGACTGTGGAGGCGGAAGAGTCTCCGGCCGATGCGGAGCCCGCAGCGGAAGCCGAAGAGGCGGCCGAGCCCGAGGCAGGACCGGAGCCCTCCGCCGAAGATGCGCCCGCGGAGGAGCCGGAGGCCGAGGCAGAACCGGAACCTGAAGCCGAAGCCGCTGGGGATGCCGAGTCGGAATAACCCAACCCATAAGTAAACCTTAAATATCCAATAGACCTAATCATTGCTAGTAGGAAGAGAGGAGACATTTTGACCAAGGACGAGATCTTAGACGCGATCAAACAGATGAACGTAATTGAGCTGGCCGACATGGTGAAGGCCCTGGAAGACGAGTTCGGCATCAGCGCCGCGGCCCCGGTGGCCGTTGCCGCCGGACCCGCTGCCGGCGGAGGCTCGGCCGACGGGGCCGGAGCGGCAGCAGCCGAGGAACAGTCGGAATTTGAAGTCAACCTCAAGGACATCGGCCCCAACAAGATTAACGTCATTAAGGCCGTTCGTGAGGTCACTTCCCTCGGCCTGCGCGAGGCGAAAGAGTTGGTCGAATCCGCCCCCGCCGCCATCAAGGAGGGCATCGCAAAAGAAGAAGCCGACTCGATCAAGAGCAAGCTGGAAGAGGCCGGGGCCGCCGTCGAGATCAAGTAGCCACCGCCCCAGACTTGCCAGGAGGGCCAATTGGGCCGCAAAGACCGGGAGCGCTTCCAGCGTTTGCGGGACGGTAATCCGGATTACGTTGGATTTCGGGGAACCGATACCGCGATAGTCCGGGCCCCCTCTCCCGCCACGGAGACCGTGGTCTGTTCGGTGTGCAACCGCAAGCGCAACGTGGCCAGCGACAGCCTCCCAGAGGATGTCAGCGCCTTCGTGTGTCTGCGCTGCCAGGATGAAATTGACGGCGACGCCGGTTGACCCTCTCCAATCTCCAAAGAGCCAGGCTTGGCTAGACCAGCAAATAGGCCTCTCCCATGGGAGAGGCCTATTCTTTTCAACCAGACTTTAGATCAGATCTAACGGAAGGGCGGCAACTGGCCGTCGAGAAACTCGTAGGCCCGGTTGAACTGGCTCTCGCCACCGTAGCCGTCACTTTCAAGCTGAGACACGACCTCGAAATCAGGCTTCAAACCCGATCTGTCCAGGAGCTTGCCCGAAGGTGCGTACCAACGCGAAACCGGCAGGTACATGGCAGATCCGTCGCTTAGCTCAACAAACTCGTAGGAGGAGGCGTCTCCGAAGGTCGTTGTCCCGAACAAGGTCGCCCGCCCGGAGTCCTGCAACGCCGCGGCCATGATTTCCGCTTCGCGCACCGTCTGCTCATTGACCAGCACTGCAATCAGCAGGTCGTCCAGGTCCAGACGGTCTTCATTTGGGTCAATGGTCTCTTCGATGCGCTTCCCGTCCCGGCCCTCAAGATATCCAAACACGCTGCCGTCGGGCAAGAATTGCCCAGTAGCCTCCTTGGCCGCTGCGGCAGACCCACCCGGGTTGGACCGTATGTCGACGATCAGGGCCAGCACGTCGAACCGGTTCAGCGATTCCAGGGCGCTGAAGACCTGCTGGCCGGTATTGTCACGGAACCGGGCGATGCGCAGGTACCCAATGCCGCCCGGAATGAGCTGGCTGGCCACCGATTGCAGCTCGATATCGCCGCGAAACACTTCGAGTCTGATGGGTTCAGGCTCCCCCGCCCGCAATAGGTCCAAGGCAATCTTGGTTCCCTTGGGTCCCGCTACTTGGTCAACAACTTCCTGCATCCCCTGCCCCACCACCGATACGCCGCCCACGGCCACCAAGATGTCGCCCGGTAGGACTCCCGCGTTCTCGGCGGGCGAACCGGAGAACGGGAACAGCACGATTTGATCGTCCTGGGAGACCACCCTGGCCCCGATGCCCAGGTAACTGCCTTCGATGCCGCCTTCCAGGCTCTCCTTGGCCAGGGGATACTGGCTGGCGGTCAGGAATACCGCCGACGTATCACCCAGGCCTTCCAACATCCCCGCGATGGCTTCTTCGGCGACCGTGGATGGATCAAAGTCGGGGTTCGACGCCTGATGCATGGCCACCGCCCGCCACAGATCGACCAATTCGCCGGGGACGTTTGACGGCGCCTGGCCGCGCATCCGGCCAATCTCAGTCAGAAACGGGTAGGGAACAACGTCTATCAGTTCCAAGGTCCTGCGCATCGCACCGGACACCACGGAACCGGCGTCCAGGGAGTCAGCACCGGCGTAGCTTTTACTAATCTGTTCCCAGGCTTCCCAGACCAGCGCCAGGCTGTCGGAGGGTTCTTCGGCATTTGACTCCTCTGGGGCCGATGAACAGGCAAGCAGGGCGAGGACCGCCACAAGGGCGGCGATGATGGCTATGTAACGAGGGAAGGAAGGTAGTCTTTGAACCATATCTCGACGGATTAAGGGACTGTTGGTGCGGCGGGCTCATTGTATCAGATGCGATTGTTCCGCCTAGATGGTCCGGCCGCCCCGGCATTGCCAGCGACCTTTTCGCCTAGTAGACTGAACCCAAATCATCCTGGCGGCGGCGCCTTTACCAAACTGCTGCGTCGCCAATGCCCCAGTGAATAAGGAGTCGGCATCATGATTAAAGTCACGGTCTTATACCCCAACGAGGAAGGCAAAAAATTCGACCACGGCTACTTTTCCACCACCCACTTGGCCTTGGTCCAGAAACTGTTGGCCCCAATGGGCCTAGTCAAAGGCGAGATGGAGAAGGGCCTATCGGGCGCCGACCCCAACACTCCCGCTCCGTTCGTGGGGATCGCGCACCTCTCCTTCAACACCACCGAAGAGGTCCACGAGGCGTTTAAGGCCCATGGCGGCGCGATCATGGGCGACATCGCCAACTACACCGACATCAAACCCCAGTTCCAGATTAGCGAGACCATATCGTAGGCGCGTTCGGTCACGGGTAATTGGGGGCGGCTCATTATTTGGGCCGCCTTTTTGATTTGAGGAGCGCTATGGCGCAGAACGAAACGGAAGCAGCATTCCAGCAGTTGTCCCAGAGGCTGATCAAGGAACACTGGGACTTCTATCCCACCGCCGGGTCACGGATCGGGAAGCACGAATACGACGGCCGGCTGCCCGACCTTTCGCCTTCCCAGATCGCCCGCCGCAAGCGAGAACTGCGCCACGGCTTGGCCGAACTCCGTACACTGGACGCCAACGCCCTGGACGAGGCCGGCCGGATGAGCTACCGGATGATGGAGCTGTTCCTGCGCCGGGAGTTGTTCATATTCAACGACCTCAAGCCCCTGGAAAACAATCCGATGCGCCACACGGGGTACCTGAACGTGAGCGGCTACATACGCCGGGATTACGCCCCGTTGGAGGACCGGCTACGGTCGGCCGCCTCCGCCATGCGCCAGGCGCCCGAATTTCTGGACGTGCTGGACCACGCTCTGGCCGGCAACCTTTCTTCCCACGTCGTGGATATGAGCGTGGAGAGCTATTCAGGCATGGCCCGTTTCTACCGCGTGGACCTGGCCCAAGCCGCCCAAGGCGTGAAAGACTCGGAGATCGTGAGCGGATTCGACCGGGCCCGCGAGTCGGCCGCAGCCGCCCTTGACCGTTTCGTGGAGCGCCTCAAGACGCGCGGGACCCGCGGACCGGACGGATTCGCCATCGGGCCGGAGCTGTATTCGGGCATGGTTGCCACCGGCGAGGGCCTGGAAGCCTCCCTGGGCCGGATTGCGGCCATCGGACAGGCTAATCTGGAAGACAACCTGGCCCGCATTAAGGAAGTGGCCCGGAGCATCTCACCGGACCACACGCTTACGGAGATAGTGGAGGAGATTGGGCGCAACCACCCCCAGGCGCAGGACCTGATCCCCGAAACACGGGACATGCTGGAGGACATCCGTCAGTCGCTGATCGACTTCGACGTGATCAGCGTGCCCTCCGAGGACCGCTGCCAGGTTATCGAGACGCCCACCTACATGCGTTATGCCTTCGCCGCCATGGACAGCGCCGGCGCCCTGGAGACCAAGGCCACCGAGTCCTTCTACTACGTGACTCCGGTGGAGGAGGACTGGACCACCGAACAGGGGGAGGAATGGCTCTCCAATTTCAACTACGACACGTTGAAAATCATCTCCATCCACGAGGTCTACCCCGGTCATTTCGTACACCACCTGCACAACCGCTACGGACGGGAACTGCCCCTGGTCAACCGGGTCGCAACGTCCTACTCCTTCACGGAGGGTTGGGCCCACTACGCCGAGCAGATGATGCTGGAAACGGGGTACGGAGAGGGGCAGCCGAAACTGTTATTGACCCAACTGCTGGAGGCGCTGGTCCGCAACTGCCGCTACATGTGCTCGCTCTGGATGCACACCGAAGGGATGACGCTGGACGACGCCACCCGGTTCTTCATGGACAACGCTTACATGGCCGAACTGCCGGCCCGGAGGGAAGCGTTGCGAGGGACCTTCGACCCCGGATACCTGAACTACACCCTGGGTAAGTTGATGATACTTAAGCTGCGGGAGGACTACCGGCGGGAACAAGGGAGCGCCTTCAGCCTAAAGGAGTTCCACGACCGCCTGCTTTCTTTTGGAGGCCCGGCTCTGCCGTTGCTGCGGCCCGTCCTGCTCGACAACCCGGGGGACTCCGCAATTTAGATTCCCGCGCCGATGGGCGCTAGGTGCGGAAGGCGATTTTCCGGAAGGCCTCGGCGAATTCCAAGCCCGAGTCGCTGATGGCCTCCCTGGCCCGTTCTTTGACGAAATCTTCGATCTCTGCCTCGTTCCAGCCGTTTATCTGACTCTTGTGGGCCCGGACGGCCCGCATCTTTGCCTCCACGGTCTCGGATATGTCGATGATGGTGTCGGCCTGTTCGGTGCCCCAGAACAATATGGCCGCCGTCTTGTGGGGTTCCAGCCCCTCGTCCCGCCACAGTTCCTCGAAGTGGAGGTGGTCCCGGGCGCAGGGGAATACGGCGTCCAAGGTGACCTGGCCGGTTATCCGGTGGTCGCGGTGCCAGGCCAGGTTCTTGCGGTAGGGCTCGGGGCACAGCACAACGTCCGGTTGCGCCTGACGTATCTGCCGGACCAACTCCTTCCGAAACTCGTCGTCGTCCTCCAGACTGCCGTCGGCGTGATGGAGCAGCACCAGCTCTTGGACTCCCAGGGACTCCACCGCGTCGGACTGTTCCTTCTCGCGCACCTTGGAGAGGTCGGCCGAAGAAACGTTGGGGTCGGAGGTGCCCTTGCCGCCATCGGTGCAGACCACGTAGCGCACCGTCGCTCCGTCACCGATCCACTTGGCGACGGTCCCGGCGCACCAGAAATCGGCGTCGTCGGGGTGGGGGGTTACAACCAGAACTCTCCGCGGGGTTTCGTCAATTGGCATTGGCCTGGGGCCTCCTAGGGTCTCTGATGCTGGAACGGACCGGGGCGAATACCGGCCGGCGCCAACGTTGAGAGTCGATCAAAGTCAATTTGCGGTATTCGACGCGTTAACAACCTGTTTGCGGCACAACACGGCTCTGGTCATCGGATTCTTGCGTTAAGGGGACCGAAATCCACAGGCGTTGTGAACCGTAGGATACTCTGCTACAATCGGCCAAGGCTGTCAAGCCCGGCTCCGCAGTCCTTGGCAGCTACATTTCTTGCCCGCCGCACACGACGGCGTCGAATTCCGTCAGCCCGTGTGTCAGGCATCCAGCTTTAGAGTTTACCAGTCTGGAAGACCCGATTGCCAGTCGTTAACTACACAAGCAACCGCAAATCGGCCCTGGTCGATTTCGCCGCCTCCCTCCACAGCCAGACCAGCGAACTACACGACCTTTGCCGCAGCACCTTCCAGAGCGTTTTGGGGCAGCCGGGCCTTGAGCCAACGGAGAACTGTCTGGTATGGGAACAGTCCGGGCAGATCAAAGGACTGGCCCTGGTGATCCGGGAGTTCCCAATCGGCCGCTCGGTCATCGAGGTGATGACGTCGCCGGACCTGGCCGGTAGCCCCGAAGAGGCGGTATTGGTGCGGCGGGCTGTGGCACGGGCCGAGGCCCTGGGCTTGGGTGTGGCCCACGTATGTGTGCTTCCGGACTCGGGGAGGGGCAAGGTGTTGGAGCAGTTGGGGTTCTCCCGCGTGCGCACCTACCTGGACATGCTATGGAATCAGGACGAGTTGCCGGCGTTGGACCTGCCCCAGGGATATTCGGTGCGGTCTTTCCAGAATGGCGACACCCCGCTGCTAACCCAAGTGCAAAACGACGCTTTCACGGGTGGCTGGGGTTTCTGTCCCAACACTGAAGAGCAGATCGAGTACCGCACCCACATGCCCAACACGTCCAAGGCTGGCATATTGTTCCTGTTCGAAGGAGATAGCCCGGCGGGCTACTGCTGGACTGTGCTGGTCCCGGCCGAGAACGGCGTGCGGGGCATGATCGGCATGATCGGCGTGGTGCCCCGATACCGGGGGAAGGGCGTGAGCCGCCACATCCTACAAGCTGGAATGAAACACCTGCGTTCGGTTGGGCTGGCGGAGATCGGGTTGGAAGTGGACGGAAATAACGACCCCGCGGTCCGACTCTACACTTCCACCGGTTTCAAAAAGATTGGCGAGCGTCACTGGTTCGAGCGCGTTTTACCCGGCAACTGAAATCCGGACCGCCGGAACACCGCGTCCAGCCGTATCCCCCCGGAGATCACCACCCTCATCGCGTCTTCCACGCTCATGTCCGTTCGCGTCACATCGGACGCCGGCACGATGACCAAGAATCCCGACGACGGTATGGGCGTGGTGGGGATGTAGACCGACAGCACCTCTTCCCCATCAGAATCCAGCATGCTGGAGGTGATCAGTCCGATGGACCTGATGCCGGGCCTGGGGTATTCGATCAACACCACGCCCGCGTACTGCTGGTCATCCATCTCGCCGTCACCGTTTTCGATCCCATTGAGCGAGCTATTGTGGTTTTGGGAGAGGATCTCAATGGCCATCCGCGTGGTGCCGTAGATCCCCTTTACCACCGGGATCACTTCCATGACCCGGTGCCCGATGCCGATCAGTCGCCTTCCCACCACCTGGGCCGCGAACAGCCCCAGCAAGTAGACCAGCGCGATGAGAGCAATCAGGCCGGCGCCGGTGATTGTGGGGCCGGGCAGCAGGTCCACGGCGGGTTGGAGCACCGGGTCCAGAAGGTCGAAGAAGAACTTCAATACCAGCACGGTGATACCGATGGGCAATATCACTAAGATGCCGGCGCCTAGGGTCCGTTGGAAGTGGACAACCGGCCGGCGAAGAGGGCCAAGAAAATTTCGGCGGGCGCCGCCGCCAGTGTCCTGGGATTCTGGGGTCAAGGTCTCCTCCGGGGAATGACGAGAACCTACCGGTCGCCGTGGTAGCGTTCCCTCCGGTCCAGAGCCAATTCAAGGGTGGCTCCAAGGCATAGATGCCGCTTTAAGCGAGGCCGGTTAAGACTAATTATCGCCTTCTACCGGCTCTCCGGTCAAGACGGCGTACTCGTTCCAGATCATCGCGGCAACGTTGTCCCAGCCCATGCCCTCGGCGCGCTTGCGGGCCGCCTCGCCCATGCTCTGTTGCAGGCCGTCGCTGGAGATGATCATTTCCACCGAGTTGGCGAAGGCCTCCGGGCACCGCCACGATTTCAGATAGCCGGTGCGGCCGTGGTGAATGATGGTGGAAAGCCCCCCTACCCTGGCGGCCACGACCGGGGTCCCGCAGGCCATGGATTCCAGGGCCACCAGCCCGAAACTCTCGTAGTACGAAGGCACCACGCAGACGTCGGCTGCGTTGTAGTAAAGGGGAAGTTCATTGTGGTCGACCTGACCGACGAAGTCGATCTGGTCCTCCAGGTCCCGTTCCTTGGCCAACCGCTTCACCCGGTCCATCTCCCGGTCGCCGTTGGCGTCGGCGCCGACCACCACCACCCGGACACTCTCCTCGGAGTCCATCTGCGCCGCAGTTTCCACCAGGAGCTCCAGACCCTTCAGCGGCTCGATCCGGCCCACGTACAGCAGGATCTTTTCGCCGTTCAGTCCCAGGCGGGCCCGCACTGAATTCTGGTCAAGGGGGCGGAACAAGGACAGGTCCACACCACAGGGCACCAGCGAGACCTTGCTGGCGTCGGCGCCGTAGAGCCGCGCCATGGCGTCCCGCTCGTGGGGGCTGAAGGCGATGATCCGGTCAGCAGTGGCCATAACCTCGGCTTCTACCACGGGTCTTTCAGCCGGTTCCACTTCGCCGGCCCGAGACTGCATCTTGATGAGGCCCAATGTATGAAAGGTGACGACATGGGGAACGCCCATCGCCTGGGAGAGTTCACGGCCGACCCATGAAGACAGCCAATAGTGGGAATGGACTACGTCGTACTCCAGTCTTTCTTCTTCTCTGAAGGCGTTCAGTTGGCCCAGAAACTCGGGAAGGTGTGCGTAAAGCTCGCCCACGTGGGCTTCGGGTTCGCCCGCCCTGATATGGATAACCCGGACGTTGGGGCCGATTGTCTCGATGCGGTTGGCGACGTCGGCGTGCTCCCGGGTGAAGATGTCAATCTGCATCTCCAAATCGCCCAGTGCCGCGGCCAATTGCCTGACGTATACGTTCATGCCCCCCGACTTTCCTTGTCCGGGGGCCGCCAGTGGGCAGGCGTGGAGGGTGATGAATGCCGCCCGCTTCACGCTCAATTTTTCTTTACCACCATCTGATAGAGGCTCCTCTGTTGCCCGCCAAGATGCGCTTTATAAGGCTCTGGGCCGCGCAGGAAGTCGAAATAAGTAAGGCCCTGGTCTATTGCGTCCTTCAGGCACATGGCGTTGAGCAACAGACCCACACTGTAATAGCCATACTCGGAATCGTACCCGCTATTGTATAACAGGCGGGAGCCCCTGTAGTCAAAACACAGGCAGGTGGCCACGGTGGCGCCGTCCATGTCCAGGAAGTACAACTGGAGCCGGCCCAGCTCAGCCATGCGCTGGGTGATTTTGTGGAAGAACCGCTCCCGCTCCGGGGTCATGAACTCGTCTTTGTCGGTGCGGCTCTGGCGCATCAACGATATGAACTCCCCCAGGCGTTCCGCCACCTGGGCCGGTTCCGATAGGCTGTACCACTTCCAGTCAGTCTGGGCGTCCATCCTACGCAGCTTGCGGCGCAGTTCGTGGCGGTCTTTCTTGTTCAACGAGCCAAGGTACTCGTCCCAGGTGCCCGGAAGGGCTATGCCCGAGGTGACGTCCTCTTGTTCGATCTCGACGGTATACCCCCGGCCGCGGGCCATTTCGGGCAGATACTCAAGGGTTGGGGAGCCCTCTTTCAGGGAGTCCAGACGCAGCGTCCGGCAGTCATGCTCCTCCATACATTCCAAGAGGACCTGAAAGAAGCCCTCTTCGTGTCCCGGCCTGATGGGGAAATCGTTGTAGTCAAAGGTGTCTCGACTGCCCACGAACGAGACGGTGTCGCCGGACTTGGCCAACGAAGCGATGGCGGCCACTCCGTCCGTAGCAGAGTAGGTGAATCCCGCCATGGTGCGGCCGTTGCCGAAGACGTCCCACCATACTTCCTGCCATTGGGGTGTCAGGAATAGGTTGTCTGCCGGATACTCCTGCAGCACTGATTCCCATTCGGCTTGAACCTCTTGAAACGAGGTGATTGGTGTGTTCGCCACGATCTACCTACTATGCATCAGGGCTAGGAGTCCGTCCCGCCCCGACGGGTAATTTTTGAATTCGCCCCGGGTCGCCGAGGTGAGCACCCGTGCGCCCGGCTTTTTGACGCCCCGCATGGCCATGCAAAGATGTTCCGCCTCCAGTTCGACGACCACGCCATCGGGCTGGAGAACATTGAATATGGCGTTCGCCACATCCGAGGTGAGCCGCTCTTGCACCTGGGGCCGGTGCGCCGCCACCTCCAGCGCCCTCGCCAACTTGCTGACCCCGGCGATTTTGCCATTTGGCACGTATCCCAGCCGGGCCTCGCCGAAGAAGGGCAGTAGATGATGCTCGCAAACGGAATAGAAGACCAGGCCGTTAACGATCACCGGGTCGTGATTCTCGGCCTCGAATACGGTATCAATCGCCTCCTCGGCGCTGGCTCCGATACCGGAAAACAGACCCTCATACATACGCGCGACCCGGTCGGGGGTGTCTAGCAGCCCCTCACGGGCCGGGTCTTCGCCGATGGCCGCCAATATTTCAGCTACCGCCTGCTTTATTCGCTGTTTCTGGACCGTCTTGGTTCCCCCAATTCACCGTTTCCAAGGGTCGCCGCCTCGACCGCCTCAATGGTCGGAGCGATTTCGATGGCCTGTCCACCGGCGCTGCTCACCGCTAGGTCGGGGTCTTTCAGGCCGTTGCCGGTGCAGATACATACGATGCGCTTGTCGTGTAGGTCCAATCCCTGGCGGTGCATCTTCACCAATCCAGCGAATGAGGCCGCCGACGCCGGCTCGCAGAATATCCCCTCTTTGTTCGCCAGAAGCCGGTAGGCCTCCAGTATCTCATCGTCCGAGACCGAATCGATGACGCCGCCGGAGCCGTCCCGGGCCTCGATAGCTCCACTCCAACTGGCGGGATTGCCGATGCGTATCGCCGACGCGATGGTCTGGGGGTTGGCCACGATCTCCCCTCTGACTATCGGCGCCGCGCCCTCGGCCTGGAACCCCATCATCCGCGGCAGAGTCTGGCTCCGGCCCAGGTCCTGGTACTCCCGGAAGCCCTTCCAATAGGCGGTGATGTTGCCCGCGTTACCCACGGGGATGAACAACAGGTCCGGGGCGTCTCCGAGGGCGTCCACCACCTCGAAGGCGGCCGTTTTTTGGCCTTCGATGCGGTTGGGATTGACGGAATTAACCAGTGTCACATCGTTCCGTTCGGTGAATTCCCGGACCAGGCCCAGGGCCACATCGAAATTGGCGTTGACCATGATGACTTTGGCGCCATAGATCATGGCTTGGGCCAGCTTGCCCATGGCGACTTCCCCTTTGGGAATCAAGACGAAAGTGGGGATGTCGCAGTGGGCCCCAAATGCCGCCGCCGATGCGCTGGTGTTGCCGGTGGAGGCGCACATGATCGCCCGGCTGCCTTCTTCCAATGCCTTGGCGATGGCCACCACCATACCGCGGTCCTTGAAAGAGCCGGTGGGATTACAGCCCTCCAGCTTGAAATACAGCTCCGGGCAACCCAACTCTCTTCCCAGGCGGTTGGACTTGACCAACGGGGTATCGCCCTCTCCCATGGTGATCATGGGCGTGGCGCTGGTCAGAGGGAGCAAATCCCGGTATGTGCTTAAAACCCCGGCGCCCATGCGATTAACCTATAACCTAATCCCAATCCCCGATTTCTACAGGAATGCTCCTGCACCAGACTTACTCCTCGATCCTAAGGGTATTGCACACCCGTCTCACCTGGGACAGCCCGGCCATGGCCTTAAGGGCCTTCCGCACCGACGCCTCCCTGGCGGAATGGGTGGTGATCACGATCTCGGCGCTCTCGGTCTCCGGCTGAGTATCCTTCTGCAGCACCGCGGCGATGCTGATCTCCCCGTCTCCCAGGATCTGGGCGATCCGCGCCAGCACCCCCGGATGGTCGGCCACGTCCAGGCGGATATAGTACCGGACCTTGAGGTCGCCAATGGGCCGAACAGTAAGATCGGCGCCGTTCCGCACTTCCAGTGGCGGGGAATGGCCACCCATCTTGCGGGCCGCCTCGATCACATCACCGACCACGGCGCTGGTGGTGGGTTCCCTTCCTGCTCCCATTCCGTGGAACAGGACCTGCCCGCAGAGGCTGCCGTCAACCTCCACGGCATTGTACACTCCATCCACCTTGGCCAGCATGTGTTCGGCGGGCACTAAAGCCGGGTATACGCGTAGTTGCACCGCCCCATCGACCAGGTTGGCGATGGCCAGGGACTTGATGGCGTAGCCCAGTTCCTGGGCGTAGCGGAAGTCCTGGGGCTCAAGCTTGGAGATACCCTCGCAGTAGACGTCGGAGGGCTGGAAAGGGCGCCGGTAGGCCAAGGACGCCAGAATGGTCAGCTTGTAGGCGGCGTCGATGCCTTCGATGTCGTTGGTGGGGTCGGCCTCGGCGTAGCCCAACTCCTGGGCTTCGCCTAAGGCTTGTTCGAAGCTGGTCCCTTGGTGGGCCATACGGGTCAGGATGTAGTTGGTGGTGCCATTGATGATGCTGCGGATGGAGCGGATGTCGTTGGCGGCCAGTTCATTCATCAAGCAGCCGACGATGGGGATTCCAGCGCCGACACTGGCCTCAAAAAGAAGATTGACGCCGTTCTTCCGCGCCAAGGCCAACAACTCCGGCCCCGATTTCGCCATCACCTCTTTGTTGGCGGTGACGACGTGTTTGCCGGCCGAGAGGCCTTGTCTGAGATAGCCTTCCGCGGGGTCCGTCCCGCCGATCACCTCCACCAGGATGTGGATGTCGGGGTCGGCCAGAATATCTTCCGCATTCGTCGTCAGCAGGCCGGAGGGCAGGTCAATGTCCCTGGGACGGGAAAAGTCTCGGACTAGGACCTTCTTGAGCCTCACGGGCCGGCCGGTCACGTCGGAGAGAGGCGCCGTCTCACGGAGCAGGGTGGCGGCCACTCCGGTGCCAACCACGCCCAAGCCCATCAGGCCGACGTTGACCACGGCAGGGGCCACCGCAGGAGTTTCAGCAGGAACGCCGGATGATGCGGTCATAGGCCCTTACCGGCCCAACCCTGGCAGGATCTGGTCCGGGCCTGGCGCGGGCCGGTCCACCCGTGGCGCGGTGATGATCACTTGGTCGGTGACCCATGCGTAAAACCTGCTGTTGAAGTTCATGCGCACGAATCCTTGGCTGGTCCCCGACTGTAATGCATCCCGCTGCCAGCTCTCCACCGCCTCCAGGGTCAGCTTCAAGAACATATCGTCCTCCAATTCCCGCTCTTCGGCGCCGGAAAGCACCTTGACTATGACAAAGCCTTCACTGGTGAAGATCGGCTCGCTGAAAGTACCGGCCGCCAGCGAATGAATCCCTTTCTCTCCGTTCCCGAAGATGGCGTCGTCAAGGTCCGGAAAAGCGCCCTGGGGCACCCAGCCAACGTAGCCGTCGGGACCAGCGTATTGGCTGGGCGAGCTCAATTCCTGGGCAATACGGGTGAATTCTTCATTCTCCAATCGCTGGGCCACATCGTTGGGGAGGATATCACCATCCAACGGAAGTTGGATCCATTGGATCTCCACCTGCTGTTGAGGGTCTTCGATCTCCCGTGACAATAGGCCCGCCAGGGCCCGCAAAGAGAGCTGCTCTTCGACGATTATCCGGAATTCTCCATCCGACAGGCCGGTGGCCGTCAGATAGGTCAGATAGTTGTGCTTAAATTCCCGTTCCAATTGGCCAGGGTCGGTCTTCTGTCCTGGGTCCGCCGTGGGGACGAACTGCCGCCGCAGTTGCTGATCAATTTCGTCGTCCGTGAAGCTGATGCCCAGCAGCGGGGCCTGCTGACGGAGTATCTCGGCGTTGATCAGGTTCTGAAGATACTCGAATGGGGCAGTGCCGAGATTCACTTGCCCGCCTTGGTAGCGGTTAACGCCCTGCAAAACGCGGATGCGTTGGACCAGGTCCCCCATGGAAAATTCCACGTTATTGACCGAGCCGGCCCAGACTCTGGGCGGTTTGTAGAACTCTTGATAGTAACCAAAGACGACCACACCCACTATGACCAGGAGAAAGGCGCCGCCGATCCCGAAACTGAACCCGCGCTTCCTCCGCTCGGCCACGACCTCGGGAGCTTCCTGCGGAGTGTCGTTTTCCCCATGAGGCCGCTGCTGGGCTCGCATGCGTCGGCGGCGGCCGCCTCTACCCGTATTTGCAGAGCCGAACCATCGGAGCCAAGGAAATGGCATTGTCTAACCTCGACGGGCCTGGGGTCTAAGTGGGGAGGGGTGCGGCGGCGCGGCGAATCGCCGGCGCCGCCGGGTGTCGATCGCCGGGTATCGATCGCTGGTTTTGGCCGGGCCCGCTCAGCGGCGGGTGCCGCCAGAGTAGGCGTGGTAGGCCACGAAGGGCACCAACGCGATCTGTCTAGCCCGCTGGATGGCGGTCCGAAGGGCACGCTGGTGTTTGGCGCAGACACCGGTGCGGCGGCGGGGCTCGATCTTGGCCCGCTCTGAAACGAACCGCCGGATCTTGTCGATTTCCTTGTAGTCGATGTGCTGAACGTGCTCTACGCAGAAGGCGCAGACTTTGCGCCGCCGCACAAAACGGCCCCGGGGGCGTCCACCCGGTCCACCGGGTCTTCCGCCTGGCCGGCCTCCGCCGCCGCCACCGCCTCCGAATCTGGGTGGCGGTCCGCCTGGTGCTCTAGGGGCTTCTGTGGTCATTCTAGTTCAAGTCCTTCTGGTTTAGTTGTCTAGCCTAAAACGGCAGGTCGTCTACCGGGTCGTCGGGGACCTCGTCGGCCATGGCGCCGGCTTCCGCCTCGTAGGGGACCGATGCAGGCGCTCCACCATCATCTCCTCCCCTGCCGCCCAGGAACTGGACATCGGTCAGGGAGATGTCAATGGAAAACCGCGTCTGGCCGTCGCGCCCCTCGTAGGTCCGGCTGCTTAGGCGGCCTTCCACGTAGACCTGCCGGCCTTTGGTCAGGTACTGGTTGCACGTTTCGCCCAGCTTTCCCCAGGCGCTGACGTTAAACCACTCTGTTTCTTCTTTCTGTTCTCCCGAACTGGTGGTGTACCGGCGGCTGGAGGCCACGCTGAACGAGGTTACCGCTTGGCCGTTGGGTGTGTAGCGCATTTCTGGGTCCCTTCCCAGATGCCCGATGACGATGATCTTATTCACGTCTACCCCCCTTCTACTCCTCGCTTTCGTCCGGCTCGCTGGCCGGTTCTTCCGGCTCATCTGCTGGGCTACCGTCGTCCTCAGTGGCAGCGGGCTCACCCTCTTCTTCAGGGTCTTCTTCAGGGGCCGCCTCCGGTTCTTCCACTGAGGCCGGCTCTTCGGTTTCTTCGGTTTCCTGTTCCGGTTCGGCATCCGCCGCCGGCGATTCTTCCTCTGCCGTGGACTCCGGTATTTCCGGGGTCTCTTCGGCAGCAATCGCTTCTGTGTCCGCTGCCGCCGTTTCGGCCTCGGCAACAGGGGCTGGGGCTTCTCCCTCGGCTGGTGCAGGCGTCACCGGTGCGCCGTCCGGGCCCACGGGGGCGGGCCTGGGAGGAGGAGTCCGGATGGCCCGGGCCGCAGCGGCCGCCTGGGCCGCAAGTTCCTCTTCCGGCAGTGTCACGGTTACCAGGGAGCGGATCACTTCGTCGTCTACTTTCAGGAAGTTCTCCAGTTCGCGGTTGAATGATTGTTCGGTGGCGAACCGGGTCAGGTGATAGCTGCCCTCCAGGAATCGGTGCTGGCCTTTGCGGATGGGGTAAGCCAGGCGGCGGGTCCCCCATTGCTCTTCGTGGCTGATCTCAGCCTCTCGGGTGGTGATAAATCCCTTAATCCGGTCCCAGGTCTCGGTGACCTCCTCCTGATTCAGCATCGGACTAAGAACTACTAAAAGTTCGTAATGGCGCAAGCGGTACCCCTTAGGAAAATTACCCGCAATTTGATTGCGGATTTCAAGATTTTACAATTCTCGTAATTATAGCATCGGGCCTTGCCTGGCTCAACTAGCAATCGATGCCTGGCACGGTGAAACGGGAGGTCAGCTCCTTGACCTCGGCCGACACCTTGGCGTGGGCCTTTTTGTCTTCCACGTCGGCCAACACCTTGGTGAGCATGGCCGCCACCTGTTTAACTTCCGCTTCGGCCATGCCCCGGCTGGTGATTGCGGGCGTGCCCAGGCGCAGGCCGCTGGTCACCCTGGGGGGCTTGGGGTCGTAGGGAATGGCGTTCTTGTTGGCGATGATGCCCACTGACTCAAGGGCTTGCTCGGCCTGCTGGCCGGTGATGCCCAAAGGCGTCACGTCCACCAGCACCATGTGGTTGTCGGTGCCTCCGGAGACCAGCCGCATGCCGGCCTCGGAGAGTTCCGCCGCCAGGGTCTTGCAGTTGGCCACCACCTGATGGGCGTAGCGGGAGAACTCGGGCTTGAGCGCCTGGCCGAAGCAGACCGCCTTGCCGGCAATGGCCTGCATCAACGGGCCTCCCTGGGTGAATGGGAACACGGCGAAGTCCACTTTCCGGGCCAGGTCTTCATCGCAGAGGATGAACCCGCCCCTGGGCCCGCGGAGGCTCTTCTGGGTGGTCGAAGTTACGATCTGGGCGTGGGGCAGAGGCGAGGGGTGGGCCCCGCCGGCCACCAATCCGGCAATGTGGGCCATGTCCACCATGAGCAGGGCGTCCACGCTGTCGGCGATGGCACGGAACCTGGGGAAATCCAAGACTCGGGGATAGGCGCTGCAGCCGGCCACGATCAGCTTGGGCCGGTGTTCATCGGCCAGCCGCTGAACTTCGTCGTAGTCGATGGTCTCGGTGTCCTTGTCCACGCCGTAGGGCACGAAGTTGTAGCTCTTGCCAGAGAAGTTCACGGAAGCGCCGTGGGTCAGGTGGCCGCCGTGGTCCAACTGCATGCCCATGACCGTGTCGCCCAGTTCAAGAACGGCGAAATAGGCCGCCATGTTCGCCTGGGCGCCGCTGTGGGGCTGAACGTTGGCGTGCTGGGCCCCGAATAGCTCTTTGACCCGGTCGATGGCCAGACTCTCGACGATGTCTGCGTTCTCGCAACCGCCGTAGTAGCGGCGGCCGGGATATCCCTCGGCGTATTTATTGCTGATCACGCTGGAGCCAGGCTCCAATACGGCCTTGCTGGCGTAGTTCTCCGAGGCGATCAGGACGATGCTTTCGCGCTGGCGTTGGTCCTCCGACTCCAGGGCGCGGGCGACCTCGGGGTCTTCTTGGGACAAAAGGGACATCGGTATCTCCTGAGAGCCGGTTGTTTGGTGGGAAAACCAGGGGTCCTCGAGTGCATGGACCCGCCCCATGATGGGATGAGGGATGGGCGTTTCACGCTCGATTGACACCCCCGTTGGGCGTGAATCTGCGGGTAGTGTACGATGGGGTACCGGGGGTGTCAACGGAGCTTGGTCACCCCGATTGCGGCGTTCAATCCGGTCATGTAAAGTAACCGCGAAACCAGAGGTATTGCGTAAATGTCGACGGATCCAGGCCACCCTGACATGCCAAACTCGGTAGAGCGAATGTTACGGCCCGAACGGATGGAGACCCTGGACCCATTCAGGGTGCTAAGCCACTGCCCGGTGAATCCCAGGGACACGGTGGCCGACATCGGCTGTGGTCCGGGCTACTTCACGCTGCCCTTGGCCAAGTTCCTGATTAACGGCAAGGTCTTTGGCCTAGACACCTCCGACGAGATGGTCGAGGCTTGCCGGGGCCGTCTGGACGAGGCCCGCCTGGGCAATTTCGAAATCCTGAAGTGCGGCGAGTACGATTTTCCCGTAGCTCCGGCCAGCGTCGACGGCCTGTTCATAGCCTTCGTGGTCCATCACCCCAGCGACCGGGAGCGTTTCCTCACGGCGGCGAAAGAGATGCTGAAGCCCGGCGGCTGGTGCTTCATCATGGAGTGGCATAAGAAGGAAACGGAGTCGGGACCGCCCCAAGAAGCGCGCATCACGCCCGATGAAATGCGCCAGTTTGCCCGGAACAGCGGGTTCCGGGTCCAGGGGTCCAGGGACATCAACGAAGAGCACTACATGATGACACTGATAAACCGCTGATTTGGGCGCGAAGCTGATGCTGGTAATACAGGGAATGTCCCAGCCAAGGGTTCTCCGGCATTGGCGGGAAAGAACTGTCCGAGCATACATTTGTGTATGCCGTAGAGGCATTCCGAGTCAATTCTATGGGCGCATCGGCACAGCCGCAACCAGGCCCACAGAAGCATCGATATTGTGTTGACACCAAAAAGGCGCCAACCTATAGTTAGGCGTGGCGGACCTGCCGCTTTTGAGCACGCCTGTCCCGTGAGTAGATAACGGCCGAAATGGCAGGATTCCCGCGCCTCTTCCCGGCCGGTTGGCCCACCCGACGGAATCAGCATTTATCACCCCTGGAGGTGCCCCTTTGGCAGACAATTACGATGTATTAATTGTCGGCGCAGGCGTGGCGGGTATGACCGCTGGGATGTATGCCGCGCGCTACGGACTGCGGACGGGCATCGTGGAGCGGATGATGGGCGGGGCGTCCATCATCAACATCGAGAAGATTGAAAACTTCCCCGGTTTCCCCGAGGGCATCTCCGGTGCCGAATTGGGGCCGGCGGTGCAGGAACAGGCGATGAACGCCGGCGCAGACTTCATCATGGGCGACACCAGCAAGATCGCCAAGGACGGCGATTACCGAGTGGTCTCCAGCGACGCGGGAACCCTCCGGGCCAAGGCGGTGATTATCGCGGCGGGGTCCACCCTGCGGCAACTGGGCATACCCGGAGAGGAAGAGTTCTTCGGCCGGGGAGTCTCCCAGTGCGCCACCTGCGACGGTCCTCTATATATGAACCAGGTGGTCGCCGTGGTGGGCGGCGGGGACTCGGCCGCCGACGAGGCCCTGACCCTTACCGAGTACGCCGAGCGCGTTTTGCTGATCCATCGCCGCGACCAACTCCGCGCCCAGCAGGCCCTGATCGACCGGGTCGGCGGGCACAGCAAGATAGAAGTGGTCTGGAACACGGTGATTGAAGAGGTGTTGGGCTCGGACACCGTTTCCGGGCTCCGGCTCCGCAACACCGTGACCAACTTGGAGAACGCCATCGAACTTTCGGGGCTGTTCGTCTACGTTGGCCTTGAACCCAACTCCGGGCTCGTGGACGGACTATTGAAGACCGACAACGCGGGGCACATACCGGTGAACGTGTCCATGGAGACCGACGTGCCCGGCGTCTACGCCGTGGGCGACCTGAGGCAGAAATCCTCTTCCCAGTTGGTCTCCGCCGCCGGCGACGGCGCCACTGCGGCGATCGCGGCCTACAAATACATCTCCAGCAGAAGTTGGAACTAACGCAAAAATCTGAACCGGCGGGAGGGCTCATGGACCTGGTCGACGAGCAACTTAATAACAGCAAGACCATCGCCGTGGTCGGCCTGTCCGGCGACCCGGACCGGATCAGCTTCCGGGTTACCCGGTACATGCAGGAACAGGGGTACCGGATCATTCCGGTCAACCCCATGGTCCAAGAGGTGCTCGGCGAAAAGAGCTACCCAGACCTGAAGTCGGTCCCCGAACCCATCGACATGGTGAACATTTTCCGGCGTTCCGAGTTGGTGCCGCCGGTGGTGGACCAGGCCATCGAGGTGGGCGTCAAATACATCTGGATGCAGGACGGCGTGATACACCCCGAATCCGCGGCCAAAGCAGAGGCCGCCGGCATCCCGGTGATCATGGACGATTGAACCCTGCGTCAACACCGCCGCCGGTCCGGCGGCCAACAGGCCGAGTCCAGCGAAAGCTAGGCTCAGATAAACCAGTATTTCCCGGCGGTGCAGCCTGGGCGCCATCATTCCAATAATGCATCGCCCTGGGGAGGGTTTTGATATGCAGGCGTCGAATGAAGCGGCAGCCAAGGACGCTCGAAGCATCCTCGAAAACATTCGGGAGCTTGCCGCCGATTTTGCTGGGGAGCGAAGCGAGCGGCAACAGCGCCGGGAATTAGTCCAAGCGGACTTCGACCGGCTTAGGGACACCGGTTTTCTTCGAACGGCGGTTCCAGTCGAGCAAGGTGGTATCTGGGAGGGCCTCCAACGGTCGAACCGGGCCATCTGCGAGATGTTGAGGGCCTTGGCCCAGAGTGACTCCTCGGTAGCCCTGGTGGCATCCATGCACCCGTCAGTGCTCCAATACACCGGCTGGTTGTCGCTGCCGGAAGCGCCCCATCCCTATAGGGGGGCCTGGGATGAGCAGCGGCGCTGGGCTTTCCAGACGGCCCTGGACGGCAGCCAATGGGGCACCATCATGTCGGAGGCGGGCAGCGGCGGGGATACTTCCAAAACCAAAGCAACGGCACGGCCCACCGGTCACGACGACACCTACCTCCTGGATGGGGAGAAACATTTCGGAAGCGGGTCGGGAATCACCTCCTACGTGATTACCATCGCGGTCCCAGAAGGCGAGGACGAAGCCGATATTTTCTTCATGGACATGCGGGATGTCCCTTGGGATGGCTCAACGGGGATGAAACTGGCGGCGGCGTGGGATGGGTGTGGGATGACCGCCACCCAGAGTCACTCAATGACCTTTAAGGACTTTCCCGTCACCCGTTCCGCCTGGCCGGGGGCCAGCCAGTTGAGATCCAATCCTGGAGGTGGCTACGCGTGCATGTTCGCCGCAGTGGTGGTTGGTATCGTCGAGAGCGCCATCGGGACGGCCCGGCGGCAGTTGCAGCGGAAACGAGACTCCATGTTGGCGTACGAGCGGACCGAGTGGGCCAGGGTAGAGATCGAAGGGTGGCTGATTCAGCAGGCTTACGAAGGTATGTTGCGGGCGGTTGAACAACCCAGTTCGGGAAACCGGGAACCCCGTCTGGGCAAGGCCGCCATCGCCGAGCTTGCGGAGTCGGTCATGCTGCGGATCTGCAAGGTGGTGGGTGGCGGCAGCTATTCTCGCAACTCTCCTTTCGGATTCTGGCTGGAGGACGTCAGGGCCTTGGGATTCTTGCGGCCCCCGTGGGGTCTGGCCTTCGACCAGATATACCAAGGGAGTTGGGACGCCTAGAATCAGGTCATCCCGATGCCGAATCGTCAACTCATGCTATAGACAATCTCTTATTAGAATGATTATAATCTGAACCGCAGGCGTCCTGGGTCCCCAAGCCCTAATTCAGTAGCCAGTCCATCAGCGGCCGGCAGTGCCAAACCGGTTCCCAGACTGATGAGACCACCCCCTTAGTCCCGAGAATTTAAGCGGAAGGAGAGACACGATGGCCAGTCCCGATATCGAGCTAATGGCCCACCTCATGCGCCGCGCCGGCTTTGGCGCCACCTACGAAGAGCTGGAGGAATACACCGCCAAGGGCTACGAGGCGACGGTGGATGAGCTGCTCAGCCCCATGGACCAGCCCGACTTGGAGATGGACCTGCTGGAGCGCTATTTCATCGACTGGAAGGAGATGAACGCCCTGGAGATCAACCAGGCGTATCTCACCTACCGGATGATCAACACCAAGCGCCCGCTGCAAGAGAAGATGACTCTCTTCTGGCACGGCATCTTCTGCGTCGGCAACTCGAAGTGTGAGCACGGCCGCCAGATCCAGCAGCAACTGGACATGTTCCGGGACCTGGGCATGGGCAGCTTCCCCAAACTGCTGCTGGCCCTCTCCGTTGACCCGGCCATGGTCTTCTACTTGGACAACTGCATGAGCCATAAGGACGCCATCAACGAGAACTTTGGCCGCGAACTCCTGGAACTGTTCGCCATGGGCGTCGGCATGGACGGTCACGCCAACTACTCCGAGGAGGACGTCAAGGCATGCGCCCGGGCCTTCACCGGCTGGACCATCGCCAACGCCATCCCCAGATACCCCTACGGCCGCTTTCAGTCCCAGTTCGCCTTCAACGCCGCCGACCATGACTACGGCGAGAAGACCTTCCAGGGCGAGACCGGCAACTTCAACGGCGACGACATCATTGAGATCATCGTCAAGCAGCCGTCCGCGGCACGGTTCATCGCCCGCCACCTTTACAACTTCTTCGTGGCCGATGAGCCCCAGATCCCGGCCTGGCAGGGCACCCCTCCCAGGGACTCGAACGCCATCAAGGAGATGGAGGACGCCTATTTCGAGTCCGGCTACAACCTCACCGCCATGCTGCGGGTGATGTTCAATTCGGACTGGTTCAAGAATGCCCGCTTCGAAAAGGTGAAGAGCCCTGCGGAGACCGTCGCCGGGACCATGCGCTTGGTCAAGGACTTCACCAGCCCCAAGCCGGGCCTGCACCCCATCGCCATGGAGATCCGCTACATGGGCCAAGACCTGATGAACCCGCCCACCGTCGAGGGCTGGCACACCGGCCAAGAGTGGATCGACAGCGGCACGTTGGTGGAGCGCATCAACTTCACCGCCGACCAGATGGGCAACGTCGACCTCCCCGGAGTGAAGGCCATCATCGACCGCCTCAGTTCCGAGGGGATCAAGCAGCCGGAGGCCCTGCTCGACCGCTGCCTGGACATGGTCGGGGCCTACTCCCTGCCCGACGAGACCCGCGGCTACCTGGTGGAGCACATCGGGAAGGCCGGCGAGTTGAAGCCGGGGACCGAGTCCTACGGCGGCCAGATCGCCCAGACGCTGCAGCTCATCGTAGCCACCCAGGAGTACCAGTTCGCCTAGGCGGACTCCTGTGATGGGACGGTTGGCCTTACGGCAGGACGGTTAATGGGACGCTTAGAAGGAAAAGTAGCGCTGATCAGCGGCGGCGCCCGCGGCCAGGGGGCTGAGGAAGCCCGGCTCATGGCCGAAGAAGGCGCCAAGGTCGTTTTCGGCGACATCCTGGACGACCTGGGCAAGCAGGTCGAGGCCGAAATCACCGAGGCCGGCCGGGACGCCACCTACGTCCATCTGGACGTCACCCGCGAGGGCGAGTGGCAGTCCGCGGTGGCGACCGCCGTGCGGAAGTATGGCGGACTCCACGTGCTGGTCAACAACGCCGGGATACTGATCCGAAAGAGCATCGAGGACACCACCGAAGAAGAGTGGGACCGCATCATGGCCGTCAACGTGAAGGGCGTTTTCTTGGGCACCAAGCACGCCATTCCAGCCATGAGAGACTCGGGCGGAGGGTCGATCGTCAACATCTCCTCCACCGCCGGTCTCGTGGGCAGCCTGGAAGGGTCGCCCAGCTATACCGCCACCAAGGGCGCGGTCAGGCTCTTCACCAAGGCCACGGCGATCCAACACGCCAAGGACGGCATCCGGTGCAACTCGGTCCATCCCGGCCCCATCGACACCGAGATGATCCGGGACACCATCACCGACCCCGAGAGATGGGCCGCGCGCCTGCGCCGGTTGCCCTTGGGCCGGGTCGGCACCGCCGCCGACATTGCCTACGGCGTGCTATATCTGGCATCCGACGAGGCGTCATTCGTGACCGGCACCGAGCTGGTCATCGACGGCGGGACTACCGCCGAGTAACCATCAAAGAGTGAACATCAACCCGTAGTACGGATATAAGCCCTAATCGCGAACCGAGGAGAAAAGAACCATGACCTCCACCAAGAAAGACCCGGTCCTGGCTGTATTGCAGCTTTCGGGAGGCAACGACGGCCTGAACACCATCGTTCCCTACAGCGACCCCCGGTACGCCGACAACCGGCCTTCGGTCCGAGTGGCCGAAGACCAGGTCCTGCCGATCAACGACAGTATCGGCTTCAACCCGGCCATGGCCCCCATCAAGGAGCTCTATGACCAGGGCAAAGTGGCCATCATTCAGGGCGTGGGCTACCCCAACCCCAACCGCTCCCACTTCCGCTCCATGGACATCTGGCACACCTGCGAGCCGGAAAAGGTGGGCAACGAGGGCTGGCTGGGCCGCGCCATCCGCGACCTGGACCCCAAAGGAGAGAACGTCCTCACCGGCGTGAACTTCGGCCGGGGCCTTCCCCGCTCGCTGGCGGCGCCCGGAGTGCCGGTGGCCTCGGTGGGCAACCTGGAGACCTACGGCGTCCTAACCGGCATCGAGGACGACCAGAGGGACGAGGCTTTGGACATCTTCGCCCGCATGTACTCGCCGGCCATGGGGCGCGGCCCGGTGATGGACTATCTGTCCCACACCGGCATGGACGCGCTGAAGGGCGCCGACATCCTCAGCACCGCGCCGGAGAAGTATTCCTCCAGCGTCGAGTACGGCAACAATTCCGTCGCCCAGTACATGAGGAACATCGCCCAGACCCACATCGCCGAATTCGGCACCCGGTTCCTCTACACCACCGCCCCCTACAATAGCTTCGACACCCACGCCGGGCAGATGGTCGGACACTCCGCGCTGTGGACCGAGGTCTCCGCCGCGGTCCGCGACTTCTACACCGACCTGACCGAGAACAACGCCGCCGACAACATGGTGCTCTTGGTCTTCACCGAGTTCGGACGCCGCGTCCACGACAACGGTTCCGGCACCGACCACGGCTCGGGCGGAATCGCCTTTGTCATCGGCGACGCGGTCAAGGGCGGACTCTACGGCGAGTACCCCTCCCTGGCCGAAGATAAGCTGCTCGAAGGCGACCTGCACTTCAACAACGACTTCCGCGGCCTGTATTCCACCCTGTTGGAAAAGTGGATCGGCATCGACGCCAAGTCCGTGGTCGGCGGCAATTTCGAGCAGATGGACTTCCTGTAGGCCGTTTTTCGGACCGCCCAGGCGGGGCAGCCGGTTGGACAGACCGGGTAGGCCCGCAACCGAACAGTCAAGCGAGGTAAGGATGACTACACAAGCGCTGAGCGTATCCCTCCAATACAGTCATAGCATCGGGCGCGGGGAGTTCTCCGGCCCAGGTTTCCGCAACCCCGTGGCCATCGCCCGGGGCGCCGACGACGTGATATACGTCGTCAACCGGTCCTACGAGTACCGGCCCGATGGGAAGCGGGTGACCATCTGCACCGTCGATGAAGAGTACATCGGCGAATTCGCCCGGGGCGTCCACACCGCCGGCGTGACCGACATCGTCACGGAGGACGGCTCCCTGATCTGGCCCACCAGCGTGGCCCTGGACCAAGACGGCAACGTCTATATCGCCGATGAGTGGCTGAACCGCATCTCCATCTTCACCAAGGACGGGGAATGGATCGGCAAGTGGGGGACCGAAGGCAGCGCCGACGGCGAGATCAGCCGTCCCTCCGGTATGGTCTTCGACGCCGACAACAACCTGCTGCTGGTGGACAGCCAGAACAACCGGGTCCAGAAGTTCACCAAGGACGGCAAGTTCATCTCCGCCTTCGGCGCCCAGGGTAGCGGGGACGGACAGTTCAACCTGCCATGGGGCATCGACGTGGACGCAGACGGCAACATCTACGTTGCCGACTGGCGCAACGACCGGGTCCAGAAGTTCGACAAAGACGGCGAATTTCTGATGAAGTTTGGCAGTTCCGGAAGCGCACCAGGCGAATTCGACCGGCCCACCGGAGTCGCCGTGGACCGGACCGGCATGATCTACGTGGCCGATTGGGGCAACGAACGCATGCAGATGTTCGACCCGGCGGGGCAGTTCGTGACCCTGACCACCGGCGACGGCACCATATCCAAGTGGGGCAAAGACAAGCTGGACGCCAACGGGGAGATGTGGAAAGAGCGAGAGATCGCTCAGGGCATCGAGCGGGAGAAGGACTTCTGGGGACCGGTGGCGGTCACGGTGGACGACCAAGACCGCGTATTCGTGGTCGAGTCCTGCCGCAACCGCATCCAAGTCTACCGCCGGCAAGAGCCAATGTTCAGAGGCGGAGGCCGCCTCTAGGCCAGTCGAGCCAACAGCTATCAGCTAACTATGAAGGGAGACCGACAAAGTCACTCTTCTGTTATCCGGCCCGTCAACAACCGCCAACGGGCGTAACAGGCAGTGGAAAAGTGACGACACAGGACGAACTGGGAGCCAAACTCAAAATGCTGGGGATCAGACTGACCCCGCAACGGTTGGCCATCGCCGAGGTGGTGGTGAACTCGGGCGATCACCCGTCGGTCAAAGAGATCTTCGGCCGGGTCCGCGAGTTCTTCCCCTACGTGACGCTGGCCACGGTCTATTCGACGTTGACCGTGCTGGAGCAAGCCGGAATCGTCTGGGAACTGCCCTTCCAGAAGCAATCGCGCTACGACGCCAACCTGTCGCCCCATGCGAATCTGGTCTGTGTCGGCTGCGGCAGCGTCCACGACGCCGACGTGGGACAAAACATGGTTGCCGAGTTGCGTGAACGGTTGGAAAAATCTTCGGACTACCAGTTCACCGGCCAACGGGTCGACTTTTACGGCTGGTGCCCCAACTGCGCCAACCGCCGTGACCGCCGCACCGACGCCCCGGCCGGCTAACCTCCCGGCCCCATTACCACCGATGTAGGGGCGGGTTTCAAACCCGCCCTGCCCCCCGGGGCCACTCCCCCATCAAGACAACATCCCCCCATCGGCAATTACCGGTCAGACCCGCGTCTCCCAGGTTATTAGCAACTCACGCATGTCCGATCGCCACTGAGGCAAAAATCCCGCTGGGCCGGGAGCGAACAACTCCTCGAAGTGGCTTTCGAACAAAGACCTGGCCCGGCCGCGGTCTTCCGGCTTCAGCCAGCGGTCTTCCAAGATCATTTGCACGGCCTCGTCCCTGGTTGGCGGCGTTTGATTCTCCCACCACGGCAACTCCGGCATTACTTGTATCTCAGGCAGGATGCCCATGTCCCACAGCACGGGCAGAAGTTGGCGATGGCCGGGCAACAGCTCTTGGTCTTCGCCATACACCAATTTAAACAACTTGGCGCGCCGGTTGGGCGGAGGCTCGCTCCAGACGGTAATCATGACCCGGCGGCCCGCCGCTGCTTCCAACTGGCCGATAAATGAGGTTATATCCCGCACGAAGTAGGTAACGTCCGCCGTGAAGGAGATGTCGCCGCTTGTCCCTTGGGCCTCCGACAAGAAAGACGGGACAAGGCGGGCATTCGCGATACCCGCTTCTTGGGCCAGGGATTCAAACTCGGCTGCCATGCCGGGAGATGGCTCTACATTGACCACCTCCCGGCACTTCAGCGCCAGGGGGGTAGGCAGACCCGCCCGGCCCCGCCTCCCACGTCCAGTACAACGTCGTCCGGCCGCACATATGACCCGATCAAAGCCAGGTTGAGGTCTGGAATCCGGTGAGGGTCGAACCGGAACTGCCGGGCTGCCGGGCCCGCCCAGCTATCGCCAGCCGGGGCGGGACCGTAGATGCGGGTGTTCTGGGAATCTACAGCATCAATCCGGTCGGCGTATATCTCAGACGGAGTCAATTTGACGATAACCTCTTGACTAAAACTACTCAGGCAGAGCGGGAAAAGCGGGTTTTAACATACGGGCTCCGGGTGACCATTGTAAACGGCGCCCTCAGCGGTCCAGGCACCGGGCGCCCCGAGCCGTCCGTATCAAGGATGGCTCATTGTTGAAACCGGGTCGTGGTTCGACATCCTTGCGCGGAAGGACACCATGAGCGGGCCTGTGCGGGGTATGGCCGCAATGGCCTGAGTTTGGTGGATGCGTGTAGGGGCGGGTTTTAAACCCGCCCCTACAATCGTGGGTCAACGCTGATATTCTATGAATTCCTATGGTAGATCACCCGAATCGCTTTTTTCCCCGCCTCAAGACCAGCTCCGTGGTTGGCTTGCTTCTTTTGCTGCTGGCCGCTGCCTGCGGCGGCTACAACCCGGAGTCCCGGCTGGTGGACGTGGGCGGGCACCGTCTCAACATCCGCTGCGCCGGCGATGGAGCTCCGGCCGTGGTGCTGGATTCGGGTTTGGCCAGTGACAATCACGACTGGGTGCCGGTGGAAAAGCGGGTCTCAGGGTTCACCAGGGTCTGCAGCTACGACCGGGCCGGCCTGGGTAAGAGCGATGCCGCCAACGGCGGGCCCACCAGTCAGGCCGCCTCCGACGAGCTGCATTCTTTGCTGTCCGCAGCCGGAATCGCCGGGCCCGTGGTCCTTGTTGGACACTCTTACGGCGGCTTGAACGTCCTGTTATACGCCTCCCAGCACAATGAGAACACGGCTGGGGTCATCCTGATCGACAGCCTACAACCGGATAATCTGGTCCTAGCCGCCGAGATACTGGGAGAGCAGGCCATGACCGCGTTAATGCGGGGGTTGCAGCAGAACCCGGAGGGTGTGGATGTAGCCGCAAGTTTTGATCAGGTTAGGGCCGCCGGAAATTTGCGCGACCTGCCGCTTACGGTGATCACCGCCGGACGGCCGAATCTGCCGCCTTTCATCGACCGGAAGATTAGCGAACGATTGGCCGGTTCATGGCTGGAATCCCAGCGGGAGTTGGTCGGCTTGTCCTCCGCCGGGGTGCAGGTCATCGCCGAGGAAAGCGGACACTGTGTCCAGTGTGACCAGCCGGAATTGGTGACGGACGTCATCCGCCGCATGGTGGAAGCCGCGCGTAATTAGATGAGCTATTTCAGCTTGGGCACGACTTCATTCCAGATGCGGTCGATCTGCCCGGTGTCGGGCCAGGTGGGCCCCAGGATGATGGTCTTGGCTCCGGCGTCGATGTACCGCTGGATGACCTCCGCGCATTGATCGCCGCTGCCGTAAGCGCAGTTGTTCTCCACGTCGTACTGGGGGCCGTAGTAGGCGTGGGTGAAGTTTTCCAGCTCCGACTTGGCCCGATCCCGGTTGTCGTCCACGTAGCAGTACATCAGCTTTCCCGAGTCCAAGGCCGCCGGGTCCCTGCCCGCCGCCCGGGCGTAACCCTTCACCTTCTCCCAAGCCTGCTCGAAGGTCTCGGCGTTGCCGCCGCCGCCCGCCACCCAGCCGTCGGCCAGTTCACCGGCCCGCTGAAAAACACCCTCGGCGGACCCGCCGAGGATCACCGGAATTCCCGGCTTCTGCACCGGCTTGGGGTCCACGTTCACATTGTCCATGTTGAAGTAGCGTCCGTGGTGGGTGACGCCGCTTTCGGTCCACAGCCGGCGCATCACCTCCAGGCCCTCGGTGAACCGCCCCACCCGGCGTTTCACGTCCACCCCCATGGGCTCGTATTCGTTGTCCCGGCCGCCCAGGGAGATGCCCAGGGTCACCCGCCCGCCGGAAAGATAGTCGATGGTGGAGATCGTTTTGGCCACCAAGGCGGGGTTCCGCATGACGAATAGCAGCACCGATGTGCCCAGCCGGATGCGGTCGGTCACCGCTGCGGCGCAGGCCAGGATCGTCATGGGGTCGATGATGTTGATGTTGTGGAATATGCGGTCAATGACCCACAGCGAGTCGTAGCCCAACTCGTCGGCCCGCCGGAAGAATCCGTTGAATTCGGCCATGGCCGGCGGTGTGCCGCTGAACCCGGCGGGCACGAGAATTCCTATTTTTGCATTGGAAGCCATAAAAACCCCTCCTCAAATTAGCTGATAACTGACTGCGGAAAGCTGATGGCTTGTCAGACCGCTCCCATTTGGCGCAGGGCTTCAACCTCGCCTTCACGGTACCCCAAAAGCCCGGTCAAGACGCCGAATGTATCTAGGCCCAACGTCGGCGGCGGGTTGAACACCTCGGGCGCGCCGGTCTTGATCGGGTTGCCGGCGGTCTTGTACCGGCCGGCGGTTGGGTGGTCCACCTCGACCACCATGTTGCGCAGCTGCACCTGAGGGTCGGCCAAGGCCTCGGCGATGTCGTTAACCGGCCCGCCGGGCACGTCCCATTTCTCCAACAGTTCGATCCATTCCTCCCTGGACTTGGTGCCGAAGCCGCGGCTCAGGGCGTCGTCCAGCGCCTCCCGGTTGGCCATCCGGTCCGCTTGGGTCTGGAAACGCGGGTCGTTGTCCATACCCTTCAGTTCATCTACCTCGCCGGCCATCATCCGCAGGGTCTTCATGGCAAACTCTTGGCTGGCGCAGTGGATCTGAAGGTAGGCGCCATCGATGGTCAGGTAGGCGCCCACGGGCAGGTTGGACGGATGGCTGGAGCCGATGGGCTTGGGCACCTCGCCGGACACCAGATAGAACTGCCCCAGGTGGCCCTGCAATGCTATTTGCACGTCCAGAAGGCTGATGTCCAGGCGGCGGCCCTCACCCGTTATATTGCGGCCGTACAAGGCGGAAGCGATGCTCAGCGCCGCCACGTAGCCGCCCACCAAGTCGCCCACTGGGAATCCCATGAATACCGGCGGCTGGCCCTCGTGGCCCGTCACGCTCATGCCCCCGCCCATTGCCTGTACGATGCCGTCGAATCCGGGCCGCTCGCGGTAGGGACCCTCCTGTCCGAAGGCGGACAGGGAGCAGGCGATGATCGTGGGGTTGATTTTCTTGAGCGACGCGTAGTCCAGACCCAGGCGGTCCAACACCGAAGGACGGAAGGCGTCGAATACCACGTCGGAGACCGCCACCAGCCGTTGGAATACTTCTTGTCCTTGGTCTTGCCGCAGGTCGATGGTGACGCTCTGTTTGTTGCGGTTGAAGTTGAGGTAATAGGCGCTTTCGCCGCCGAGAAAATGGGGGCCGATCCGGCGGGACATATCACCCACGCCGGGCTGCTCCACCTTGATCACCTCGGCGCCCATGTCCGCCAGGGTGCGGGCGCCGAAGGGCCCGGCGATGGCCTGGGCCATCTCCAGAACTCGGACGCCTTGGAGGGGTGGGGTTGCGTGAGCCATCAGCTATCAGGGGTCAGCTATCGGCGTGGGTCAATCGCTGAAAGCCGCCCTCCCTGATTTACTCCGTGCTTAGCAGCGACGCCAGTTGGCGAACGTCGTCCATCTGGTCCAGGGAGTCTATGGCGGCGATGATTTCCTGCTGGCGTTGGCTGCCGATCACCGGCGCTGACAGCGTATTGAACTTCTCTCTCATCTCGTCCCAGGTCACCGGGTTCTCCGGGTCGCCCTTGGGGTAGGTCAGCTCGCTCCTGCACGTTCGGCCATCGGAGGTACGGACCTCGGCCCAAGTCGGAAAGTGGCGGGGGTAAAGGGCGTCCAATTCGGGGTCGGTCACGCACTGGACCCGGTCCATGATATGGCGCACTTCGGGCCGGTCAGGCACTCCGGGGGCGTATTCAGTTAGGGACGCCCTGCCGTAGGTCAGGGCCACGGCGGCGGCAAAGGGCATGCTGAACTGCATGTCCACCACCGACGTGGGGTTGCGCTTGGCTTCTTCCGGAGAAGCAACCAGCCCCATTCCGGCGCTGAGCATGCCGATCTTAACCTCTTCGACCTCCATGGGCTGGATGTTGTGGGTCTGCCTCAGGTCCAGCAGGCAGTCGATGGGCCCCTGGTTGTAGCGGCAGCAGGCGTGGGGTTTAACGCCGGTCCGGGTTATTTGGTATTCCTCGCCCAGGTCCTTCAGCACCAGGCTGGGGTCGGGGTCGCCGGAGTAGGCGGTGAGGAAACCGTCGCGGCCCTCCAGGATCGTGGTGGGGCCGGTGTACCCCGCCCGGGCCAACAGCGCCGCCCAGATACCGCTATGGGAAGACCAACCAGGATGCAGCCGCTTTGTCCAGGCGCCCTGGGCCAGGTATTCCATGCTCCCCGCGGCCTGGCTGCCGGCGATCCCCAGGGCGTGGGTGTAGCTATCGCCCTGCAGTCCCAGCAGCCGCGCCGCCACCGCCGCCGCGCCGAAGGCCCCGCAGGTGCCGGTGGGGTGGAAGCCCCGGGCGTAATGCTCCTTGGGCTTCAGGGCCCGGCCCAGGCGCACGATAACGTCATATCCGGCGACCACGGCGGAGATGAACTCTTTGCCGCTGACCGTGGTGATGTCGGCCATGGCCAAGGCTGTGGGATAGGCGACCACGCCGGGGTGGAGCGACGCTTCGTTATTTATGTCGTCCATCTCGATGCTGTGGAAGGCGGTGCCGTTGGCCATGGCGGCGTACTCGGGCAACACCCGCTTGTCCGTGCCCACGATGGCCGACGGCCCGGAGCGGCCCACGTCTTCCAGGGCTTGCACGACTGCCTTGGCCGAGTCGGTGGTGGAGCCGTTCAAGGTCACGCCGGCGAAATCCAGGCAAAGGTACTTGGCCCAGTCCACCACGTCGGGTGACAGCTCCTCGTAGGTCACGTTGGCCGCGAACCCTGCCAGGGATTGGGTGATTCCGGACTCATTGTTGTTCCGTACCATGGGTTCCACCTCTGTCGTCGTTAAATCTTTGATTCTACAAGCCCGATTCGTACAGGAAGTCGCCCGAGGGGAAGTTTTTCAGCAGCTGCCGGGCGATGACTATCCTTTGGATTTCGTTGGTGCCCTCGCCGATCATCATCAACGGCGCGTCGCGGAAGTGACGCTCGACGGTTAGGTCCTGGGTGTAGCCATAGCCGCCGTGGATGCGCATGGCGTCGATTGTCACCTGCATGCACATCTCGCTGGCGAAGAGTTTGGCCATGCCCGCTTCCATGTCAGCCCGTTCGCCCCGGTCCTTTTTCTCCGCTGCGTGAAGGACCATCAGGTGTGCGGCTTGGATCTGGGTGGCCATGTTGGCCAGCATGATTTGAATGCTCTGGTGTTCGCCGATGGGCTTGCCGAAGGTCTTCCGGTGCTGAGCGTATTTGGCCGCCTCTTCCAGGGCGGCCCGGGCCACGCCCAGACAGCGGGCGGCCACGTTGATCCGGCCCAACTCCAGCCCGCTCATTATCTGGTAGAACCCCTGGCCTTCCTGGCCGCCGACCAAGTTGCCGCCCGGCACCCGGTAGTCCTCGAAGGAAAGCTCGCAGGTGTCCACTCCTTTGTACCCCAGCTTGGGTATGTCGCGGACCACGTTGAAGCCGGGCCCTTTTTCGGCGATGAAGATGCTGATGCCGCGGCGGGGCGGGTCGGCATTGATGTCGGTCTTCGTCACCAGGGCGAAGGTGTTGCCGTGCCGGCCGTTGGTGATCAGGCTCTTGGTCCCGTTCACCACGTAGTCGTCGCCGTCGCGCACCGCCCGGGTCTCGATGGCCTGGACGTCGCTGCCCGTGTTGGGCTCGGTGATGCAGATGCCGCCCCGTTTCTCGCCGGTGGCCATCTTCGGCAGGTAGGTCTCTTTCTGCTCCTCAGTGCCGTGGTTGGCGACCATGTAGGCCATGATCAGATGGGAGTTCAGGATGCCGGTCAGGCTCATCCACCCCCGGCAGATTTCCTCGATGATCAGAGCGTAGGTGGTGACGTCCAACGCCAGGCCGCCGTACTCTTCGGGGATGATGGCGCCGAACAGGCCCAACTCCTTCATACGCTCGACGAGCTCGAAGGGGTATTCGTCGTCGTGTTCCATCTGCTTGGCGACGGGGTTGACCTCCCGGCGCACAAATTCGCGGATGGTGTTGACGATGCCTCGCTGGGTTTCGGACAGTGGGGCCAAAGCAGTGCCTCTCGCCTAGGATTAAGGCATTTTAACACGGGTTAAGTGGGCGGTCAGGCGCCATCTGCGCCCGATTGACACCCCATAGGCGGCGCACTACACTCCTGGCAACTTCCCAGCTAAAAACCATCCATCATAGGAGCAGTGCAGATATGACCTCCAAACCCCAGTATGTCAAACTTCTGAACGACATCCGCCTCCAAGAGAACCGGGCCGGGGTGTACCTGGAAGCGTGGGCCAACAAAACAGCCAACAAAGACCTGAAAGAGTGCCTGTCATTCGTGGCGGCGCGGGAATACAGCCACGGAGACATCTTCGACCGCCGGGTCAAGGAATTGGGTTTTGCGACGGAAGAGGTCGAGGACCCTGAATTTGACGAGAAGGTCCGTGTCGTCACTTCGGATATATCCGACGCCGAGAAGATTGCCTGGCTCAAGGAATCGCGGCTCAGGCAGCCCACCCCCAGCGTGCGGGAACGGTATGAGGCCGCCATGGAAGACGACTCGGTGGACCCTCTGACCCGGTCGCTGCTACGGTGGTTCACCGATGTCGAGAACGACTCGGTGGAACAGATGGGCAAGGTCTACGCTCAAATCGAGAACGCGGGTTAGCAGCCATGAAATTCGGCGCCTTTTTCGTGGGGCAGCGTCCCCAATTGCACGAGCAATACGACGACGAGCACAAGGCCAACCCAAACCCGGTTAGCCGCACCGACGTGGAAGTCTACGAGGACATCCTCAAGGGGGCGGAACTGGCCGAGGAACTGGGCTACGACTCGGTCTGGATCGCGGAGCATGCCTTCAGCGAGCATAGCATCATCAGCTCGCCCCACAGCCTGCTGGCCGCCATCGCCGCCCGCACCAAACGGGTCAAGATCGGCGTGGCCTGCACCATAGTGCCCTGGCACGCCCCCATTCGTATGGCCCAGGATTTAGCCACCATCGATATCATCAGTGGCGGCCGGCTCGTGGTGGGCGCCGGCCGGGGCTATCAGAAACGGGAGTTCGATATCTATGGGATAGACATCGCCGAGTCCCGGGAGCGGTTCGTCGAGGGCATGGATATCGCGATCAAGGCCTGGACCGAGGAGCGTTTCGCCTACGAAGGGAAGTTCTTCTCCTTCCCCGAGGTCATGGTCATCCCCAAGCCGGTTCAGAAACCCCACCCTCCAATCATGATGGCCGTCACCCACAGTCCCGAGTCCGTGGAGATCGCGGTATCCAACCGCTGGGGGCTGTTCACCGTGGGCAGCAGCTTCTTCCCCGCCTCGCCCGATTCGGACCAGAACCTGATCAAGCTCTATCGCCGGCGCATGATCGAAGAGGGTGTGGCCCCGGAGGACATCGAGATCGCTGCCGTGCGCAACGTCTACGTATCGCCCACGGACCAAGAAGCCATCGATCTGCTGACGCCCCGTTTGGAATGGGCTGGGGATATGGGGAAATTTCTTCGCAGGCCGGTCTCAGAGATGGCGGCTGTTGGGTTGCGGGGTTATGAGAACTACGTCCGCGACCCCTTCATCGAGCCTGACCTGTTGGCCGAGCGCGGGAAAGAGGGGATGGCGGCCATCGGCAGCCCGAAAAAGGTTACCGCCGCCATCAGGGAACTGGAAGACAGCCACGTCACCAACTTCATAAGCTATCTGGACGCCGGCGGTCTGGACTACGGCCAGGTGTCCAGTTCGATGCGGCTGTTCGCCGAAAAGGTGATTCCCAACTTCCGCTAGTTTTCACCGGTAGTTTTCAATCGAAAAGCACCGAGCCCTCAATATCATCGACCCGGCCGCCCGTTGGGACGCCGGAAAGGAAAAACTGATCATGGCGACACTGGACGTGCTGACCTACGGCTTCGCCCTAACCACCGACCAGGGTTCCTTCGGCTACTCCACCAACTCCCTGCTCCGGGTGGGGAGCCACAACATCCTCATCGACACCGGGCCGTCGTCGCGCCGCCCGTTCCTGGTCAAGGCCCTCAAGGCCAAGGGTCTCGAAACCGACGACATCGACATCGTCATCCTGACCCACATGCACTGGGACCACTGCCAGAACACCGACCTGTTCACCAATGCCAGGGTGCTGGTCAACCCCACGGAGATCGACTACGCCCGCAACCCCAACAAGTGGGACCTGGCGGTGGCCGCCGGAATGGCCGACATGATGCGGAACATGAAGGTCGATACGGTCTCGGAGGGCGACAAGATAGTGGACGGTGTTTCCATCATCGAGACTCCGGGTCACACCAAGGGCCATATGAGCATCCTGGCCGAGATCAACGGCGAAAATGTTCTGTTGGCCGGAGACGCCATGCCCGAGAGCGGCACCGTGGCCCGCGGCCTGCCCTACAACATCTTCTGGGACGTGGAAGATGCCCAGGAGAGCGTCGAAAAAATGGTGGCGGCCTCCAACGTGTTCTATCCGGGACACGACCGGCCCTTCCGGGTCGAGGGCGACCAGATCAACTACCTTGAGGGTCCGGAGAACATCCACGTCATGGACAGCACCGAGGGAGGCGGGACCGCCTCATTGACCTTCACGGTTTCGGCGTCCCGCACCGTGAACGTGGACATCGTTCAGAAGTAGCGTCTTCTGAGTAAGAGTTTAACAGCCCAGGGATTGTGCAATGACCCTGGGCTGTTGTTTGTGATGCAAAACCATGGTCCACAACCCTGAATAATTCGCCGGGAATGACCGGCCTGCAGGAAGGTGTAATTGTCCACCGAAAACGCTATCAAAGACGCGATCGACGCCCTGCTCAGGGCCAGGCCGGGGTTCTGGTCCAGGACGTCCTACGGTGTCACCCGTTCATTGGCCCCCATCCCGGCGTTGTTGGACCGGAACGCCTATTCCATCGAGACCTCCCGGACCCGGATACTGCTCATAGGCGGGCTGTCCGGTGACAAGGCCGACGTGGACCTGGCGCTCCACGCATTGGAGTTGTTCGCCGGCGGCGGCGACGCACTGTCCCTGCGCATCGCCCTCAGCGCCGTGCCCTGCGCCAATCCCGATGGCCTTCGTCTGAACGTTGCGCCTGGCAACGGCGCGGGCGGCAATCCCTCCGGTGTCTATCCCCCCGAGGGCAAGTTCTACTACGACCCGGAAGATCCGGAAAAGCGCTATCTGTGGCGGTGGGTCTGTTTTCAAGCGCCCGATTTGGTTTTGGAGTTGCAGGTGGGCGGCTCGGTTAGATGGGAATACAACCAGGCTGCCCAAGGCCTAGCGCCGGGACTTGGCGGCAGAATTATCTCGGGTGAACAGGGGCTCTTGGCTGCCCTGGGCTCCGGCCACCCCGACGGTCTGGGAACCATGCCGGGACTGCGCCTCACGGCCTCGGATGAGCAGTTGCCCCGGGAGCTGAGCCGTTTGTTCAGCATGCTGCGCCAGTTGGAGGTGCTGTCCAAGTCGGAGGCGCGGAAAGCCCTGGACACCCGCCGCGGCCGGCCCAAGACGGAGATCGCCAAGGTCCTGGCAACGGCTTACGGCCATACCTTTGACCCCATCGTATATACGCAGGGGGTGCCCATCAGCGGCCGCCTCCGGCTCCACCAGTTGGAACCAGAGGGAGAGGACCCGGCGCCGGACATCGCCCGGCTGATCGAGGCCTTCATCGAGGGTGGCCTGCCCCAAGACCTGGCCCCATCGGCGCTGGCGTCGGTTGTCTGGGCGGACGAATTGGCCGACGCCACCGGCGACGCACGCTACAACGGGCTGGTCATCGACGCCGCGGACCGGTTCCAGCCGACGGGCCAAGGCAGCGCGCCCCAGCCCTGCGACCCGGATTTCCGCACCGAAGACATGTTCATGAGCGGCGCTATTCTGGGACGGGCATTCAAGCTGACCGGGGACACGAAGTACGCTGACATCCTGGCCAATTTCCTGTTGGCCGGAAAGATTCAGCAGGACCATGGCCTGTTCTGGCATTGCCGCTCCGCAGCCTACTATTGGGGCCGGGGCAACGGCTTCGCCGCCATGGGCTTGGCCGAAGCCCTGACCTACCTGCCGGAAGACCATGCCCAACGTCCGGCAATATCGGCGATGTACGGGCGTCTCATGGAATCGTTGCGCCGCCTGCAACACCCGTCGGGGCTGTTGCCCCAGGTGTTGGACTTCCCCGGATCGTATCTGGAGTTCACCGCGACCTGCATGATGGGCTACGCCATGGCCCGCGGCCTCCGTCTGGGGTTCCTCCCGGCCGATTTCCGGGAGACTGTGGACCTGGCCTGGCAGGCGGTGGCGGAACGGACCGACGACGTCGGAAACGTGGTGGACGGTTGCGCCAGCACGGGAGTGCAGAACAACGTCCGTGAATACCTGGACCGCCCCGCCATATTCGGTTTTGACGACCGCAGCGGCGGAATGGCCCTCTGGTTCGCCGTGGAGATGGAGCGGCTCGACCGGGGGGTCTGACGGGAATCTGACCCAGAAATACCAGAAATGCCGGGTATCTGACCCAGAATTACCAGAGATGTCTGGTATGTTGGGCTGACCCGGTCCGGCTTGGAGTTACAACTGGACCGCTTATGCTAGGGGAGGTCAGCCGAAGAAATCACGGACCAGCCCCACAAATTCCCCGGTCTTTTCCAATTCGGGATGGTGGCCGCAGCCGGACAGTATCTCCAAGCGGGAGCCCTTAATCGCCTGCTGATACGCCTCGCCGGCGCTGGTGGGTATCACCGCGTCCTGCTCGCCCCAGACCAAGAGGGTCGGCAGGTCCTTTAACCGGCCCAACAAATGGGGCAGGGCCGGGTGGTACATGTAGGGACGCCAAGTTAGGCGGCAGGCTTCTTCTCTGGCGGCCTCCCAGAGTTCCACCTGGTCGGCGCTGGGTTCTTCGGGGCAGATGGAAGGGTATTCCGGGGTCGAGCCGGGGTCGAGAAAACTCGCTTCCAGGTACTCTTTAGCGACGACCAAGAACATGTCGAGAATCTCGCCCGTGGGAGGTTTGATGCCGGCCGGGGAGACCAGGACCATCTTGTTGAATGTCTGGGGGGATTGGCAGGCCATCTCCGCCGCGAGCCAACCGCCCAAGGAGAATCCCAAAACGTTGACCCGTTCCAGACCCAATTCCTCGATGGCCCGCAGGTACCAACTGGCCAGGTCGCGGACGCTCATGATCCATTCCAGACGCTCCGTGATGCCGAACCCCGGATGGGCCGGCATGTGGAGAGTGAAGCCGCTGGCCAATTCTTCCGCGAACCGGAGAGGGGCCGTTCGCCCCATCTCATCGTGCAGCACCAGTAGGGGGTGGCCGCTGCCGCCCTTGACGATATGGAGATTGGCGCCGCCAACCCGAGTTGTTCCTTCCGTCCAAGTTAAGGAACTGGTGGACATTGATATGCTCCTGTTGATGGTTATTTGACCGGCCTATAGGCTGGACGCTCTGATTTTGTGTCGTCCCAGCAGGGATTGTCAACCGGCTGAAGAGAACAATGCTTTCTCCTCGGCGGCGGCCCGAAAAATCTATAATAGTCCATCTTCCGGTCTGTATAGGACCTAACGCAACCGATGGATGCTTTCGGTTGTGAGGTGTCTGCGGTAGTATTCCGAACGTGTTTCCAATCCTGTAGTCGGGTTGCGCCGCTCAATCCCATGGTTGGGTGGGCTGGCGCGTGTGGATAGATGACGGAGAAGCCCGCATCGGACCGGCTGGAGAAAAATGGCCGGTTCGGGTCAGTGGCCAACTCCGGCCAGAGGCCGACCCCGACGCGTCGGGGGATGAAATCGGACCTGGTCAAATTTGCCCTTCTTCCCCTGCTTATGCTGGGAGGTCTATTCGCCGGGCTGGTCGTCTCCGGGGTGCTTCCGCTGACGCCGTCACCGGACAAAAACGGGGTTTTGGAGGCCCTGTTCCTCGGCCCGGTTGGGGTTGTCATAACCGGCAAAGACCCCGTGAAGCTGCGCTCCGAGGATGGCCAGGTGACGATTGCCATCGCCGCGGGGTCTGTCTCTTTCCCCGTGCTGCTCAGTTACCAGGAATCAGATTCGTCCGGTACCCCCAGTCTGCCTCACGGCTACCTGAGCACCGGGCGGTTCTTCGAGTTGTCGGCACAACCGGAAAGGGCTGCCGATGGCCCGGTCAAGTTTCAGCAGATGCTCTCCATCACCGTTGGCATCGGGCCGGACGACCTGGCGTTGGCTGGAAACGACTACTCCCGCTTCGCGCTCCAACATTTTCTTGAGCAGGAACAGTCCTGGGATGTGTTGAAGACGACCGCCGATCCGGCCAACTCCACCATTGTGGCCTGGGTTGACAACCTGAGCCGGTTTGCCCTCACCGTCGGCCCCGGCGCCGATGTTGATCCTCTGGCCGGACCGCAGGTGGCTGAATCCCCGGCCCCGGCGGTCACCGCAGCCCCAGAGCAGAGCGCGGCAATCTCGTCGGCCGCAACCCCCATCCCAGTGCCCACCGCGACTGCATTGTCGGCTCCAATTACGGTACCGCCGGTCACCGCAGCCCCCGAGCAGAGTGTGGTGATCTCGCCGACTGCATCCCCCATTCCAGTGGCCACCGCCACCGCGTTGCCGACGCCGGTCTCGGTGCCGGCGCCCTCACCCACCCCCGGACTGACGGCTACCCCCGGACCGGCGGCAATCAAACTGCATGGCTACCGGCTGTACATCAATGGCGTGGCATTGCAACCGGGCCAGACCAACTTCGCCATCGCCAACGGCAAGGTGGTCCTGTCTTGGCCGCCTGACGATGACGGCACCTATCCCCCCGACTCCACTGTTCCGGTGCTCGTGGTGCCGGCGGCCCCCGGAGCAATGGTGATGCTGGCTGGGTTCCGTACCCAAAGCGGGCAGACGGGTTACGTTTACATGAATCTCGATAGATACGTGTCGGTGTTAATCTCAAGCCCTGTCGCCACACCCACGCCGACTCCCAGGCCGTCGCCAACCCCAGCAGCCACCCCAGGTCCCAGTCCGACACCTGCTCCAGGGTCAACACCCACGCCCACGCCCCTTCCCTATGCCGCCGGAGGCCGGGTAGCGTTTCAGTCCGACCGGAGCGGGAACTTCGAGGTCATGATTATGGGTTCGGACGGTTACAACCCAGTGAATCTCACCAACAATCCGGCGTCCGACGCGGAGCCCTCGTGGTGCGGTGGCGATTCTCTGGCCTTCGCCTCGGACCGGGATGGCAATTGGGAGATCTATATCATGTCATCGGACGGGACCAATCAGACCAGGCTCACCGATGGACCCGCTGCCGACAATTCGCCGGACTGCTCTCCCTCCGGAGACCGGATCGCCTATACCTCGGCAAGAGATGGAAACGACGAGATATACGTGATGAACGCCGACGGTTCGAACCAACAGCGATTGACCACGGCGGGCGCAGCGGACAACTATCCGGCCTGGTCTCCCGACGGCTCCAAGATCGCTTTCGTTTCGGACCGCGACGGCAACAGCGAGATCTACCTGATGAACGCCGACGGCACCGGAGTGGTGAATCTGACCAATGATGCCGGAGGGGACACCGGTCCGGCCTGGTCGCCCGGCGGCGGCAAGATCGCGTTCGCCTCCAACCGCAACGGCTCTTGGGAGATTTACCTGATGAACTCGGATGGCTCGGGCGCATACCCTCTGACCGCCAACGCGGCCGTCGATGGTGCCCCCAGTTGGAACGCGGCTGGTTCTCAGATCGTGTTTCACAGCAACCGCGATGGCAACGACGAGGTCTACCGGATGAGCTCTGACGGTTCCTTTCAGACCAACTTGACCAACCATGCCTCTGCCGACAGGGCTGCTGATTGGGAGCGGTGACCGGCAGCTAGCCCAGTAAGATTTGTATATTGTCAGGCTTGGTGGCAGAATTGCCGGACTCGCCGCTCCAGACCCGGGCTCAACGGCTCGAGCATCGAAGGGCGGCGGCGTCAATCCCGCGAATCAGGAGGACCGACGTGCCGTCAATCAGAGTTAACGGGGCCAAGCAAAAACTGCGAAATGGCGAGGTGGTCACCACCATCTCCGGACTGCAGAACAGCGATATCATCGATTTCCTGGGGCCGGTCGGTTTCGACGCAGCATGGATCGAATGCGAGCACGGGCCGGTGGACTGGGACGCTTTGGGCGACATGACCAGGGCCTGCGATCTGTGGGAGATGGCCTCCATCACCCGGGTCAACTCCAACGACCCAGGTCTGATTACCCGCACCCTCGACCGGGGCTCGATGGGTATCGTCGTGCCCCACGTTAATTCACGGGAGGCCGCCGAGCAGGCTGCCCAGTCCGCCAAATACGCCCCATTGGGGTACCGGGGAATGTTCGGTGGGCGTCAGTCGTTCGGGGTCGGCGATTACTTCCATCAAGCCAACGACCAGACGATGGTCATCGTGCTACTTGAAGAGGTGGAGGCCCTGGCCAACCTCGACGAGATCCTGACCGTACCGGACATCGATGTGTTCTTCGTTGCTCCGTCGGACCTTTCCCAGACCATGGGCCACATCGGCAATGCCGAACACCCAGAGGTCCAGAAGGCCATTGCTGACGCCATCGCGAAGATAACCGCGGCCGGGAAGGCGGCGGGAACACTGGTGAACGACGGAAACCTGGAAGCCTACGTCCAAAAGGGAGTCACCTTCTTGATGACTTCATGGAACGCTTGGGTGGCCAGGGGCGCAGCCGAATTCGTGAAGAAGGCCGCCGCCGCCCGGTAATAAAACGTTCGCCCAATGCGTTCGCCCGAGGTGTTTGGGTGATGCGTTCGGGCTATGGGGCGGGAGGCCGGGTCGAGTCTCTGGATTCAGGCTCGCGTCCGGTCGTCTTTAGCGGCATCAATAGTAATGCGCCAACGAGGAACAGCGCCGCTGAGCCGGCGATCATCACTTGGTATCCAAGGTCCCCGGAGATGCGGTTTAGGGCGTCGATCCCAGGCCCCAGTAACTTGGCCGTGGCCGCGCCGCCGATGGTCGCCAGGTTCACGATGCCCATGTGAAGTCCCGCATGGCTCTCGTCCGCCAATTCGTTGGCCAACGCCCAGTTCGCGCTCATCAGAGTGCCCACGGAGGCGCCGATCACGCTGGCAATAACCAATACCTGCGTGGAATCGTCGGCCGTCAACAGCCACAGGGAGCTGATGGCGGCGCCGATGGCTCCCACCATGACCACCGGCTTCCGGCCCACCCGGTCCGAAACCCATCCTGAGATATATACCGCGATGGCCAAGGCCCCGGCGATCGCCAAGATCATGCGTCCCAGCGCCTCGGCCGGGTTGTCCAATCCGACCGAATCCCGGAGAAAGAACAACCCGTAGGTCTGGAACGATGCTATCGCCGTGATCATCAACAGCCGGGACGCCAGAAACAGGCCTAGCTGGGGGTTCATCAACGAACGGAAAGACGGTTCGACGTCGCGGCGCTGGGAATTTAAGGGGGAGGTTAATTCCCGGCGGGAGACCTGGACCGACGTGATAGAGATGGCGATGATCAGGGCAAAGGCCAAGATACCCAGAGTCAACCATTGCCAGTCGAGGGATGACCCGGTCTTGCCGATCAATGCGCCGGTGACGGCGATCATCGCCGCTCCGCCCGCCGCGTCGGACATGATCTTCATCGACGAAGCCATGCCAATCCGGTTCAGCGGCACGCAGTCCCGGATCAGCGCCAATCCGGGCCCGTAGGCGATATTCACGTTGGCCTGTATGTAGATCCAGACCCCGAAAAGGACCGCGAAGTTGGGCGCGAGCCGCACCCCGATGAGGCCGATTGCCGCGAAGACCGAGCCCCAGAGGATGAAAGGGACCCGCCGGCCCAAAGGGGATTGTGTGCGGTCGCTGATGCGTCCAATGGCCGGTTGCACCAGGGCGGCCATGAGCAAACCGCTGAATCCCAGTACCGCCAAATAGGTGTTCTTGAGCTCTTCCGGAGCTACCGTCAACACGATGACCGGAAGGATCACCGTGTCCATCCCCAGGATGAATCCAGTGATCCCGAAGCTGAATGAATTGAGCTTCAGGAGATCCCAATTGCTCCAGTTCTCAACTGACGAACCTTGGGCCATTCTCGGCGTCCGCCTAGTCCAAAATCAACTCGCCGCGTCCATCAACCGCCCCGCCTGGCTGTGGACCGTGGTCTATAATACATCAGCCTCCACACCTGAAACCCCGAATAGCAAAGCGGGCCGGATGGGTTTCGCAAGCCCATAGCCGCTGCTGAAGGGTGGTAAGGACCATGACCCCTTTTCACCGGACGCCAGGACCACCCGGCGCCCGGACCGGAGAGAATCAGGACCGGCCATGAAGATTTGCTCACTGCTTCCCAGCGGGACCGAGATATTATTTGCTCTAGGCCTGGGAGACCAGGTCGCCGGCGTGTCAGACCTGTGCGACTACCCGCCGGAAGCCCGGTCCAAGCCGGTGGTTAGCCGAAGCAAGGTCGACCCATCTGTTCTGTCCAGCGATCAAGTCGAAGCCGCCATGGTCGAACTGCTGGCACGTGGCGAGAACCCATTCGAGTTGGACCAGGAATGGCTGGTGAGAGAGTCGCCCGACGTGATCCTGACCCAGGACCTTTGCCACGTCTGCGAAGTGGACGCCGGCCAGGTGACGGGAGTCGTTGCGGGAATGGAGGTGCAGCCCCAGGTTGTGGTGCTGCAACCCAGGACCTTCGAAGAGGTGCTGGAGTCCTTCATGCAGGTGGGCCGGGCCTGCGGGGCCGAGGGGCAAGCGGCCCGGACGGTTGCTGCCATGCGGGAGCGGGTACAGGCAGTCCAAGACAAGCTGCCACCGGTTGCCGAACGGCCGCGTGTGTTCTCTCTGGAGGGGATTAATCCCCTGGTCTTGGGCGGTCACTGGATACCCGACATGCTGGACCTGGCCGGTGGAAACCAGGATATGCTTGCTTCCGGCGGCTCGGCCATGAGGTTGGACTGGAATGAAGTCCGTGGCTATGACCCGGACAAGCTGTTCGTCGACCTATGCTCATCCGGCCTGGACAGAAGCCTCCGGGAAGCGCCGTGGCTGGAAACTCAGGAAGGTTGGCGGAGTCTCTCCGCGGTGAGAAACGGCGAGGTCTATCTGATCGACCATTCTTACTTCAGCCGTCCCGGCCCCAGGGTTATCGAGGGCCTGGAGATATTAGCCGAGTTAACCCATCCGAAGCTTTTCAAAGGCCTGGTGCCGCGTGGAGCCGTCGTCAAGCTGGACGCCCAACGCTACGCCGGTCGCACGGCCGGAGACCTCGCCGATTGCTTCGTCCCCTACTCCTGAGACCACCTGTTTGCTGGCAGACAGATAATCGAGCGTATATAATATTGGCTATCTTCCCTATATCACTATTAGTGTAGGTATAGTCGTGTTTGACGCAGACGAGTTCAGGTCGGCCCTTTCCCAATTCGCCACCGGCGTTACGGTGATAACCACCCTGGATGAAGAGGGGCAGCCCCACTCCATGACGGCCAATGCCTTCTCCTCGATTTGCCTCGACCCGCCAACCATCTTGGTCTGCGTCGCCCACGGCACCCATACCCATGGTTACGTAGAAAATACCGGCCGCTTTGGGGTTAATATCCTGAAACAGCAACAGCAGGAGTTGGGCGCCTACTTCGCCAAAAGGCCGGAAGACCGCACCGATGACGTTGAATACCACTATTCGGAATCGGAAGACGGGGTTCCCGTTCTGGACGACTCGTTGGTGTTCTTTCGTTGCGAAGTGCTCGGCTCCCATGTGTACGGGGACCACACGATCTACGTCGGCGCGGTAAAAGAATTGCGCCGAAACGAGTCCGGCGCACCTTTGATGTTCTACGATAGCCGCTGGTACAACCCGGCAGAAGAGTAGGCCGGAGTTACCACAACGGGCGGGTCCGTTAATTCAGGCTTGCCATAAATTGCTGAAGGCATTCGTAGGGGCAGGTTTCCAACCTGCCCTTTTCTTTTGCCGCCGCGGTTGGCAAATCGAAGTGCCTGCCTGGAAGAGGCGCGCCGACGCACCAAGGCTCTGGCTGGCGGAAACACGGCTTACTAGTAGGAGTGCGGGTTTTAAACCCGCCCCTACGTCGGCGTCGGGTTTTCACAGATGCCAGAGGCGGCGTTTCAAAATCAGTTGCCCTCAGGCCACCCGCTCCGGGTCCCTCCTCGTCTTTCCGGCGAAGGCCGGAATCCAGGCCATTCGGCGTGACCGATGAACATGGTCCCGTAACTGTCACCCTGAGTGGAGCGAAGGGTCTCTTTGTTTCTGAACAGTGCTGGCTCAACATCAATGAGATTCTTCGGCTGGCGCCTCAGAATGACAAATTCGTGGGGCCAGACCTTTTCTGAATTTACCAGCTCCGTCATTCCGGCGAAGGCCGGAAGGATGCCGTTGACGCCCAGGCGCGTTCATTCCAGCGAGCTCTGAGACGACTCATGTTTGCTAGGCGTTTTGGCGTAATTATTTTGCGCTGGTCCCGTTGTCCTCCTTGCCGTTGCCGTTGGATGCCTCGGATTTAGCGCCGCGGTTCTTTCCGTTGCTCTCTCCGTTCCCGTTACTTTGGGTGTCTGATTCTTGGAAGCAAGCGATGGAGGCGACGTAGTCGTCGGGCTCACGGTCCCGCCAGACGATCACACCCTGGGTATGGCGTCCGGTAACCCGGACATCCTGCAGGGTTATCCGCACCACCTGGGCCTTGGCGGAGATGATGAGGATCAGTTGCCCGGGCTCTTCCGAAACCACTCTGGCGGCCGCCACCCTACCCGCTTTATCGGTGGTGCGGAAGGTGCGCACCCCCTGACCGCCCCTGGCGTGGCGGGGGTAGCTGGCCAGCGGAGTGCTCTTGCCATAGCCGTGTACGCTGACGATCAATAGGTGGCTGTTTGGTGTCACCGTGCTCATGGCCACCACCTGGTCTTTATTCAGGAGGCGGATGCCCCGGACTCCACCGGCGGTGCGGGAGCGGGGGGTTAGCCCGGAGATGGGAAACTTTATCGCCTGTCCGTTCTCCGTCACCATGACCACGTCTTTGGCTTCGCCCACCTGGGCGACCGAGACCAATTCGTCGCCCTGTTCCAGGTCAAACACGATGAGCCCGGAGGGGCGGATGCGGGTGAGCTCGCCGGTCTTAAGGGATTTTATCTCACCCTTCTTGGTGGCCAACAAGAGCGGGTACTCGTCTCTGGGGTTATCGATGATGAGCATGGCCTGTATCTGCTCTCCCCGGTCCAGGGGCAGCAGATTGGCCAGCAGAACACCCCTACTGGTGCGCGATGAATCTCCGTGGATCTGGTAGGCCTTCAAGGGGTAAACCCGCCCCCGGTTGGTGAAGAAGAACAAAGTATCGTGGGTGTCAACCACCACCAGGTCCATCACGGCATCGTCTTCCCGGGTCCGCATCCCGACCACGCCCTTCCCGCCCCGGTGTTGGGTGCGGAAGGTGTCGGACGGCACGCGCTTTATGTAGCCCTTCTGACTCAGCGTGATGATGGCGTCTTCATGGGGGATGAACGATTCATCGGTCATGTCGGCGAGTTCGGCGTCGTGAATCACCGTCCTCCGCGGGTTGTTGAAGGACTTCTTCAACGCCTGAGTCTCAGACGTGATCTCGGCCAAGACCAAGGCTGGGTTGGCCAACAGCGCCTCAAGCTCGGCGATCTTCGCCAGCAGGTCGTCGTGCTCCTTTTCCAGCCGTTCCCGTTCCAGAGCAGCCAGACGGCGAAGCTGCATGTCCAAGATGGCCTGGGCTTGGACCTCGCTAAGGTCCAATGTCGACATCAGGTTCGCCCGCGCCGCCTCCACATCGGCCGAACCCCGGATGATCTGGATCACTTCGTCCATGCGGTCCAGGGCCAGCAGAAGCCCCTGTACCACATGGTCGCGGTCCCTTGCCTTCTCCAATTGGAATTCGGACCGGCGCCGAATAACTGCTTGCCGGTGTTCGATGAACAGGACCAGGCAACGCTTCAGCGGCAGGATCTGGGGCTGGCCGTCCACCAGAGCCAACATGATGGTGTTGAATGACGACCTGAGCGCCGTGTGACGGAACAGGTTGTTCAACACCACGTAGGTCTGTGCGTCCCGGCGGAGTTCGATGACGATCCGCATACCCTGCCGGTCGGACTCGTCCCTGATATCGGAAATACCCTCCAGTTTCTTTTCCTTGGTCAGGTGGGCGATCTTCTCGACCAGGGTGGCCTTGTTGACCTGATAGGGGATCTCGGTAATGATTATCTGTTCCCGGTCTCCTCTGAGTTCTTCGATCTCGGTGGTGGCCTCCATGATGATGCGGCCACGCCCGGTGGTGTAGGTGTCGAAGATGCCCTGGTGACCGAGGATATTGGCGCCCGTTGGGAAATCCGGGCCCTTGACCGCCCGCATCAACCGTTCGGTGGTGGTGTCGGGGTCGTCGATCAGCAGGATGATGGCGTCGCAGATCTCTCCCAGGTTATGGGGAGGGATGTTGGTGGCCATGCCCACCGCGATGCCCGACGCGCCGTTTACCAGCATGTTGGGCATGCGCGCCGGCAGGACCGTGGGCTCGCTCAGTGAGTCGTCGAAGTTTGGCGTGAAGTTGACGGTGTTTTGGTCGATGTCGGCCAACAACTCGTCGGCGATGGGGGCCAAGCGGGCTTCGGTGTACCGCATGGCTGCCGGTGGGTCGCCGTCGATGCTGCCGAAGTTGCCCTGTCCGGCGATCAGGGGATAGCGCAGGGAGAATTCCTGGGCCATGCGGACCAGGGCGTCGTACACCGAGCCTTCGCCGTGGGGGTGGAACTTGCCCAACACCTCTCCGGCGATCCTGGCGCTCTTTCTGTAGGCGGAGTTGGGTCGGATGCCCATATCGTGCATCGCGTACAAGATGCGGCGTTGCACCGGTTTCAGTCCGTCGCGCACGTCGGGGAGAGCCCTGGCCACTATGACGCTCATGGCATAGTTCAGGTACGATGTGCGCATCTCCTCTTCGATGCGGACCGGGCGCTCTCCCGGCGTGTGCTGCTCGGGTGTAGTGGTAGTTACCATTAATCAATGCTCCTTGCGAGTCCCCTATTGCTGTGGGCTAATCCCAGCCTGTGAAACGGATACCGGTATGTCGCGGCGGACGCGGTCTTAGCCCTGGATTGTTGCCGCAGAGACTAAAACAGAGTGGAGACCGGCTAAACCGGCGTTAGGCGGCGAATTCGGAGATGTAATTCTCGGCCCGTTCGTGCAATCCAAGGAACAGGTTGCCAAATAGCTTGGGAACCTCGTCCTGCCGCTCCGGGTGACACTGCAACCCAATCACCCAGTTATGCTCTGGGCTCTCCAACCCCTCTATCAACCCATCCTCCACCTCGTATGCCGTGGTCATTAGACGCGGCGCCCGTTGCGCTTCCTTCAGGCCCTGGTGATGCAGGCTGTTCACCTTGAAGAAGCCTGCCATTCCAATCACGGCCGCGGCCTTGGCGCCCGGCGCGATATATATCTGGTGGTAGGCGGACTCCCAACGCCCGTCTATCTTCTGGGACTTGTGGTCCGGTAGGTCCTGTATCAGCTTGCCGCCGAAGGCCACGTTCAACAACTGCATGCCCCGGCAGATGGCCAGCACCGGCATGTCCCGGTCCAATACGTATTCCAGTATGCGCAGTTCCAAGTCGTCCAGAGGCCGGCGAAGCTCCAGACCGGCCTTTGGGTCGGGTTCCTCTCCATACAGGGTGGGATCGATGTCCGGGCCGCCGGTGAGGAGGAGACCGCCGGCGTCTTTCATCAACTCTTCCGTGGCTACGCCGCCGTGGATATGCGGCGTCAGGACCCGCACATCCGACCCTGCGGACTCCATCACGGCAACGTACCGGCGTGCGTTCTTGGCGCCGGAAGATGTAACAACCACGATTGCCATATGACATAACATTGTAACTGAATTGTGCCTGCAGTAACAGTGTTTCAGTGTCGGTGTTGGGTTGGTTTTGAGCGTATCGACGCCTATTATCGTTTGCTCCCACACGTCTAATTTTGATAAGCTATCAAACAGGGATTCAACTAGATAATCGGACGAGATTTTGGGATTCCAGACTGTTTTGTCGCTGGTAGCGCTGCGTACCAGTTAAAATCCAGGGAATTTGGGGAACGAAAGGATCAGATGAGAGAAGTAATACAAGGAGCGGTTGACGACCTAAAGGACGGTCAACCCTGTGTTCTGGCCACCGTGGTGCGGACCAAGGGCTCCACGCCGCAGAAGGCTGGCGCCATGCTGCTCGTTCGGCAAGACGGCAGCGGACTGGGCACCTTGGGCGGGGGATGCGTCGAGGGCGACATCTGGTTCGCGGCCAAAGAGATACTGCGGTTGAACGGCGGCCCAGAGTTCAAGGACTACTATCTCAATGAAGATATCGCCGCCCGCGACGGACTGGTCTGCGGCGGCACCATGTATTTCTACCTGGAACCGCTGCGGGAGACCGAGGATTTCGTGTCCATCGGCGGCGAGATCGTCGACGCCTACGACGGTGGCCAACCGGTCAGCCTGGCCACCGTGGTCAACGCCAAAGATGGCGGGCCGGCCCTTGGCTCAAAACTGCTGTTGCGGGTGGACGGTTCCGTTTCGGGCAGCCTGGGCAACGCCGAGTTGGACGCCCAGGCCATCGAGATTGCCCAAAAAGTGGCCGACTTGGGCAGCAACGAGTCATTCAGTATCGACGACGGCACTGAAGTATTTGTTGAAGGGTTCACGACGCCTCCGACTTTGGTGATGGTGGGCGGCGGACACGTGGGCAAGGCCACCGCCGACCTGGCCCATTCGTTGGGCTACCGCGTTTATCTGGTTGACGACCGGCCCGAGTTCTCCAACGAAGAGCGGTTCCCCTACGCCGACGAAACGGTAGTCGCGCCCTACGACAAGTGGGCGGAGCACCTAGACTTGAATGTGAACAGCTTCGTGGTGGTGGCGACCCGCGGCCACCGCTACGACGATATGGCTTTGGAATCTGCGCTAAGCACCCGCGCCCGGTACATTGGGTTGCTGGGAAGCCGCCGCAAGACGATCATGATCTACCGGCGCCTGCTCGAACAGGGCGTGCCCCTGGAACGCCTCAAAGAGGTTTCCGCCCCGGTGGGCCTGAACATCGGCGCCCTCGAACCCGAGGAATTGGCCGTCAGCATCATGTCTGAGATCATCATGGTGCGGCGCGGCGGGGACGGCGGGCGGATGCAGATGGGCGACTGGTACCTCGACCGGGCGGCAAAGATCGCCGAACGCACGGTCGAAGTCTAGGTCCGGGCCCCAATGCCCGCAGTTTGGGCGATACTTCTTGCCGCCGGCGAGTCCAGCCGCATGGGCCGGCAGAAGGCCCTGCTCCCCTGGCGGAATACGACCCTCCTTGAGTATCAACTGCGTTCCTTACTGGACGCCGGCGTCCAACAGGTCGTGGTGGTCTTGGGACACGACGCAGACCGCATAAAGCCGATCGTAGAAGCCACCGACGGCGCGTCGTGGGCGCTCAATCCCGATTATCTACAGGGCAAGACCACCTCACTTAAGACCGGCGTCGCGGCGCTGGCCATTCAACAGGTCTCGGACGTGCTCCTGTTGAATGTAGACCAGCCCAGGAACGAGGATACGGTCCGGACCTTGCTGGAACGCCATCTGGCGTCGTCCTACCGGATCACCATCCCCACCCACGGCGGCAAGGGTGGGCATCCCATCCTCATCGCGGCTGAGTTGCTGCCGGAACTGGCGGAGATCGAAGAGGAATCCCAAGGGCTGAAAGCAGTGGTGCGCCGGCATGCGGAGGCCACGGAAAGGTTTGAACTCGATGATCCATCGGTGCTTTGGGACCTGAACACGCCGGAGCAGTACCAAAAGGCCCTGGACTCAAGCCTCTAGGCGAGGCCGAATCCAGCCCAAATAGACCCCACCACCGTCTTTCCGGCGGAAGCCGGAACCCAGAGATGCGGCACTTCCAGGGCGGTGGTTATCGAGGCAATGCAATCAATCGCATGTAGGGGCACGGCATTGCCGTGCCCCTACATTATTGGCTGAGTTTCACTTAGAGACGGGGTGCGTTCCGAATTGAGCAGCCCCAGGAGCGCATTCCCGGATTCCGGCTTTCGCTGGAAAGACGAGGGAAAGGCAGTCCGGGTCCAATGCTAGGCCGGCTGCGGCTCTCGCTTCACAAATCCCCTCGGCAGAGCCAGGGCCGACAAGAAGCCTAGGAAGTACAGACCGGAGGCGAAGAAGAACGCGGCGTGCCACCCGACGTACTCCACCAAGACTCCGGCAAGAATCGATGCCATGGCCCCGAAGAAGGCGTTGCTGCCCCACATGAGCCCGATGAACGTTCCCTCCAATCCCTTGCCTGCGGCCACGTCGATGGCCGCCGCCTGCGTTAGGGAGTTGACCGAGAACAGGAACAATCCGAACAACAGCACCGAGATTGTCATTCCAGGCCCGTCTCCGCCCAGGGCCATGGTCACCGGGAAGATGACGGCGGTGGCCATGATGAACATGATTATGGGCTTTCTTCCGATGCGGTCTGATAGGGCCCCGAACAATGGGCCGGCGAAGATTCCCGGCGCGGCCAGCAGGGCCACGTGGAAACCGACCCAGAAATTGCTCATGCCCAATTGGTTCGATAGGTAAAGGGGAATCACCCACAACAGTGACCTGTCGCCCATGCCCCGCACGGCTGAAACCGTGAATATCCACCACATTCCGGTGCCGCGGAAGGACTCCCGCATGTCACGCAGCTGCGTCCGGAACTTGGCCCGGTAATCGACGCCTTCGATCTTGGGACCGCCCACGTTACGCAGCACGACGAATATCACCAGGGCGAAGAGGAGGAGCACCGGGGTGCCGCCGCCCACGATCCACCGCCAGCCCAGGACTGCCAACAGGCCTCCGACGATCAACGGTCCCACCCAGTCGCCGATGTTTCCCGTGGAACGGTGCAGCGATATGAACAGCCCGCGCTGCCTGGGGAACCGCTGGGCCAGCAGTCCCAGGGCTGGTGGGTGCCACAGGGCCGTTCCCGCCGAAGCCAACGCCAAGGCAGCCAGGATCAGTCCGTAGGTGGGAGCGATGGACACCAGGAAATAACCGACGGCTATGAGGCCCATGCTGAAGGCGAGGATGTGGGCCCTACGGTGCTGGAACATATCGACGAAGAACCCGCCGGTCATGCTCGTTGCGCCGCCGGAGAGCTGCCGTACCGCGTCCAGCAGCCCCGCCTGGATCGGAACCAGCCCCAGGGTGATGTAGATCTGAGGGATCAGCACCAAGAAAGCGCGGCCGTATACGTGCTCCAGCGCGTGGGCGCCGATCACGCTGGTTGCCATCACCGAGTTTTTGGTGCGTTTGAATTCGGGGCTAGCTATGGTCTGTGGATCGATAGCTTCAGCCAATGGTTATCGTTTCCCCTGATTTGATGCGATGGGAGTGTGACTAGCCGAATCACGCGATTGGGAGTATACACCGGCGGACCATTCCGTTAGAAGCGCAAGGCAGCCTGGGATATCCGGTTAAGGGCATGGCATTTAGTGGCGCACTTAGTAGTCGTAGAAAAGCTGCTGCAGTTCCTGGCGGTCCTTGGTCACGGTCAAACCAAGCATCAGGAGGACCCGCGCTTTCTGCGGCAGCAGGTTGTCCGAGACGAGGAAACCCTGTTGTTCCTTCTTTGGAGTGATGACCACCCGGCCGGCGGTGGAGCGGCTAGCCAATACCACTGGGATGCCGTCGTCCACCAATCCGGTCGCGGCGTCGATCACCGCCGGAGGGAAGGTCCCGCCGCCGAAACCGGCCAACACCAAGCCGTCGGAGCGGTTGTTCCGTACCGCATTGACCAGCAGCCCGTCGGCACCTGCGTAGGAGTAGACGATGTCGACTCTGGGCAGGCCGGTCAAGTCATCGACCAGGAACGGGGTGTCAACGGTATGGCGGCGGAGGGGCGCCCGGTAGAACACCACCTTCCCGTCGGAATCGGCGTATCCCAAGAACCCCAATTCGTTGGGACGGAAGGTCTCCACCCGGAAGGTGCTGGCCTTGGTTACATCCCGGCCACACTGGATCTCGTTGTTCAACACCGTCAGCACGCCCAGGCCGGCGGCATCGGGACAGGCGGCGGTCCGCACGGCGTCCAGCAGATTCAGGTCGGCATCGGTGCTCAGGGCCGTGGGCGGGCGCATGGCACCGGTGATCACCACCGGTTTGGACGACTTCACGGTCAGGTGCAGGAAGTAGGCGGTTTCCTCCAGTGTGGCTGTGCCGTGGGTAACGGCCACGCCCGCGACCTCGGCCTCTTCCCGGAAGATCTCGTTGATTCGCCGGTTCAACGCCAACCACTCAGCCGCGCCGATGGCGGTGCTGCCCACGCTGACCAGGTCCTCAGACCTAACTTCGGCGATGTCCCGAATCTCTGGCACCCGGTCTAAAGACTGCTGAATGGTGATGTGTTCGCCGATCTCAGGATAGAGGATGAAGTCCATGCGGTCGGGCCCGACTCCGGCGATACTTCCGCCGGTGCCGATCACCCTGACAACGGGTTTTGCGTTTGTCATGCGGTTATCCTTCTTCCCACGGGTCTGACATGTAAGAACCAAAACGGGCTTGGCGCTATACACCGCCCAACGGTTATAATTACCGGGACATATTACCGGATTTCGCGCCACGGTCCCGATGGAATCGGGATGATCCAGGAATTGCTCAGATCATGCGGGCGTTGATCTTGTCCGACATTCACGCCAACCTGGAGGCCTTGGAGGCCGTTTTCGCCGACGCCCAGGCCCGAAGCGGGTTCGACGTGATCTGGTGCCTGGGAGACACGGTCGGTTACGGCCCGGACCCGGGCGCCTGTATCGACCGCATAAGGGAATTCGAGTTGGTGGCGGTGGCCGGAAACCACGACTGTGCCGCAGTGGGCCTTATCGACACCTCTGATTTCAACGATGCCGCAAGGGCCGCCGCCAAATGGACCGCCGGGCAGGTTGACGCCGGGCAGCGCGATTACTTGACCTCCCTGCCCATGGTCTCGGTTCAGGAGCCGTTCACTTTGGTCCACGGAAGCCTGCGTGAACCGGTTGCGGAGTATCTTTTGGACCGTAATTCGGCCGCGGGCACGTTGGCTCTCTTGGAAACTAGGTATTGTCTGGTTGGGCATTCCCACATACCTTTTATCTGCCGCGAGGTTGAAGGAGGTGCGGAGTTCATCGAGTTTCCCGAGGGTGAGCCGGTGGCGCTTGGTGATCAACGCCAAATAATAAATCCTGGGGGCGTCGGACAGCCAAGGGACCGTGATCCCCGGCCGAGCTACGCCGTCTACGACACCGTGGACATCGTTATCGAGCGCCACCGGGTGACCTACGACATAGCCAAGACCCAGGAGAAGATGAGGGCGGTGGACCTTCCAGTGCACCTTATCGAGCGGCTCGATCACGGTATATAGAGGTTTCTTTAAGATCTATCGTCTCCTTTATGGTCTCCCAGGCAAATTGACAGTGTCCCAGAATTGTTGGTAGGTTGTAGGCGGGATTTCCTCCGTTCGACCATCGCGGCCCGCTAGCTCAATGGCAGAGCAACTGACTCTTAATCAGTAGGTTCTCGGTTCGACCCCGAGGCGGGTCACCAATACTTAGGCATGACTAAGCCCTCCAAGGTGTCTTGGAGGGCTTTCTTGTTGAGCCGATGTGCACAGGATGTGCACAGACTATTTTCCGGAGAGCTTCGCGTCCAAGGCCAATGCCGCAGCCTCTTGTATCCCTGGTAGAACGTGGCTGTAGATATCCATCGTCGTGGCGATGGTAGCGTGGCCCAGGCGCTCTGAGACAACTTTGGGGTTGATCCCGGATTCCAGCAACAGAGTTGCATGAGCGTGGCGCAGCTCATGGACCGTTAGATGGGGCAGCCCGGACGCCTTTATCAAGTCGGTGAAATCTCGGGTGATTGCGTCCGGTATACTTAGGGTATGTTACACACACACACAATATTTTGGGGTAATTCTGTCAGAGGCGGCTACGGCCCGTTTTGGCCATCGTGGGTCACGCGCCTGAGTTGGCGTAGTACCAGAATGGTGATAAAGTGTGCACAATTAGAGTCTTCCAACTTGGCCGGAGGCGCGAATGCCTGAATCGTTTGATGTCTACACCGATTCGTTCCAAGTCAATATTGGAGCATGGGGTGCGACGATTAACTTCAGCTTAAGTTCGAATAACCCCCCAGCTCCTGGGTCGCAGCCCCAGTCGGCACCCTTGGGGACAGTTCGCACCAGCCTTGAGCACCTCAAGGTCATGACATTCATGTTGAAAAGACAGATTAGCCAATTTGAAAGCAGCCAACAGATTACCATCGAACTACCCACCCAAGTCCTCTCGGCCACGGGGATTCCAATGGAAGATTGGGATGCTTTTTGGAAGCAAGCTTAATCCCAGGATGTATTGTATGACAACAGCAAATTCTGGCCCTCTAATTACACAAGAAACTTCAGAACACGCGCTCCAAGGCGCTACCGGTTCGGAAGGCGCGATTATTGATTTCACTCGCGCAGCGTCCGGCACCGTCCTGATTTATGCGGCCACTAGAGTCCAGAAGGGCACACCAATCGGTGGCACCGACTGGATATTGAACTTCGACTTAGGCGTAGAATTGGAATTTGGTGAAGATTCAGTTGTTGCGTACAGTTTATTGGTGGATGATTACGCGCAGGGCTCGAATCGACATGAAGCTGTACTGGCTTTGTTGGCATCGCTATCAGAATACCTGGAGTCCCTCGAGCAGAGGGCACGGGTAGCAGATTTGTCGGATGAGCTCAAAGATGCCCTCGGTAACCTCCAAACCTTATTGGTAAAACCTTAACAACCCGGCATGGATGTCGGGGAGATTCGCAGTGCGATGGTCCGCAAGTTGGACGCGTTCGAAGATCGGCGAAAAGACCATATATGGTTCTATTTTTCCTACGATGGCAAAGAGTACAAGGGGCCCAAGCTGTCGCACTCTTGGCATGGCGACTTAAATGATCAGCAGATCTCTTGGCTAAAAAAACCATTGGAATTGACGAAGGGTGAGTTTCAAGATTTTGTACAGTGCCCTCTCAGTCGACAAGAATTTTTCGAAAAGTGGACGGAGCGTAAAGGCCTACCGAGACCTTCATCCAAAACTCCTTAGTAACCACCCCAATTGATTTGAGTCAGCGACAATTTTCTTTGTTTGTGCACAGAATGTGCACGTTCGTTACATGTTGAATGATGTTGGGGGGTGTTCTTAGCTTCGGCGAGAGAATGTAACAACATCATCCGGCACGCCTAAACATCGATGTCGAGTGACTCTTAATCAGTAGGTTCTCGGTTCGACCCCGAGGCGGGTCACCAATATTTAGGCACGACTAAGCCCGGATTATTCGATCCGGGCTTTCTGTTTGTTGCGAATGCCGCCAATTGTTCGCGAACTTTTTCCGGCCACGGTGTCTGACATGACACCCCACCTTTCTCCTTGCGGGATGACTCCTTTCTATTTTGGTTCGCCGCTTCCACACCCTACGCCCGATCTCTGCATCGAATTAGTCAGCCCGTTTGTTGCAATGGCAACGAGTGCGGGAATCTTGATGTTCTGACGGAGCGTGATCCATGTCCAATAAACGACTTGGCGGCTTGGGAATAATCATTGGGGCCGTTGCCCTTATCGCTGTGGCCTGCGGCGGCGGGGATGACAATTCCAACGCGACCACAGTGCAACCGACCTCCGCCCCCTTGGCAACCGCGGCGCCGAGCGAGGCCAGCACCCAACCTGCGTCCGGCTCAGAGGCCACATCGCCGCCCACAGCCGCGGCAAGATACTCATGGGACGTAAGCGAGGTTGACAGCGCCGGGGCCAAGCCGTCCATTGCGGTGGACGCTTCGGGTATACCCCACATCGCATTCATGTCCGAGGCCACCCCGGGTTTCCTGAAGAGCGCAGTCCTAAACGGCGGCGCATGGGACGTGTCCACGGTGACTACCGGATACCTGTACGGTCCCCTGGACATCGCGCTGGACTCGGATGGGTCTCCCCAGATCGTCTGGCACAACCACGACAATGAAGACGGAAGCTATGGCAGGCTAGCGAACGGAGAATGGGTAAACACCGATATCCAGAGTTCTGGGCACGATGGATGGGACATCAACATCGCCCTCGACTCAGGCGGGTCGCCCCACGTGCTGTCGGTGGACCCGGCCCAATTTGGCAGTCAAAACGGCCTCGAATACGCTACTTTGGATGGAGAAACCTGGACCGTGGAAAAGGTGGGTACCGGCCCTCTTCCGTATGAGTTCGGCAACTCCATAGCCGTCGATTCCCAGGGTCGGCCCCACATCGTGTGGTTCGATGACCAAGGCAAAGACCTGAAATACGCCATCAGAGACTCCGGCGGTTGGACCATCTCCACCGTGGACTCGGCGGGCGACGTTGGCCGTTACCCGTCGCTGGCCCTAGACCAGGACGGCAACCCGGTGGTCAGTTACTACCAGACTCTGAGTGAGTCCAGCGGCGCCATCAAACTGGCACGCTGGGACGGCAGCCAGTGGAATGTCCAACGCATCGACCAACTGGACGATGTCTTCCCGGGATTCTTCGGCGCCAGGAAGAACAGTTCGGTCGTTCTGGACGCCGACGGCAACCCCATCGTCGCCTATTCTGATGAGTCGGTGGTCAAGCTCGCTTCCTGGAACGGAGACGGCTGGGACATCGAAACCGTGGCAACCGCAGACAAGGAGCCCCTGGGACAACAGGTCTCAATGGCGCTGGACACTCAGGGTGTGCTCCACATCACCTTCGCCGATGTCCGCCAAAAGGGCCGGCCGGGAGTCCTGGGCACGGTGATGTACGCGCGGGGAACACCGTAGTTGGCGTAGGCACTCTAATATGATTGTGCTCGCTATTGAACCGGCGAACCGGGCGTAGATTACGCAACACCGGGTACCGTCATACCAGAAGGACTCCAACGATTAGGACCCTGAGGCCGGTCCATAGCCTCTTCCGGACCTCCTGCGGGCAGTCCGCCAATTCTCCTGCTATCCATATCTAAACCCCCTAAATCGATGCCCGCCAAA
>JACZUF010000016.1 GCA_022573285.1 Chloroflexota bacterium
CCGCCGAGACGACATCTTTTACCTCTATCCCGGCCCCAACTCCTACCGTTACCCCTGAAAAAATCCCCACGCCCACGCCTACACCCACGCCTCCACCCGCACCCACACCCGTGCCCATTGGTCAGCGCACGGCCGTTGACCGTCCGGACGACTCGGACCTGCCCCAGATACATCTGGTCTACGCGATTCCCGCCGACGGGGCCGACCGCGCCTTGGACACCAACGGGTCGATCAGGACATCCATTGAATCGATCAGCTACTGGTTCAATGCGGAGTCCGGCGGTCTGGACCTGCGGTGGGATACTTACAATGGAGAGTTGGACATCACTTTTTTTCAGTTGGCGTTAAATGAGGACACCGTGACCATCTTCGGAGCCTACGTCCGAGACGTTCTGGAACGGCTGATGAAGGCTGCCGGCGCCATCCGGCCCAATAAGCAATACATGGTGTTTTATGACGGTGGCAGCACCTACGCCTGCGGCGGCGGGCCTTGGCCGCCGTTGCTCTACGGCGTGGTCAGCGCCATGTATCTGCAGGGCGAGCCCCCCGGCTCGATCGGATGCAATACAAACCAACTGGGAGCGTCGCCAATCGTTCCGGGATACTTGGATATCGCCATGCTCCACGAATTCATCCACGCTTTGGGATTGGCGTCCACATGTGCGCCCAACCACCATCTTTCGGGCCACGTCTCCGATTCTCCCAACGATTTGATGTGGGCCGGGGATGCCCCGTGGCAATTGCCGCCCAGATTGGACATTGGGAACGACGATTATTTCCGGCACGATAACCCTGATTGTCCTGATCTGGCCAACGTTGGATACATCGTCCCGCTGCCGGATAATTACTGGCTGCCACCAGGCGTCTCTCCCTAGGTTGGTTCCCTTTTTGCACGCCCGGTGGAGTATTTGCCGCCGGGCCGCTAAAATTGGGAAACCCCTTTGGCGAATCCACCCAAACCGGAGGCCCGTATGCGCGCAACCACCAAGTTCCGCCAACTGCTCAAGGGACCGGGGATCATCCAGGCGCCGGGGGCGTATGACTGCCTCACGGCCAAGATAATCGAGCAAGCTGGATTTCCGGCGGTGTACATGACCGGGGCGGGGACCTCGGTGGCGCGGCTTGGCTACCCCGACCTGGCGCTGGCGACCATGACCGAGATGGTGGACAACGCCGCGTCCCTCACGGAGGTGGTCGAAGTGCCGGTGATCGCCGATGCCGACACTGGCTACGGCGGCGTTTTGAACGTGCGGAGGACCGTCAGGCAGTACGAGCGGGCTGGCGTGGCGGCCATCCATATCGAGGACCAAGAATCGCCCAAGCGCTGCGGCCACCTGGACGACAAGAAGGTTATCTCCACCCAGGACATGGTCCAGAAGATACGGGCTGCGGTGGACGCCCGCACCGACGACGACTTCACCATCATCGTGCGCACCGACTCCATCGCAGTAACGGGCTGGGACGACGCCATGCACCGCTGCGAGGAGTATATGAAGGCCGGCGCCGACGTGCTATTCGTGGAAGCGCTGCGCACACCCGAGGAGGTGGAGCGGGCGGCCAAGAACCTGGACGTCCCCCTGCTCTACAATTTCGTCGAGTCTGGAAAGTCGCCCTTGCTGTCGGCCTCCGAGTTGGAAAAATTCGGCTTCAAGATTGTTATCTACCCGGCCAGCGCCCTGTTGTCGGTGGCCCACGTCGTCGGGCAGGTCATGGCCCAATTGAAGGAAAAGGGCACCACCGCCCACCTGATGGACAACATGGTCAGCCTGGAGGACTGCTTCGAGACCGTGGGACTGTCCAGCATGCTGGCCGAAGATGCCCGGTTCGCCCTGGACCAAGGGGCCTTGTCCAACCGTTAAGCGCCGGCAGACCCGCCGGCAAGGCCGGATTTTCTTCCTTTCAGGGTTCGGACGCACCTGTTTTTCAGGGTGTGACCTGTCTAAGATGTTGACATGGCAAGAAACAGATCCAATGCCGGACCACGGGGCTCTAACGGCGAAAGATTCCTGGAACGGCTGCCCAGGGAAGTGTCCCGCTGGCAGAGCGACGGCATCATCACCGCCGAACAGAAACAGGCGATCCTCGGCAGCTATGCACCGGCCGAGCTAGCCCCCAGGTCCCACCGCGCCCAGGGAAGGCTGGTCACCGGCCTGGCGGTTATCGGGTCTGTCCTGGTGGGGTTGGGCGTCATCCTCTTCTTCGCGGCCAATTGGGACGCAATCGACCGGTGGCCGAAGCTCGGAATCATCCTGGCCGCCATCGTTGCTGCCCACGGGCTTGGCTACTATCTGCGCTACCACCGCGGCTACCGCCGGGCCGGCTCGGCCATGGTGCTGCTGGCCTGCATCATCTATGGAGCGGGCGTGCACCTGGTGGGCCAGGTCTACAACGTCGACGTGAACGACCCCAGGCTGATGCTCTTCTGGTTCCTGGGCGTCTTGCCCCTGGTCTACATCGTTAGGTCTCAGCCCATCCAGGTCCTGGGATTGTTGCTCTTCCTGCTGGCGGTGGGGTTCCGCCTGCCCGATTGGATCGGCGACGTCACGCGGGGCGAGGCGATATTGGGTGTGGCATTATTCTTGATTCTGGGTCTGTTAATCTTGGCCATTGGCCGGCTGAAAGAAGAGATTGACTTCCTCCGCCCCTATTCAGAGGTCTTCCAACTGGTGGGCATGATCCTCACCTTGGGGGCGGTATTCGTCTTCACCTTCAAGGATGTCTTCGACTCTTTCGACAAAGGCCTGTATATCCAGGGGGAAACTGAACTGGGCTACCGGGCCATGATCGCGGCGGCCGGCGCGCTGACGCTGCTGTTGGTCCTGGTCACGGCCTGGCTCCACCGGCGAAAGGAACAGAAGTCCACACTCACTGTAATCGAAGGGTTCGCCATCGCCGTCCTGTTGGCCGCCGCTTTTGTTGTGGTCGGGGTGGAAACCGGGGGCGAAGTCGTTTACGCCGTGGTCTTCAACGCCCTGATGGCCCTCGCTCTACTTGGCGTGTTGGTGTCGGGTTACCTGCGGGGACGGGAGGCCTGGGTGAATATCGCCCTGGCCTTTATCGGCATCTTCATCATAACCCGCTACTTTGAGTACAGTTGGGACCTGCTGGACCGGTCGTTGATCTTCGTGGCGGCGGGGGTAATCCTGCTGCTGGGCGGTTTCCTGGCCGAACGGGGCCGCCAGAAGATGTTGGAGCGCATCAGAGCGGCGGGAGTCTCCCCATGAGCTTCCCAATGAAGATCGCGTTCTGGGTCACCGTGGCCGGGCAGATCATACTGCTGCTGGCATTCATCGGCGTTAAGGAAAACGTGCTCCGCACCGGCACCACGGTGCTGCTACAGACGGTCCCCGTCGACCCCAGGTCTCTCCTTCAAGGCGACTACGCCATCTTGGACTACGAGATCGCTGAGCTACCCACCTGGGCCGCCGGCAGCAAAACGGGCGACGAATTCTTTGTCGGGCTAATCGAAGGCGAGGGCGGCGTTTGGCGGGCGAGCCAATACAGCCGGGAAAAATTTGACACCGACCGGGTGTTCATCAAAGGCACGGTGAACGCGCGGGGACGGCTGGACCTGGGCATCGGCACCTATTTCATTCCCGAGGGGACAGGACGTATCATTGGACAGGCAGGGGATGTAAAGGTGCGGGTGGCCGTTAGCTCCGGCGGCTCCGCAGTGATCGAAGAACTGCTGCTGGATGGCGAGCCTTTCGACCCAACACGCTCAACGGCTCCTGCCGTTCCGCCCAGGAAGCCACCGGCTCCGGAGCCGGTTCGTCTGCCGACTGAGGAGCCGCAGCCCAAACCTTAAGGCAGGCTAGAGCATGTCAAACGTAGTGCTGGTCATCGACATGGTCAAGGGTTTCCTGGAGCCGGGGCACAATCTCTACTGCGGCGACGAATCGCGGGAGATCATACCCAGGGTCCACGGCCTGCTGACGCGGGAACGGGCCGCCGGGTCGGAGATCCTCTTCATCTCGGACCACCACGACCCCGACGACCTGGAGTTCCGCATATTCCCGGTCCACTGCGTTAAGGGCACCGAAGAACCCGACGTCATACCCGAGTTGTCGGAATTTGTGACCGGGGACAACGTCATCCCCAAGAACCGGTACAGCGGTTTCTTTAACACTGATTTGGAAGCCAGGCTGGCCGCCGGAACGCCGGACAAGATCATCATCTGCGGCGTCTGCACCGACATCTGCGTCCTGCACACCGCCTCCGATGCCCGCAACCGTGATTACCCGGTCGAGGTGCCCTCAGATTGTGTGGCCAGCTTCAACCCCGAGGCCCACGGGTGGGCCCTTTCCCACTTGAAAGACATCCTCGGCGCAACGGTGCTTTAGGCCGGAAAGCCTACATGATGGCTTCGGCTATGACCGCCTCGGTCACCTCGTCGTCGGTCATCCCCAGCACCTCGCGGAGCACCTGCTCGTTGTGCTGGCCCAAGACCGGCGCCGGGAAGCGTGGGCCGCTGTCGTAGCCCTTGATTCGGAACTGGTGACCGGCGTAGGGCACCGTGCCCATCTCTTGATGCTCCAGGTGGCGGAAATAATTCCGGTGCGCCAACTGGGGGTCGGACTCCAGGTCGCTGCTCCGCTGCACCACCCCGGCCGGCACCCCGTGGGACAGCAGCAATTGCATCAACGCCTTCGGGTCTTGGTCCTTGGTCCATTGGCCGATGTGCTGGTCGATGGTGTCGTGGTTGTCCAGCCGGCCCTGCGTTGATCCAAAACGTTCGTCCTCGGCCCAGACCGGGCTTCCCATGGCCAACAGCAACGCCTCCCATTGTTCTGACGTCTCCACGGCGATGGTGCACCACTGGTCATCCCCGGCGCAGGGGTAGGCCCCCTGGGGCGCGAAGTATTGAGACCGGTTCCCGTTGCGGGTGACGTTCCGCCCGTTTGCGCTGTAGTCCATGATCTGTGGCGATAGGAAATGGAGGGACATCTCAAGCTGGGAGGCATCGATGTGCTGGCCCTGGCCCGTCCGGCGGCGGTGGTCCAAAGCGGCCATGATGGTGGCCGCCAAAATCCGGGGGGACACGCCATCCGTGTAGGCCACCCATGGTCCGTCGGGCGCCAGATCAGGCCAGCCGGTGGTCTCGTAAAAACCGGCGATGGACGCTGCGTGGAAGCCGTATCCGGAGAAGGCGGCGGCAGGACCGGTCTGCCCCATGAGGCAGGTGCTGGCCATCACGATTGAGGGGTTCAATTGCCGGGCGGTCTCGTAACCAATGCCCAGGGAGTCCACCGTGCCCGGCGTGAAGCTCTCAATGAAAACGTCGGCCCAGGATATGAGCCGTTTGGCTATGTCCAGTCCCGCCGGGTTCTTCAGGTCCAGGCACAGCCCCAACTTCGAGGTGTTGAACTCCCCAAAGAACTGGGAGCGGTCGGGGCCGGGAACGCCGTCTTTGAATGGACCGGCGGTGCGGAGAATATCCAAGGGCGTGGCCGCTTCCACCCGGACGACAGTCGCGCCGTGGTCGGCCAGGTACTTGGCCGTAGTGGGTCCGACAAGCACCCAGGAAATATCAACCACCTTGAGTCCGTCGAAGGGCAACGGAACTGCCATCATGCGCTCCTCTAACCGGCCTTTCCACCGGTTGCCAGATTTATTTCCTCATCGTTCAGTCCCAGCATGGTGTTCAGGACTTGGCGGTTATGCTCACCCAGCGCCGGGGCCCAACTCCTCACGCTCATCGGGGTTTCCGACATCCGGGCGACCACCCCCGGCGCCCGAGTCTCCATGCCGTTGGGCAGGGGCGCCGGCAACCAGTATCCCCGTTCTTCCAGATGCTGGAATCCGGTCAAGTCCGCCATATCGTTCACTGGGGCCAGGGTCACTCCTTCCCGCAGGCCCCGCTCCAGCAGATGATTCTTGGTGTATTTGGCGACGTATTTGGTGATGGCCTCCAGCACCTCTTCCAAACTGTAGGATATGGGCTGACCTTGAAGGAGACGCATGTGGTAGGTGGGCCATTCTTCGCCGTCGATCCAACTCTCAGGCACCAGTCCGTCCTCCACAAACCAGGGCACCATCACCGCCAGCGTGGGGCCGCTGGGAATGAGCACGATATAGCCGTCGGCGCAATCAAATACAATTTGCAAGGTAACCTGTCCGAGTGGGAGCAGAGACCCGCCGCGGATGTAGTCGAACCCCTGAATCGCGTGGGCGGAAACCCCTTGAAGCATGGTCGCCATCATCGCCGTCTGGGCGGAGACGTCAACGAATTGGGCTTCTCCGGTGCGCAGCATCAGGGCGTGGGCGGTCAGGGCTGCGGTTGCGGCCTCCGCCCCGGCGTGCAGCCAGACTTGGGGCACCGAGATGCGGACCGGGGCCCGTTCAGGCACTCCCTGGAGGCTCATGGGACCGCCCATGGCGGCGATGGTCAGGTCGCTGGCCGGGTAATCGGCGTAGGGACCGTCCCAACCGTAGGCGGAGATGGCCACATGGATGATCTTGGGGTTTATCTCTTTCAGGGCATCGAAGCCCAATCCCAGGCTGTCCAGGGTGGCGGGCTGGCCGGATTCAAATAGAAAGTCCGCCGTCTTGACCAGACCCGTCAGGGCGTTTCGGCCCGCTTCGGCCTCCAGGTCCAGGGTAATCCCCTGTTTATTCCGGTTGAAAGCGAAGAAAGGCAGGCTGCGTTCGGACTCCGGGCCCCCGTCGATAAACGGCGGCTCGCTGCGCCCGGCCGCGCCGGCGGGGGGTTCCACTTTGATGACCGTGGCGCCCATGTCGCCCAACAGCATGCTGGCCAGGTCGCCCCGGCCGCCGGTTAGGTCCAGCACCGTGTAAGGGCTGAGCATCATGCCTACCTCGAATGGGCTGCGCCCGGCCCCCGGAATGGGCCGCGCTCGGCTTCGGATGGGCGATTATAGCATGGGCAAAGGGGACCTCACCGCACCGATTACGAAGCTAAAATCACGCCTTCATCCTTGCTATTGCGCGAAGCCCCCAGGTATCATGAGCCCAATATCCAGGTTGGGAACGGGTTGGCCGGTTAGGAAGGCGCAATGCTCTACCGCACATATAGATACTCCCAATGGGACGGCAGCCAGCGGATTTTCGAATTCGACGCCGACCAGTTGATGGACCTTCTCTCCGAGGACATCCTCAACCATGGCGATGTCATGCAGGCGCTGCGGGACCTGATGCGCCAGGGAGTCCAGGACCGCGACGGACAGCAGATTCCGGGCCTCCGGGAGCTGATGGAGCAGTTGAAGAACCAGCGCCGCCAGCAACTGCAACAGCACAACATGGACTCGGTGGTGGACGACCTGAAAGAACGGTTGGAAGACATCATTAAGACCGAGCGCGAGGGCATCCAACGCCGTTTGGACGATGCCTTGGCACAGGTTGAGGCCAACCACGGCGAAGACCGGGCCCAGCAGGAAAGCCTGTACGAACTGCTGGAGAAGCGGGCCCAACACAACCGTGAGCGGCTGGACGATCTGCCCGAAGGCATCGGCGGTCAGATCAAGGAGTTGATGGAGTACGACTTCATTGACCCCGAGGCCCAGCAGAAATTCCAAGAACTGCTGGACATGCTGAAGAGTCAGATGGCCCAGAACATGGGCCAGCAGATGATGGACCAGGTGAAGGGCATGTCGGCAGAGGACATGGCCGCCACCCGCGAGATGATGCGGCAACTCAACCAGATGATCCGGGACAAGATGTCCGGTCAGGAACCGGACTTCGACGGCTTCATGCAACAATTCGGCCAGATGTTCGGCGACAACCCGCCCCAGAATTTCGACGAACTGATGGAGCAGTTGCAGCAGCAGCTAGCCCAGATGCAGTCAATGCTGGACAGCATGTCGCCGGAAGCCCGCCGGGAGATGGAGGATGCCCTGGCCCAGGCATTGGACCCCGAGACCCAGCGGGAGATGGCCCAGTTCGCCGCCCTCATGGAACAACTGATGCCCATGGACGACCTGCGCCGCCAGTATCCCTTCCTGGGCGACGACAGCCTGACTATGGAACAGGCCATGGAGATGATGCGCGGCCTCCAGGAGTTGGACCAACTGGAACAGTCACTCCAGGACGCCATGCGCAGTGGCAACCTGGACGACATCGACCCCGACAAGCTGGCCGAACTGCTGGGAGATGAAGCGCGGCGGACCTACGACGAGCTTGACCGGCTGAGGAAGCTGCTCCAGGAGGCGGGGTATGTGACCGGCGACGATAAGATGGACCTCACCGCCCGGGGTATCCGCCGTATCGGCCAGAAGGCGCTGAAAGAGGTCTTCACCCACCTCAAGAAGGACCGGATTGGCAACCATCAGATGGACGCCCGCGGCGCCAGCGGCGACGTGTTGGGTGAGACCAAGAAATACGAATTCGGCGACCCATTCCAGGTGGACCTGCTGGCCACGGTGAAGAACGCGGTCCTCCGGGGCGGACCAGGTGTCCCGGTGCGCCTCAGCCCCGAGGACTTTGAGGTCTACCGGAACGAGCACACAACCAGGGCCGCCACCGTCCTTTTATTGGACCAAAGCCGGTCCATGGGCCTGTTCAACAACTGGCAGGCGGCCAAGAAAGTCACCCTGGCCCTGATGGCTTTGATGCGCAGCCAATACCCCAGGGACAGCCTCCATATCATCGGGTTCTCCGACTACGCCCGAGAGATCAAAGAGGAAGACCTGGCCAAATGCACCTGGAACTCCTGGGTCTCGGGCACCAACCTGCACCACGCTTTGATGCTCTCCCGGAAATTGCTGGCCAAGGAGAAGGGCGGCACCCGCCAGATATTGGTGATAACCGACGGCGAGCCCACCGCCCACCTGGAGGGCGACCGGGCCTTCTTCGCCTATCCGCCCAGCCACCGCACCGAACTGGAGACCTTGAAAGAGGTGCGCAAGTGCACCCAAGAAGACATCTTGATCAACACCTTCATGCTGGAGAACAACTACCAGTTGGTCAACTTCGTCGACCGGATGACCCGCATCAACAGCGGCCGGGCCTTCTACAGCAGCGCCGCCAACCTGGGCGAATACCTTCTCGTTGATTACGTGTCCAACCGCCGGAAGCGGGTCTCGGCGTAGCCAAGTTCCAAATACAGGCAAAGCTGACGAATACATTTCACCCCCACTCCAACTCTCCCCCTGAAGGAGGAGAGGAAAATTCCTTCCCCCGCGCCGGGGGAAGGTTAGGATGGGGTATAAACCGGGTACATAGGTAACAGATAAACCGGGCACATGGGTGACACTTTCCTAGAGGATGGAGGAAACGGCCATGGGGAGGAAAGCGGTGCCCTGGAAGAATGTAAGCCCTGAGATGGAACAAGTCCAGTTCATTAAGAGCTGGGAGCAAGGGAGAGAAAGCTTCGTGGAACTGTGCCGGGCTTTTGATATCAGCCGTAAGACCGGCTACAAGCGGGTACAGCGCTTCAAGTCCTGGGGCTGGGACGGCCTGGGAGACCAGAGCCGGGCGCCCCATAGTCATCCCAATCAGACGGACCGGGGCGTGGTGGAACGGTTGGTCACGGTACGGCGGGAGCGCCCCACCTGGGGACCCAAGAAGCTGGTGGCCTGGCTTAGAAGCCGGGAGCCTGATGCTCTCTGGCCGGCCCCAAGTACGGTTGGAGACCTGCTGGACCGGGCCGGGCTGGTGCAAAAACGTAAGGGGAGACGCCGGTCGGCTCCCTGGAGCCAGCCCTTGGCCCCGGCGGAGCACCCCAACGACCTGTGGTGCATCGACTTCAAGGGCTGGTTCCGCACTGGTAACGGGGTGCGGGTGGACCCCCTGACGGTGGCCGACGCCGCCTCCCGTTACCTCTTGGTGTGCCAAGGGCTGGAGCGGCCCCGGGGGCCCCAGGTGCGCCGGGTCATGGAGCGTGCCTTCAGGGAGTACGGGTTGCCGCGGGTCATCCGCAGCGACAACGGCCCGCCCTTCGCCAGCGTGGGACTGGGCGGACTCTCGCCCCTGGCGGTGTGGTGGGTCAAGCTGGGGATCCTGCCAGAGCGGACCCAGCCGGGACACCCGGAACAGAACGGGCGGTTGGAGCGGCTGCACCGGACGCTGAAGGCGGAGACAGCCAGCCCGCCCAAAAGCACGTGGCGGGGACAACAGCGGGCCTTCCAGAGCTTTCGGGCCAGCTACAACGAGGAGCGGCCCCATGAGGCGCTGGGGCAAGTGCCTCCGGCCAGGCGGTACCGACCGTCGGCGCGCGCCTATCCCGCCAGGGTGGAATCCCCGGAATACGGGGCCGGGACCACGGTGCGGAGAGTGAAGACCAATGGAGAGATCAAGTGGAATGGAGGCAGGCTGTACCTGAGCGAGTCCCTGCGGGGTGAACCGGTGGGGCTGACGCCGGTGGACGAGCGGTACTGGAGCATCCGCTTCGGACCGCTCCACATCGGGCTCTTGGATAGTTACTTGAATCGTACCTTGCATACACCTACTCTAGTGTTACCTATGTCCCCGGTCTAAGTGTCACCCATGTGCCCGGTCGTACATGGGGGCGTTGCCCGGGTTCCCCTTTTTTCAGGGCTCCGGCTCTGTTAAGATAATGACACAACCGAATAATTCCTGAGGGTCGTGCGGCCGGTCTGAGCGAGACCCGGCCACACTTTTAAGACGGTCCCGAGAGGCTGGCAAAGTAGAGCGTCCCCAATCTCCGCAGGGTGAACTTGAAGCGCCCGTTGTGTGAGTTGCTCGTGCCCTTGCCAGTTGATGGCAAGGGTTTTTTTGTCGGCTGCCGGTAGCTCGGTTGCCATAAACGAGCGCCCGCCCAGGTAAACGAATGCAAGAACGACAAATAATGAACCAGGAGGACGTGCGCCGGGCCCTGGCCAGGGTGGCCCACGAGATTCTTGAGCGCAACCGGGGAGCGAAGGACCTGGTGATCGTGGGTATCCACACCAGAGGGGTCCATTTGGCCCGCCGTATTGCCGCCAACCTGGCGGAGCTTGAGGGCGTGGAGGTACCCGTGGCCACCTTGGATGTCAGCTTCTACCGGGACGACCTCGGGGCACGGGTACCCTCCAAGATGCAGCCCACCGACATACCCATGGGTATCCAGGGCAAGCGCGTGGTCCTAGTCGATGACGTTCTATACACCGGCCGGACTATCCGCGCCGCCATGGATGCTCTGGTGGACTTCGGCCGGCCCGAACAGGTCCAGTTGGCCATCCTGCTGGACCGGGGCCACCGGGAGTTGCCCATCCGGGCCGATTACGTGGGCCGGAACCTGCCCACGTCGATCCATGAGCGGGTGAAGGTGCGCCTGATGGAGACCGACGGCACCGACGAGGTCGCCCTGATATTCGACGACCAGGCCGTGGAGGACCCAGAGCCCCCGGAAGAACGGCAGGCCGATGATTAAGTTGATGAGTAACGGCCGTGCCCGAATGGAGAGAATTAGGACTGAGTGATATGAGCCTCTCCCGAACAATCGAAACCCCGGACATCGCCGACGCGTTAGCCGTAAAACGGACACCCAGGAAGCACGTCCTGGACCTGGACGATTTCTCCCAGGAGGAGATTGCCGGCGTCTTGGAATCCGCCCGCAGCATGAAAGAGGTGCTGGGGCGGGATATCAAGAAGGTGCCGGCCCTTCGCGGAAAGGTGGTGGTGACCCTTTTCTACGAGGCCAGTACCCGCACCAGGGTCTCATTCGAAGAGGCGGGCAAGGTGCTCAGCGCCGACGTGATCAACATGGCGGCGTCGGGCAGCAGCGCCGAAAAGGGCGAATCGCTGCTCAACACCGGACTGACCATCCAGGCCATGGGCGTAGACACCATCGTGCTGCGCCACCCCCATTCCGGCGCGCCCTATCTGCTGGCCCAGCATCTGGACAAGGTCAGCATCATCAATGCGGGAGACGGCCTCCATGCCCATCCCACCCAGGCCCTGTTGGACCTGTACACGGTGCAGGACAAGTTGGGCAACCTGGAAGGCCTGAAGTTGGTCATTGTTGGGGACGTGCTCCACAGCCGGGTGGCCCGCTCCAATATCTGGGGATTCGCCAAGATGGGGGCCAAAGTCGTTCTGTCCGGCCCAGGCACCCTGATGCCGCCCGACCTGCTGCCTTCCAGCAAAAGCAGCGCCCGTTCCCAGTTGGCGTCCCTGGTCGAGGTGGACACCGATCTGGACCGGGCCATCGAAGGGGCCGACGTGGTTATGGCCCTGCGCCTGCAAAAGGAGCGGCAAAACGCCGGGTTCCTGCCCAGTCTGCGGGAGTACATCCGCCGCTGGCAGGTTACCGACGACCGGTTGGCCAAGGCCAAGCCCGGCGCCATGGTGATGCACCCCGGCCCCATGAACGAAGGGATCGAGATCAGCACCAGCATCGCCCACGGCGGAAACTCGGTGATCGAAGACCAGGTAACCAACGGGGTGGCCGTGCGCATGGCCCTGCTCTTCCAGTTGACCACTGGGACCAGCCAAAACCCATAGGCTCCCAAGGCCCCATGATACGAAATCCAGAACGCGGGAGAGGTGTGTGGAAACGGATAACATCGTGATTCGCCACGCCAGGATAATCGACCCCAGCCGTCAGTTGGACCGGGTGGGCGACATCCTGCTTGGCGGCGGGGAAATCCTGGCCACCGGAAGGATTGGGGTGGACCGCATACCCGACGGTTGCCGGGTCATCGACGGCGCCGGTCTGGTGGCCAGTCCGGGCTTTATCGACCTGCACTGCCACCTCCGTGAGCCCGGTTTTGAGTACAAAGAGACCATTGCCGCCGGCTCCAGGGCCGCAGCCAAGGGCGGTTTCACCACCCTCTGCTGCATGCCCAACACCGAGCCGCCCATCGACAATGCCGCAGTGGTTGAATTCATCAACCAGCGGGCCCGCCAAGATTCCCTGGTGAGAATCCTGCCCATCGGTTGCGTGACCAAGGGGCGGAAGGGGCACGAACTTGCGGAGATGGAAGAGCTTGCCAGTGCCGGCGTGGTGGCATTCAGCGACGACGGAGACCCGGTATACGACGCCAACTTGATGCGCCTGGCCCTGATCTATAGCTCGGACCTGGGACTGCCCATCAGCAACCACTGCCAGGACCTTTCGCTGTCCTGCAACGGCGTTATGGCTGAAGGACCGGTGGCGACCCACCTGGGCCTGGACGGCATTCCCGCCGCCGCGGAGGAGGCAATGATCGCCAGGGACATAACCTTGGCCGAGGCCACCGGCGGGCGGCTCCACGTGGCCCACGTCAGCACCGCGGGCAGCGTGCCCCTGGTCCGCGAGGCCAAGGAGCGGGGTCTTTCGGTAACCGCCGAGGTCTGCCCCCATCACTTGACCACCACCGACCAATGGGTGTTTGGCGGCAAGGGCGAACCCACCGCCGCGGCCGGCGGCCTGGCCTACGACACCAGCACCAAGGTGTATCCGCCGCTACGCTCTCAACGAGACGTGGACGCTCTGATCGAAGCCCTGTCGGATGGGGTGATCGACTGCATCGCCACCGACCACGCGCCCCACGACCTGACCAGTAAACAGGTTACCTACCAGGAAGCGGCTTTCGGCATCAGCGTGTTGGAGACGGCGTTGGGCTCACTGCTTCAGTTGGTCCACAACAGTAAGTTGAGCATGGGGGCCATGATCGACCGGCTGACCACCGGCCCGGCCAAGGTATTGGGCGAGAGCTACGCCGACCTAGCCTCGATGCAGCCGGGAACCCCCGCCGACATCGTCTTGTTCGACCCGGAGCAGGAATGGACGGTGGACACCTCAGAATTCGAGTCCAAAGGCCGAAACACGCCCCTGGAAGGCACGGTGCTCAAGGGCCGCGTAGTGGCCACATTCACCTCGGGAAGCCTGGTCTACCAAGGGCCGGGACTGAAGATTGAAGAGCCTCATGCGAAATCTTAACCGGCCGCAGCCGACGGCAATTCAGTCTCCGGTTGGCGCCGGGGAGCAAAATCTTAGACAAATTTTTGACTATGGGCGGGTGCGCTAGATTGCACGAGCCAGCCTATCTGGTCCTGGAAGACGGTTCCGTCCACGAAGGAGTTGGCTTCGGCGCCGAGGCGGACGGCCTCGGCGAGGTGGTTTTCAACACCAGCATGACCGGCTATCAAGAGGTCCTGACCGACCCGTCCTACGCCGGACAAATGGTGACCTTCACCTATCCCCTGGTGGGGAATTACGGCATCAACGACGAGGATTTCGAATCCTCCCGGATCCAAGTTGGCGGACTGATCGTGCGGGAGCATTGCGAGTTGCCCAGCCACGGGCGCAGCGTGCGCACGCTGCACGAGTTCCTGGCCGACCAGGGAATCCCCGGCATCAGCGAGATCGACACCAGGGCGGTCACCCGGCGGCTGCGTTCCCAGGGTGTGATGATGGGCATCATCACCACCGGAGCGCCGGACGCGGCGCTAAAGCGGCTGCGGGACACCCCGCCCTACGGGGACCTGGACTACGTGGCCACGGTCAGCGTCGGCGAGGGCTATGATTGGGACCCTTCGCCTGAAGACCAGCGCGAGGCCAAGCACCGCATATTGGTCACCGACTGCGGTCTCAAGTACAGCATCCTGCGGCAATTGCGCCGCCGGGGTTGCCGGGTGACGGTGGTGCCGGCGGCCACACCGGCCGATGAGTTGCTGGCCATGAAGCCTTCAGGGGTCCTCTTGTCGCCCGGTCCGGGCGACCCCAAACTGCTGGACTACGTGGTCGATAACACCCGAAAAATTTTGGGCCGCGTGCCGGTGATGGGGATCTGCCTAGGACACCAGGTCGTTGCCCGCGCCCTGGGCGCCGACACCTTCAAGCTAAAATTCGGCCACCGGGGCGCAAACCATCCCGTTAAGGACCTGGCCGACGGCCGCATTTACATAACCGCCCAGAACCATGGTTACGCTGTCAGTCCCGACAATTTGCCCTCAGGCTTGGAAGTCTCACATATCAACTTAAATGACCAAACTGTGGAAGGACTCCGCCATAAGGACATGCCCCTATTTACCATACAATATCATTCGGAGGCTTCACCTGGACCCAGGGATAACGAATACCTCTTCGACCAATTCATCGAAATGGTCGAAGATTTCCATGGCTAACGTTCAGCCGGACCAGACCGAGAAGCCAAAAACAATATCCGGGCGCAACAGCGCCCATCAAACTAGGCAAGGAGGCGGCCACTGATCCATTGGCGAGCTGCGAATAGGGCGACCTAAAAAAGCCCGAACTACTAATTCCGACCCCAACAGGCGTTTATTTTAGCTGGAGGATTATTAATGTCTTCTTTCGCCATGTTTCTGCTGGAGGGAGGGGTGGATGTGGCGGTGGCGGTGGATTTTGCGGGGATTACCTCTTTGTTAGAAGAGGAAACGGCCCGCTATTCGTGTGGTGAGTACATTTACAAAGTTAGCGCAGGCAAAGGGACGCTGGGAAAGCGTTGGGACCTGGTGGTAAATGCCGTGGACCCCAACATGGAAGGCCAGCCCCTGTTTCCCCTGGGACGTATCGAGATCGAACCCATGGGCGCCGGAGAGGTGAACCTCAGGGTTCCCCCGCGCATCGAGCAACGGGTGCTCGGAGAGGATGCCGCCGATTGGGACGGCAAACTCTTCGGCTCATTTGTCACTCAATTATTGAATTCCTTGCACTCGCGGCAGTTGATAGACCTGCCGTGCTTGCTTCCCACGGCGTAGCCTGGCCGTGCCGCTTGGCCGTATAGCCAAAACGCGCAGCGCGGTATAACATCTGTAGGCACAGATCTCAGAATTCTGGATGGGGCCGTGGCCGCAGAGCACTGCGGAAAGGGAGGGTGATATTCCCGACAAGCCAAAAAAGGTGCTCGTAATCGGCTCCGGCCCTATTGTTATTGGCCAAGCAGCAGAGTTCGATTACGCCGGCACTCAGGCTTGCAAGGCCCTCCGGGAGGAGGGCGTTACGACCGTCCTGGTCAATTCCAATCCGGCCACAATCATGACCGACCAGGGCATTGCAGACCGTGTATACATCGAGCCGCTTACCGTGGAGGTTCTGGAAAGGATCATCCAACGGGAGCGGCCCGATGGCATTTTACCCACTCTCGGAGGCCAGACGGGCCTGAACCTGGCCGTGGACCTGGCCGATGCCGGGGTCTTGGAACGCTACGGCGTCGGCCTCTTGGGCACACCCTTGGAGACCATTCGGCGCTCCGAGGACCGCGATTTCTTCCGCACCTTTCTCCACGAGATCGGCGAGCCCGAGCCCGAGAACATCAGCGTCAACACCATGGATGAGGCCTTGGCCGCCGCCAAACGGATGGGCCTGCCCCTGGTGGTGCGGCCCGCCTACACCCTGGGCGGCAGCGGCGGCGGCATTGCCAACACCGAAGAAGAGCTCGAGAACTTCGCGCGCTCCGGTCTGGCCGCCAGCCCCATCTCCCAGGTGCTCCTGGAACGCTCCTTGGTCGGCTGGAAAGAGATCGAGTATGAGGTGATGCGGGACAGCGCCGACAATTGCATCACCATCTGCAACATGGAAAATATGGACCCCATGGGCGTCCATACCGGCGACAGCATCGTGGTGGCCCCCAGCCAGACCCTGAGCGACCGGGAATACCAGATGCTGCGCTCGGCCAGTCTCAAGATTATCCGGGGTCTGGGCATCGAGGGCGGGTGCAATGTCCAGTTCGCCCTGCAACCCCATCCCAAGGTCTCCAAGGCCCTTGGGCAGGAATGGAAACCGGAGTCTCCCTACTTCGTGATCGAGGTCAACCCGAGGGTCAGCCGCAGTTCGGCCCTGGCCAGCAAGGCCACCGGGTACCCCATAGCCAGGGTTGCCGCCAAGATCGCGGTGGGCAGGAAACTGGACGAGATCGAAAACGCGGTCACCAAACGCACCAAGGCTGCCTTCGAACCCGCCCTGGATTACTGCGTGCTCAAGATCCCGAGGTGGCCGTTCGACAAGTTTCCACATGGCGACCGCACCATCACCACTCAGATGAAATCCACGGGAGAGGTCATGGTCATAGAGAGGTCGTTCGAGGCCGTCATGCAGAAGGGCGCACGCTCCTTGGAGTTGAGCGGCCGCACACTGCTCTGGGAAGACCCGGCCTGGCGCGCGGAAGGGGAATTGTCCTTGGACCGGCTGCCCCTGGGCCCCAACGACCAGCGGCTGTGGGCCTTGATGTCGGCGCTGCGGCAGGGGGCGTCGGTCGATGCCTTGGTGGAGCGCACCTACATCGATCCTTGGTTCTTAAACGCGCTGGAGCGCATCGTGAAGATGGAGCGCCGGTTGCTCGGCGAACAACTCACGCCCAGCCTGCTCCGGTCGGCCAAGCGGATGGGCTTTTCCGACGGTCAGGTGGGCACCCTGGCGGACATGCTGCCGGAACAGGTGCGCAATCAACGTCACCAATGGGGCCTGAGGCCGGTCTACAAGACGGTGGACACCTGCGCCGCCGAATTCGAGGCCGTCACCCCCTATTACTACAGCACCTACGACCAAGAGAACGAGGCCCTGCCTCTGGAAGGCAAGAAGGCGGTGGTGATCGGCAGCGGCCCCATACGCATCGGCCAGGGCATCGAATTCGACTACTGCAGCGTCCATGCCTCCTGGGCGCTCTCCGAGGCCGGGGTCCGCAGCATCATGATCAACTCCAACCCGGAGACCGTGTCCACCGACTTCGACGCCAGCGACCGGCTGTATTTCGAGCCCCTGGACGAGGAATCGGTGCGGGACATCCTGGAGAACGAAGAGGTGGACAACGTGCCGCCCCCTTCGGTGGTCCAGTTCGGCGGCCAAACGGCCATCGACCTTTCCCAGTCGCTGGCCATGGCCGGCATGCCGATCCTTGGCTCCAGCGCCGAGGCCATCGACATCGCCTCCGACCGGCATAAGTTCGAGGACTTTCTCTCCCGGTTGGGTATCCCTCAGCCGCCGGGCGCGGCGGTGACCTCGGTGGAAGAGGCCTTGAAGGTGGCCCAGATTATCGGTTATCCCGCCGTGGTCCGGCCCAGCTACGTTCTGGGAGGGCGCGCCATGGAGATCGTCCAGAACGCCACCGAGCTGATCCACTACCTCACGGCGGCCGCGGAGATGGCCCCCGACAAGCCGGTGCTGATCGACCGGTACATGGAGGGCAAAGAGTGTGAGGTCGACGCGGTCTGCGACGGGGAGCAGGTGCTGATCCCCGGCATCATGGAGCACATCGAGCGGGCCGGTGTCCACAGTGGCGATTCCATGGCGATCTATCCCGCACTGAACCTCAGCCCCCGGGAAATGGACACCATCGTCGACTACACCACCCGCATCGGCCTGGCCCTGGGGGTGAAGGGCCTGATGAACGTCCAGTTCGTCATTCATGGGGGTCCAGCCTACCGCAGCCCGATGACTCCTCAAGACGACAGAGAACCCACCACGGTTTACATAATCGAGGTCAACCCCCGGGGCAGCCGGACCATCCCGTTCATCTCCAAACTGACGGGGGTGCCCATGGCGAAGCTGGCGACCCGGGTGATGCTGGGAGACACGCTGAAAGAACAGGGTTACCCTGGGGGCCTTTGGCCGGCCCCGAACCTGGTGGCCGTCAAGGCTCCGGTGTTCTCCATGGCCAAATTGGTGGGTGTCGACTGGCACCTGGGTCCCGAGATGAAGTCCACCGGCGAGGTGATGGGGGTGGACCGGGACTTCCCAAGGGCCCTGACCAAAGCCCTCTTGGCGGCCAACATGGACCTGAGACCGGGGACCGGCGTACTGCTCAGCATCGCCGACCAGCACAAGGCGGAAGCGGTGTCTCTGGTGCGGGACCTCAATAAGGCCGGCTGCCTCCTCTATGCCACCGAGGGAACCGCCGCGATGATCTCCGCCATGGGACTGCCGGTGAACATGACCACCAAGAAGCTCAGCGAGGGTCACCCAAACGTGGTGGACGTGATCGAAGACGGCAGCGTGAGTGCGGTGATCAACACCATCTCCGGCGCGCCGGAGGTCATGCGGGACGGGTTCTACATCCGGAGGGCGGCGGTGGAGAAGCACATACCCTGCTTCACCTCTCTGGACACCGCCAGGGCGGCGGCCGAGAGCCTGTCCGTCGAACCGGCGGCCTACGACGTTGCGACCATCGACGAATACCTACACGCCGGTTAAGCCCTACCAGTCCATCTCCGTGCCCAGGCCCGCTAACCTCGAAGCGGGTGACGCCATCTGAGTCCATTGAACCGGCTGTAGTCCTGATCTGTCGTTACCCATTCGCTGCCGGACTCGATAGCCAAAGCCGCAAGAAAGGCGTCTGGTATTAGATTGCCCTTGGCGCCGGACTCTCGGCACAACCGGGTGAATATTTGCCAATGACGGGGCCCTGGCCGGACATTCACCGCGTTGGGCCGGTCTCTCAGTTGGATGGCGAACCCCAACGCTTCTTCCAAGCCGCTGGGAGGATCGAAAACGGAAGGGTGAGTGACAACCCGCAGAAACCCGGCTAATACGTGGTCTGAAATGCCAAACGCCTGGTCGCCATTGATTACGTCCTCCAGCCATTGCCGGTGGGCATCGTGGTCCGGGGAGTCTTGCCGGTGAGCGTAGACCAAGACGTTAACGTCGATCAGGTCCATCTGCCGACTCTAGGATATCGAGTAACTTCGCGGAGTTGTCCAAGTCCACCCCGGGCCTAAGTCCACGGCCTAGGAATGTGTTCAACTTGACCCGGCCTCGCCTTGGGTTAGCCGGCTGGCGAGACAACGCTTGTCTTAGACTGTCTTCGATGAGTGAGGTCAAGCTGCAGCCGAGCCGTGCCGCATGGGCTTTGGCGTCCCGGAGCAACTGGTCGTTGATTCGAATGGTGGTCCTCATACATCACCAGTATGGACGTGTGACATAAATATGTCAAAGATTTGCGGCCGCGCCCGCTACCAGTCCATCTCCGTGCCCAGGCCGTTGGCTTTGGCCGAATCGTAGGCCAACTTGGCGGCGGCGACGTCGGCCACCCCGGTCCCCATGATCTTGGCGTAGACCACTTGGTCTTCGCTGTCCCGGCCGGTCACCGCCCCAGACACAACGTGCCTAAGTTCGTGTACCTTGCTCCACTGAATGATCCCCTTGTCCACCGCGCTGCAGAGGTCGCCGGCCTCGATCGTGGCCTGTTCTGTTGAGTCCACGATCAGCTTTCCGGCGCGGGCGATGGTGGCTTCATCGACCTCCCGGGCGCGCCAGGTGGTGGGTCCGGCCCCGATCACAGTGCTGCCGTCCTTGAGCCAGGCCCCCTGGACCACCGGCTCCATGTTGGCGGCGACGCAAACAATTATGTCGCAGTCTCGCACCGCCTCTTCGTTGGTGGCGGCGGCGGAGACCTCAACGCCCATGGCGTCGGTCATCCTGCGGGCGAACTCCTCCCGGCGCTCCTGAGTGCGGCTGAAGGCCTTGATCTTCTTGATGCCCCTGACCTTGGAGACGGCCTCAAGTTGGGTTGGGGCCTGGCCCCCGGTGCCGATGATTCCCACGGTGGCCTCTCCGGGGTTGGCTAGGTGCTTTACCGCTACGCCGGTGGTCGCCCCGGTGCGCAGCTGGCCCAGGCGGTTGGCCTGGGTGTAACAGAGGAGTTCGCCGGTGTTGGCGTCGTAGAGGCTGACTTGGAACGAATACGACCCCTTGACCACTGTGTAGGTCTTGACCCCCAGCAACCCCTGGTGAAAGAGGCCGCCGCCCATCACCGCCAACATGCCGCTTTCGGCGATGATCTTGCGGCGGGTCATGTTGTGGGCTTGGCCGTCGCCGTACTGGCGCTGCATGGACTCTATGGCCTCAAGCATGGCGTCCATGGTCACGCACTGGGCCACGTCTTCGTCCTTAAGGAAAAGGGTCATCGCTGAGTACCTCCGCCGTCGGCCTAGGCTCGGATCCGCAGTTGGCCGATTGGTGGTGGCTAGTATACGTCCAAAGGATGGCCCAGGCTATATGGGGAGCAGCCGGTCGGAGAGGCGCAAAAACCGCGGGCAGGGCTATTTCGGGCCTATTTGTAGAACTCCCGGTTCTTGCCGATGAAGTGACGCCATTCCGAGGGCACGGTGAATTCGTCGAAGATCGCGTTGACCGGACATACCGATACGCAATAGGTACAGTCGATGCAGACGGCGGGGTCGATGTAAAACATCGCCTCTTGGTCGGTGGTGGCGATGCAATCAACGGGGCAGACCTCCACGCAGGAGGCGTCTTTAACTCCAGAACAGGGTTCGGTGATTACATAGGGCATACCATTCTCTTAGTGGAAAACCCTGGGGTTTTGCCGGTCTTTTTCCGTGAGATTAGACGCAACGATACCCAAAACAGGCCAATGGGCGGGTACATTTTCGAATCGGCAACTTATTTTGTCAAGGGATAGTATATGATATATTATATTGGATGATTGGTGGTGCTCAAAGGGGGAATGAATGGAACTTAGGGAACTCATCAGCTTTTACCACGTTGCCAGGGTGCGCAGCGTTTCCAAGGCGGCAAGGACCCTTGAACTGGGCCAGCCGACTGTAACGACCCACCTTCGGAAATTGGAAGATGAGTTCGGAATCACCCTCTTTGACCGCATCAAGCGTCCGATCCAGTTGACCTCCGAGGGGATTACCCTTCTGGAACTGGTGACCCCGGTGGTCACATCAGTCGATGCGCTGAAGACCCAGATGGACTACTCCGAACGGCGGGGTTCCTTCGTGGTCGGCGCCTACCCCGACCTGGTGACCCATCACCTGCCCAAAGGCATCCAGAGGTTTCGGGATGCTTACCCGGACGTCCGCATCCGGTTGCTTGCCCGGTCCTATAACCCCCTGATTCAATTAGTCCGTTCCGGTGAGATCGACCTGGCATTCTGCTCCTCACCCCCGGCCGACGATGCGTCGCTGGTGTTCAAAGAGCTCTTTACGTACAACACTGTCCTGTTGACTCCTCCCGGACACGAGCTGTTACACGGCCTTCCCATCAAACTCGAGGACATCGCCTCCTGGCCGCTGATCTTGCCGGCCCCGGAGAGCCTGTTGCGCCAAAGGGTGGAGCAGGCTTTCAAGAGCCGTGGGCTGACGGCCGACGTGGTGCTGGCCCTGGACGATACCGAGTCCATGAAACGCTACGTTGAGATCGGCATGGGAATCGGGATCGGAAACGACTTTACCCTGCATGCCGACGACCACCACCGGTTCGGGGTTGTCCGCCTCGACCACCTGTTCCCCAGTTCGGTCATCGGCGTCTGCACCCTGAAGGGCAAGTTCGCTGGACAGGCGGTCCGTAATTTCGTCGAGACGATGTCCGAGCAGATCCGGGGCTTTCACGCCGAGCTGTGGTCGTGGGACGAAGAAAACGAGAAAAAGACTGGGCTCGCCGAAGTGGGCTCCAAGGACGACTAGCCCGCTAGGCCCTCTTGTTCGGAAGACCGTCCGGCGGGAGACTGTCCGGTGGGACGATGGCAGTTGGCAAGACCTGCTTCAGACGCCGCGCCAACTGAGACCTGGCCAGCAGCACGTACCGTCCGCATTCCCGGCAGGTCATACCGATGTCGGCGCCGAGTCTGGTGACAATCCAGAGCGACCCGCCACAGGGGTGGGGTTTCTTCATCCGCAGCACGTCGCCAATCTTCAGCTCTAGGACCATCCCTTTCCATCAGCCTCAAGCACATGGTTGATGCTTTCCCTGAGTTTGTCCGCTTCGCGGGCCGCGGCTTTGGCAAAATCGGTCCCGTTGGAAGCGTAGATGATCCCCCGGGAAGAGTTGATCAGCGCGGCCCGGCCCCGGCTGTCGGTGCCCAGCCGCACGGCAGCTTCCAAATCGCCGCCCTGAGCGCCAACCCCCGGGATCAGGAAGGGCATGGCGGGACAGGCCGCACGGACCTCCCGCAACTGCTCCGGCGCTGTCGCGCCCACCACCAAACCCAGGTTCCCCTTCGTGTCCCACTCCCGGCATGCCCTGGCCATGTTCTGGTAGAGGGGCACAGGCCCCTCCTCCGTCACTGTCAGTACATCTTGGAAATCGGCTGCGCCGGGATTGGAGCCCCGGCACCAGACGAACACCCCTTTGGACTCGTCTTCCAGGAAAGGAGTCACGGTGTCCCGGCCGCCCCAGGCGTTGACCGTGACAGCGTCGAATCCCCACACCTCGAATAGGGCCTTGGCGTAGGCCTGGGCGGAGGGGCCGATGTCCCCCCGTTTGGCGTCGCCGATGATGATTGCCTCCGGCGCGGCCCTCCGGATATGGGCGACCGTTTTTTCCAGGTCCTGCAGGCCGGGCAGACCCAACGCTTCATAGAAGGCCAGGTTGGGTTTGTAGGCGCAGACCAGCCCGGCGGTGGCGTCCACGATGGCCCGGTTGAACTCGTAAACGCTGGATACGGGCATCCTGGCTGGGTCGGGGTCCAACCCCACGCAGACCAGGCTTTTCGTTGCTTTCGATGCCTGTTCCAACCGGTCGGTAAAGCCGCTCATCATCCTCCCTGTTCCGCCTCGGTCCCAAAGATGGCCGTGGCCGCCGGGTGCAAAAAGTATACACGAACCCACGCCCGGCCCCGCCGGCGCCCGGCCGCGCAATGTGCTCCCATGTTGCTAGAGGCCAAACCGGGTTGTTACCATAACGGGGCTAGATACAGGAGGACGGGATTGGACCTGGGCGCCGACTTGGTCGAGGGCAGATTTCTGGAGCGGGTCAACCGCTTCCTGGCCATGGTCGAGTTGGACGGTCGGGAGGTGGGGGTGCACGTAGCCAACTCGGGCCGCATGAAGGAGCTGTTTGTGCCCGGCTGCCGGGTCTTGGTCCGTCCGGTTTCCCCGGACTCCAATAAGAACCGCAAGACCAAGTTTGACCTGGCCCTGGTGGACATGGGTCATGCGTTAGCCTCCGCGGACGCCCGGATGCCCAACGCGCTGGTCGCCGAGGGCGTGGCCAACGGGCATCTGGAACAATTCGCTGGTTACCCCGAGATACGCCGGGAGGTTACCTTTGGCGACAGCCGCTTGGACCTGATGCTCGAAGGCCCGCCGGGCAGATGCTACATCGAGGCCAAGTCGGTAACCCTGGTGGAGAATGGTGTTGGCCTGTTTCCGGACTCCCCCACGGTCCGGGGAGCCAAACACCTCCGCACCCTTGAGGCTGTACTTGAAGCCGGCCACCGGGCTGCGGTGATCTTCGTGATTCAAAGACCCGACGCCAGCGCGTTTGCCACCAATGACCCGGCCGATCCCGCGCTGGCCCAGGCCTTTCAGTCCGCTGTGGCGGCGGGGGTCGAAGCCTACGCCTACAACTGCCAAGTGACCGAACGGATGCTCCGGCTGGACCAGGCCCTTCCCATCCGGCCCTATGCCGAAGCGGTGGGCAATGGCTAAAGAAACTCCCATGGCCGCCAGGCTCATGGACGTCTACCACCGCTTCCAAGTTGCCTACGGGCCCCAACACTGGTGGCCCGGAGAAGGTCCCTTCGAGATCATCGCCGGGGCCATCTTGACCCAGTCGGCGGCGTGGACCAACGTGGAGATGGCCCTGGCCAACATGCGGGCCGCCGGCTGTTGGTCCCTGGAAGCCGTGCACCAACTCCCGGAAGCGGAACTGGCGAATTTGGTGCGCTCGTCAGGGTACTTCAACGCCAAGGCCCGGAAGTTGAAGGCCTTCGCCGCCCACGTGACCTTAAACCACCAGGGAGACCTGGACCGTTTCTTGTCCCAGCCCACTGGTCCGCTCCGCGAGGAGCTGCTATCCATCCACGGAATCGGGGAGGAGACCGCCGACGACATCATCGTTTATGCCGCGGGCAAGCCTTCGTTCGTGATCGACTCCTACACCCGGCGGATAATGGACCGCATGGGGATCGCCCCTGACGCTGCCCGCCCCAAGTACGGCGATTATCAGGCCGTCTTTCATGACAACCTCCCCCACGATGACAACCTGACCCAAGATGCCCGGCTGTTCAATGAGTTCCACGCCTTGTGGGACCGGCACGCCAAAGAGGCCTGCGGCAAAACGCCTCACTGCGAAGGTTGTTGTCTTCTGGACATCTGCCCCACCGGACGGTCGCTGACTACTGATAGCTGACAGCTAAATTGACGCCTAACAAGCCTGAAGTTATGATGCCCCAGTCACCCCAACCCCCTTCTGACGCCCGGAGGCCCCATGCAAGTTGTTCGCATCTACACCGGAGACGACGGCGAGTCCCATTTTGGAGAAATAGACCTGCCCTACGAAAAAGTTGCCGCGGCGGAACGGACTGCGGTCGACAACGCCGAGAACGTACACTTCCGCCGAAACGCTGCCCGAAGCGATCTCCGAGACATAAGAAGGCTTCCATGAGTAGCCAGCATTCCCGGAGTGGTCAGCAAACCCCCTATCCCGGCGCCGTGACCTCCATGATTAGCTACGGCGACAGGGTCCAAGGGTTTCTTGCCATACCGGAAAACCAGCCTGGTCCCTTTGGCGCCGTGGTCCTGGGACACGAGAGGTACGGACTGGTGCAACACACCCTGGACCTGGTGGCCAAGTTTGCCGCTCACGGCTATGTCGGCCTGGCGCCCGACATGTTTTCCCGGTGGGACGGGGATAAAGAGGCCCTGAGCCGAGGCGACATTAGGGTGAGCATTTCCGACGAGGACATCAGGTCATACATGGGCGACAGCCTGGATTACCTGCTGGCCCATCACCAAGTTGACCCCGACCGTATTTCCGCCATGGGAGTTTGCCAGAGCGGCGATTATCCGCTGGTCCTGAACAGCGTGCGCCACGAACTGGCAGCCAATATCGTAGTCTACGGCGGAGCACAAGCCAGGGTATGGGAAGTTGACGAGTACCGGCCCGAGTCTTACGAGTCGATCCTGGGAAGGGTTCAAGCGCCGATCCTGGGGATCTGGGGAGAGGACGACTCTGTGGTCTCGGTGGAGGACATGCGCCGCTTGAGAGACGCCCTGGAATCCAAGCGAAAGACCTACGAGTTCACCCTGTTTTCCGGCATGCCCCATGGCTGGATGAATTCGACGATGCCGGGCCGCTACCGTCCCAAGGAATCGGAACAGGCCTGGTCGATGATCCTGAAGTTCATGGAGCGGGTGCACGCCGGGGAATTCTCCAAGGAACGGGTGGTGTGGCGTTTCCAGTCCGACATCGCCCCAGACTACGACTTCACCAAAAAGGTGCGCCTGGCCTAAGAATGGCCGTATCTCCCGCCGGGACAGCATCCGCTCCGACACGAGCCGCATCCCTAACTCCTGTAGTTGGCCAGTGGCTCGTGCAGGTGTGCAACACCCCACCACCGTTCTTCGTCAACAACCCCGGCCGGCCAGTCAAACGCCTCCAAAAGCTGACAGCTAAATTGACGCCTGCCACGCCTGCGGTTATGATGCCCCAGTTACCCCAAGCCCTCTCCTGGAGTACGGATTAAGCACGGAGGCCCCAATGCAAGTTGTCCGCATCTACACCGGAGACGACGGCGAGTCCCATTTTGAAGAAATAGACCTGCCCTACGAGAAGGTAGCCGCAGCAGAGCGGACGGCGGTCGAGAACGCCGAGAACATTCATTTCCGCCGCTACCAACCGGGAAATTTCATCGACTGGCACCCGGCCCCGCGCCGCCAGTACGTGATCACTTTGGAAGGCCAGGTTGAGGTCGGCCTGGGCGACGGCACCAAACGGGTCTTCGGCGCGGGGGACGTGCTGCTGGCCGACGACCTTACCGGCCGTGGTCACACCACGGCGGTCTATGGCGACAAGGTCCGGGTCTCCGTAGCCATTCCCCTGACTGACTAGCGCACGCAACCATGGCATCCAGGCACGGCAGTTAGAGGAGAAAAGTCATGCCATTCGCCAAGATCGACGACACGCTGGAGATGTACTACGAGGACGATAACTTCTCCGACCCGTGGCGCCAGCCCGAGACGGTAGTGCTCCACCACGGCAACGCCAAGAATACCAAGCTGTGGTACGCCTGGGTGCCGCTGTTGGCCCGTCAGTACCGGGTGGTGCGGCTGGACGCCCGTGGCTTCGGACAATCCACCGTCCCGCCGGAAGGATACGACTGGTCGCTGAGCAACTTTGGCACCGACCTGCTGCGGCTGCTGGACCTGCTGGAACTGGACAAGGTGCACCTAATCGGCGAGACCGTCGGGGGGACCATCGCGTTGCAGTTCGCCTACGATCATCCGGAGCGGCTGCACACCCTAACCACCTGCACCTCGCCCTACAAGTTCGTTGGGATAGACACCTACAAAGAGTCCCACAAACTGGTGAGCGAAGAGGGCGTGGCGGCCTGGGTGCGGAAGACCGCCGGGCGGAGGCTGGAGCCGGGAAAGTCGGACCCGGCCCACCATCAGTGGTACATCGATCAGATGTCACAGACGTCCCAGAGGGTGGTGCTGGAGACCCTGGCCTACCTGGCCACCCAGGACCTGACCGGCATCCTGCCCCAGATCAAGACGCCCACCTTGGTGTTGGCCTCGGAGCAGAACGCCAAGGACAATCCCGACCGCACCACGGCCTTCGCGGAGAAACTGGCCAATGGGCGGCTGGTGGCCATCCCCGGCACCAGCGGCTACGTGCAGCACTCGGCGCCGGAGCAGTGCGTGTTAGCCTGGCGTCAGTTCCTGGGAGAGATCAGCGGGGATTAAGTTCACCCACTCAAGCCAAGGAACAGCCCTTCATTCTCGCAGGACGGTTGTTCCAAAATAATTCAGTGTTGCCGGATTTTAACGCAAGGCCATCATACGCCGGTCAGACCCGCATGGAGGCGTTTCAATCTTAACCCTCCTGATTCGGGAAGCAATTATGGAATCGAAGTCGGCTTCTATACTAACGATTGCCGTAAATGTCTCCGCGGGGTCCTGCGTCGAACAAATAGATTGTCCGAGTTTGGTCATCGATATCGTAAAGAAATCTAAATGAGCCTTCTGCCCAGCGGTGACTACAATGGTAGCGCCCTTTCATGTGGTCAATTTTGGGTCCGACGTAAGGACGAATTGCGATTTCAGCCGATATTTTCAGAACCCTATCGGACCAATCCGGATGAGCCTTCAAAAACTTACGTACGCGCCGATCCAACTCAACCTCGTACATTCCGCCTTGATAGCGGGAGGTCACTTTAATTGCTCTGCGCGTCGGGTCTTTCCACGTTCGCGAGCCGCTAGAACGTGACGTATTTTTCTTCGGGAAGCGAGTGGCTCTGCGGCCGTCGCCATCCAACTATTGATTACTCTCATGGTTCCCAGGTTATCTCTCTCTCTGGCTGCGTTGGAGACATCGATAATAATGCCCTGGGCCAGTTCCCTTAATTCGGGGTTGCGAAGCTTGGCAATCAATAAGCGGACAACCTCTCCGGAAGGTAATCTAGCCAACTGATCTATGACTTCATCTTCATAGTCATACGCTTCCGCAAATTGTGTCGTTTCTGACGCTACGCTCGGATTCCAGCCGGGTAGTCCGAGTTCATACTGTCTGCTGACACGAGAGCGGGCAATTTGATGACGTTCTCTGAGCGTTCTACTGTGTCCAATTCTAGTTTGCATCGCTGTCATGTTCCTGACGCTCTGTGACAAGTGGGCCAATAAGCGTTTTTGCGAATTCGAGGGATTTTTCAACAAGGTTTGGGACGATTACATCATAGTATGCAAAAGCTGCGGTGACGACGAGAGTTCCATCGCCCAACCTGTCCAAAATTATGCTTTGTTGTTCGGATGAAGAGTTGAACCGCACTCCCGAGATTTGGTCGAATGGGAAATCGGGCAAGCTAAGAGTCATGAAAGGCAGTGTGATTATCGTATTGAATCCCCCCGCCGGAAACAGCCATGTCAATTGGCGACAATGAATATGGATTTTGTTAGATATTCGATTAAATGAGGCTAGTGTCGCATCTATAGCATCCGAATCCCGCCGGTTTCGGGCCTTGCGTCTCGACGGTATTCGAGCGTCGATGTCTTGGAAAAATGCCAACTCGAATTCTAGGAAATTCCTTTCATCGTCCTCCGTTCGCTCAACATATAAATGCCGTGTCCTTACGTTCCCATCGACCTCCTGCCCGCCCAAAAGATCGACGGGCTTATTCGGCCATTTGGATTCGATTTGCTGAAGTTCTTTGTCGATACGTGAAATTTGCCGTGCTTGAAGAGCAACTCTGGCACTCAACACGAGTCCTGTAACAAATCGAATATCCGCCCAGTGGCTCATAATTGTCTAGCTAGCCGGTTCTCAATTATTGCGACATTATAGAGTAGCAGGTAATCCAAGTACACACTACTGTGGTTAAGCGATTATTACTAACCGCGGAATCGTGAGTACCATAATAGACGATCCTTCCTAAATCAAAAACCGGTCATTGTGTGCGATCGGAATTTCCAACAGCCCTGATGTTCTGGAGTATTAAGGCAAAAGACTCGCTTGGCCCAAAACAATACATTTTTGCCTGGTTTTTGGGCAACACCCCTCCCAATGGGAAGGTCAATATGGGGGTTGGTTGTCTGGAACAAGACCTCGACGCAGCCATCGCCCCGACTCTAACTCTCCCCCTTGCGAGGGGGAGAGAACTTTTGCAACTCTGGAGTGTGAAGAGGTCCCCTAAAGCAGGGACCGGGACTGGCCGCCGTCCACGTTCAGGCAGGTGCCGGTGATCAGGTTGGCCCTCTCCGAGGCCAGGAAGGCGATGGTGTCGCCGATGGGCTCGGGCCAGCCGAACTTTCCGGCGGGCAGGTTGCGGTCGATGAATTCCTTCACCTGCTCCGGGGTGCTGTTCTTCTGGAACCGGTCCCAAGTGCTGCCGGGGAAGTCGATGGAGCCGGGGGCGATACAGTTGACCAACACATTCTCCTTCATTAGGTTCAGCGCCAGGTGCTTGGAGAAGGCGATCAGGGCCGCTTTCCCGGTCATGTAATCGACGGAGCCGCCGTACTCCCGGCCGTAGATCGACGAGACGCTGATGATCCGGCCCCAGCGCTGCTCCCGCATGTGAGGCAACACCAGGGCGATCAACTCAACGGGGGCCATCAGGTTGAACTCCATCCCCTCCCGGAAGGCCTCCACACCGGTCTCCTGGAAGTCCGTGGTGCCCTTTCGCCCGCCGGCGTTGTTCACCAGGATGTCGGCTTCGCCCAGGGTTCTAACCGTCTCTTCGTGGAACCTTTTGAGGTCCTCTTTCTTCATGACGTCGGCCTGCACGGCCAGGACCTCGTATCCCTTGGACTTGAACTCGGCGGCCGTTTCGTCCAGTTGCTCCTTGCCCCGCGCGCAGATCGACACCTTGCATCCCTCCCTGGCCAGGGAGTCCGCCGCCTGCTTGCCCAGCCCGTGACTGCCCCCGGTGATCATTGCTACTCTGCCTTGCAGCTCCAGGTCCATTCCCGCCTCCTGTTCTTGCAGCGATTTTCTGTTTAAAACCCAGGCAAGCCCCGGCCGGCCGCCACCGGCGGATGGGGCACAGGGATTATAGATGCAGTGGGTCCTGGTTGCACCACATGCCGGCTAATTAGCCGCCGATGTAGGCGGTGAGGGTTGGTCGGCTATAATCGGACTCAGATATTAATGGCTGATAGGGGGAATATGTTAGCGCTGGAAGGGATCAAGGTACTGGACTTCTGCCGCAACGCGCCGGGCATGTTTTGCACCATGGTGCTGGCCGACCTGGGCGCCGAAGTATTGATGATCGAGAGGCCCATGGACGAAGCCCGCTCGGCATACGAAAAGATTGTCGCCGGCATCGACGGTTTGGAAGACGAGCGCCGTCACGCCGCGTTCAACGCCCTGCAACGGAACAAGCGCAGCATCGCCCTTAACCTGAAGGAGCCCGAAGCCCAGAAGATATTCCACAAGCTGGCTGAGACGGCCGACGTGGTGGTCGAGGGGTTCAGGCCCGGCGTCATGGACCGGCTGGGCGCTGGGTACGAGACGGTCCGCGCCATCAACCCTCGGGCGGTCTACTGCTCGGTCTCCGGTTACGGCCAGGACGGCCCGTACTCCCAGATGGCTGGACATGACATAAACTACATCTCCTTCGCCGGCGCGCTGGGCCTGATCGGTCCCGAGGGCGGCAGGCCCGCCATCCCGTTGAACCTCATCGCCGACTACGCCGGGGGCGGCCTGTGCGGCGCCGTCGGCATCCTCTCGGCCCTGATGGCCCGGGAAAAGACCGGCCAGGGCCAATACGTGGACATCGCAATGAGCGAGGGCGTGCTGTACATGCTTTCGGGCCTGGTCTCCGACCTGCTCTCCAGGGGCGTCTCCGCGGAGCGGGGCGGCAACCGGCTGAACGGCGGCGCGCCCTATTACAACGTCTACCAAACCAAGGACGGCGGATACTTCTCCATCGCCGCCATCGAGCCCTGGTTCTGGGAGAACCTGTGCCGGGCGTTGGAGCGGGAAGACCTTCTGCCCCACCAAGAAGCCACCGGCGAAAAAAAGGCTGAGGTGGAGCAGGCGCTGGCGGAGGCCTTCCTGACTAAGACCAGGGACGAGTGGTTCGAGACGCTGAAGGACCAGAATATCTCGGTGGGCAAGGTCTACTCTCTGGAAGAGGCCCTGGACGACCCTCACGCCCAGCAGCGGGGCATGGTGGTGGAAGTGGAAGCCCCAGACATCCCGGACATCCCAGGAGGCAAGCTGCGCCAGGTGGCGACGTCCATCCATCTATCGGAGACCCCCGGCGAGGTCCGGTACCTTGGCTCGGTCACCGGCCAGCACACGTCAGAGGTCCTGGAACAACTGGGATTCGATTCGGCGGCGGTGGCCGATCTGATGCGCCGCCAGGTGGTGCAATAAGGCCCTGACGGCGCCCCGTCCGGCCACGGAATCAGGCTCAGGGCGTGCTATACTGTGGCCGCTCCGATTCGGGCCCATTTGGCAACCTTTGCGCCTGGCCGAAGATTTCTCCCTGGGCGCGATCGGCCAAAACCCGTAGACAGCCAACGAGAAACTAGAGGGCACGCCCACAGAAAGCGGCGTGCCCGGCACAGGAGTCGCCTTTGGCGGACCCCGAACATGTATCCCTGGCCAGGTCCGGGCCCAGCGCCATCTCCCGGTGGCGGGAGGCGACGTGGCGCAGGCCCAACACCCAGTTGCCCCGTTTCAATCTGGACTACCGGCTGGAAGACCGGGCCGCAGGCGAGACATTCACTCCTGAATACATCTACGGGCGGCCTTCGCTCGACCTGTCGGGCGCCATGTTGAGCGCGGCCAAGTTGTCGGGGGCCGACCTGTCCCACGACGACCTCAGCGGGGCCGACCTGACCGGTTCCGACCTGCACCTGGCCGACCTCTCCGGGGCCAACCTTCAGGGAGCCCACCTGTGGCGCTCCAACCTGTCCCGGGCCAAGCTTAACGAGGCCAACATGGCGGGCTGCACCCTGGGCCGGACCAACCTGTCCAACAGCGCCCTGAAGGCGGCGGACCTCAAAGGGGCCGACCTCTCCTTCGCCAACCTCTCGTATGCCGACTTGGAAAGGGCCGACCTTTCGGGGACCGACCTCACCCAAACCGACCTCTCCTGGGCCAATCTCAGCGGGGCCGACCTCCGGGACGCGCGGCTCATCGGCGCCAATCTGGACATGGCCGACCTGACCGGGGCCGACCTCCGGGGCGCCACCATCATCAAGACCAGGCTCGACAGCACCAGCCTGAGCCGGGCGGTCTGCGGGGTAACGATCTTCGCCAACTGCGACCTGACCCGGGTCATCGGCCTTGAGGACGTGCGCCATTCCGGGCCCAGCATGATCTCCCTGGACACCCTCTCCCGCTCCAAAGGCCAGGTGCCCGTCAAATTCTTGGAGGGGGCCGGGGTGGCCCCGCCGTTGATCGCTGCCCAAGACGCCATCAGAGCAGCGGGCCTAACCTACACCCGGGTATTGCTGCTGGGGTCGGAGAGCGACGGGGAGTTCGCGGCCAAAGTCAGGGCCGGTCTTGCGGAGGCCCAGGTGCCAAGTTGGATCATCGCCGCCGATGATGAGGCGTCGCTCCAGTCCGGCGAGATCACCCTGGACAAAGCGGTCTACTACGACCGGCTGGTGCTCCTCTGCACCGCCGAGTCCCTGGAGAATCCCCACACCAGCCGTTACTTCGGCAGCCTGATGAATGGATCGGGGTTTGCGTTGGGAGAAACCTTGATCTCCGTGGCCGCCGACGACGTGTTCTACCAGCGTGAGGACCGCCTGTGCTCGGGTCTGCGGGAAGGAGTGGTGGTGGACTTCCGGGGCTGGGAGGACGAGGCCCGTTACAAAGATGCCCTGTCGAACCTGATCAGGGAGATATCTGGGCCCGCTCTCTAGGTTCCCCTATTCCACCGGCGTTCCCTTGGCCAGCATCAGGCACGCCTCTCCCCATTGGGCGTTGTTGGCCAGGTCCCACTCGTCACCCGACCCGGCGGGCTGCAAACGGAGCCCTTGGTCACCGCCGTAGACCAGCAGCACCACACCCTCTCCCGAATCCTCGGCCAGGGCCGACATCGCCGTGCACGGTCCTTGGGAACTCCAACCGGTGACGCGGCACCAAAGGTCCTCTCCCATCGGGTTGGTGGCGTACACCCGCACCACCTCGATGGGTTCGGTCAACAGATCGAACATCCGGTGCAGGTCCAGCGGGCTGTTCTCGCCGCCGGCGACTTCCACCTCGACCAGCATTTATTCCGGCTCCCCTTGGCGTTTCTCCCATACTATCATCTGAGATCGGTGTCCAGCGTGTCGCCCGTTCGTTTGAAAGCTGTCAGCCGTCAGATGTCAGTCTGTTCAGTAAGACAGTTCAGTCTGCGGTGGACATACAGAAATCCCCCAACCCCCTTTACGAAAGGGGGCTCCTGGGGGGATTTTCGAATTACAATCCTTCGCTAATAGCTGAGAGCTAATCCCCGGTTCGTTTGTTGACACCCCTTTGGCCCCTCCTTATCATACCCTCAAAGGTGAGCCCGTCATTTCCAGGCACGGGCGCTTGCCACCAAACAGATGTCACCGAGGGGGTGCAACGTGGCCATTGGAATCAAGACCTACCGTCCCACCGTATCGGGGTCAACCCACATGGTATCGGCCGGGCATTACCTGGCCACCGCGTCGGGTTACCGGATCCTGGAGCAGGGCGGGAACGCCACCGACGCCGGCGTGGCGGCCGGCATCACCCTGAACGTGGTGCTGCCCCAGTGGACCAACTTTGGCGGCGTGGCCCCCATCATCATCCACGATGCCCAGAAGAAAGAGACGGTTTCCATCAGCGGCCTGGGACGTTGGCCCAAAGCCGCCAACATCGATGATTACCTGGCCAAATTCGGCGGCGACCTGCCGCCCGGCATCCCCCGAACGGTGACCCCGGCGGGGGCCGACGCCTGGATGACCGCCCTGAAACTCTACGGGACCATGACCTTTGAGCAGGTGGTCACCCCGGCCATGGAACTGGCGGAGCACGGCTTCCCGGTGCCATCAACCTTGGCCTCGGCCTTGGCCAAGACCGGCGACGACCTGACCCACGAGACCAGCGGCCAAACCAACTGGCCCTCCACCGCCGAAATCTTCTTCCCCGGAGGGAGAAGCCTCAAGACCGGAGAGACCCTGGTGCAGACGGACCTGGCCCGCAGCTTCATGCGCCTGATCGAAATTGAGCGGGAGAACGCCTCCCAGGGCCGGGAGGCCGCATTGCAGGCGGCCCGTGACTTCTTCTATAAGGGCGACATCGCCCAGGAGATGGTGAAATTCAACCAGGAGAACGGCGGCCTCCTGACCATGGAGGACCTGGCGGACTTCCACGTTGGCGTCGATGCCCCGGCCCACGGCACCTATAAGGGGATCGACGTATACACCTGCGGGCCATGGTGCCAAGGCCCGGTGAGCATCCAGGCCCTGCAGATCCTCGAAGGCATGGACCTGAAGGGTATGGGTCACAACAGCGCAGATTACATCCACTCGTTGCTGGAAGCGCTGAATCTGGCCTTCAGCGACCGCGACGGCTACTACGGCGACCCGGACTTCGTGGACGTGCCCATGGAAGGCTTGCTGTCCAAATCATTCGCCGAGGAACGCCGGGCCCAGATCGACCCCCGCAAGGCCTTCGGGCAGATGCCCGAGGCCGGCGACCCCTGGCGTCACCAGGGGATGCAGTCGCCCAACGGCAAGCCGGCCCGGCCCGAGCCGGTGGGTGGCGGGCTCCCGGCCGACACCAGTTACACCGCCGTCGTGGACCGCTGGGGCAACGCCTTCTCCGCCACGCCCAGCGACACCATCGCCTACAACCCCATCGTTAAGGGTCTGGGATTCATCATCTCCGGCCGTGGCTCCCAGTCTTGGCTGGACCACAACCATCCCAGCTCACTGCAACCGGGCAAACGGCCCCGGTTGACCCCCAACCCGGCCCTGGCCATGAAGGACGGCAAGGTGATGATGCCCTTCGGCACGCCGGGGGGCGACGTGCAGCCCCAGTCCATGGTCCAGTTATTCCTGAACGTGGCCGAGTTCGGCATGGAAGTGCAGCAGGCCATCGAAGCGCCCCGCGTCTCCACTTGGAACTTCCCAAATTCCTTCTGGCCCCACGCCTACAACCCGGGCCTGGTCGGAGTGGAAGGGCGGATCGCCCCGGACGTGGTCGCCGACCTGCGCAAGCGTGGTCACAACGTGGAGGTCTGGGACGACTTTACGCCGCGCATGGGTTGCCTGTGCGCCATCCACGTGGACCCAGAGCGGGGAAGCCGCAACGGCGGCGCCGATCCCAGAAGGGACGGCTACGCCATGGGCCGCTAGGTCAGTCCCAGCCAACGATAATAAAGTCCCGGCAGTTGCTGCCGGGACTTTTTCTTACGGTGACAAGTGGACTTATACGGGTGTTTGCCCCCTCTCTAACTCTCCCCCTTGCGAGGGGGAGAGGACAATTCCAACCCCCTTACTTGTGGGAGAACAATTCCTTCCCCCGCGCCGGGGGAAGGTTAGGATGGGGGCGGCCTCTCTGGGACAATACTTCTGCTGACCGCTGAGTGCTGAGTGCTGAGTGCTGATTGCTACTGGGCGGTGCGGCCGCCGTCGATGACCAACTCGGAGCCGGTTACAAAGGACGCTTCGTCCGAGGCCAGATACAGGGCGCCGTAGGCCACGTCTTCCGGCCTTCCCAGCCGTCCGATGGGTGTCCGGTTCATCCGGTCTTCCCGGTGGGCCACGTCGGCCAACAGCCCCTCGGTCATGGGGGTCTCGATGGTGCCGGGATGGATCGAGTTGGCCCGGATGCCGTCTGAGGCGTACTGGATGGCCGTCGACTTGGTCAGCAACCGCACGGCGCCCTTTGATGCCGTGTAAGCTGTCGTCTCTTTGCTTCCCACCAGACCGGCCACCGACGAGATATTTACGATGGACCCGCCCCCGGCTTTACGCATCTCCGGTATGGCGTATTTGGTGCCCAAGAACACCCCCTTGGCATTGATGTCCATCACCTGGTCCCACTCGGCGGAGGTGGTTTCGAGCACGACGTGCGCGCGGTAGATGCCGGCGTTGTTGACCAGGATATCCAGCTTGCCGAAGCGGGAGACGGCTACGCTGACCGCCCGCTGCCAGGCGTCTTCGTTGGTCACGTCCAGGGGCACGAACACGCACTCGCCGCCCGTCTCGTTGATCTCGGCCTCCACCTTGCGGCCCTCATCCTCCAGCACGTCTCCGATGACGACCTTGGCGCCCTCCGTGGCGAATAGCTTGGCCTCCACCGCGCCCATCCCCCGGGCGCCGCCGCTGATCAGCGCCACCTTATTCTCCAGACGCATGGCGTTCTCTCCTCATCTGGTCTGATTGGCCCGGCTATTGGGCGGTCCAGCCACCGTCGATGACCAACTCGGCACCGGTGACGAAGGACGATTCATCAGATGCCAGGTACAGCGCCCCGTAGGCCACGTCCTCCGGCTGGCCCAACCGGGACAGAGGAGTGGGGTCCAACCGCTCCGTCTTGAACCGGGCGTTGGCGATGGCCTCGGCGGTCATGTCGGTCTCGATGACGCCGGGGTGGATGGAGTTGGAGCGGATGCCCTCCGAGGCATATTGGATGGCCGTGGACTTGGTGAACAGCCGCACCGCGCCCTTGGACGCGTTGTAGGCTGAAGAGAAGGGGTTGCCCACCAGTCCGGCCACCGAAGAGATATTGATGATCGAGCCGCCTCCGGCTTTCCGCATGGCCGGTATGGAGTGTTTGGCGCCCAGGAAGACGCCCTTGGCATTGACGTTCATCACCTGGTCCCATTCGTCGGAGGTCGTGTCCTCCACCGGGTGGCTAATGTAGATGCCCGCGTTGTTCACCAGAACGTCCAGCTTGCCGAAGCGGCCGACGGCGGCGGCCACGGCCTGCTCCCATTGGTCTTCATCGGTCACGTCCAAGGGCACGAAGAGGCACTCGCCGCCGGTCTCGTTGATCTCGGCTTCAACCCGCTTCCCCTCTTCCTCCAGCAGGTCGCCGATGACTATCTTGGCGCCCTCCTTGGCGAAAAGTTTGGCTTCAACGGCACCCATCCCCTTGGCGCCGCCGCTGATCAGGACCACCTTGTTCTCCAGACGCATCGCGCTGCCTCCGGTACTTAAATAGTGGATCTGCTTGCGCCGATTTTAATGCCTGGCCGCGCTTAGTCAAGGGGCGGTAACCACCCCGGGTTTCGATTGACCGGGCTAGGAGCCGCCGATAGAATGGCTGCAACGCCATATGGAACCAGTACCCGTCACTCTTCCTTCCGCTGCGAACCCCTTTTTACGGCGTCATCTCCTCATCTTGTTGGCTGGCGCGGGCATCGTCTTCTTGATGGCTTGCGGCGGCACGGCACGGAGCGCCCAGGACTTCGAAGTGGTCCAATTCGACGGCGCGACCTTCCGGTTGTCCCAGGAAACCGAGAGCCAAGCGGTCGTGCTAAATTTTTGGTATCCCAGTTGTCCTCCTTGCCGCGCGGAGATGCCCGCCTTCGAGGCGGCCTGGCAGGAGCTTAAGGATAGTCCGGTGCGGTTCTTAGGTCTCTACGTCCCTCAGGGATTCGATTCCGAGCAGGACGCCCGGGACTTCGTGGACGAACTGGGCCTGACCTTCAGCTTCGCCACCGACCGTCTGGGCCGTATCGCCGAGGCCTACGAGTTGGAGTATTTTCCCAAGACTTATTTCATCGACATGGACGGCAAAATCGTCGCGACCCATATCAGCACTCTGAAGCCGGAGGAGATCCTCCGGCAGGTCCGGGCGCTGATCGGAGACCCGGCGTCATAGGGGCCCGCTGCGGTGGCCAAACGCCGTCCCAAGCCGTCCCATGAACGTCTTAGACTGGATCTTGCTGGCCATCCGCTGGGGACACGCCTTGGCCGCCGTGGCGTGGGTCGGCGGCGGCATCTTCTACCTGATGGTGCTGCGCCCGGCCATTCAAAGGGCCCAGGGGCTGCCCGCCGCGACAACCCGGGAGATCGGTGTCGAGTTCCGGGGCTTGGTCAGCACCGCCATCGCCGTGTTGCTGCTCACCGGAGTCATCCTGACGGTTTCAAGGCTGACCGAGGACGCTGTAACCAGCCCCTACGTGGCCGTGTTGGTGGTGAAAATAGTCCTGGCGTTGTACATGTTCTACGTGGTCCGGTTCATGCGCCGGGACAGCTATCCCGAGGAACCTGAGTTGGGAAACTCGCGTTGGCAGCGGGTGCGGGGGCGTCTCACCGGCACAACGGCCCTTTTGGTGATCGGGGTTGCGGTGATAGGATTGTCTGACGTGCTGGACGGCCTGCTGGAAAACGCGCTGGTGTCGTGAGCGGACTACTGGATTGGAGCATCGATGAAGAAAGACCTGATGGAGATACTGGCCTGCCCGGTATGCAAGGGCGAATTGGAACTGCGTTCGGAGGCGGAAGAGGGTGATGAAGTCATAACCGGCAGTCTCATCTGCGCCGCGTGCAACGAGACCTACCCGATTGAAGACTCGATCCCCAATCTGCTGCCGCCGGACCTACGCCGTGAGTTGGAGTAGCTTACTCCGGATTTTTAGGGGAGTTCCCGGCGGCGGCGACCCCGTCGTTACGGCGCAGGCCGGAACCCAGAAAGACTGACCTGAAACCAATTCCATTTGGCCAGACGAAAAGGCTCCTTCTGATTCGGCGTAGTCTCAGTAGGGGCGGGTTTTCAACCCGCCCTCACACTCATGAGAGACGCCTGTAGCAACCAGTGTGTTTGTGGGCCGCTCCGAATCCCGGTGCTGAAATTTCTCTCACTATCCTTGTTTGTACCGGCACGTCTGCCCCTGGCGGTCGTATTACTTCGACAACCACAGTGGCAATGAAAAAGGGCAGGTTGGAAACCTGCCCCTACGCTCATCATCCGCAAAGCTCGATATTCTTCGCATGACGCCTTAGACCGTTGTGACGGAGTAAGGTGGTCTGGTTTAGCCCTCGCCGGTCAAGACCCGGACCACCATCGGGGCCAGTTCCTCGGCCCTGGCGCGGAGGGCTTCCCGGGACAGGTTCTCGATGGGGTGCTCGGTGAAAATGGTCGGGTAATCGGGCGCTCCCCACATCTTGGCCATGCCCTCCGCCGTCGGAATAAACCGGTCGGTGCAGATGGTGGCCGAAGGTATGCCGGCGTTCTCCACGTGAATCCCGTCGTGCACACTGCACGCGCTGCAGGAGCCTCAATCACCGATCGCGATGATCACCGAGTCAACCTGCTCGGTCAGCTCCTTCAGGGCTTTTGGGTCGGCGGGCCGGGAGGCGCTGGGCTTCCGGTGCCACTTGACTTCGGTTATCTCGTAGCGCGTCCTCAGGACCTCCGCCAACTCTTCCAGAAGAACGTCGGCGTTGCGCTTGCTGTCGTCGATGATCCCCAGGCGGGTGCCCGCCAGGCTGGCCAGCCGGGGCGCGCCGTCGAACGGGGCCACGATGGGCTGGGTGACCGGGTTTACCAGTACGTGTTCGCTCTGGGCCATTTGGTCCCCTCTCTCCGCGCCGGTTACGGGCGCTTGATGGGCAACTCTTTGAATTGTCGCAATCCCAGATAAAAAAAGCAACGGAGTGGAGACTAATCGCCGGAATACTCGAAGGGGCAGAACTCGCCGTATTTCCCGCTGTAATCGTAGGAACGCCCGCCCACTTCGAACGTGAAGCGGGCAGTGGAGCAAAGTTCCTGGATTTTGGATGTGAAGCCGGTGGGCTTGGTGAGGGTGGCCAGTTCATCTTCGCCCGTCACCGGATTCTTCATGGGGCCCAATTGCAGGTCCAGCACTCCGGGAATCTTTATGCCGCTGCGGATCCCGTCCAGGTGAATCTCGAAGGGTACATAGCTGAATCCCAAGAAATGGGGAGACAGGTCGTGGAATACGCCAAAGGGCGGCACATACTGAAGGATCGTTTCCACCGCCGTCCGCTGGGGGGCTGACAGACGTTCGTCAATCACATCTAGAAGTGTCCCATTGCCCAGGTGTATGGCCTCCGGAAACAGGCCAAATTGACCGAAGGTCACGCCGTCCAACGCCACCCCGTCATAGTGCCCGGTCTCAACATGCCAAACGTAAATCCCCTCGCAATTGCCGTAAGACGGGGCCGCCCCAAAATTGCAGGGGCAACCCCAGTCGCAGTTGCAACCTGACAGCAGTTGGCCTTTAAGTGAATATTTCTTCGCCGTGGGCACGCTGTTTGTCTCCCTGGCTATCTGATCACCTTGGTCACGGCGGTGCAGGCGACTTTGGGTCCCCAACTGGGGATCACCGAGGACATGTTGGACTCCTCGCCGCCAGCGAACACCAATAAGATGTCGTCGGGTTCCGGGATGAGCGGGACCATGGTTTCCCCGTCTCCCGGTTCAGGCTCGCCTTCGAGCACGCTGGCCGCCTTTAGATCGGCCACCGAGCGCCGGGTACGGGCGTGGATGTATTCTCTGATCTGGGCTTTGGTCCAGTCCTTCCAAAGGACGGCGTTGCCCGCGATGGTCACCACGATCTGCCCCTGCCGGACTCCGATGCCGGTGTCGCCCACGGACCCGGAGGTGGACATGTTGCTGCCGAGACTGGATGCCACGTCCGCGATGGCGTGCAGGATGGGCTCGGGATGCCCCACGGCCCGTATCTGCCGGGGCGACTCGCCGGCGAACACCGTTACGGTGCTCTGGTCCGCCGAGAATCCCCGTTCGACGTGCAGAGGAATCCAATGGGTCTCGGTTTCGGCCTCGGCGATGCAGTAGGTGTACTTGCCGGGATGACCGATGACGCTGCGGTCGAAGACGCCGGGGATGGCGGCGCAGGCGTTCATCAGGATCAGACGCACGGCGCGGCCGATGGTGGCGTTGGCCCGGTTCCCCGGACCGAACAGGTTATTCCGCGAGTTGATGTTCAGTTCTCTGGTCACCGGGCCGTTCACGATGGACAAGATGGCGGAGCCGCCCATGCTAGACGATGGCCCCACCAGGTTGAACTCCGGTTCCAACATGGCTTCGGTGGCGGTGAGCACCACCGGCATGTATTCGGGCAGGCACCCGGCCATCACCGCGTTGGCGGCCACCTTGCCCACCGTGATCTCGCGGCGGCGCTCCGGGATCTCGCCTACCACCTCTCCGGAAGGTCGGCCGGAACGCTCGATGAATTCCCCGACGCGCTGTTCCGTAGGCGGGACCACCGGCAGTCCGTCGGTCCAACCCAACTCATAACAGCGCTCGATGGCCTCCAGGGCCGAGTCCCAACGTACAGTGGTCGTATCGCCGGTCGTAGTATCGCCCGATTCAGGCAAGGTTGATGCCCTCCGATTGGTATCCGGGGTCGCGAGGCGTCCAAGTAACATTCGCCGGTCGTGACAGCACGTTGGGTCGCGTGGTGCTCCACTTTTGTCATTCTGAGCGTAGCGAAGAATCTCGTTACCGCTACAATGAGACCCTTCGCTTCACTCAGGGTGACATTGGGTGGCCAGGGTTACATTGGGTGCTCAGCGTGACAGTGGGTGGTCAGGGTGACTGCGGCGCTGATCGCCCCGATGGAATCGTGGCTGACACCTCTTACTTGGCCAACGTGTACTTGGACAGTGACCGCAGTTCCTTGGCTGGGCTCATGTGCTGGCCCCGGATGGTGTAGGAGACTTCGGCCACGTAGATGGAGCCCTGGGAGTCGACGGCGATGCCGTGCGGGGCGATGAACTGTCCGGGGCCCTCCCCTTCGTTTTTGTCGCCGAATTGACTGACCAAGTTACCCTTGAGGTCGAAGATTGACACCCGGTGTCCCAGTCCGGGGGCGTCGTCCACGCCGCTCATCCCGTTCAACTCGCCGATGTAGATATGCTCGCCCCAGAGCGCCATGGAGTCGGGACGGTGGATATTGTTCCACATGGTGACGAACGTGCCCTGGGTGTCGAAGATCTGAATCCGGTGGGCCTCCCGGTCCACCACGTAGACGTTGGCGTTGCTATCGATGGCGATGTTGTGAGGGCGGATGAATTGCCCGGCGTCGATGCCGGGGCTGCCCCAGGAGAACTTGTACTCGCCGTCGCCGGTGTAGACGTGAATGCGGGAGTTTCCGTAGCCGTCCGACACATAAATGTCGCCGTTTCCGGGGTGGATGGCGGCGGAGGTGGGCCGGTTGAATGGCTCCCCGCTCCAGCGGGCAGCGGGATTGTTCTTCTCGCCGATCTCCATCAGCTTCTCGCCGTCGGGGCTGAACTTCTGGATGGTGTGGATTCCGTCGTCGGCGCAGAGGAGGGAATCGTCATGGGCGATGTACAGGCCGTGGGTCCGGGATTCGCTGAAATGTCCTTTGCCGAAGGACCGGACGAAGTTGCCGTCCCGGTCCAAAACAATTATCGGTTCCTCTCCGCGGGTGAGGATGAATACGTTGTCCTTTGAGTCGATGGCGACGCCGGGGCATTCTTTGAAGGTCATGCCGCTGGGCAACTTGGCCCAGTTCTCAACGAAGTTGTAGCGGAAATCGCCGATACCGTAGACATCTGGCATGGTGTGCACCTTCTGTTGTTAGTTTTCGCTGCGGACCCAGCCTCCCAGAACAGGGCAAATTAGGCCCAATACGGCGTTCGGGGGCAGGCATGGTTATCCTAAGTCTGGCCGATTCAGGTGTCAATGGCCGGGACGGGCCGTGCCTTAGGCCGTGCTCCAGCCCTGTCATTCTGACCCCGACGCCAGTCGGGGGAAGAATCCCGTTGCCAGAGTACCAAGCCTGACCGAAACCAAAGAAACCCTTCCCCTGACTGCCGTCGGGGTCAGGGTGATAACAGCACTAGCCCTGAAAGCTGATGGCTGACAGCTACTTGATCACCTGCCCGCCCTCGCCCTTCAGGTAGTCGGCCGTGCGCAGCGCCAGGGCCTGGATGGTGGGGGTGGGGTTGACGCAGGCGCCGGTGGTGAAGATGCTGCCGTCGATGATGAACAGGTTGGAAACATCGTGGGTCCGGCCCCAGCGGTCGACCACCGAACCGGCCGGGTCTTCGCCCATGCGGGCCGTGCCCAGCAGGTGCCAGCCGGCGTTGCGGCGCAGGTTGGAGGAGAGCACTTTTTTGGCCCCGGCGGCCTCCATGATTTCCGTGGCCCGGGCGACCCCGTGCTCCAGCATCTTGGCGGTATTCTCGCTGACGGTGTAGTTGACCTTGGGCGCGGGTATGCCGTCGCTGTCGGTCAGTTCGGGGTCCAGGGTGACCATGTTGTGCTCTTCAGGCAGGTCCTCGGTCATGATGGCGATGCCGACCGAGTGGCCGAACCGCTCCTTGAACTCATCGTGATGGCCATCGCCCCAGGCGACCTTCTGGCCCATGAGGCCGCCGAGGGCCACGGGAAGGGGCTCGTTGCCGAAGGCCAGCACCTGGAGGTCGTAGCCGCGGATGAAATCGTGGGCCGGGTTGGTCTCGTAGAATTCCTGGCTCAACATGGTGCTGCCCCTGGGACCGCCGTCCTCCGTTCCCAACCACTCGTCGAAGATGCCCAATACGGCGCCCACCGGGTGGTGCATCAGGCACTTGCCCACCAGGCCGCTGCTGTTGGCCAGGCCGTTGGGGAAGAGGGCCGAGGTCGAGTTGAGCAAGAGACGGGCGGTGCCGACGCCGTTGCAGGCCAACACCACCGCCTTGGCCTTCTGTTCCTTCAGACCGCCGTTGGCGTCGTAGTAGAGCGCCCCGGTGGCCTTGCCCGAGTCGTCTATCGTGATCTCCCTAACCCTGGCGTGGGTCTCCAGGCGTGCGCCAAGTTTGAGGGCGGCGGGCCAGTAGGTGAGGTCGGTACCGGCGGCGGAGCGGAGGAAACCGCCCATGTCCGGCTCCCGGCCGTCGTAGGTGACCGACGAGATGGCGGTGTCGGAAGACCACCAATGCCAGCCCAGCTTGTCGAAGCCCTTGGCCAGCAGCCGGCCGCCGGCCCTGATGGACAGCGGAGGACAGGGCCGCTCCGGTCTCTCCGGGTAGGCGGGGTCGCCCCGGAGTCCGGAGACGCCCATCATCTTGTCGTTCAGGTCGTAGTAGGGTTCCAACTCCTGGTAGGAGAGGGGCCAGTCGTCGGCGACCCCCTCCAGGGTCTTGACCCGGAAATCCGACGGATGGAAGCGAGGGAAATGGGCGCCCCAGTGAATGGTGCTGCCGCCGACAGCGTTGTACATCAACGGCGCGATGGGGGTTTCGGTGTCATTGATTGGATAATCTTCCGGCAGGCCCCGGAAGCTGGGGGACGGGTGGAAATCGGTCTGCAAGTGGACTTGGGCGCTGGGCTCGGAGGTGGGAAAGGCGTCGGCGGACACCCATCCGCCCTGCTCCAAACAGACCACCTTGATTCCGGCCTGGGCCAGGCTCCAGGTAAAGGCTGCGCCGGAGGCCCCGGCGCCGATGACAAGCACGTCGGCGATGTCCTCGCTCTTGGCCATAATTCTTCCTCATCTACGTAGGGGCATCCCGATTCCATCGGGACCGTGCCCCTACGGGCTGACCGCTGAATGCTGACGGCTTTCTAGCGGCGCTCGAACATGGCGGCGACGCCCTGTCCGCCGCCCACGCACATGGTCTCCAGACCGAACTGGGCGTCGCGGCGCTCCATCTCGTTCAGGAGGGTGGTCAGGATACGGGCGCCGGTGGCGGCGATGGGGTGGCCCAGGGAGATGCCCGAGCCATTGACATTCAGGTTGTCTTCATTGGGGAGTTTCCACTCGCGGAGCACCGCCAACACCTGGGCGGCGAAGGCCTCGTTGAGCTCGATGACATCCATGTCCTGCAGGGACATGCCGACTTTGTCCATCAGCTTGTTCACGGCGGCAACCGGGCCGATGCCCATGGTGGCGGGATGGCAGCCGGTCACGGCCCAGCCTTTGAGGAAGGCCATGGGCTCCAGGCCCAATTCATCCAATTTATCTTCGGCCACCACCAAGCAGACCGACGCGGCGTCATTCTGGCTGCTGGAGTTTCCGGCCGAGACCGAGCCGTCGGACATCACCGGGCGAAGCCGGGTCAAAGCTTCCATGGAGGTATCGGCGCGCGGGCCCTCGTCTTTGTTGAAGACCACCGGGTCTCCGCGGCGCTGGGGGACCTCCACCGTGACGATCTCCGCGTCGAACTTGCCTGCTTCCTGGGCGGCAATGGCCCGCTGGTGGCTGCGCAGGGCGTACTCGTCTTGTTCTTCCCGGGATATTTCGTACTGCTTGGCCAGGTTTTCCGCCGTCTCCACCATGCCGGAGATGACGCCGAATCGGTCCTCGGGGGAGATCGTCTCCCGGGCGCGGGCCAGGCGGTCGTGCAGGGTGATGGAACCGAATCGGGCGCCCCAACGGGACTCGTTGACATAATATTCGGCGTTGCTCATGCTCTCCACGCCGCCGGCGATGACGACGTCGGCATTCTCCGTCTGCACCATCATGCAGGCGTTGAGTATGGCCTGGAGGCCCGAGGAGCAACGGCGGTCGAGTTGATAGCCGGGCACCTCGATGGGAAGGCCGGCCTTGAGCAGGGCCAAACGTCCGATGGCCGGGTTCTCGCCGCTGGGATACCCATGGCCCAGGATCACGTCGTCCACGTTGACCGGGTCCAGTTTGCTTCGCTCCAGCACCTCTTTGATCACCGTGCTGGCCAGCTCATCTGCTGATACATCTCTGATGGAACCGCCGAAATTTCCCACAGCGGTGCGGACCGGTGAAACGATGGCTACGCGTCGCATAGATCACTCCTAAAAACGCCCCTGAATTCGGTTCCCGTTATGATAACTTTTTTGCCGCAGGTGTGTCGAATGGCCGAGGGGATGATCGTGACGGGTCCGGAGGATACAAAAACGGCGCCGGCGTGTCCTACGCCGGCGCCGTTTTGGGGAGGAGCCTGAGGCTGCTGAAGTTTACTACCTGCGGGCGGTTTCCATGTTCTCCAGGCGACGTTCAAGAAGGTCCAGCGCGTCCCGCCAGTCTTCCGGCGCCAAATCGAAGGCCCGGTCCGGTATGATGTCCGCCGCGCTAACCAGGACCGAGACCAGCGCCGACTCGGTGAGCTTGGACTCCAGTCCGGAGATATCTCCGGCGTCATAGGGGGTGTACGCCAGGACCTTGCCGGTCACTCCCTCATTCAGGGAGTGGTTGGAGTAGGAGAGTCCAGCCAGGCCCAGGACCATGGCGCCCGCCAAGGCCGCGCCCACCGCCAGCCCGGCGGTCATGCCGGCCAACCGGTCCGCCCAGCCCATGAACATGCCGTAGACCAGTCTCCGGGCGATACGGGCGGCCACCAGGGTCACTGCGGCCGTGGCGGATATGATGATGGCGTAGGACAGGATAACTATCACGGTCTCGTTGGCCACATATCCGGCCAGCCACGATGCAGCGTCGTTCCGGAACTGAGCGATCACCGCGAAACCCGCGATGACTCCTAGAACGCTGAACGAGGCACGCACCGCACCGATCCAAATGCCCATCAGCCCACCCGCCGCCAAAGTTCCGATCAGGACTAAATCGATCCAGTTCATATCTCGCCTCCTATCTCCCGTCTTCCATCCATCGACCCGAGGTTCAAATTACGTTGCATAGACATAATCGCACCGAAAGTATTACGGCTGTATTAAGGGGGTCGAAGCGGTGTCTGCCGGAAAACGTAGAAAAGGGCCGGGTCTCTTCGAGTGAGAGACCGGCGGCCCATTTCGTTGGGGTTTGGGGAATCCATCGTACCGCCCCAGTCTGGCGACAGGCAACGGGCTGGTGTCAGCGGGAGAACAGGTGCCGGGACCGGACATTTTAGCCACCGGACCTGGCTGCCCCCCCGTTATGGACCAGACGGGAACGCTCGCCCCTTATTCCCGCGCTTGGCCGCTGATCAGGTCCAGGTATTTGTAGCCGGAGCCGGTGTTGAACAGGACCACCGACTCGTCGGGGTCCAAGAACTTCTGGTCCAGCAGGTATTTCAACCCCACCAGCGTCGCCGCGCCCTCCGGGGCCGGAAAGATCCCTTCGGCGGTTGCCATCTCGTACATGGCGTCAATCATCTCTTGGTCCGACACGGCCAATGCAGTCCCGCCGGTGGCGCGTATGGCTTCCAATATCAAGTAGTCGGCGAAGGGATGGGGCACCCTTAGGCCGTCGGCTTTGGTCGTGGCGTTGGGCCAGGGCTCGGAGACGGAGGCCCCGTCGTTGAAGGCCTTGACGATTGGCTGGCAGCCGTCGGCTTGGATAGAGATGAACTTGGGTTGCTTCCCCTCGATCCAACCCAGTTCCAGCAACTCCTTGAACCCCTTGTACATGCCGATGATGCCGGTGCCGCCGCCGGTGGGATAGATCACGGCGTCGGGCATTTTCCAGCCAAGCTGTTGGACCATCTCCAAGCCCATGGACTTCTTGCCCTCGGCCCGGTACGGCTCTTTCAGGGTGGACAGATCGAATAGCCCAAGCTCCTTGGCCACGGCCACCGCCACGCGTCCGGCGTCATTTATCAGGCCCTCCACCAGGTTCAATTCCGACCCGGCCACCAGCGTCTCTTTCTTGTTGGCTTCGGGAGCGTCTTTGGGCATGAAGACCTTGACTTCCATCCCAGCCCTGGCCCCGTAGGCGGCGGCCGCTCCGGCGGCATTGCCAGCCGAGGGCATGGTGAATCCCTTCACGCCTAACTCAATCGCCTTGGAGACCGCGGCGGATATGCCCCGGGCCTTGAAGGTGCCGGTGGGGTTAAGGCCCTCGTCCTTGATGTAGAGGTTGGTCATTCCCAGCTTTTTGGCCAGGTTGACCGATTTGACCAAGGGGGTGCCGCCCTCGCCCAAGCTGACGATATTTTCGGGGTCGTCCACCGGAAGCAACTCGGCGTAGCGCCACATGGTATCGGGCCGGCTGACCAGGCTGTCGCGGTCGACCTCCCGGCCCAGCTTGGCCAGGTCGTAGCGGGCGAACAACACCTTCTCGCAGCAGGGGCTGACGCCGATCAATTGCTGGTGGGGATAGCTCTTGCCGCAGACGGTGCATTCCAGATGGTCGATGTAGCTGGTCATGGGGCCCCTGATCTCCTTCCAATCGCTCTCTATTGGCCGGGTCGCCCTTACTATACGCCAGGGATCGCCCCACGGGACAGGATGGGGCCAGGGGGCCCTGGGGCCGGGGAGCCCACGGCTGGGCGTCTCTCCAACGCTTGCCACCGGCCCCGGTGGTTCAGTAACATGCCCGCTAAGGGGTATCAGGGGCCCAAACCGGCGGAACCCCAATCCGGTGGAAAAACGGTGGAAAAACGGAAGGAGAGCTATGAAACTCGTATTCTTCGACGACTTCAAACTCGGCGTGGTAAAAGACGACACCGTGGTCGATGTTTCCGGAGTGGTGAGCGGCATCGAGCACACCTCGCCCCAAGACCTGATCGGCAAGGTTATCGAGAATTTCTCCCAGCACCGCGCCGCGCTGCAGCAGGCGGTGGACAGCGGTCAGGGCAAGCCCATCGGTCAGGTGAGGTTGCGTTCACCCCTGCCCAAACCCCCCAACATTATCTGCATGGCGGTGAATTACATGGAGGACGGCACACGGGACGAGCCGGCCCCCATAAACGCATTCCAAAAGTCGCCCAACTCCGTGATCGGCGACGGCGACACCATGATTCTTCCCGACATCCCGGCCACCATCTTCGAGGGCGAGGCCGAGATAGCGCTGGTGATCGGCAAGCGGGCCAGCAACGTGAAACAGGAAGACGCCTACGACTATATATTCGGCTACCTAAACTTCATCGACGGGTCCGCCCGTGGCTTGCAGGCCGGCGGCAATACCTTCTATCAGATGAAGTCCCGGGACACCTTCGCGCCGATGGGTCCCTATCTGGTCACCGCCGATGAGATTGACGACCCTCATAAGCTGGCGATCAATCTATGGGTCAATGAAGACCTGAAGCAGTCGTTCAACACCGACGACATGGCCCACAAGATTCCGAGGATCATCGAGTGGGTCAGCTCGATCCACGAACTGGAACCCGGAGATGTCATCGCCACCGGGACCAACCACCGGGGCCTGAGCGCGTTTCAGGACGGCGACAAGGTCGAACTGGAGGTGCAGGGCCTGGGCACGCTGCATTTCAACCTTCAGGACGGTCTGAAACGCACCTGGCCGAGGACCACCCGCCTGGAGATGGCCGAGCAGGGCAGAGAGGGGACCGTGCCCCAGGCCACCGGGAAGTACGCCTAGGGGAAATATCGGGGCAGTGTTGCAACCAGGTAACCTGGAGGCGGCTTTGGTTTGCCAACCAACCAACGTTTGAATAGACGTAGGGGCACGGCACTGCCGTGCCCCTACGTCTATTCCGGGGCCATCTAGGTTATAATCACCTATCTTTCGGGCACCCTACCCAGGTGTTAGGAGTGGCGTTCATGGCTGAGAATCCGGAACCACAGATCTCCATGGAAGAATTCAGGTTCATGGCCGACCGGGCGGGACTGGGCATGGACCAGTCAGAATTAGAGCACCTCAAGCCAATCTATGAACTGTACCTGCAGTACACGGCGATGGTGCACTCCGTAGATTTCGGCCCCGAGGAGATGGTGGTGGAGTTTCGTCCGGACTAAACGGCGGGCTATCCAGCGTTCACCCAGACCGATTAATCAAAAACGGCGGTGGAGATATGGCGCAAGTTGACAAGAAGCTGCACCACCTGACGATCCACGAAGCGGGCAAGTTGCTAAAAGGCGGCGAGCTCTCCCCGGTGGAACTGACCCAGGCGTTCTTGGACCGGATTGCCGAGACCGATGACCGGCTTCACTCTTTCATCACGCTGCTCTCCGATGAGGCCCTGAGCGAGGCCCGCGCCGCCGAGGCGGAGATCCGCAGCGGCCGCTACAGAGGCCCCCTCCACGGGATACCCATAGCCCTGAAAGACCTCTACGACACGGCGGGGATACGCACCACCGCGGGCTCGCGCGTCGATTTCGACCGGGTGCCCACCGAGGACTCGACACCCACGGCCCGTCTGAAAGAGGCCGGGGCAATCTTGCTGGGCAAGCTGGCCATGCATGAGTTCGCCCTGGGCGGCCCGGACTGGACCACGCCCTTCGAGCCCGCCCGCAACCCCTGGAACCTGGACCACATCACCGGGGGTTCCAGCAGCGGGTCGGCCTCATCGGTGGCCTCGGGACAGGCCATGGGCGCCCTGGGCTCCTGCACCGGCGGCTCCATCCGGGGTCCCGCGTCCCTCTGCGGCATCGTGGGCCTGAAGCCCACCTACGGCCGGGTGAGCCGCTCCGGCGTGGTCACCCTGAGCTGGTCGCAAGACCACGTTGGCCCCATGACCTGGACGGTGGAAGACAGCGCTTATATGCTCCAGGCCATCGCGGGTCACGACCCCAAGGACCCCACCAGCAGCCGCGCGCCGGTCCCCGACTATTCGCTCTCCCTGCGTGAGGGCATCAAGGGCAAGACCATTGGGCTGCCCCGGCATTATTTCTTCGACCCCGACCCCAGCGTGGACCCCGAAGTGGTGGCCATCGTCGAAAAGGCGGTGGGAGAGTTGGAGAGTCTGGGGGCGAAAATAGAAGAGGTGGACCTCCCCAGTCTCGAATACGTGCGCGCGGCCAACACCATCATCATGGTCAGCGAGGCCTACGCTTTCCACGAGCCAAACTTAAAGAGCCGGCCCCAGGACTTCGGGGAGATAGTCCGGGCCAGGTTCCGCATCGGCGGCCTGCTCAGTTCCAGCGACTACCTGCAGGCCCAACGCTGCCGCCAGTGGAGCAAGCGGGAGTTCGCGGCGGCCCTGCGAAAAGTCGACCTATTCGTCACCCCCACCATGACCCAGCCGGCGGCGGCGTTCGAAGGATACGACCCCTTGGCCACCATCCAGGGCCGGAGCTTCACCGCCCCGTTCAACGTCACCGGGCTGCCCGCCATCTCCGTGCCCTGCGGATTCACCCAGTCGGGACTGCCGGTGGGGATGCAGATAGCGGGGAAACCCTTCGACGAGCCCGGCGTGATCCAGGCGGCCTACACCTACCAGCAGCACGCCCGCTGGTACGAGCAGAGGCCCGCGATCTAGCCGTCGATAGTGCCGGGCGGGGGAGGTGTGGAATTACCCTTGGAGTACAATAGGTTAGTAAGTTCGTTGGTTTTGAAGCCTAGATGATGGTACGATGTGCGTCTGATGACCGCTGGTTTGCGCGAAAATCTGCTAAGTGCATGCAATGAGGTCGGCCTTACCGAGGCCGACGCCGATCGCATTTTCAAGGAACTCAGTTCACTGGTTAAGGTAGACGATTCTTCGGTATATTTTCACATTGCGTCAGGTCCATTGCCCTCTTTTCCGGAAACGATCCTGGACATTTGGTTACTCTCCAATCGCACTTTATACAACTATGATGTTCGTAAACAGACAGGTGGCGCTTGGGCCATCATGCCTCTAAACCAGATTGCATACATTCAAGAGGATAAGCCCGTAGGAGACCCGCCCGACTGGAACTCCGCCCTAATCTACGGAGTTTCTGGAATAAACGCGCTCACAATTCAAGACAAGATTGCAAATTGGGACGGGCTCCTCCGTAATTTCTTAGCTCGACTGATTGAATCGACATAGCGGATTTGAGGATTTTATGGCCGTAACTCTAGAGCCTCCAGTTAGTCCATCGCTTGCACTACACCCAGGAGTCCTTGGGCGGACGACCGATCCGGTTGTGGTGGATGGTGATTCAATCAAAGCTGACCCTGTCAGAATGGGCGTGGGCCAATACTACCTCGCGACCGTGAAAGGCAAACCATACCTGTGTCGCAAGAACAGCGCCGGTGAGATTGAACTATATGGATTGGCTGACTAGATTCCCTTTGCGTTTGATGCTCGGAGGGGAACGGCGTTCCCTCGTCCTCTACAACAAAATCGACCCCGGCGACCTTACGGTGTGTCAGCCTAAAGGTGTTAGGCGAGAGCGTCCATTCTGGCGATACGACAGAATAACCTTTTACCATCTCCAGGACGACGGCGTAATCCGTATCACTCCTGATTAGGCGTCAGGCGCAACGAAAGCCCCGGTAACTCCGGGGCTTTTTAATTTCCCTCTGGCACCGGCTATACCCTACAGGTCAAGGGGTTCGTTGACCTGTTGCTCCTCAGCGGCATATTCTTCCTGAATCGCATCGTACCGATCCCGTGGCACCTCGCCCAACGGGCCATAAACAGGGTAAAATTGTTGCACCGGCCACTTCGATGACCGTGCCGGGCCTTGAACGCATGAACACCAACGGACTGACACTTAGCATCCTGGACCAGAGTCCGGTGCACCAGAACGAGACCGCCGCCCAGGCCTTTCAGCACACCATCGAGCTGGCGGCCAAGGCCGACGGCTGGGTCTACCACCGCTACTGGGTGGCGGAGCACCATGGCTCGGTCCGGGTCATGGGGTCGTCGCCCGAGGTTTTGATCTCCCATCTGCTGGCCAAGACCAGCCGCATCCGGGTCGGCTCCGGTGGCGTGATGCTGCAACACTACAGCCCCTACAAGGTGGCCGAGAACTTCAACGTGCTGGCGTCCCTGGCCCCCGGCCGGGTTGACCTGGGCATCGGACGCGGACCGGGGGGACTGCCCCAGTCGACCAAAGCCCTGCAGCAAACGGCGGCCGGCGAACGGTCCATCGGCGACAAGATAGTGGAACTGCGGAAATTCCTCGGTTGCCAAGGCGGCTTGGAGGAATCCCACCCACTGTACGGGCTGATGGGCAGCCCCCAGCCTCCTGAGCCGCCTGACCTGTACCTCCTGGGCACCTCGGCCTCCAGCGCCCAGATGGCCGCCGGGTTCGGTATGCCCTACGTGTTCGCCCTCTTTCTAAACGGTGACCAAGAGGAGATGACCAAGGCGGTCAAGACCTACCACTGCAAGTTCGACGCTGCCGGTCCGGGCCGGAAGCGGGCCATGCTCGCCCTTCCGGTGGTGGTGGCCGACTCCGCCGACGAGGCCGCCGGTTACGCCGCTGAGATCGAGGTCATCCGCATCACCTTGGAGAGCGGCCGCACCTTGACCACCGGCACCCTGGAGGCGGCCGAGAACTTTGGGAAGCAATCGGGCGAGAGGTTCGAGATCAAGGTCCGCGACGCCCCCGTGATTCACGGCTCGCCGGAACTGGCCCTTCAGAAATTATTGGACATCCAGAGATTACATAACGTCGAAGAGATAATAGTGGTGACGGCCATCAACGACTTCCAAAAGCGGCTACGCTCCTATGAGTTGCTGAGTCAGGTCTTCTCGCAGGCCAATGGGGACCGATAGGGGCCGATAAGGCCAATAGGTTTGAATAAAGGCGGGAACCAGCATGACCGAACAACGAAAGATGCGGTTGGGCGTCTTCCTCTCCGGCACCGGCGGCAACATGGCCTCGTGGCGGCACCCCAGCGCCGTGGCCGACGGCGCGGTGAACCTTGAATACTACAAAGGTCTGACCCGCAAGGCCGAGCAGGCCAAGCTGGACTTCGTGTTCTTCGGCGACGGACTTTACATCAGCGAGAAGTCCCACCCCAATTTCCTGAACCGGTTCGAGCCCCTGACCCTGCTGGCGGCGCTGGCGATGGACACCACCAATATCGGCCTGGCGGCGACCCTTTCCACCACCTACAGCGACCCCTACACCGTGGCCCGGCAGTTCTCGTCCATCGACCACTTGAGCGGCGGCCGGGCGGGCTGGAACATCGTCACCTCGCCCCTGGAGGGTTCCGCCGCCAACTACAGCAGGTCCGAGCATCCCCAGCACGACCTGCGCTACCGCATGGCCGACGAGTTCGTGGAAATTGCCAAGGGGCTGTGGGACTCCTGGGAAGACGACGCCTTCATCCGGGACAAAGAGTCCGGGGTATTCATCGACCCGGCCAAGATGCACCGGTTGGACCATGAGGGCGAGTTCTATTCGGTGCAGGGCCCTCTTAACATCTCCCGCTCCCGGCAGGGCAGCCCGGTGTTGATCCAGGCCGGCTCGTCGGAAGCGGGGAGGGGCTTCGCCGCCAAGGTGGCCGACGCCATCTTCACCGGACAGGCGAATAAGGCCGACGCCGCCGAGTTCTACAAAGACATCAAGCAACGGGCGGCAAAGGCGGGCCGCAACCCCGGCGAGGTGCTGATCCTGCCCGGCTGCGCGCCCGTCGTTGGCGATACCCCGGCGGAGGCCGAGGCCAAGTACCAGGAGATCGCCAACTTGGTGGTGATCGAGGACGCCCTCAATTACCTTGGCCGCTACTTCAATGACATGGACTTCTCTCCCTACGGCCTGGACGAGCCTTTCCCGGACCTGGGGGACTCCGGCCGCAACGGATGGGAGAGCACCACCGACCGTATCAAGCAGGTGGCCAAGGACGAAAACCTGACCCTGCGGGAGATGGCCCTCAGGTCCACGACCCCCAGGAGCGAGTTCATCGGCACGCCCAGCCAGGTGGCGGACGCCATGCAGGCCTGGTTCGAAGGGGGCGCGGCCGACGGCTTCATGCTGAACAACAGCGTGCTGCCCCAGGGCTTCAACGATTTCGTGGACCACGTGTTGCCCATCCTCAAAGAACGGGGCCTGTTCCGCACCGAGTACGAGGCCGACACCCTGAGGGGCAACCTGGGGCTGCCCAAACCCGAGAACCGCTACACCCAGAAACCTATTCCGCAAAAGGCCAACCGACAGAAAGCCGACCGGAAGAACCCCTAGAAGCCAATTCAAAATTTGGTTCGACAAGCTCACCACGAACGGGCTAGAAATGACCGTGGCCAACAAATCCGTTCGTCCTGAGCCTGTCGAAGGACCTCACCTCGGGTCATAGAGGATTTGGAAATAGCTTTTAGGAGGCGTCCCATTGCCGACCCTGTTGGGTATCCATGGCGCGGTGACTAGTCCGGGGCGTCTGCACCAAGCCCTGGAACGGGCCCTTGACGCCGCCTCGGCCCATGATCCGTCGGTCGCCACGGACCTGCTCCACCTGGGAGACCACCGTATCGCCTTTGCCGACGGACGTCCGCCGGAGTCCTACGGGGACGACACTCAGAGGGTGTTGGAGCAGGTGACGGCGGCGGATATGTACCTAATAGCCACGCCCATCTACCGGGCGTCATTCACCGGGGCCCTCAAGAACCTGCTGGACCACATACCGGTGGAGGGGCTGATGGGCAAGGCCTGCGGGCTCATCGGCATGGGTGCCACCGACCATCACTATCTGACCGTGGATACCCAACTGCGGCCGGTGCTGGCCTGGTTCGGGGCCCACCTGGTCCCTGGTCAGGTCTATCTACAATCGCAGCATTTCCAGGACGGCAAGCTGGCCGACGCCAAGGCCATCGCCGGGTTGGAGACCCTGGGCCGGGCGGTGGTGGCCCTTCATGCAGCAACGGCGGCGGGGGCGGGCGATGCCGGTCCGGCCGGACCGGCGCCTCTGGCCGCCGGTTAGTCTGGTGCCGCCGCCGGACTCCATCCCGGACCCCATCAACCCGGTCGATGCCACGCTGTCCCTGGAGACCGAGGCCGAGTCTGGAGGACTGGTCCCTTACCAGGTCCCCATCACCGCCTACCCCACCGGCTCCGGGGCGATTTTGGTCAACTCTCCGGGTTCCGGGGAACTCAAGGACGGGCGGGAGCAGCGCTGGCGCAACCTGGGTCTGCACCTGCAGCAACGGGGTCTCGCCACCCTGGTCACCTACAACGCCCCCCGGCCCGATTTCCAGGTCCAGTTGGAGTGGGAGGCCTACTCCTACCAGGGCGTCAGTTGGAACAAACTGCTGATCGAGAGTCTGTGCCACGCGGTCGACTGGTCCCTGGAGCACTCGGCCCAGTTGTGCGGGACTAAAACTCCGGCGCTCTATCTATCGGGGTTTTCCTCCGGCGGCTCGGCCGTGGGGGCCGTGGCCCACCGGTATCCCAGCGTGCAGCGGGTACTCCTGCTCTCGACTTACGACAGCGTGGGAGACTCGTTCTACGAGGGTATCTCGAACTTCGCCGGCGACATCTACCTGGTCTACGGAGGCGAGGATCCCACCGCCGGCCTGCTGGCCCAGGTGTTGCGGATGGGCCCCCTGGCCGCGAAGTCCTTTCAGATCAGGGAGGTGCCAAACTGCGGCCACCGCTTTGACGGCGAGGCCAACACCGAATTACTCACCCAGGCTTTTCACTGGGCCTTCGATGGCGACAACAGCCTGCCGCTGACCGCTGAAAGCTGACAGCCAAGAGCCAAATAAGACAACAAGGAAGGAATAAACATGCCAAGAGCAACGGTGTATCTGGGAGACCCCGCCGGCCAGGCGCTGGTCAAGGGGACTTGGAAGTACGCCCGGGGTTACGTGCCCGGCCAGCCTAATGAGGGCTTGGTTGAACAAGCTGAAGGCAGTCCGGCCCGGCTGGCCGAATACGACGATTCGGGCTGGGAGGTATGCCACGACCTGGCCGAGCGGATGTCCCACGGGTTCAGCTTCATGTGGTACCGGATCAACGTGACCTTCCCGGAGGAGGTGGACGGGCACCCAGTGCGGGGAGTGAGGGTGCAGTTCGAGACCTGCATCGACGATTACGGCGAGATCTGGATCGACGGCGAGTGCGATCGGGACCGGGGCGTGATCCAGGGATTCAACGTGCCCCAGCGGGTGCTCATCACCAGCGACGCCGCCCCCGGCGAGCAGCACACCATCGCTCTACTGGCGGCCAACGGCCCTCTGGCCGCCCCCGGCGGCACCGTCTTCTGCCGCTACGCCAACCTGGCGTTTGAGTGGACGGGGGTTTAAATTCCTAAGGGAGTTCCGGCTGGTATACCTCCGTGGCCGGATGGAATGCGTACCACCCAAACCAGTAGGAGGAGCGGCTTGGCAACCGGTCCAGGCGCTCGTCTGGGCTGTCGGTTCCAACTAGAGCATCCTCCGTTATTTCCCATCTCTCGCCGTCTTCATCCATCAAGAACTTGGTTCCTGAACGCCGCCCCTCGTCCCCGGCAAATATGAAATTGCGGCCACCTGCCCGGTAAGCACGCGATCCGCCGCCAACGGTGACCACAACCAAGTTCATGCCGCCCAAAGAGTCGTTGACCACGGGCTCTTGGGTCAGAACATCTTCTGGGTAGGCCCTGGATTGGCCGTTGAGAGTAAGGCCTAGGACCCGGGATTTGGTGGCCAATCGGGAACTTCTCTCCGGGACAGGGAACATGGTTTCTTCGCTACGACGATAGTTGGAGTAGATCGATGCCGGGTGTTCTTCCGCCAGGTAGTTTCCGGACGGGTAGACGCCGGTTTGGATGTCCAGCACCGTGGTATTGGGGTGAGCCAGCACCCAATCGTCCCAGGTGGTCAATGTCACCGGCAGCACCTTCAGCTTGATGCCGCTACTGGCCAATTCTCCAACAACAGGCTCGCCAAGGAATTGGTGCCAGAGTGTTTTGGTGCCCCGGTCGTACATCAATTTGTTGCTTTGATACAGCCAACCCGAGGTGCCGAACTCCATTACTTCGCCGTCGATTTCTGTGGAATACACGATCCCAGACCCGCATAGCGTTCAATAGGCCAGGGCGAAGGCCACTCCACCAACGACATCATTGGCCATCTCGTGGGCGTTTAGGATGCGCAATGGGTAGGCCCGGTCTTCGCCGTTGAACGACACGCCAAACACCCGGTCCGCAGGCCTCATATACCAAGCCTCATTGGCTGGGATCACCGGGGGATTCCGCAGGTCGGGAATGCCGTCCTTGGCCACGCCGCCCCATACAATCTCTTCCAGCCTTATCTCGGTTTTCACGCCTTCGTAGAGAAAACTGCCCAGTCCGGGGTCTAGGGCAGAAAACAGCTCGCCTTTCCAGCCGTCGTACCCCTTCGGCGGATTAACCTGGGGGTTCCGGCCCAGCCATTCGATCCACCAGCCCCAATCTGTTCGCTCCGCGGGGATTTGGACCTCATCCGGACCCTCCACCAATCTGTTGATCGATGAGGCCAAAGCGATTCTGGCGTCGGAATTCCATTCGATCCGCATGAACTCCAAGAGAACGGGTATGTAGGACTGGTTGCCGCTGTCCGCCATTTTCCGGGCGATGGCAGTCATGTTGCCGTCAAGGGTGGCCCGCATCAGCTCCGTGGGGTCGTCGGGGAGACCGATAGCCGGTGTGGCGCTCGATGATTCGAAAGACATTTCGTCCGGCGCGCCGGTGGGTGGCGCCGACTCCGTGGCGGCGGCGCGCCCAGATATAGCAATTGGGTCTGGAGGCTTGGCCGTTGCGGATGAAGTGCAGGCAGCCAGCCCGAACAACAAAACCAGCCCGGTCCACCAGTAGCGGATCGTGCGTTTCATGCGCTTTACATTATTGGAACGCGGGGAACCCGCATGTGCAGAATCAATTACGTCCGCTTAGCCTCTGAGCGGGCGCGGTCGCCGGCTGTCGATAATGATACGCAATTCCCAGAGCAACGGATGGATGGGCCCAGCCCGATCGGCCCGATGCTCTAGCACTTCACTCACACCTGTCGAGGGGTCCAGGCAGGTGCTTGACTCGTTGCGTCCGGACTTTACAATCTGGTAATCGGCGACGTTCCGGTGGAGAGAAAAGACCTGCGGAAGCGCCGGGATGAAATTTCAGGCGGTCGAATCGCTGGACCGCGCACCCGCAGAACCAAACCGACATCTAAACTATTCGAGTAGTCCGAGCGCCGCCCCGGCGTTATTGAGGGCATCCGGCGTATATTGTCGCGAACAGACTGGGTAGTGGATATGTATGCATAAGCCCCTTGGGCCCTTGACCGCGATTCTGGTCGCCGGTATGGCTTTGTTTGCGGCCTGCACCAACGGTGCGTCCACACCCGATTCCCCAACTCCTTCAGCTTCAACAGCCCCCGCTCCCACCCTTCCGCCGGCAAATTCTCCCGGACCTACCTCTGACTCTTCCACCGGGTCTCGGCTAGCCAAGTCACCGCCTCCGTCCAATCCTGAACGTTTCGGTGGCTACAACACCAATCTAAATTGGCTGTTCAAAACCGGCGGACAGATCAGAACGACACCCACCGTTTTAGATGAAACGGTCTACATCGGCAGCGACGGCACCCACGGGACTCCCGGCCTCTATGCGATTTCCATAAAGACCGGAGAGCAGCGGTGGCTTTTTCCGGCAGCAGGTGGCGTCCAATCCTCTGCGGCCGTGGTGGATGGGGTAGTGTATTTCGGCGCCCGCGATAGGAATTTTTACGCGGTGGATGAACACACCGGAGAAGAGATATGGAGGTTCGAGACGGGTGACTGGGTGGATACCGACCCGGTCATCGTGGGCTCGACAATAATTTTTGGCAGCCGCGATGACAACATCTACGCCGTCGATATCGAGACCGGCTTGGAGCGATGGAGATTCTCCGCGGG
>JACZUF010000062.1 GCA_022573285.1 Chloroflexota bacterium
CGGGCCCAGGGACGTTCCCACCGAGGTCATCATCATGGTGAAGGTGAAGGCCACCGCCAGTTCCCTGGGCCTGATCCTTGGCAGGTGGAAGGGCACCGTCACCAAGATGGGGAAGAAAGCCCAGGCCGGCTGACAAACCTTTCGCGATTCCTTGGAGGTTCTGGCCATCTCGGGTCTGCAACCCGCCTTTCGACAGAAGGCCGGGGCGTCTCCGAAGGAGAATATCGACACGAGAACTCGTGGACTATACATGTGGGTTCGTATGGCCGAGGGCTACGAATCACGACGGGGACTATTCCGAGGTTGCGCCGGCGGCAAAATCAGTTCGGCTTAAAGAGAACTGGTCCTTTAGGCTCCGCTTAAGTTGGTTGTTGTCCGTGAACTCATCGATGGCAAAGTCGAGGAACCAGCCTGAGTACAGTGCACCAAGGCCTCGCAGCAAAGGCGATACATCGATTCCCTGCTTGAAACGCACACAGAGCGGTATCCCACAAGCCGATGCCCAGCCTGCATCAATCAGCTCTAGAGGCGCCGTCTCCTCCATTATGATCACCACACCAGAAGCTGCGACGAAATCAGCAACTACAGAGCCCTGGATCTCCTCAGATGAAATCACCCTGCATGTATTCGCAAAATCTGGATCATTTACTAAAGAGTCGAACGTCTCGCCCCGCTGGCAAAGCAACCACAAACCAGAGTTGTTCTTGGCTGGTTGCTCCAGAGCCTCTTTTCGCCATCTGTGCAAGTCCGGTGTAGAAGAGAGCACGTTATATTTGTGGATCATGTTCCAATATGCCCGGAGATCGGGGATCGTTTCGGAGAACTTTTCGTGGTACGGTTTAGTGGCTATGTCTACCATGCCTTTTAATTTCTCTGTTATAGCTGACATTCTTAAAGACACGGTTTCGTCACGGGCGTGGGCGACAAAAATTGGTTTTCTCATCATCGATGCCCAACCGAGCTCTATATTGACTCCACCGGATGGTATCGTGTCCATTCCTACGACGAGGACGGTGGACGCTTTCATATTCTGATAGTCGTCCCAAGCGAGCCTTTTGGGCTCCCATGTATCTGTACCCCACAGTTCCCGCTCATGTGAATTGAAAACGCGGGCACCCGTCCTTTCGAGCTTGTCCATGAAGTCCTGCAGGTTTCTCTGGAACTCTCTACTTCTCTCGCGCCTTTCAGATTGGTGCAAGGTCTGAGGGGCGGCCAAGAAGACCTTGTACCACTCTCGCGGGAAGTACAGGTTCCAGTTGAATTTGTAATCTAAAACCGTATTGAACGCGAACGCCCCTGAGAACACGAAGAGCGCGTCCCTCTGGTCGCCCATGTAGAATACCACCTCGCCTATTCCTAGGCCTACGATGAGACCGATGAACAAGTTGTTGAGAACAAACCGACCCTCGTAGCCTAGCTCCTTCTGCCAGCGTCTGCTCTCCATTGCGGTCCATCCCTGACGGAATAGCTCCCGGAGATTCACAGTTGCCCCAGGCACAAACATAATTAAGTCAATAAACAGCACTGACGAGAGTAAAGGCAAAAAGATAGCAGGCGTTCCCTGGTAAATTCCCGCGACAACGAACACCGTATGTTGGAGCATGATTCCAAAGTACACTAACCACGGCGCTCTACCGGGAGCATCGTATTCAGTCCCGCGTTGGCTTCCACCGTATTCATTTCCGTTCTTACTCATCATCTCATCTAAAATCCTCATGTTCCCGTGATAAAACCGGATCAGATTGATGAGAAGTAACCCGAACGGGATGTATCGGACAGGATCACTAATTTGGTCGTACGGCACTGAAGATAAAGTCCCGTCAGTCAGGAACACAAGAACTGCGTTAGCGATTGCCAGCCCTGTTAGGATGGTAATCAGTTCCCGTAGGGAATTAAGCAACGAGTTTACCGAATTCATTATCAACTTAGACCTTGAGCTTATTGTCGTTTGCCCGCCTCAGTGTGACGGAATACCGTAGCCTTTGTTTCCCCGGCGAGGAGCGGACGCGCAGAATGCCAGAATGTAATCAGCAGACGGTGAACGCAGAAAACGTCGACCTACACCTCAAGTAGAGTCTCGTATTCTCTTTGTTGACTCCATTTGTAAGTTTGAAACTTTAAGCAAAGTTGTGGTGGATGCTGGGTCATGGCAGAAGTGAGCCTGGTGCGATTTGTTGGATTGGTAATGGAGTAGCCCAAGGTTGTCTGCCTGCTCACTCGTTCCCTCGGTAGAGAGCGCGTCGTCACCCAACATCAGATGCTCTCGCTGCTTTGCTGTAAGAGCTTACCCCATCGGAATGAAGTTCTTCAATAGCTTCTTCGCGATGGCTTACACTGTGCGGCGGACTTCGTCGAGGGTCAGTCCCCGGAAGGCGGGACGCGCGCCGGGTGACGTGGAGGTGGCCAGCCTGCTCCCCTGCGCCGTTTCCGATGACCGGGATGCCGCGAGGGACCTGATGCGCCAGCCGATCGCGTCCTACGCCGGCCGTTTCCCCCGCTACCGCAAGCTCATGATTGACGCCGGGTTCCCGGAGGAGATCGAGAACGTCCGGGTGGCCTGGCAGGAAGGGCGCGTCCAGGAGGCGCTGGACCTGGTCCCCGGCGGCCTGATCGACAAGATCGGACTGGTGGGCACGGCCGACGAGTGCCGCCAGAAACTGGCCGGCTACCGCAAGGCCGGCATCACCCTGCCCATCGTTTCGCCCCGCTTCATGGGCGACGGGGCCAAAGAGCAGGCTTTGGAGATCATCCGCACCTGCGCCCCGGCCTGACCGCCTGATATACTCAGGCGGCCCAGCCGCATGTAGTTTGGACCTCTGAAGGAATTTCACCCCCGCTATAACTCTCTCCCTGGAGAGAACAGTCCCTTCCCCCGCGCGGGGGGAAGGTTAGGATGGGGGCACTCCGCCCATCAATACGAACATGGACTTCGAATTCACCCCCGAACAATCCCAATTCAGAGAGGAACTCCGCGATTTCCTGAGGGCTGAAGTCCCCCTGGAAAAACAGGAGGTCTTCGGTCTTTTGACCGAGGAGCAGTACCAGTTCGGCCGGGAGATCAACCGGAAATTGGCCGCCCGGAATTGGCTGGCCGTCGGCTGGCCCGAAGAGCACGGCGGCGGCGGTAAGGGGCCCATCGAACAGGGCATCTTGGCCGAGGACCTGGGCTACTGGCGGGTGCCCAAGAGCGGGTCCATCGGCCTGGGCATCGTCGGCCCGGCGATCATGGTTTTCGGCGCCCAGGACCAGAAGGAGCGGTTTTTGAGGCCCATCGCCAAGGGCGAGGTCGAGTACTGCCAGGGTTTCAGCGAACCCAACGTCGGATCGGACCTGGCGTCCCTGGAACTGCGGGCGGAGCGCGACGGCGACGAGTACGTGCTTAACGGTTCCAAGATGTTCACCAGCTACGCCTACCACGCCGACTATATGTACCTGCTGGCCCGCACCGACCCCCAAGCCCAGAAACACCGGGGCATCAGCCTGTTCATCGCTGACATGAAGACTCCTGGCATCAGCCTGCGGCCCCTGCCCTATATCAATGGCGAGATGGCCGCCCAGACCTTCTTCGATAACGTCCGTCTGCCGATCTCGTGCCTGATTGGCGAGGAAAACCGGGGCTGGTACCACGCCATGACCACCCTGGATTACGAACGCTCCGGTCTGGGCCGGTACGCGTCGGTGCGGCGGGTGTTCGACGATTTCGCTGAATTCTGTCAAGGACCCTCCCCCGACGGCGGACGGCCCCTGGCCGGGCATCCCCTGGTGCAGCGCCAACTGGCCCAGCGCCGTTTGGGCATGGAGACTTGGAAGCTGCTCTGCTGGAACGTGGCCTGGATGCAGAGTTCCGGGGCGGTGCCCAACGCTGAGGCGTCAGTGGCCTTCTTATACGGCAGCGAAGAGCGCTTGCGGTTCGCCGAAATGGCCATGGAAGTCCTGGGCCCCTACGCCACCCTGCGCCACGGTTCACCGGCGGCCCCGCTTCTGGGCAATATCGAAGGAATCCACCGGGAGGCCATGCATTTGCACGGAGCGGGCACCAATGAGATTCACCGTAATATCATCGCCCAGCGCGGCCTCGGGATGCCCCGCTAAGGAAACCGGACCAGGAATATCTAAACATGGACTTTGGCCTGACCCAAGAACAGCAATTACTGCGCCGTTCCGCCCGTGAGTTTCTTGAGGCTGAGTGCCCCACCTCCCTGGTCCGGGAGGCCGAGGAATCGGGCGTGGGCCACGCGCCGGACCTGTGGCGGAAGATGGCCGGCCTGGGGTGGCTGGGCGTTGGCCTGCCGGAGAAGTATGGCGGGACCGGGGACTCCCTCACCGGTCAGACCGTGCTATTTGAAGAGATCGGCCGGGCTTTGGCGCCGGGCCCGTTGCTCGCATCATCGGCCCTGGCGGCCCAGGTGGTGTTGAATGCCGGAGACGACCGTCAGAAGGACGAGCTGCTGCCCGGCGTGGCCGGCGGTGACGTGATCTTGACCCTGGCCAGGGGTGAAAGGCTGGAGACGGCATCCCGGAACGGCGGACTGACCCTCAGCGGCGAAAGCCCCTTCGTCCCCCATGCCGGACTGGCCCACCACATAGTCTGCGCCACCCGGCCCGCCATCGGCGCTTGGCCCGACACCACCCTGGTCCTGGTGGACTCCCAGGCCCACGGCGTGCTCATGACGGCGATGGAGTCTGTAGCCAACTATCCCCAGTATCTGATCGAGTTCGACGACGTGCCGCTGCCTGAAGACGCAGTGCTGGGCGGGATTGCCGAAGGCCGCCCAGCATTGGACTCGGCGGTCCAGCGGGCCACCGTGCTCCAGTGCGCCGAGACCCTGGGCCGGGCCCAAAAGGTGTTGGAGATGGTGGTGGAATACGCTGGCAACCGGGTCCAATTCGGCCGCCCCATCGGGACGTTCCAGGCCGTCCAGCACCGCTGCGCCGACCTGAAGGTCGCGGTGGACGGCGGCCGGATGCTCACCTACCAAGCGGCTTGGAAGTTGGACCAGGGGATGCCCGCCGAGGCAGAGGTGTCCATGGCGAAAGCCCAGGCTGGGACCCTAAGCCGGACGGCCACCGAGGCCGGACATTCCATCTTCGCCGGAATCTCCTTCACCGTCGAACACGACATGCAGCTCTATTCCGCCAGGGCCAAGATCGCCGAGGCCAACCTGGGCGACACCGAGTACCACCTGGACCAACTGTCCATCCGGATGGAATCCTAACCACTTCCTGTCCGTATTCACCTCAGTCCATGTCACCCTGAGTGGAGCGAGGGGTTTCTTTGTTCTCGAATAGTTTTGTATCAGTGGCAACGAGATTCTTTGGATGGCGCCTCAGAATGGCAGGCGATTAAAGCCGATAGCGTGTTTAAACCGGAATCCACGGCGTGATTAAAGGACGTATGTTACGTATATTGGAACTTGGCAAATCACAATAATGGACCTGCACTAAATTGGAACGATTGAAAACGCCTGGCAAAAAAAATCTTAAAACCTGGTTGTTCCCCACAGCGCTGGGACCGATGCTGTTCGTCCTCGCGGCCTGCGGAGGCGCCGCTGCGACTCCCGAACCCTCAGTGTCATCCGCTGGGGCGGCGGTGGAAACAATCCAGCCAAACCAGCCGGCTTTCACCGGCGGAGAGAACGCCGCAGACGAGTTGGTCGCCGCCCAAGAAACGGTCATGAACCGGATCTACCTGAAGGCCCTGCCCTCGGTGGTCAACATCCAGGTCATCCAGGGGCGGGCAGGCAACGACGGCACAGGTCAATTCCCCAACATACCCGGGGTTCCCGATGATTTCTTGGAGCGCGGCGAGGGCTCCGGTTTCGTGTGGGACGATCGGGGCCACATCGTCACCAACCAACACGTGGTGGCCGGGGCCGAAACGGTGACGGTGATATTCGCCGACGGCACCCGGGTGCTGGCCAAGGTGCTGGGAGGAGACATTGATTCCGACCTGGCGGTCCTGGAACTGGAAGAGCCGCTGGATAATCTGGTCCCCATCGAGCTCGGCGACAGCTCCAAGGTGCTGGTGGGACAGCTCGCCGTGGCCATCGGCGCGCCCTTTGGCCAGTCGTTCACCATGACCAGTGGGATCGTCAGCGCCGTGGGCCGCACCATACGCAGCGGGTCTAGCCAGTTCACCATTCCCGAGGTGATTCAGACCGACGCCCCCATCAACCCCGGCAACTCAGGCGGTCCCCTGCTGGACCGCCATGGCCGGGTGGTGGGCATCACCACTCAGATCATCAGCCGCTCCGGCAGCAACGCCGGCGTCGGCCTGGTAGTGCCAATCAACATCGCCAAGATGGTGGTGCCCGCCTTGATCAAGGACGGGAAGTACGACTATTCCTGGCTCGGCATCTCCGGGGCCACGTTGGGGCCGGACGTTGTCCGATTAATGGAACTGCCCAAGGGATCTCAGGGTGCTCTGGTCATCAGCGTGAACAAGGACAGCCCGGCAGATGACGGCGGCCTCACTGGGAGCGACCGGACCGGGGTCGTGAACGGTATACAATACGCCCTGGGCGGCGACACCATTACCGCCATCAACGGGTCTGAGATTAGGGATATGACCGATCTCATCGTCTACCTGACCAACCACACCAGACCGGGCGATGAGGTCGTTCTGGGCGTGTTGCACAAAGACGGCACGTCGGAAGAACTGCCCATCGTTCTGGGCACGCGGCCCAGCGTTGGCTAGAATACCCCGCAATACCGGCCACGGCCAAGAATAGAGGGGTGTCCATTGCATTCTGTCGCCGCAATCTTTATCTCGCCCGTGAAGTCACTTTCTCTGGAACAGCCCGCGTCCGTGACGGTCGGACATTCCGGTATCGCCGAAGACCGCCGGTTTCATCTGGTTGACGCCGGGGGGCGGTTGCTGACCCAACGCCAGGAGGGCCGCTTGGTCTTGGTCAAAGCCCAATACTCCGCCGAGTCTGAGGTCCTGACCCTCCAGTTCCCTGACGGCAGCCGCGTGGCGGGCCCAACGGATTCGGGCGACGCTTTAACCACCGTCATATGGGGCCGCCAAGTATCCGGCCGAGAGGTCACCGGGCCGTGGAGCGAGGCGTTGTCCGGGTTCTGCGGATCGCCGGTACGGTTGGTGAAATCCGACAATCCCGGCGAAAGCTACGACGAGTACCCAATTTCCCTGCTCTCCCAGGCGTCCATCGATCTCCTCGGTGAGCAGCCCACCAGCGGGCGGAAGTTCGAAGGCAGGAGGTTCCGGCCCAACTTTCTCATCGACGGCTGCTCTCCAAATGAAGAGGACTCCTGGCTGGGCGGCGTGGTGCGGATAGGTCCCGAATTGCGGTTGCGGCTGGTGGCCCCAGACCCCCGCTGCGCCGTCACCACGCTGGACCCCGAGACCGGCCAGCGGGACTTTGACGTCCCCAGGCTGCTTCTCAGCTACCGTCCCAGCGATCGGGCCCCCTACCTTGGCGTCTACGGCGCGGTCGAGACCACCGGTACGGTATCGGTGGGCGACGCCGTGGAGTTGGTCGAAGGACCGGCCGGCCGGTAGCCGCGGCGCCGCCCTTGGGCAGCCGCCCAGGTTTGACACCGGTACCGGCCGTGTCTACACTCCTCCCAGCTTGGGAGACCGAAGTCCGTTCCGGGAAGAATCCGGCCCAGAAGCGGCCAAAGCTTTAAAGCATTAGGGAGACAACGATGAAACCAAATAGGATCAAGAAGGTCATGCGAGAGGGCGGCCTGGCGATCGTGAGCCACGTCGGTTTCGCCGACCCGGCCGTGATCGAGATCATCGCGCGGGCCGGTTTTGACGGCGCGTTCATCGACATGGAGCATACCGTCTTCGACCTGCAGACCGTGGGCGAGATGATCCGCGTCGCCGACCTGTGCGACATCACCCCCGTCGTGCGTGTCCCGGACGACAACCCCAAGACCATCCTGCGCCTGCTGGACATGGGCGCCCAGGGTATCCAGGTGCCCCACATCGCGGGGGTTGAGGGCGCGAAGCGGGCGGTGGAGGCCATACGTTATCCGCCCCTTGGCGACCGGGGCGGGGCCGGCAGTTCCCGGGCTGCGGGTTATGGCTCGGTGCCCTGGATTGAGCACATGAGCACTTCCAATGAGGAGATCCTACTGATAGTCATGACCGAGGACAAACGCGGTCTCGCGGAGATCGCCGACATCGCCGCGGTGGATGGCGTCGACCTCATTGCCCTGGGGCCCACCGACATCAGCACGGCGTTGGGCATGACCGACCCGGCCGACCCTCGCCTGAAACAGACCTTCGAGGACCTGGCCGCCAAGGTCAAGGCGGTCGGCAAGGCCAAGGTTTATATCCCGGTGAACCACGCTGCCTGCCGGTTCACTCCTCAAGACCTGCTTGGCATGGGCGTCAGCTACACCTCGGTGGCCCCCGCGCCGCCGACCATCGTGCTGAACGCCCTGAAAGCGTCGGCCCAAAACATCCGCGAGGAAACGGCCAAGGCGGTCACCGTCTAGGCCGGAGGCAGGTATGGGCGTGTTGCCAGGGACTCCCCGCAACGCGCTCCGGCGGCGGTTGGCGGCAGCGCTGCCAAACCGCTATACTTCGGCAGAGTATCCGGCGGAGAGTATTCAGCGTGATGTACTCTCCGCCGAAGCATGCCAGGCGCCGATGGAGATGAATACAATCGCTACAGAAAATATGATCGGGTCCGCAGCCGGATTCGCCCCCAGTCCCAGCGTCGCGCTGGACTCGGCGGAACTCCTCACCAGACGGGAAAACGACAGGGTATATCTTGAACTGAAGCGCAAAGTGACTGCGGCGGGGTTGCTGGACCGGCAATACGGTTATTACGTCTGGAAAATCCCCAGTGTGGCGGCGATGATCGCCGCCAGTGTCGCGGTCCTGGTCATCTTCAGCGGCACGCTCTGGATACAGATGCTGAACGCCGTTTTCCTGGCCCTGGTGTTCACCAACCTGGGGTTCCTGGGGCACGACTCCGGACACCGCCAGATATTTGTGTCAGCCAAGCGCAACGACTGGGTGTTGCTGACGGTGGGGTTCCTGACGGGAATGACGCCCAGTTGGTGGCAGGACAAACACAATACTCACCACCGGGCGCCCAACCAAATGGATATCGACGGCGATATCGAGGTCTCTCTTTTCGCCTTCAACGAAGAACAGGCCCTGGCCATGAAAGGCATCGGCCGTCTCACTGCCAGGTACCAGGCCTTCCTGTTTTACCCCCTGTTGGCGTTGACCTCTCTCAGCCTGCTCTTCGGGGGCATCGCCTACCAGATACGCAAAGAGCGGATGCGCTACCCCATCGCCGAGCCGGTCCTGGTTGTTGCCGGGCTGGCCGCCTACCTGGGCCTCATCTTTTTCTTCCTGGGCCCCTGGCAGGGCACGCTGTTCATCGCGGTGCACCGCGCATTGGGCGGGATCTACATGGGCTCGGTCTTCGCTCCCAACCATAAGGGCATGCCCATCCTGGACGCAGATACCGACATGGACTTTCTGCACAAACAGACCTTGACCGCCCGGAACGTGACGGGCAGCCCTTTGGCCGACTTCTGGTACGGCGGGCTGAATTACCAGATCGAGCACCACCTGTTTCCCAACATGCCCCGCAACAACCTCAAGAAAGCCCAGGTGATCGTGCGGGCATTCTGTCAGGAGCGGGGGTTACCCTACCACGAGACCGGGGTGTGGCAGTCGAATAAAGAGATACTCCGCTTCCTCCACGAGGTGAGCGCCCCGCTTAGACGGAAGTCCGCCTAAACCTCCGGAGATGATCAGCGAATAACAAAAAGGCCGCCTTACAAGGGCGGCCTTTTTGTTATTCGGGACGGTTTTTCCGCTTAGCGTTTCGCCTTATCCAGATATTTGCGGACCAACATAGCCGCCTTGTAGCCCTCGCTGGCAGCGTCCTCAGAACTTTCAACGTTGCGGGAACGCGCATGTCCTGCGGCAAATACTCCGGGCAACTTCGTCTGCATGCTACGGTTGGTCTTGATGAACCCGCTTTGGTCTACGTCCACCGACGCTTGAAAAGCACTGGTCGCTGGCTCAAGGCCGATTGCTATGAATGCGGCAGCCGCATACAGCTCCTCGAAGTCGCCAGATTTGGCGTCTTCAACGAGCACGGAACGCAGCAACCGGCTGCCTTTGAACTCTCTGACGATGCGGTTGAATTTAAAAGTAATGTTGGGGCGGGCTTTAGCCTTCCGGTACAACTCTCTGCTGCACCTCGCTCGGGCGCTTTGTTCTACCACCGTGACACTCTTGGCGAAGGTGGCTAGGTATAACGCCTGCTCAATCCCCGAATTGCCGGCGCCGATTACCAACAGGTCCTTCCCGGCGTAGACCGGCCCCTCACAGTTGGCGCAGGTATGGACTCCGGCGCCGGCAAGATTCTCCTCGCCTGGCACGTTGAGGCGACGGCGGCGCAATCCTGGGGCCAAGATAACCGACCCGGCCTCAAGCCAATGTCCCCGGTTTGTTTCAACTTGCCAGTAGCCGCCCTCGGCACGGATGCCGGTGACCGCCAACCCCGGCCGCATGTCCAAAAGAAAACGCCGGCCCTGGCCTCTGCTCAAATCGGCCCTGCTCCCCATGGTGATTCCCCTGGGACTCGCCGCACAGTTGTCGATACACTCGATGAATTGCGCTCCGCCTTCGGCCTGACCGGCTTCGATTATCAGGGTGTCGATTCCTTCACTCGCGGCACATATCGCCGCCGTTGTGCCGGCGGTCCCGGCACCGACGACGATCAATTCGTAGGCCCGGCGCTGTTTATTTACGCCGGGGGCCAACCCTTCGACCATCAGGTCCATCAGACCACTCATCATGGTCAGGAGTTTCCTCGGAACCGAGGGCGATGTTCGAGTTGGGGCTCGTTCTTCCGGTTGTGCGGTTACCATGTCGCCGGAAGCTGTCTTAGAGGCTTGGAATTGTGAATTTGTGTTAATTGCGGCCATTGCCAACCCCTGAACCGTGGTCTCCTCAACCGGGCTCGGCTTCGCACCTCGACCTGCGGTCATATTCGCCATTAATCTACGCTTACCGGTTCGGCCGTGGGAGACGCCACCGCGTCAGCAATCGCCTGGTTGCCTTCCACCATGACCATGCGCCGCGCTTCGACGAATCCCACGATCGTGGTGAAGAAGCGGGCCACGGAGAAGAGAATTATGCCCATGCCAAATAACATCCAGGGCGTAAGTGAGGCTCCAAAGAGGTTGGTTGCCAGGAAACTGGACTCGAAGAGGTCCGAGGTTGCACCGGCGACACCAGCGCCCGCAAATTGCTCTCCCAGCATCCGGTTGATGCTCCACCCGTGAAGGATAACCACTGGCAAAGTGCCGCTAACTACTATCAAGACGCCAACCAGAAGCGGACGGAACAGGTTCCAGGGAGCCAGGTCCATTAGGTTGAATCGTTCCGGTTCCGTGTCGTCGTCATCATCCGGTGACGCCCCGCTGGCGATACCGATGAGCTTGGAATATGCCTGAGGTAATGCTAGGGCCGTTGCCCGTAGGTTGACCACGATCGCGACCAAGGCCAGTCCAATCGCCATGAACAAGGAGGCGATGCCGATGAAGCGTACAGCGCCGATGATGGGACCCAGTAACCGGTCCAGCCGAAGCGCGCTCTGATACGCGCCGCTAACCGTATCTCCGGAGAACTGTAAGCTGAGGAGGTGGTTGAAGTTGAGGTCTCGCACTCCCGTCATGGTGAAGAAGAAGAACCCGATCACGAAGATGCCGAATATGGCGAAGGGAGCTACCAACCGGGCGGGCCATAGCGCGGGCTCCTCAGCAGTCCGCGCAACGGTATTTCCGGTCACATCCGCCGACAGGTCTCCGTAGGCCCGGCGTTGCTCGCCCAGCCACCGAATGATGACCAGCAGGAGCAGCGCGATCGTGAAGAACAGAATGCCCAGTCCCAGGTTGGTCAAAGGGTCGATCGTCCGGCTCAATATGCCTTCCCACCGTAGTGCGGTCTCGCTGATTCCTCCCTCGAACTGTCTACCCAATGCCAACCCAATGAAGCCTGAGCGTACCAAAGCCAACGGAAATGCCAGTGCCAAAACCACGAAACCGAGGAAGCCCAGTTTCAGTAGC
>JACZUF010000017.1 GCA_022573285.1 Chloroflexota bacterium
GAGAAGGCCTCCACCTGGCCGAAAATACTGTGGCAGATGCTGCGGGCCGAGAATATCCGGCAGTTGGTGGACTCCATGCGGGACTGGGTGGACCCCTGCAACAACCTGCTCTTTGCCGACATCCACGGGGATATGGGCTATTTCTGCCGCGGGCGTATCCCCATCCGGCCCCGGGTCAACGGGTGGCTGCCGGTGCCGGGTTGGACAGGGGAGCACGAGTGGGAAGGCGACATTCCCTTCGAGGAGCTTCCCGTGTCCATCAATCCGCCCGAGGGCTACATCGCCACCGCCAACAACCGTCCGGTGGGCGACGATTATCCTTATTACATCGCCATCGACTTCACCCCCGAGTTCAGGGTGAAGCGGGTCACCGAGGGCCTGAAATCTCTGGACCGGCCCACGGCTGAAGACATGGCGCAGGTGCACGCCCAAAAGGTCTCCATACCGGCGTTGGCCTATCTGGCGGTGGTCAAGCGGGTGGAGCCCCGCGACGCGGCCAGCGCGGCCGCCAGAGACCGGCTTCTGACTTGGAACGGGGAGATGGATGCCGGCCTGGTGCAACCCACCATCTACAGCGCCATGCGCGATGCCCTGCTGAAAGAGGTGTTGGAGACCAACCTGACCGAAAAGCTGGCCGAGCAGGCCTGGTACCCGGCTGACCGGGGCCTCGGTTCTTTCTCCAACCGCCTGAAGGCCCAGTTGGTGGCGATGATCGATCGGGACGACCGCTCCCTGCTGCCCCAAGGCGACACCTGGCCCACGGCGGTTTCCAGGGCGTTATCCAAGGCCGTCGCAACGTTAAGAGACCGGCTGGGTGAGGACATGGACCAATGGCAATGGGGGAGGGTGCACCAGGCCCGTCCCAAGCACAACCTTTCGGCGGCGTTCCCTGAGTTGGCGGAGTTGCTGGACCCGCCCGCCATCCCCACCAGCGGCGACGGGGACACCCCGCTCCAGGGCGGATACTCTCCATCGGCGCCGGCCACCGTCACCAGCCTATCCGTGGCCCGCTACTCCTACGATCCGTCCAACTGGGAGAACTCCCTCTGGGTGGTCCCGTTGGGCAGTTCCGGGCACCCCGGCAGTCCCCACTATGCCGACCAGTCCGAGACTTGGAGGCAGGTCAAAATGATTCCCATGGGGTACGGCTGGGACCGCATCAAATCCTCGTGCGAGACGGAGCAGACCCTCGAGCCCGGTTAATGAAAGCGGTTTAACCGCCGCTCAGTTCTTTGCCCAGCAGGTCCAGGGCGGCCTGGGCCGCGCCCCGTTTGCAGGCGTCCCGGTCCCCGTCCAGGTGCACCTCGATGGCCGAATCCTGACCGTCCTTGACTGAGAGGCCGATCCAGAAAGTGCCGATGGGCAGGCCGGCCCTTCCGGCGGCGGGGCCGGTGACGCCCGTGGTGGACACGGCATAGTCCGTCCCGGTCAGCTCCCGCACCCCCCGGGCCATCCCCTTCGCCATCTCGCTGCTCACGGTGCCGTGGGTGGGGGCGACGTCATCGGGCACGCCTAAAATCTTCTCTTTCAGCCCGCCGGTGTAGGCGATCACGCCGCCGGGGAAATACTTGGAGCTTCCGGGAACGCTGCCCAGCATGTAGCCGATCAGACCGGCGGTGTCGGCCTCGGCCACCGACACGGTCTTCCCCCGGGCGGTGAGGATCTCCGCGATCTCTGCTACTTCCATTGGCGTCCTCCTGATGGGTTCATCTTGGTCTTCGGGCTTAGCTCTCCGGTTTTTGCAGCAGGATGAAAAATTCCCGGTTGCCCGCATCGCCCTGTATCGGCGAGCGGCACATGTTTCTGACCCGCAGCCGCTGTCCAACGGCCCAGTTGACCATCTTACCCAGCACGGCCGCATGGACCTTGGGGTCTTTGATCACGCCGCCCCGGCCCACCTGGTCCTTGGGGGCTTCGAACTGGGGTTTGACCAACGCGGCGATGTACCGGCCCGGCTTCAGGTGTTGGACGGCCTCCGGGACCACCAGGGTTAGGGAGATGAACGAAACGTCCATCGTCACCAGGTCCACCGGCTCGGGCAGTTGGAAGGGATGGCGGGCGTTGGTCTTTTCCAACACCACGACCCGCGGGTCCTGCCGCAGGCCGTAATTCATCTGTCCGTGGCCCACATCCACCGCGTAGACCCGCTGGGCGCCCCGCTGCAGCAGGCAGTCGGTGAAACCACCGGTGGACGCGCCCACATCCAGGGCGGTCAGTCCGTTCACGTCGATCTGGAATTGGTCGAGGGCATGGGCCAGTTTGACGCCGCCCCGGCTGACGAAGGGCAGACGGCCCTTCACCTCAAGTTCCACATCTCCCGGAAGGGTGGAGCCCGCCTTCAAGACGCGGCCGGTCGGAGTGTAGACCACCCCCTCCATGATCAGCGCCTGGGCCTGTTCCCGGGACTCGGCCAGGCCTCTTTCGAACAGCAGGCGGTCGGCCCGGATTTTTTTCGAACGTACTGTCAAACGGTCTCTTTCGTCTAGGCGGGGTGTCGGAGCGGAGCACCGGGATGGGCCCGCCGGTTTGTTAATAGGTTATTCGCCGATAAAGTTGGGCCGCCGCTTTTCCAAGAACGCTTTGTAGCCTTCCCGGTAGTCCTTGGTGTCGAATTGGGTCAGGGGCAGGTCAGCCTCCTCCTCGGTGAGGTCTTCCAAAGACGGCTTGTTCTGCACCTGGCGCATGGTTAACTTGTTCACCGCATGGGAGAGGGGCGCAAGGGACGCGATGTCATGGGCCAGCTTGTAGGTGTAATCCCGAAGTTCTTCGGGCTTGACCACCTGGTTGACCAGCCCGATCCGCAGTGACTCTTGGGCGTCCAGCAACCGGGCCGACAGCAGTATGTAGAGGGCGTTGCCCTTGCCGACCAGGTTGACCAATCCCTGCATCTCGCGGTGGCCGATGCTGATGCCCAGCTTACCCACCGGGATCCCCAGCCGGCTGTCGTCGCTGGCGATGCGCAGGTCCGTGGCCACCGCCAATTCGCAACCGCCGCCCACGGCGAACCCGCGGATCATCGAGATGGTGGGGGTGCCCATGTCGGAAAGGGTCTTCAGCGCCCCGTTCACGGCGTCGTTGTAGCCCCGGCCCTTGATGGAATCGGAGCGGTGTTCCTCGAAGTCCTGGATGTCGGCGCCGGCCGAGAAGGCCTCGTCCCCGGCCCCGGTGATCACCACGGCACGGACGTCACGGTCGGCGTCCAGCTTCCGCATGATGCCGGAAAACTGACGCCACATTGCGAAGCTGATGGCGTTCCGTTGGCTGGGGCGGTTGAAGGTAACCGTGGCTACGGGGGTGTTAGAGTCGACGAGGATGTGGTCGCTCAATTCTTGACTGTCCTTTGGCCTTAGTCCGTGCCAACGCCGCGGCGCTCCCGCCTCCATGCCGGACGTGGGCATCCCGTGTTAGATGGAAGATGGCGGGCCAGGCCAGTATATCCCGCAGCCGGGATGAGTGTCATTAATCACGAGGCATGATGAAAAAAAGGTGGGCGAAAATAAACGGCGGGCAATTTGCCCGCCGTTTCCACCGTTTCCGCCGATACCGTTGCTTACTTGGCGTTCTAGCGGCCCCGCAGCTTGGGGTCCATGACGTCGCGAAGTCCGTCTCCCAGGAAGTTGACCGAAAATACCACCAGAGCGATGACGACGCCTGGGAAGACCACCATCCAGAATTGGTTGTCGATGTGCCGCCGGCCCAACTCAAGCATGCTGCCCCAGGTGGCCACGTCCGGGGGTATTCCGACGCCCAAGAAGCTCAGGGCGGCCTCCACAACTATGGCGAAGCCCAAGGTGAGGGTAACCAACACGATGTAAGTGGCGGCGACGTTGGGTAGCATATGTTTGAATATGATTCGCATTGAACTCGCGCCGATCGACCGGGCGGCCAGCGTGTAATCCAACTCTTTGATGCTCAGGGCCTGAGAGCGGATCACCCGGGTTGCGCCCGGCACCAGAATCACCACCAGCGCGATAATCACATTATTCGTCGAGGCCCCCAGTGCCGCCATCAAGCCCAAGGCCAGAATGATGGGAGGAAAGCCCATCAATGCGTCCACCAGCCTTTGGAGGAGGATGTCGAACCAGCCGCCGACGTAGGCGCTGACAACTCCCATAATGGTGCCGGCGGTGATGCCGATCACAACGCTGACAATACCCACGTACATGGAAATCCGAGCACCATGGATCAGACGGCTCAATATGTCACGGCCTAATTGGTCGGTGCCGAGGAGGGCGTTTTCGGTCCCCGGCCCGGCAAACTTTGTCGCCACTCCGATCTCTTGCGGGCCATAGGGAGCAATCACCTCCGCAAAGACCGCCACGAGAACCACCACCACGAGAACGACTCCACCGGCGGCGGATACGGGTTTTCGACGGGCAAAATCCCGTAACCCGGACCAAACGGCGGCAATCCCCGCTGGCTTAACCCTAAGTTGGGCTGCAAGGCCAGATTGTTCCACCGTGTCAGTAGTGCCAAATACTCGCATGTCGAATATCCTCGGTCAGTCCAGCTTGGCGTATTGGACCCGTTTTATTGGGCGATGATAGACGTAAACCAAACGCCTAGACCCTCCCGCTGGAGACTAGGTCCCTTAGGCGTACCTGATCCTGGGGTCCAACAACCCATACAAGAGATCGACAACCAGGTTGATGGTCACGATAAATAGGGCGATGATCACGATCTCCGCCTGGATCATCGTATAGTCCCGCTGGAAGATGGCCTCAATGAGAATCCTCCCCATGCCGGGCACCAGGAAAATGGTCTCGATGATTACCGTCCCTCCGAACAGCCGGGCAAAGATCCAACCGGAGGTGGTCAAGACCGGCAGCAGGGCGTTCTTGAGTCCGTGACGAAACACCACCACGCTCTCGCTCAAGCCTTTGGCACGGGCGGTCCGCATGTAATCTTCACGGATGATCTCCATCATCGCGGAGCGGGTCACCCGGGCCACAAAGGCCATTTCGTAGAGGGCCAGGGCCATGGCCGGGAAAATCATCTGCTGAAGGTTGGCCCCCGGGTCCTCCCACAGCGTCTTATAACCCAAGGGCGGCAGCCAGTTGAAGAAATGCACCAGGAAAAGGATCATTAAGATGGCAACCAGGAACACGGGCATGGAGATGCCGACCAACGTGAAGACCCTGGCCGCATAGTCCACCCAGCTCTCCGGTTTGAGGGCTGAAATAATGCCCAAGGGCACCGCGAACACCACGGCGATAAGCATGGACAGGATGGTCAACTCAACGGTGACTGGGATCCGTTCCCCCAATTCCTCCATCACCGGCGCTTTGAACCACAGGGAATCGCCAAAATCCCCTTGTACCGCGCCGCCGATCCAATCGAAGTACTGCATCGCCAACGGCCGGTCCAGGTCGAGCTCGACGCGGCAATCCGTCAGCTCCTCTTGGGTGAAGGAAGCTTCGCCGTCGCTCAGAATTGCCAGGCAGATATCGCCGGGGATCAGCCGCATCACCACGAACACGATGACGGTGACCAACAAGATTGTTGGGAAAAATAGGCCTAGCCGTTTTAGCGCGTATTGTCGCATCTGCCCAGTCCTGTTGTCTGACGTATCCGGTTCCGTACGGCCGGAACACTTCTACTACGTGCAATCACCCCGGGTGGATCACATGTGTCCCGCCCGAATTGCGTGATGGCCTGCCCCGGTGTACGGAGCAGGCCATCATGCTAACCTGCTGGGTTTGACTTCAGCCGGCCGTTAACGGTCGAGCCACAAGTCTTCGTGCTTGAAGTGAGTCTGGACCGTCTCGGGAGCATTGAAGCCACGGATGTCTTCACCGATTATCCATTGCAAAATGCCCCATCCGAGGGTGATCCAGTGGTTATCCTGCTGGGTGAACAGGAAGGTCTCCAATTCCTTGTTAATCTCCCTGCGTTTGGCGGGGTCTTGTTCCACCTTCTGCAACTCGAACCAAGCATCGACTTGGTCGTTGTGCCAGTCAGTGTAGTTCCGGGTGGCACCCTTGCGGTAAACGCCGCCCATTATGCCGTCAACGTCCAGGACCACTTGACCCTCTCCCTGACAGGCCAACTCCCAGTCACCTGCCGAGCCTTCTTCCCGGGAGGTGCCGAAGAGACTGTATCCAGCAGCACTGGGGTAGGTGGTGATTTCACCGTCGATTCCCAGAGCTTTCTTGAGCTGCTCTTTGATTACGGCGCACTGATCGGGGTAGGTGCCGACCTGCCGGACATCGTACCTGGTCTTAAATCCGTTCGGGAAACCAGCGTCCGCCATAAGCTGTTTGGCTCTCGCCATGTCTTCCGCTCCGCCAGGGCCGTCCTTGGGCCGGAGGCCAGGCCATTGCACGCACTCCTCAAAGGTGTGGGCCAATCCCATGAGCGGGCATCCGACGCCGGAAGTGTCATCGAAAACCAAGGAGTTCCATTGTTGATAGTCGATGGCGAGCTGGATCGCCTCCCTGACCCTTGGGTCATCGAAGGGCGCCTTTTTGACGTTCATCATCAGCCCCCAGTCGGCCGAAGGCGACACCGCAACGGGACGCATGGCGCCGTTGGTGTCTATCTCGACCTGGAATGCCTGGGTCGGAGATAGGTTGGTGAATCCACCGTTGGACATATCGATCTGGCCGGCCTTGAACTGAGCAAGCAGCGTGCCGGTGTCGGTGATGATGAAGTGGTCTATGCCGTCGAAGAAGGGGCGTCCCTCTTTGAAATAATTTTCGTTCTTGGAAACCTTGTAGAAGTTGCCACGCTGGTATTCATCCAGAACGAAGGGACCGGAGCCCGATTTGTTGTCGATGATACTTTCGGCCTGGTTCATGTCGATGCCCGCTTCCAGCAGATGCTTCGGCAAGACCTTGACGTAGTCCACCGCCAGGAACTTGATGAAAGCCCCGGACGGGAACTGCAGATTGAACTCTACAGTATTGCCGTCTATAAGATTTACGCCGCCTGCGTTTGCTTCAAGCGTGTAGTTGCGCCAAAGACCCGACCGACCGGAGGAGGCATCGAGGTCCCCGTATCGCAGCATGGAGAACACCACGTCGTCTGCGGTTAGGTCCTTGCCGTCCAACCATTTAATTCCGTCGCGAATCTTGAAGGTAAATGTTTGTCCACCGTTGCTAGTTTCCCAACTGCTGCAGAGGTCACACACCACCAGACTGGTGTCGGTAGTGTCCATCTGCACGATCTGATTGTACAACTGGGAGACGGCTTGGATGCTGGAAAGAGAGGATGATCCTTTCGGGTCCCAGTCTTTCGTATCGGCGTAGGCCGACATCCGAGCTACGCCGCCGTATTTCGCGTCGCCAGTTATCGCCGGCGCTTGAGTTGCAGCTTGAGCTGCAGCCGTCGGCACTGGGGTGTTGGTGGCAGCCACCGCCTGTGCCCGCGGCGTTGCAGTGGCCGACGAACCGCAAGCCACCGCGATGACCAACAACATTGCAGCCACCAAAGGTATGAAAGTCCCTGAGTTGAACAACCGATGCCTCGACATGTAGCTTCCTCCAAAGTTCTCTGGGTCTGACGGGCAAAGAACGCCGTTCGTCCAGCTAGTGGACTTGGGCGTCTTAACCTGATAAAGCCGGGTTTAGGTTCGGCGAAATTGAGTTGTAAACCGGAATACTATGTATTTCGTTCAAAGAGTCGGGCAAGTTTAGCCCAGAAAGAGACGCAAGTCAAGCAGATTCGCCCAGTTTGCCAGATAGGAATCGATAGCTACGGCGCGGGCTGGTTCCCACGCCAACGACCGGCAGGTTCAATACGCACGACCGCGCCGCGGCTGACCGGTGATTCGGCAAAACGGCCACAGCGAGGCCCAGATTATCCGGCGGTCCGGAAGGAGAGAGGGCTAGGCGGCGGTTTTGCGGTAGGGCTCCAACAACAGGCGGACATCGGTGTCAACGTCGGCGTCGACGAAGAAGGGCTCAAAGTCGGCGGACCTGGTCCAGATCCTTGCCGTTTGCACCAGTGCGGCGCGTTCGATCGAGGCCGGCCAGCGCAGGATGTCGATGTCCGAGTTGTCGGCGTGGGCGGCGGCAGTGGAGCCGTTCAAGCCCCGGCTCACGGTGAGGTTGTTCCCTGAGATTCCAGTGACCAGCATCTGTTCCGTGCCAATCAGGACCGTTTGGCCGATCTGAAACTGGGTCCCGTCATCGACTGCCACGGTGGTCTTGGTGGTGGTCATGGAGGGGTCGTTAAGGTCGGTGTCGCTGTCCTCGGAGAATTGGAGGTAACCCCAGATACCGGCTATCTGGAAATTCTGCTCACCCGCCATGAACCCATCGGCCTTATTTCCTTCTGACCGGGCCTTCACCGCGGTGTAGGGGTTGCCCCAATGCTGGGAAGGCGAGGCGTTATAGGGCTGAAGCCAGTAATCGCTGGTGGCCCAGGTCTCGTTGAAGGTCAGGTCGCCGTTGTTGTCTTCCTTCAGGGAGGTGACCGAGATCAAGTCGGGCAACAATAGCTGAGCCATTCCCTTGCCGTCGAAGACCAAGGTCTCGGTCCGGGGGTAGAAATGCCGGTTGCAGTAGTGGTCCACCCAATCGGACACGGACAGCAACAGTTGGAACAGCTCGTCGTCGTCGCCTGTGCCGCCGGCCGGGTCCTTGAGCAGGCTGTCGTCTTTCAGTTTGGTTAGGTCGCCGTAGAGCGAGCGGTATGCTTCTCTGGCCATGGATCAGGGCTCCTCGGTGTAGTCGATGAAGATTCGTAGTGGCGTAGAGGGGGCAACCCCGCGATGTCTTACGCTGATGGGTTCGTCTCTTAGTCCACGGGGACCCCCGCGCCTAGCGAAAGTCCTGGTGCTGTCGCTGCCGATGTTGGGGACGGCCAGGATGTCTATCCCCTGGGATGGGACGGTGATCAGGTTGGGGGCGGTACCGAAATAGACCTCCACCAGGAATCGTCCTTCTCCGGCGGTCTGGAGCATTCGTAGGCGCACCAAACGGATCCTGTAGCCGGGTCTTGGTGTCAATACCGTGGCCCGGCCGGTGCTGGTGGGGCCGGCAACCTCTGTGACCAGGAGCTTGTAGGGCCGCTGGCGCAGGGGCGCGTGGTGGTTCCCCGGCCGCCCGAGCGTGTTTCGCTTGGTGGTCAAGATTCCTCGTCGTATTCGACCATGATCTTATGGACGGTGGTGGTGGCGGTCTTCCAGCGGCCACTCAGCACTTCATTTCTCAAACCCCGTGGTCCCTCGCCGCGCTCATAGGTGCGGGTCGAGTCGTCGTTCAGGTCGAGGATGTCTAGGGTGTCGATGGCCTTTTCTGGGTTGACGGTGATGTTGGCGCCGGTCCCAAAATAGAGCTCGTAGAGGTGCCTCCCATCGGCTTGTTCCTGGATGCCGCGGACCCGGATGATCCGTATGCGCTTTCCGTTGGTGGGTGTCAGGACCGTGTTCCTGACCGTGCTGGTGTTGGAGTCGTGGGCGCGTAGCTTGGGCGCGAACCTCCGGGGCCTGGGGCGGATGGGGGTTTTGGTCCTCATTTGAGCACTCGTCCGAACCCGGCGCCGCCCAGTACGCCGATGGACGTGAGGGCTACTCTGAGGGCGGTGCCGTCAATACCCATGCTAAGGGCATAACCCTCCAGCCCGGCGATGGCTAGGATCCCGGCCAGGGTCACCAATGCCCAATGCCTGGCGGACCAGTTCTTAGGCCGCACTTTCCCAATGTTCGGAGTGTGGGAGTGCGGAATGTGGAAGATCAGGGTGCGGAGCCTGAAAATGGTCAACGTGCCTTCTCCTAATCATGTAGGGGCTCTGCGTGTCCGCATTTGATATCTGGGGCTTGGATTACTCTTCGACCCCAAAGACCATGCCAGACACCGTGCTGCTGGCGGTGACGTCCAATTTGAGGGTGTTGTCGGCGGCGGCCAGGGCCACGCCGTCCCCGATATCCGGGGAGTTGTGCACCCCGGCCGCCGCCAACAGGGGTGTCTGGGCGATGACCGTGCCCGGTGTACCGCTGTCCTGGAATTCCAGGGCCGCTCCGGCAGTGCTGGAAAGGACCCAACCCAGGAGCCGGACGGTCTTCCCGCCGGCCGGGGTCCAGACCGTGGCCGGCGCCCCGGCGGTGACGGCCACGGCGTCGATGACCTTGAAGGTCACAGCCCGGTACTGGGCTTTGGTGATCAGCCGCCCCCCGGAGTCGACCAACAGGTAGACGTTGTCGCCGTCGGCCACTCCGGGGGGTGTGGCCTGGTACTTGGACCCGACCCGCGTCAGCCGGTCCTTGGTGTCGGCGGGGTTGTCATGAGACCCGTCTGCATATCCCATCTTGAATCGATACCCCTTTGGCTAAAATCTTGGTTAATCGCCGAGTGAACGATCTGGGAACGTCTGAGAAGCGTTTATGACAGGGGCACGTACTCGATGATGACTGTGCCCACCAGGCTGGCGGCGTTCTGGGCTAGGATCTTGCCCGTCACGTAGTCGTTGGTCCCGCCGTTCTTGTCCCACTTGAGCGGGGCGCCACCGTTGGTCCCGGCGTTCTTGTGCCGGTCGAAGGTGCCGGTCTGGTTGATGTCCAGGCCGTCGATGATGCTGTCGCCGGTGCTGGTGGCGTCAGCGGCCACGTCCACGTCCAATACCGAGCTGGCCGTGCCGCCGGCGGTGGTGAGGTCGACCACAACGTTGGTCACCACGCAATCGACCCCCTCCGGGTTCTGCACCGCGAAGGCAAAGGCGTTGGCGTTGCCGGCGGTTAGGGCTTCCACGATGTAGCGTTTGGCGACGTAGGCGATGCCGCTCTGGTCGGGCGGGATCATGTTCTTGACGGCCTCGGCCGTCGGGTCCTTCTGGCTTAAAGTTGTCATATGTCCTCCATGGGATATTTCTGGACTGAGATGTGTCCGGATTCGGATTAATCTGAGCTAATTTCGGTCCGCGGGCCATGCTTGAACTAAGTCATGGCCCCATGAAAACGCGGCTTTGCCGCCGCCGCCTAGACGCCGGTTATGTCGTAGTGGAGGGCCGTGTGGGTGGCGGTTGACCGGTTGCCGGTGCGCTCTTGCAGTCCGATTCTGAAGCTGATCACCATGATGTTCTGCCGTTTTTGGGCGTCCCGCACGGTTTCAATGGTCAACTCGCGCTTGAAGCCGACCCGCCACTGCGAGCGGTTGACGATGAGCAGCCGGCCGGTATTCACGCCGTTGCCGGCGTCGGTCACCTTGCCGTCGGTGTCGGCCAGGGCCATCTGCTCCGAGACAATGACCGGGATGCCTTCCACCGCGCCCAATTGGCCGGTCAGAAGGGTCGCCTGGGGCCCGAACTTATCCAGGGTGCGGAAGTTGGAGACGCTCAGGGCCCTTATGAAGGTGTTCACGTCGGTGACGTAGACGGTCTCCGAAGGCCGCACTCCGTACTTGCCCAGCTTGGTACGGACCTCGTTGAACATGTCGTCTGTGACGGCGGCGTTGTGGTCGGTGCTCTGACTGGTGTTGTCCACCAGCGGGAGGTGCATTAGGCCGTCGAACCCAAGGAGCCATTGGCCCTTGCCGGCGTCGGTGCTGGCGATGGTGGTGCCGTCGGCGTTGATGTTGTTGGTGGCCGTGGTGTCGCCGTTCAAGATCACGTCGTCGATGACCTCCCGGGCGTTCCGCATCAGGCTGCGCCGGAGCTCCTCCATCATGGCGATCACCGCGTCCTCGTCCAGGTCGTAGGACCAGGGGACTTCGGCGACCAATTCGTAGGCGGTTAGGGTCTGCCGGGCGGTGGCCAGGCCGGTGCTCTTGGTGGCCACGTTCTCCGTGCCGGGATACCAATTCACGTCACCCAGTTGCAGCGGGATCTGGAAGGGATTGCTGGGCATCTGCACCGTGTTGAAAAGGGGCGCTACCGATGTTTCCAGGTTAACGTCGTCCCAAAGCGCCCGGGCTTCCTGGGTGTCCAGCAATTCATCGCCGGTGCCCGAGGTGGTGGAGTCCATGGCCGCTTTCAAATTCGACTGCCAGTCCTCCAACATCCGGGGGTTGACCCCGGACGGCTCACGCATCTGGGCGGTGAGAAGGCTGCGGACACAGGCCATGTCCAGGTGGTCCAGTCCAGCGTATTTTCCGAAGGCCACTCTGGGCCTTTCGCTGCCACCGAAGCGAGAGAGGAGGGCCCTCTTCTCTCCGTCCCGCCACATCTCCTGCACCTTGCTCAGTTGGCTGGAGATGCGGTCGACCTCCTCCTTTAGGGGAGGGATCTCCGTGTCGATGCGGGCGTCGTAGAACTCCCGGATGCCGGACAACTCCCGTTTGATCAGTTCCAAGTCTTGTGCCGCGATAGTCATGTTCAACTCCTTTATTCAGCTATGGGAATGGGTAGGACGATTGGGAATAGTTATCTCGCTCCTGGGCGGCGAACGGTGCCGGGTCAGGCCCCTCCGGCGGGGTTGGTCAATTCCGGCCGGCGCGGAGCACCGAAATAAGGTCGGTCAACGGGTCCGCCCGTGCTTCTTTCGGTTGTTCTCCCTTGGCGGTGGTTTCCAGTTCGGCCACCGTGTCCGCGATCTCCCCGGCGAGTTTGGCCAGCTCATCAACCTGGGACGCCAACACCGGCCACAGGGCGGTCAGGGCATGGAGGTCCGGCTCGTCTGAACGGCAGAGGGCGCTGCGGTTGGCGGGCACCGGCACAGCGCTAACCTCCAACAATTCCTGTTCCAGGAACCGGAGACCCAGGAAAGCCCCGGTCTTCTCGTCCCTCCGCTCTTCGAAGCGCAGTGGTTTGAATCCCACGGACACCCCCCACTGGAACCCCGACCGGTACAGAGAGAAAATCTCCTGGGCGAATTTGGTGGGCGCGAACTCCATGTTGGCCAGCAGCCGGTGGGTTTCCGTCCACACTTTCGCCGCCCGGCCGATGGCGGGTTGACGGTAGTCGTGGGCCCAAAGCAGGACCGGGTTCTTGCGGTAAGAGTCCAATACCCAGCCGTCAGTGGAAATGACATCTCCGTGCCGGTCCACGTCGTCGGTGGAGAGGACGAATTTGATGGCTTGGTCCATTGCCCCGTCCGGCGAATCTTTAACGGAAGACTCGTCGTCGAGGCCGGCTTCAGCCAAATTCGTCCACTTGGTGACCAGCGGCGCTTCCTGATCGCCGCGGCTGAACGCTTGCAGCGATTCCAGCAGAAGGCGGCGCTCCCGCCCGGATTCCTGGGTGTTAGTCGGCATCTTCGCTCCTTGGTTGCTCCAGCGGTTCCATTGGTTCGTCAAAAAGATTAGAGACAGGCCATAAGAGGTCTGTCCCTTGGAGAAATTCTGTTCCCGGACCAAAGCCCGGCCACCGGCGGGGTGAACGGTCTAATATGCTGGAATTGAGTGTAGAAACGCGCTTTCCAAGGTGTCAACGCGGGTCTGACACCGACACTCTTTGACCCCTTTGGGATATTGCAACGGTTATTGGGCTCGGCTACGCCCCAGCACAGTGGCCCGACCCGGCCTCCCCTGGCGTTGACTGTGTATTTCCATTTGTGATAGCTTTAATCTTTACAGGCTTGGTGGCCGATGCCGCCAAAAAAAGCTTGTCCAAATAGTCTCTCAAGGAGCACAGGCAATGGAAGTCACTACCCTCGCCATCGAGAAGCTCAAGGAAGTCATGGAAGAACAGGGTGAAACTAACGGGTCGCTGCGGGTAGTTGCCATACCTGCCGAGGCAGGCGGCCTTCAATATATGCTGACCATGGAAAACGAGTCCCAGCCCGACGACACCGTCCTGGCCATGGAGGGAGTCAAATTCCTGATGGACTCCGATAGCGCGCCTTTCCTGGAAGAGGCGACCATTGACTACGTCGAGAACCTGGGCGGACAGGTAGGGTTTGTAATCAACAACCCAATGTTCACCAGCGCCGGCGGTTGCGGCAGCGGATGCGGTTGTGGCAGCGGAGGCGGAGGCGGAGGCGGTGGCTGCGGTTGTGGCAGCGGAGGCGGAGGCGGTGGCGGCGGTTGTGGCGGCCACTAGGCCACGACCACTACTACACAGTGAACCAAATGGGCCTCAGCAATCTGAGGCCCATTTTTATTGCCCGGCCGGCCCCGCTAACCTGCCCCCACCCTAACCCTCCCCCAGGCATGGGGGGGATTTACAGGGAGGGGAATTGACAGGAGACAGACATGGTGCAGTCACCCCATGGAGTTAAATACGAGTCCAACCGCCCGGTAGTGATGGGACGGAACGGAATGGTGTGCGCCGGGCATCCGTTGGCCGCCCAGGCCGGGATGGCCATCCTGCAGAAGGGTGGGAACGCCGTGGACGCCGCCATCGCCACCGCCGCCGCTTTGAATGTGGTCGAACCCAACATGTCGGGGATCGGCGGTGACGGCTACATCATGGTCTACAACAAGGCCCAGAACAAGATAGACATCTGTAACGCCACCGGCGCCGCGCCCTATGCCACGGACCCGGCCCGCTACCGGGCGGACGGCATTCCCGTTAAGGGAATCCTGTCGGTGTCCGTGCCGGGACTGCTGGACGGCTGGATGGCGGCCCACGAGAAATACTCCACCCTCAAGTTGTCCGATCTGTTCGCCGCCGCCATCGACCTGGCGGACAACGGTTTTCCGGTCTCCCACGTCCTATCGAGGGTCATCGCCGGCGACTCGCTGTTGCGCGAATTCCCGACGTCTCAGGCCATCTTCACCCAAGGTGGCAAGCCGCCGATGCCGGGGGAGATAATCCACCAAAAGGATTTGGCCAAGTCCTTTCAAGCCATCGTTGACGGCGGCCGGGACGCCTTTTACCAAGGGGAGATTGCCGAGGCCATAGTCAACTTCAGCCAAGAGCAGGGTGGTCTGCTCTCCATGAAGGACCTGGCCGATTGTCATTCCCGGTGGGAGGAACCCATCTCCACCACCTACCGGGGCCGCACAGTCTATGAGGCCCCGCCCAACTCCAGCGGACACGTCCTCCTCCAAGAACTGAACATGGTGGAACAGTTCGATCTAAAGTCGTTGGGCTGCAACACCGCCGAGAGTATCCACCTGATGGTGGAAGCCAAGAAACTGGCCTTCATCGACCGGGAGGCCTACATGGCCGACCCGGACCACGTCGATGTCCCCACGCAAGGACTGATATCCAAAGAGTATGCGCGGGAACGGGCCAAGCTCATCGACCCCGATAGGGCCGCCGACCCCGCTCACGGCGACCCCTGGAGATTCCAAAGCAGCCCTGGGAACTCGGGACGGGTGACGGCCGGCGTCATGCAGGAAGAAGACACCACCTGCTTCGTGGTGGTGGACCGGTGGGGCAACGCGGTCTGTCAACTCCAGAGCATCCAGAGCTCCCTTGGTTCCAGCATCGTCGCCGGTGGCACCGGTATCTTGCTCAACAACCGGATGACCTACTGGCATCTGGACCCGGAGCACGTGGACTGCCTCCAACCCGGCAAACGGGTGCGCCACACCATGAACCCGGTGATGGTGTTCGACGGGGCTTCCGATGGAAACTCAGAGGGGCCCGGCAACCTGGTGCTGGTCTGCGGCACTCCGGGCGCCGACACCCAGGTGCAGACCAATATGCAGGTGATTACCCATCTGATCGACTTCGGCATGACCGTGGCCGAGGCGGTGGAAGCCCCCCGTTGGCGGAATTCCCACAGTCCCACCGAGTCCAACGTGCCTCACGTGTGTGATAATCTGTTGCACATGGAGTCCCGGTTCGGAGCGGAAGTCCGCCAGGCGCTGGAGAGCCGAGGCCATCAACTGAACATGATGCCCGATTGGGGAGCCCAGGGCAGCGAGATGATGATCCAAGTGGACCCGGAAACGAGCGCTCTCCACGGCGCCGCCGACCCCAGGCGCGACGGCTACGCCATCGGCTGGTGACCCTTCCGGCGCAGGACCCCTTGGGCGCGAGACTCAAAGACCATTCAACAGACCACTCATGCGGACCGTTAATGCGCATACCTGGTGAAAAACGAAGCCCCTTCCCCGACGAATGCGGCAGCCGGGCCGGGGTCTTTGCTGAGGCTGTCAGAGACGGGGAGATGGACCTCGCGTGGTCCATGCTGTCCAAGGAGACCCGGGGCATGCGGATGGGCGTCTGGGCCACCCGGAACCAGATCAATATGCAGGACGCGTACCGCGCCGGTTATAACTCGGACCATCCCTTGCGGCCCGCCATGCTGGAGGACTTCCGGAAGACGGTGCTCAGCCTCTGGCCCCTGGAGGACTTGACCGACCTGGGCATATCGCCCACCAGCTATTTGGACGACATTCACGCCTTCGCCTTTCTTCCCTTCGGCATGCAGGATGACACCACCGAGGTCGAACATGGCCGTTCCATGAACGGCCTGATCCTACCCATGTTGTGGGAGGACGACGATTGGCAGGTCGATCTTCCGGGATGGCGCTTTCTGGAAGTGCCGGAAAAAGGCTAAACGTCCTCTCTGGGCCAAGAACCGCCGTTGGAAGCATCTCCAACTTGTACTGCCGCCGGAGCAGGGAATATACTCCGGGTGTTATGGAAAAGCCCCAGGAAGAGTCCCCGGACGGGCTCGTTCAGCTTCCACTATTCCCCCTGAATCTGGTCCTCTTCCCCGGCATGGACCTGCCTCTTCACATCTTCGAAGAGCGGTACAAGAACATGATCGGGGACTGTTTGAACCAGAATGTTCCCTTTGGCGTGGTGCTGATCAAAGAAGGGACCGAGGTGGGCGACCCGGCCGATCCGGAACGCATCGGCACGTCCGCGCGGATCCTCCGCTCCGAACTTTTGGACCAGGGGCGGATGAACATCATGACCAAGGGCGAACGCCGGTTCGAGATTGAGGAGATAATTCAGCGGGCGCCCCACGTCGTGGGCCGGGTCCGTTTCTTGGTGGAACTTGAGGGGGAGGGTTGTGCCGATTTGGTTCCCCAGATCAACGAGGAATACGTGGTTCTGGTGAAGAACCTAACGGCGCTCACCGGTGGTTACACCTCCCGGGTCACCGTACCGGAAGACCCGGTTGAGCTTTCCTACGCCATCGCCGCCAATCTGGACCTGGAGACGCATCTGCGTCAGAGCCTGTTGGTCACGGAAACGGCGGCGACCCGCCTGTCCGACCTGATTCCCCTGTTGCAGCAGGGCAATGTGGCCTTGAGGGAACGGGTCGCCAAGCAGAACCCCTTCCAGGGGCCGCGCCTGAACTAGTCCGCCGTCCTGCCGATCTACCCGGTTTTGGCCAGGTCGCCCCCGCTAGCCGACCCGGTTTTCGTCAGGTCGCCATAAAGACGCAGCGCCGCTGATTCGGGTATCAGGCCCGAGAACAGTTCCGGGTGAATCATCTCCGCCATGATCTCCAGTCCGGTGACCAACCGGGGACCGGAGCGGCTGGTGTAAGAGCCGGCGTCCACGACGTAGACCCGGTTGTTCTTCACCGCCGGCAGCGAAGCCCAGCCCTCCTTGGCGGCCATCAAGGGCATGTCTTCCAGGGCCCGTTTCACGTCGAAGCCGCAGGGCATCATGATGATCACCTCCGGCTGGCTGGCCACCACCTCGTCCCAATCCAACTTCAACGTCCCGGTGTCCTTGTCCCCAAAACTGTTGACGCCGCCGGCCAGTTCCGTCATCTCCGGTACCCAATGACCGCCGCACATCACCGGGTCCGCCCACTCGACATGGAGCACGCTGGGGTGGTGGTCGGCGTCCTTGGCCCGCTCGGCGACCGCCTCGATCCGGGCGGTGAGTCCGGCGGTGATCTCCGCCGCCTTGGCCTCCGTGCCCGTGGCCCGGCCGACCCGGTTGAGGTCCTCAACCACGTCGCCGATATGGAGCGGGTCCAGCGATAAGATCTCCGGTTCCTTGGCCAGTGCCACGCTTACCTCGGCCACCTGCCGAGACGAGATGGCTCAAACCTCGCAGATGGCTTGAGTGATCAGCAGGTCGGGGTCAGCCTCTATAAGCAGTTTCTCGTCTATGTCGTAGATGCCCAGCCCCTGGGCCAATCGCTCCGAGATCACCTTGCTGATCTCGCCGCTGGTCGGCTCCTGGCCTTCGAAGACGCTGTGGACCACATGGGGTTTGTTCCGGGCCTCCGGCGGGTAGTCGCATTCGTGGGTCACGCCGAATAGTTGGTCCTGAAGTCCCAGGTCGTAGACCATCTCGGTGGCGCTGGGCAGGAAAGAACAGATGCGCATGTTTCATCCCCGGCTGAGAGTATCAGCAGTTCAGTTCGTCTTTAGGTTTAGGCGGCTAGGATTACCGGTGCTTTTCGGTGTGGGAGACCAACTCCACGGTGGTATCGGCGGTCGCCACGGCGACCGAACCATAGAGGGGTCAACGTTTCTTCCAGGTCTCGACCAGATTGTGGGCGTCCTCATCGTCGATACCCCACATCTCGAACTTGATTCTGATGGCGTCGTAGAGCGACAGGTCGCCATGGTCGGCGTCCGAGTCCCGGAAGGACTCCACGCCGACGTCCATCCACTCTAGGGCGATGTTGTCATTGTTGGCCAGGCGCTCCACCATATTCACCGCGCAGGCCGTGATTCCGGAAAAGAAAAACTCACCCGCGCCCAACTCCTCCCCGCCGGCGTCGTCGGCCACGAAGTGATGGGTCCGGGCGTTGCAGATGGCCCGTCCCAGGGTGCCCGTGCTATAGGACCTAACTTTGTAGGCCAGCGTCAGGTTTGCCATCTCTGCCTCCAAGCTGGTTTGGATACTTAAAATACGCCAGGGAATGCGGCGGCCCGCTAGTCGGCCACCCGGTATGCGAAACAGTCTACGATCTCTATGGTCAGCGGTGGTTGGGCCAGGCCGGTGGTGCCGATGACCGCGCGGCAGGGCGGGTTGGGCACAAACTCCCGGAATACTTCGTTGAATTTGGCCCAGTTGTCCATGTTGGTCAAGAACACCACCATGTTCACCACCCGGCTGAAGCTGGTGCGGCCGGCGGTCAGCGTCGTTTCAACGTGGCGGAAGCAGGCCCGGTATTGTTCCATGAAATTATCGCCAACCACCTCTCCGTCGAAGTCGGAAGGGGTGGTGCCCCGGACGTACACCTTGACCGCCTTCACCTTGAGCATCCTGGTCAGGTCTTCATCGAAGAAATCGGTGTACATGCCGGAGCGGTATGAAACGGAGCCGGTGGCATCGTGGCGGCCGTCGGCGATGATTAGGTCCAGCAGCGAGTCCCGCTCTTCGAAGGACAACGCCTGCGCCTGTTCAATCGACATGGCATCAAGATCGTTCAGGGTATGGGCCGGGCTGCCTACCTGAGTCATGGCACAACGTCCTTCGAGCTTGCGGTTTTGCGAGACCGGTGCCCGTATCTTATCCCCAGCTACCAGGCCGTGCAAGACGCTTTGACACCCTTCAACCCGGCCACCTATCATTGACGGGCGGAACCCTGCGTTATGCCGCGCCGGGGTATTTCAAGGGGCACGAGGGAGGCACCCATGGCGACCATTCAAGAGCTAAAGGAACAGTACGAAGGCCTCGACCGGGAACTGCCGGCCAAGGGAGAGGAGGTCATCGACCCATCATGCCTGCTCACCTTCCAGTACGAATACCCCAAGCAGCGGTCCCAGGTCGAGATAGACACCGATGAATTCACCGCGGTCTGCCCGTGGACCGGCCTCCCCGACTACGGCGTCCTGCGCATCTCCTATGTGCCCGGTGATTCATGCATCGAGCTAAAATCCCTGAAGTATTATCTTCTGTCCTACCGTGACGTGGGCATCGTCCAAGAACACGCCGTCAACCGGATACTCAACGACCTGGTGGCGGTCTGCCAGCCCCAGTCGATGAAGATCACCTTGGACTACAAGGTCAGGGGCGGTTTGCATACGGCGGTAACCGTGGAGTACTCCCAGGACAACGGCGGCAAGTAGGCAGGTAATTGGGGCGGCGCCGGGCCCCGCGCCCCTAAATCTATGTACCAGATAAGAATCGAGTTCACCTTCGACAGCGGGCACCGCCTCTTGGACTACAACGGCAAGTGCGCCTATCCCCACGGCCACACCTACCGGGCGGAGGTCTTTCTGGAATCCCAGTCTTTGGACCGCTTGGGTCTGGTCTACGACTTCACCGACCTGAAAGAGCGGATCAAGTCCTGGGTGGACGAGAATTGGGACCACGCCTTTCTGGTCAACAGCCGGGATAGTGAGCTCATCGCCGGGTTGAGCGGCGCGGCCCTAGTCCGCCTCTACCAGTTCCAGGACCAAAACCCCTCGTGCGAGGTGATGAGCCGGGCACTCTACGAGAAGACCGTGGAGCTCTGCGGCGTCACGCCCGCCAAGGTGCGGCTGTGGGAGTCGGTTAACCAATTCGCCGAATACCACGGAGAGAATTAGCGGCATGCCCAGCTACGGGGTAAGCCTGCTCTCCGGCGGACTGGACTCGACCACGGTAACCGCACTGGCCAAGGGCAAGACCGACCACCTGACGGCCCTTACCTTTCACTACGGTCAGAGCCACAGCAAAGAGGTCGATTGCGCCGCCGACGTTGCCCGGTCGATCGGCGTCCCCCAGGAACTGATGGACATCTCGTTCCTGGGCAAGGTGGCCTGGTACTCGGCGCTGACCAACCCCGAGCGGTTCCCGGTCCCCGAGGACCGGGACGCCGCCCAGATGGGAAACAGCATCCCCATCACCTACGTGCCGCTGCGCAATACCATCTTCCTATCGCTGGCCGCCGCCTACCTGGAGAGCCAGGCCCTGCATGCCATCGAGATGGAAGGCGTCCCGGCAACGGACGTAAGGGCCTACATCTACATGGCGCCCAACGCCATCGACTACAGCGGTTATCCCGACTGCCGGCCCGAGTTCTTCCAGAAGATGGGCGAGTCCCTGGGATACGGGAGCAAGCTGTGGACCGAGTATCACGTGCCCTTGCAGATTGAGACGCCGATCATCGAGATGTCCAAGGCCGATATCGTCAGGCTGGGCATGGAGCTACGGGCCCCGTTGGAACTTACCTGGAGTTGCTACCGGGGCGGCGATGTGCCGTGTGGCCGATGCGATAGCTGCATCCTGAGGGTCAACGGTTTCAGGGACGCCGGATTTCCCGACCCGGCCCTCCTTCCGCGGAAGGACCGGACTAGAGATGCTTAAAGTCAGCCGGAAACCAGGGGGCGAGCCGGAGATATTTCACTCGATCCAGGGTGAAGGGGTCTCCATGGGAGTGCCCTCGGTGTTCTTGCGGTTGGCCACCTGTAATCTGGCCTGCCATTGGTGCGACACTAAGTACACCTGGGACTGGCAGAACTTCGATTACCAGACCGAGGTGGTGGAGCTGGACAGCGAAGAGATACAGCGGCGGATACGGGCGTTCAACTGCCCCCACGTTGTGATTACCGGCGGCGAGCCCCTGCTGCAACAGGCGGGCCTGGAGCCTTTGGTGGAGTCCTTGGCGGCCGACGGTTACACCTTCGAAGTCGAGACCAACGGGACCATCGCTCCCCTGCCGGGTATGCTGCGCCACATCGGCCAATGGAACGTGTCCCCCAAACTGCGTACCTCAGGCAACACGTCAGAAGCGCGCGAGATTCCCCTGGTCCTTGAGACCTTTGCCCAACTGCCCAAAGCCTATTTCAAATTCGTGATAACCGGGGAGTCCGACGTGGACGACGTCTGCACCATGCGGGACAAGTACAATCTGTCGCCGGACCGGGTGCTCCTGATGCCCGAGGGCCGGACGCCCGACGCTCTGAAAAATAAGAGTGCATGGCTGTCCGAGGCCTGCGTGAGACACGGGTTCCGGTTCACCACCCGCCTCCACATCCTCCTCTGGGGCGACGAACGGGGGCGGTAGATGTTGGTAGCGATCGACCCTGGGTGAAAAGAAAACGCGGCCTTGCCGCCGCCTAGCTGCGCTTCAGTAACCGGGTCAACTCCCGGATATTTCCCAGGGCGTCCAGGTAACCCACCGTCTCCACGACCCTTGCGGCGCCTGCCTCGCCCAAGACATCCTGGGCCAAGAAATTGAACTTCCCCACCAATTCTTCCCGGGAGGCCGGGTTCTGGGCGTCGCCGTGGTGGGCGGTGACGTCCTCCGTGAGGATTCGGCCGTCCTTCAATGTGACGGCCACCTTAGCCGCCGGATAATCGTAGCGGCGCAGGTCCATCTCGGGGTCGGCCACGACGTCCACGCGGCGGGCCAAGGCCAGGGTCTCCGGGTCTCTTAGCCTTTCGGGGTAGAAGGCGGTGATGTCGGTGCTGTTATGGACCACCGCCGTCGCCACCGCGTAGGGCAGAGAGAACTTGGCGGCCAGCATGTTCTCCGGTTCAGGGTCGGTCATGATCATCGCCAGCGCCGGCGCTTCCACCTTGATGCGCTCCACGTCGCTGGCGCTGAAGCTCTCCCGGCCCAACAGTGTCTGCACGCCGTCCAACGCCGGGTGGTTGTACAGGCAGCAGGCGTGGAGCTTGAAGTAGTTCCGTTGGATCCGGTAGGCTCCCGGCACACCCAGCTCTCTGACCACCGCTTCGGCGTCGAAGGACTCTCCCAAGAGAGTGTCGTAGATGTCTGAGGGGCCGTCCTCCAGGCCGGTGAACCCGCAGAGGGTCAACTGGGCCGCCATGATGCCCTGGAACCCGGAGCGGCCGGGGTATAGGTTGCGGATGGTCGCACCTTCAAGGCACGGGGTCCAGGTGTTGGCCGGGCTCATGGAGGCGGCCAAATTGATGGCCCCGGTGGTCTGCGCCTGGTCGAAACCCATCAGCTTGGCCGTCGCCACCGCCGAGCCGATGGTCCCCCAGGTGCCGTGGGAGTGGACCGTTTTCTTGACCTTGGTCCCCGTGCCGATGCGCGAGGTCACCTCGTAACCGGCGATGACGCTCTCCAGGAATTCTTTGCCGCCGGCGCCCCGTTCCTCGGCCACGGCCAGCGCCGCCGGTAAAACGTGGATGGCGGCGTGGCCTCCGCCCAACCGGCTGCCCTCGTCCATCTCCAGGGCCACTCCGGCGGTGGCGTTGGACAATGCCGCGAAGACTGCGGTGGCCGAGCCCGTTTGTCCCAGAAGTGTGGCTGGGCCTTGGCCGCCGGTCTTGGCCACGAGTTGGGCCAGTTTTTCGTTCTCGGGAAGGCGGCTCCCCGCCAGCATCGCGCCAAGGGTGTCCAACACCACTGTTTTGGCTGCGGTTACAGTGGATGGGTCGAGGTCTTCCAGATGGGTGTCGCAGACGAATCGGGAAAGGCGGTCGAGGTATTCTGGCATCACGGACTCCTGGGCCTAGTTGCCCATATTTTACCCGACTGTCATAATCCGGCAACCATGTGCGTCCCGGAACAACAGAACGAACAACATACCTTTCAACCTTGGGCCAATTTGAAACAGCCTATGCCGATTTGGCGCAAGCTGCGGCTGCTGGTGGGCAACAGTCTAATCAAGCTCCGCACGAGGAAAGGCTGCTGCGGGAACTACGATCAACCCGGCTGTTGACTGGGTGTTAACCGGCCGCGGAGTTCCGGCGGCTAGAGGGTCTAAGTTGTCAGTTCCGGTTGGAAACCGTCGAAATGGCCGTCTATCAGTCTCAGGGTTTGGCCGGCGACCGCTTCTATAGAGGCGGATAGGCGGATTCCTTCCCACCAATGTTTGCCACGCCCCCGGCGTCGTCGCTGGAGTCCCATGGCGGTGAGCTGCATACCAAAGCTGCGTTGGGAAACGTCGTCCTGGCCGGTCTCCCGGCACCACTCCTGGAATCCGGCGTAGAGCTCCTTGGCGAGGACCAGGTTCTGGCTGTGTAGGTCGCACCGCTCGGCGATGAAACTAGCCACTGCGCCGTCGATCTTCTCCGCAGGCGCCGGGTTGGCGAGCACTACCACAGGCGCCGTCTCTTCTTCTGGAGCGTTCTCCCATAGGTCGGTGGACACGGCAACGCGTGGTTCATCGATCTCAGGGAGGTCTTCGATCCAATTGGCGAAATATTCAAGCAGGTCAAGGTACTGGGGCAGACCGCCGACGTGGTCCCAACTGAGTCCCTTGCCGTGGAGTTCGCCGGCGTCCATCAGGATGTGGATGGGCCTGACCTCGAACCGGCGGCGGTACTCGAGCGGGCAGTCCCAGACCGGAGTGAACAGGTTTGTGGAGATAGTGTTGTTCAGCAGGAACATCACGCACCGCGCCGCCTGAAGATCGGGGTTTTCTTCTGCGATCGGCGGGTTGGCAAAGACCCGGTCCAGACTCCGCTGGGCCTGGATCACCGATAACGCAAAGGCGGCGCGGGCCTGGTTGGCCGCGCGCCGCGTCAACTCGATCTGGTCCGGCCCGTTGCTATTCACCGCAAAGGCGACGAACATTTCCTCGGGGCCATCCCGGAAAAGTTGTTTGGCGGTTATCTTCTCTTCCTGGACCGCCTGCAACAGGGCCATCGACAGGTCCAGGTTCTCTTTGACCATCCTGATCTCGTAAGCCGGCTTCACCATCACAACACCTCCCAGGCCCACTAACGCCCGCTACACTTCCAGATTCAGCACCACTTTAATGATTCCATCCTTACGTTGATCATACATGTCATAGGCGTTTTGAACGTCGGTAAAACCCATGCGGTGAGTGATCAATTTTGAGGGGTCGCACCAACCCCGCTCCCGGAGGGCCACCATGTGTTTGATCTGGCTGGTGGGGTCGCCGCTGCGGGCGCCGGTGGTGCCGATCATCCGCGGCTGTTTTTCCATGATCCAGTGGTGTTCGATGGGCACTAAATCGTCGGTCTGTACTCCGAAAACTATGATGGTGCCGAATTGGCGCACCAGCCGGAAACAGTCATTGAACGTGTCGGGATAACCGGCGGCTTCGACCACTACGTCGGGGCCGACTCCCCCCGTGAGCTCCGCCACCGCTTCGTCGAGGTTTTCATTGTCGGGGTTGATCCGGTGGGTCGACCCGAATTCCTTGGATTTCTCAAGCCGGTAGTCCAACACGTCCGCCACCATGACTTTGGCCGCTCCCTGCCGTGAGGTGATCATGGTGAAGCTGAGACCGATGCTCCCTTGCCCCAAGATCAGCACGTTCTTGCCCAGGATGTTGGGCATCTGCTGGCAGGAATAGAGGACCGTGCCGGAGGGCTGGCACATGACCCACTCGTCCAGCGGGCCTTCGTCGGGCAATAGAATCATGCGGTCGGTGTCGGAGGCGAGGTACTCCATCAAGCCGCCCGTGCCTCTGGGCGGGATCACGATCACCCGCTGGCCTTCGTGGTATTCGTCGGTCCGGCTTTCGACGATGGTCCCGGCCAGCTCGTGGCAGGGAGAACCGATGGCCATGGGGTATTCTTCCTCGGGGTGGACCTGAAACCCGTGCCGGATATCGCTGCCGCAAACTGACACGCGCTCCAACCTGATCAGGCATTGTCCGTCCTGCGCGACCGGCGCATCGGTTTCCAGTATCTCGAAGTGTTTTGGTCCGGAAAGTCTCGCAGCTCTCATGCTGGCGAATACCTCCTTGAATTTCTTCTTTGGAATCGGCCGGGGATTTGGCCGGCGTTTCTTAAGCGGGTGTATCTTAAACCGGGCATTCGGCGGCGGCAACCTACCGGCTACTAGACCTGCCCGTGCCGGAAGCAATCCACCGTGTGGTCGTTGACCATGCCGGTGGCCTGCATGTAGGCGTAGCAGATGGTCGAGCCAACGAATTTGAATCCCCTGGTCTTCAGGTCCTTGCTCATGGCGTCTGACTCATCGGTCTTGGCCGGGACTTCAGAAAGTGACTTCCAGGTGTTGGTCTTGGGACTGCCGCCCACGAAACCCCAGATGTAGCTGTCGAAACTGCCGAACTCTTGGGCCACGGCCAGGCAGGCCTTGGCATTGCCGATGGCGGCGGCTATCTTCAGGCGGTTCCGGACGATGCCCGCGTCCGCCAACAGGCTCCGCACCTTGCCGTCTCCGTACCGGGAGATGGCCGATGCGTCGAAGTTATCGAAGGCGGCGCGGTAGTTCTGGCGCTTCTGCAAAATGGTGTTCCAGCTGAGACCGGCCTGGGCGCCCTCCAAGATCAGAAACTCGAACAGCAGCCGGTCATCGTGCAGCGGCACACCCCACTCTTCGTCGTGGTACGGAATCATTATTTCATTGGCTGCCCATTCGCACCGGTCCATGCCCAATCTCCGTCAAAATCTTGTGGCTTTATGTCTGACAGATTATTATAGGGCACGCCAAAACGGCTGAAACCTATTGACTGACACTTGATCGCTGTCGATCGAGGCCCCCTGGAGGTATACCTTGGCAAATCAGTATGACGTTATCGTAGTCGGCGCCGGCAACGCGGCCCTGTCCGCGGCGATGGCCGCCAAAGAAAACACCGATTCGGTCCTGGTGGTGGAGAAATCGCCCGAGTATTTCCGGGGCGGAAACACCTATTTCACCGGCGGGATCATCCGCTTCGCCTTCGAAGGATTGGATGACATTAGGACAGTCATTCCCGACATGTCGGAAACCGAAGTCGGGCAGGTGGAAGTTGGCAGCTACACCGAGACCCAGTTCTACGATGACATGATGCGGGTCACCGAGGGTCTAAGCGACCCGGAGTTGGCCCAAATACTGGTCAGCCAGTCTCTGCCGGCAATGCAGTGGCTCCAATCGAAAGGGGTCCGGTTCGTCCTGGCCTACGGCCGGCAATCCTTCAAAGACGGCGACAAATACCGGTTCTGGGGCGGTCTCTTGGTCGAGGCCGTGGGCGCAGGAAAGGGCTTGTCCGACCAGCAGTTCGATGTCTGTGGCGAGATGGGTATCGACGTCCGGTACTCCACTCAAGGCGTGAAACTCATTCAGGACCAGAAGGGCCGGGTGAGCGGCCTGACGGTCCAGGGACCCGACGGCTTCGAGGACATCTCCTCCGGCGCGGTGGTGCTGGCCGCCGGGGGTTTCGAGGCCAACGCCGAGATGCGCTGCCGCTATTTGGGACCTGGCTGGGAGATGGTCAAGGTCCGGGGCGTCCCCTACAACACCGGCGACGGCATCAAGATGGCCCTGGACGTGGGCGCCCAGTCCCACGGCCACTACAGCAGTTGCCACGCCGTGGCCTGGGACATGAACGCCCCGGCCTTCGGCGACCGTACCATCACCGAGCTGTACCAGAAGCACTCCTATCCCTTTGGACTGATCGTGAACATCAACGGTGAGCGCTTCCTGGACGAGGGCGCCGACTTCCGCAACTACACCTACGTCACCTACGGGCGGGCCTTGCTGACTCAGCCCCAGGGCCTGGGCTTCCAGATCTTCGACGAGAAAGTGAAGCACCTGCTGCGGGACGAATACCATATTGACCAGGTGACGATGGCCAAGGCCGACACCATCGAGGAACTGGCCGAGCGTCTGGACATCGACCCAGCCGGGCTGGTCAAGACGGTTGAAGAGTTCAACGCGGCGGTGCAGACCGATATTCCTTACAACCCGACCATCAAGGACGGACGGGGCACGGTGGGCATCACCCCGCCCAAGAGCAACTGGGCCGAGACCATCGACACCCCGCCTTACACCGGCTACGCCGTGACCTGCGGCATCAGCTTCACCTTTGGCGGCGTCAAGATCGACACCCGGGGCCGCGTCGTCACCAACAGTCAAGAGCCCATTCCAGGTCTCTACGCCGCCGGCGAGATGGTCGGGGGGTTGTTCTACCACAATTACCCCGGCGGCTCCGGGCTATCGGCCGGCATGGTTTTTGGGCGTTTGGCCGGAAACAGCGCCGGACAGGAAGTAAAAGCCCTCAAGGTAGAGTAGCCGACCGCCGCCTTGGTCCCATCGATGATTGGCGTCACTGACGCCGTTCGTGGTGAGCCCGTCGAACCACACACACGCCCAAGCCTAGGTCCTTCGACAGGCTCAGGACGAACGGACGGCCATGACGGCGATTTTCAAACCTAAGTATTAGCCAGGTTTTTAGGAGTAATGATGGTTTCGACTGCGGAAGGGGTCAAACTGATTGCGGCCGAGACCGGCCGTCTCAAAGAGTATCTGCGAGGCACCGGCCCGGAAGAATGGGGCCTGGACAGTCCCTGTGAGGGCTGGACCGTCGGCGATGTGATCGGCCACCTTGGCTGGGCCGCCGAGTTCTTCGCCGATGCAATCTCCCAGGGGCGGTCCGGCATCACGTCAGCCCCCGAAGGCCTCCCCGAGATCGGCGCCATTCCCCCAACCGAGCTTCCCGCTTTCATCGCCCGGATGGCCAAGGAATACCACCGCTCCGCCGACGCCAATCTGGCGGACGCATTCGCCTCCAGCGTGGACCGGCTGAGCGGAATATTCTCCGTTATGGAAGACGACGACTGGTCCAAGGAGTGTTGGGGGCTCAGGGAACTCCGCCCCGCGGAGGCCTACGTCGCCACCCGCATCAGCGAAGTGGTCATCCATTCCTGGGACATCCGCTTCCCCTCCGACCCCAATGCCGGCCTTGCGCCCGATTGCGTCGCCGTGGTCTTGGAGCGGCTACCCGTCTGGTTGAACGAACTGGGCCTGGCCGGATTCCGGCCTTCGCAACCCCAGGCACGCTACCGGTTCCAGACCACCGGCGCCGCGGATTTCCAGCGGGACGTCGTCGCCGGGGACCAAGAAAACCGGGTTGAAGAGGCACGGGGAGACCCAACGGCGACTTTCGCCTGTGACGCCGATGTCCTGGCCCTGCTGGTCTGGGGCCGGCTGGCGCCAGGGCAGGTATTGGCCGACGGCAGGCTGGCCGTGAGCGCCGGTTCCGGAACGGGCGATGAGTTCGCCGCCTGGCTTTCCCGTTAGGCTCCCAGAGCTTTGATTCGTCCGGCGGCGAAACGTATGTGCGGTTGTTGCCAGTTGCCGCTTTAGTGGTGATATGATTGGCGTTACCGCTGTGTAATTGGCCCGAAGCTAGGAAAGCATCGGGTTGTCATTCCTCCGGATCTTGATGCAAGCAACCGAACAATCCAAGAAACCCATCTACTACGGCTGGTACGTCTGTGCCGCCGCTGTATTCATCGGCTTCGTGGCCATCGGCGCCCGAAACAGCTTCGGCGTTTTCGTCGTACCGATGAGCGACGAGTTCGGCTGGAACCGGTTCACCATCTCCGCCGCCGCTGCTTTGGGAGTCTTGGTCAACGGCCTGAGCCAGCCATTCATGGGCCGGGTGTTCGACCGGACGGGTGGCCGGAAGCTGATACTGATTTCCCTGGTTGTCCTTGGCGTCGCCACCGCCATGCTGGCCCTCACATTCCACATCCTATTCCTGGCCTTCATGTTTGGTATTGTCGCGTCCTTGGCCCAGAGCGGTCCGGCCCTCTCCAACACCGCTGCGCTGATGTCGCGGTGGTTCAAGCGCCGGCGGGCGACGGCCATTAGCATCAACTCCGCCGCCCTCTCCCTGGGCGGCATGATCATGGTGCCGTTCTCCATGTACCTGCTCCAAGCCACCAACTGGCGCGTAGCTTGGATCGCCCTGGGAATCATCGTTCTGTCTTCGGTGCCCTTGGCCTATATGTTCATCCACGAGAGACCGGCGAAGAGGGGCCTATATCCCGACGGCGACCCCGCGCCGCCGCAGGACGCCGGCGGCGCACCCCGCCGCGAGGCGGTGGGACCTCTGGAAGTAGAACGGTGGCAGGACTCTTTTAAGACGGCCCCCATCTGGCAGATGTCGGCTTCCTACTTCATCTGCGGCACCACCACCTTCGTTCTCTCGGTCCACTTTATCCCCTACGCCCTAGACCGGGGGGTGTCGGGTGGCACCGCCGCGGCCATCTTCGGCTTGATGATGGGCCTAAATATCATCGGCGCGCTGGGCGCCGGAATGCTGGCCGACAAGCTGGGCGGCACCAAGAACTGGTTGGCCTTGGTCTACCTCATGCGGGGTATTGCGTACGTTCTCCTGCTCACCCTACCCGCGCCTATGGGACTCTGGATATTTGCCGCGGTGGCCGGCTTCTCCTGGGTCGCCACCTTGCCGCTCACATCGTCGCTCACCGCCGATGTTTACGGACTGAAGGCCCTGGGCACCATCTCCGGCATCACCTTCATGTTCCACCAGATCGGTGGGTTTAGCAGCGTGCTCCTGGCCGGGCTGCTCTATGACATCACCGGCTCCTACACGATTCCCTTCGCCATAGTCGGGGCGCTCTTGTTCCCGGCTGCCATATCCGCCTTCAGCATCAAGGAGCGCAAGTACTCGGTGCGCTACCAGACAGTGGTTCCCGCGGCCGCCGCCGGAGATTAGCCCGCCGCCGTGGCCGCGTTCGTCAGCTTCATCCCTGCCCACCAGGCCGGCGCCGGTCCTAGTGGTGGTATGATTCGGCGGTACGTTTCCGTAATTTCCCCGGAACCATGAAGGCGCCGGGCTTTACTGCGCCTAGGTCTTGATGCGAGCAACCGAAAAGACCAAGAAACCCATCTATTTCGGCTGGTATGTGGTCGTTGCGTCGGGCTTCGTCGCCTTCGTCACCACCGGCGCCCGCAGCAGCTTCGGCATATTCATCATCCCTTTGGAAGACGAGTTCGGTTGGTCTCGATTCATGCTGTCGCTGGCCGTGGGCACCGGCTTTTTGGTCAACGGCGTCACCCAGCCATTCATCGGCCGGTTGTTCGACCGCTTCAACAGCCGGAACGTCATCTTGATCGGCCTGGTCGTAGCCGGACTCGCCACCGCGTCCCTGAGCCTCACATTCAACTTCCTATTCCTGTTCTTCGTGTTCGGCATAGTGCTGTCCACTGCCATGAGCGGCGCCTCCATCAGCAACACCATGGCGCTTTTGTCCAGGTGGTTCCACCGCAAGAGGTCTACGGTGTTGGGGCTGAACGTGGCGGGAGCGTCGCTGGGCGGGCTTACGCTGGTCCCCTTCGGCATGTTCTTGCTACAAGCGACCAGCTGGCGGGTGACCTGGGCGGCCCTGGGTCTCGTGATACTGTTGCTGGCTTTGCCCATGGTGTATTTCTTCATCAGAGACGACCCCGCGGAGATGGGCCTCCAGCCCGACGGAGACACCGATGACGGCTCTCATGACGACACGCCCGCGCTTCGCCGCGGTCCGATAGAGGTCGACGAGTGGGCCCAGTCGTTCCGCTCCTGGCCCATTTGGCAGATCTCCGGCGCCTACACCGTCTGTGGCATCACCACCGGCATGATCGCGGCCCATTTCGTGCCCTACGCCATCGGCCAGGGCGTATCAGCTACCATGGCCGCCGTTATCTTCGGTGTCATGATGGCATTGAATGTTGTGGGCGGCTTGGGGGCAGGCCTACTTGGCGATAGATTCGGGCGAAAGAACCTGCTGGCCGCCGTCTATGCATTGCGCGGTGTGGCCTTCCTGTTACTCCTGGTCATGCCTGGAGAGCAGGGTGTTTGGGTTTTCGCCGTGCTTGCTGGCTTCTCCTGGATCGCCAGCGTGCCCCTGACCAGTTCCCTCATAGCCGACGTATACGGAGTCCGGGCGCTGGGGACTATCTCCGGTATATCCTTCCTCTGCCACCAGGTGGGCTCTTTCGTCAGCATCCTTGCCGCGGGCCTGCTTTTCGACATCACCGGCTCATACACTCTGCCCTTCGCCGTGGGAGGGGTGCTCCTGTTCCCTGCGGCTCTTTCGGCCTTCAGCATCAAGGAGCGTAAATTCTCGGCGCGCTACCAGACTGCGGTCCCGGCGGCCGCAGCCGGGGATTAGCAGGCCGCCATGGCCGCGTTCATCAGTTTCATCCTCGCCCATCAAAGCGGCGCCGCCGATCCGGAATTGCTGCATTGGATCAAGGAAAGAATTGACCAACTCTTCGGCCCCGGGCCTTGGGCGGTGGTTGCGGTGATGGGGCTGGTCATAGTTTCCATCCCTGTTTTCGTCGTCGTGATCTACATCCTTCAGGCCAAACGGCGGTCCGCCGCTGCCTCACCGCAGGACCCAGACGGGCAGAAGCGTGAGAGGGTTCATTGAGGCTTCCCACCCCATGCCTGGCGCGGGCTCAGTTCAGAGTTGCCACGGTCACGGAAAAATTGTAGACTAGCCCTCGCCGCAGCTTGTGTGGTCCGTGGCAATAACAGCCCAATGGCGGCCCTACCGGGCTTGCTTGCCGGGCTTCCTTGAATAAAAGGTTGGGCCAAGTTCCGGTTTGGAGAACAAGAGGAGGACGCAGCCAGAATATTATGTTTGACAAAAAATCCCTTGACGCTATGTTTGACGAGCTTCGGGACAATTACGAACTGGAGCCCGACTGGGAAGATATCCAGAGGGATGCCCACCTCGGCATCGCAAGGGCCGACGGCGGCGTGGAATTGGGCGGCATCGACCCTCGCGTTATCGAGGTCCTAAATAAGCACAATCCCAGCTAGCCTCCCCAGGCAGGGGCAATCCACCCGGCAACGGGCGGTCCGGAAATGACGGACCGGTGGTTGACACCTTGGATTGCAGAACCCTAGCGTGTTACCAACAGGGACGGACCCTACATCAAGGGTCCGTTCTTTTTTATGTATCGCCCATCTGCTGGAGGTAACACGCTTTGCACTGCCGACGTTGCCAGTCGCTTCGATTGATCACATTGGACAAGAAACAGCAAGAGGATAACGACGTATTCCGTTGCCAGGAGTGCGGCTATTTGTTCAGCCCGCCGGCCGGGCCGCCAAACAATCCCCAGGCCGGTCCCGGTAAAGAGCCAAGGCCGCGGACCACGGCCGTCCAGTCCGGTTATCCGGCCCAGAGCTAGGCCGGATGGAGGGACCGTCGGGCATCGTCCCGACGCCGCTGGAGTTCGCCTCCGACATCCTCGGGGTGAACCTCTGGGCAAAACAGCGAGAGGTCCTGGGCTCCTTGGTGGAGCACCGCCGGGTGGCGGTTAAATCGGGCAACGGCCTGGGCAAGGGCTTCTGCGCGGCCGTGGCCCTGCTCTGGTTCCTACACGTCCACAAGGACGCCGCCATCGTCCTCAGCACCGCTCCCACCTTCCGCCAGGTGCGCCATGTGCTCTGGAGGCAGGTCCACCGTCTGTATCGTCCCAATGCCCAACTCTTGGGCGGCAAGATGCTGGACACCCGCTGGGAGATCTCCGACGACCGTTACGCCATGGGACTGTCCGCCGAGACCGCCGACCAGTTTCAGGGGTTCCATAGCCCCAACATGCTGATCGTCGTCGATGAGGCGGAAGGGGTCAGCGACGAAATATACGAGGCCATCGAGGCGGTCATGACCTCCGCCGACCCGCTGTTGTTGCTGATCGGCAATCCGACAACTGTAACCGGCGCCTTCCGCCGGGCCTTCTACGAGGAGAGGCACCTCTATCACAACATCACCATCTCGGCCCTGGACAGCCCCAACGTGCAGGAAGGGAAGACGGTGATCCCTGGGCTAACGTCAGCCAGGTGGGTGGAGGAACGCCGGGAGACGTGGGGCGAGGACAACCCCATCTACCGGGCCCGGGTGCTGGGCGAGTTCCCCGACCAGGGCGAAGACACCCTGATCGGCCTGAGCGATGTTGAAGAGGCGGCCCAGCGCTGGGCCGCGGGTCAGGAGGACGGCGCAGCAGATGCCCCAGGCGAGGTGGTCCTGGCGGTGGACGTGGCCCGGTTCGGTTCCGACCGGAGCGTCATCCTCCGCAGACAGGGCAGCCGGGTGATGGAGGTCCGCACCTTCCGGGACATGGACACCATGCAACTGGCCGGCTGGGTGGCCGCCGCCATACGGGAGACCTCCCCGGAACGAGTTTGTGTGGACGAGATCGGAGTGGGGGCAGGGGTGGTTGACCGCCTCAAGGAACAGGGTTATCCGATCAAAGGGATCAACGTGGCCCGCCGCGCCAGCCAAGAAAGAATATTCGCCAACCTGCGGGCCGAGGGCTATTGGCGGCTCAAAGAGCTATTCGCCTCCGGCGAGATTGCGATCCCCAACGACCATCAGTTGATGGGCGAATTGGCGGCCCTGCGCTACAGCTACGACAGCCAGGGCCGGGTCCTGATGGAAAGCAAAGAAGCCATGCGTCAGCGGGGGCTACCCTCCCCGGATAAGGCCGACGCGCTGATGCTGGCCTTCTTGGAATCGGCCAACAAGACGAGGTTGTGGACATGAGAGAAAGGCAGCAGCCCCTATTGCCGCCGGGCCCGGCGCCGGCACGCCGCCGGGCGGTCCGGGTCTACGGCCAGACCTATAGATTCATCAAGGCGACGGTAGCCAGGATCCCGGTGTCGAGGATTAAAGATACAGCCCTGCGCCTGCTTCCGGGCTATACAAGGACGTTGCGAACGCTGCCCACGGTGCAGCGGGCCAACCGGGCCGCCGCCGCAGACATCGACGGGTTCCCCGGCTTTTCACCGGGACCAACGGGGGTTGGGCGCGCACTGAATACGGTGAATACTACGCCACGTCGGTGCCGGTGTACTCCGCCATCCGGCTGAGGGCGGAGGCGCTCAGCCGTGCCCCGGCCATCGTCTACCGCACCACCCCGTCCGGGGGCCGGGTCCCGGTGGGACGGGACCATCCGGCCCAGCGGATATTGGAGCGGGTGAACCGTTGGTATACCAGCGGCGACCTCTGGCGGGCCACCGAGATCTACCTGAACCTGTGGGGGTCTGCGTTCTGGGCTGTCGAGCGCGACGAACATGGGCAACCGGAGATCTGGCCCCTGCGGCCCGACCGTGTCCGCATCATCCCCGACCGGCGCCAGTACATACGCGGTTTTGTCTACGACGGGCGGAACGGTCAGGTGGCCTACACGCCCGACGAGATCGTCTGGTTCCGGTACTTCAACCCGCTGGAAGAGTACGCCGGCCTGTCGCCCATAGCCCCGGTGCGCATGTCCGCAGACATGGCCAAAGACAGCCTGCGATTCAACCGCAACTTCCTGCGCAACTCGGCCCAGCCCGATTTCGTCCTGCTGACCAACGAGACCATGACCGACAGCGAGATGGAGGAGTTCTACCGCCGCTGGGAGGCCCGGTTCCGTGGACCGGCCAACGCCCACCGGCCCGCCGTGGCCAGCTTTGTCCGGGACATCAAAACCCTGGGCATCAGCCACCGCGAGATGGACTTTATCCAGGGGCTCCGCTGGAGCTTGGAGGAGGTCAGCCGCACCTACGGCGTGCCAAAACCCCTGTTGTCGGACCTGGAGCGGGCCACCTTTTCCAACGTGAACGCCGCCGAACGCTTCTTCTGGCGCAACACCATGGTCCCGGAGATGCGTTTTCTGGCCGAGCAAGTCACCCGGAACTTGTTCCCGGCACTGGGGTACGGCGATCTGGAACTGGAGTTTGACCTAACTGCCATCGAGGCGATGAACGAAGATGAGTCCACCAGGGTCTCCCGCGAAGTCCAGCTCCTGGACCGGGGCGTGTTGACCATCAATGAAGTGCGGCGTTCAAGGAATCTTGCCGATGTCTCCTGGGGCGAAGGCTGGGCCAAGGACCCCAACAAACACTGAGCCAGCTCCGGCACTCGCGCGCGAAAGTCGCTTCAGGCTGGCAATGCCGGTGGACCCCGCCGGGCCGCGGGAGACGAATAAAGGCTATTTCAAATTCCTGGACCACCCGCTATTCCCAGACGGATTTGAATCTCTGCGCAACGCCCCATCCCAACCTTCCCCCGCGACGGGGCCTTGCCTCAAAACTGTCATTCTGAGGAGTGGAGCGACGAAGAATCTTCCAATCATCACCTTGGCAGACCCTTCGCTACGCTCAGGGTGACATATGCGTAGTGCCGTTCAAACCGGAAACGAGTTGTGGTCGATACTTTGGAGGCAAAGCCCCGCGACGGGGGAAGGTACTGGTTCTCTCCTCCTTCAGGGGGAGAGTTAGAGTGGGGGGTGAAATCGGATTCGTCAATTACATCTAGATGCGGCACTAGCCTGCTTCAGGTGAGGACGCGCCAGGGCTCCGGATCTCTAAACGTATCTAACCGACTCGGTAATGCCGTATCGTGGCTGACCACGGGGTACGAAATGGATTTCCGCCGCCGATTCCAAAATGTGACGCCGGTCACGGTTCTTTGACAAATAACGGTGTAATCTCATGGCAATCGCCCAGAAATGGCCCAAATCCCCAGGTGAAACGGTGGACTCCGTACAGAGCGAGCGGTTATCTTAAATGGATGGAAAGGCCAAATGAATTGCCAGTTAAGTTACGAAAAAATGGCCACTGGCGATTTCAATGCGCAGGTTTACGTAACGTTGCCAGCCAAAACTTTAATCCCTATCCGGCTGACAGAAACGACCGGTGCGGGTAGGGCGGAGACGAATCAACGCCATCGGCAGGCTGGGGTGAGGGCTAATTAACACGGAACTCTCACATAACTCTAACAACCATAACCGTAACGACCATAATACTTACTTCAATCAGATTGGTAAGGCAAAAGACCGGCCTATTTGGAAATCGAAAATATTAAACTGAATTTTCCGGCGCAGCAATCACCCGGATGGGTAAGCAGATCTAGGAATGAAAAGGGATTAGCCAACAGGAAAGGATGAGATTATGAATATCACTTCTAAACCGGTACTACTTGGCGTACCCATGCTGATGGTTGCCGCAATGGTTGCGGTCATGGCCCTGTGGGTCACGGGAATCATCGGCGGCGGCGGTGGTGTCTTCGGGGGCCCCAGTTCCACCGGCACCCTAGTGTGGAACGTGGAGTACTGGCACCGTGACAGCGACGGCAACTTGCTTCAATACGGAAAGGACCACAACGCCATCACTGTCGAAGGTCTTGACGCAGCAGTTGATCACCTCCTTAGCCAGACCGTTCAAGACGCTTTGGGTGCCGACGATGCCTTCGATAAAATCATTCTGCTTACCGCCAACGCTTCGGTCGACCCAGCGAGCGACGGGTTTACCGCAGCCAATATTGCCCTAGACATAGACGGCACCAACGTCGCCGGCGGCGCCGATCTCAACCCAGCCGATGGCGTTTTGAGCGGCACCGGGGGTCTTGATGGTGTGGGCATCATTACCGTGACCTTCGTGTCCGATGTCGACAGCAATGCGATAGCGCAGATGGGGCTGATCAACCAAGCCGCGATTGACACTGCGAGCACTACGGAGGCTGACATTATCGCCGCAGACATTCTGGCGTCATTGGACATTACCGTGACATTGAATACCAATGACACGCTGCAGATCACCTGGACGATCGACTTCAACGCCGTTTAATCGACAATGTAAGTGGACCACCGAATACTCGACTCTAGGGTTCCTGAATCAGCTTAATGGGATAAAGGGACAGGCGCCAGCCCTCGGGCAGCGCCCGTCCCTTTTGACGGCCAAAGGCATCCCCCTTTTAATAGAGGCAGGACAGGCGAAATCGTTCGATGGTGGCGCTCTCCACTTTCGCGACATTTCAGGGTTGGCTTAGCCGAAGGAAACGGCAGGTCGAGGAGGCCGTCGTGCGAAACATTCTTAGCGGCTATTTCTACAAGGTGGCCGTGGGGGCCGGATTGCTGATTCTCATCGGCTTGATATCCGCCGACATCTGGCTCTGGCAACGCGACGACGGTTCCGGCCAGGGAGCGGGTGCCGGCCAGGGCGCCCAGGACGGCTTCGAGGCGCCCGGATTTCCGGCCCGGAACACCACGGGTGGCGCGAATATCGGAGACGGTGGCCCCGCTTCCTCCGGCGCCACTGCCAGCGATTCGGCCGAGCTGGAGATCCAGCGTGGCGGGGCCGAGCCCGGAGAGGTGGAGACCATCCAGATCGAGGGCACGAGCGGGGCCGGCTCCGAGTTGACCGCCGGCGGCGAAGCGACCGCGAGCGACTCGGCCGTGTCCGGGGTCCGACAGGAGGAGACTCCGCCTCCCCCCGGCGGCCCCGGCGACGTAGCCGCTTTGGAAGATAGCGCCGAAATAGTGGTCCGGGACGCGGAGGGTAATATCAAACAACAGGAAACGGTTAAATAACCCGGTGTCCGGCTTTCACCATGGTTTCTGTGGGTTCGACTCAGGCGTATCAGTACCCAGGTCTCGCCGCCGCACCCCAGGTGCTTCCCCCAGTTCGTTCTGGGCCTTTTGCCCTTGTCGGCCCATGCGCCGGGAAGGTCCAGGATAGACTCCGCCGGCGGCCTGCCCAGGGCAAAGCCGAAGGTCCCGGCGCCGGACCGCCCTCGACCCTTGTTGAGAAACGGCGCAAAGAGATTATCTCAAAACATTGATATTAAATCTACAGAATGCCTATACTTGCCTTCTGAAATGGGGAGGAGGGTCAGATGGGACCATCGCCACCTTTGGAAAACCTCTGGGAAATACCCGACTGCTTGTGGGAAAAGATTCAGCCGGTCCTCTTGGCGGCGGACCCGCCCAAAGCCACCGGACGCAAGCGTGTCGACCAACGGCGGCTCCTCAATGGAATCGTCTACAAATTGCGCAGCGGCTGCCAATGGAACCGCTTGCCCAAGCAACTGGGTGACGACAGCACCCTCCATCGCACCTACCGAAGGTGGGTGCGGCTGGGCGTGTTTGCCCTGGTTTGGGCCATGCTGGAGGAGGAGAGTGAAGAACTGAAAGGTGTAGCCGGGGGCGCCAACGGCTTGACGGCGCCAGCGGCAGGTCTGGGAACCGAGTTCGAGAAAACTGGCGGCTTTGATCGCCAGCTAGCTGGATGAGGAATGGCAACAGAAAGAGCCGGTAGAGGCCGCACGTCTGCCACCAGGACCAATGGGTTGCGCGCCGTTGCCGGTGGACCGGCCCATGTATCCCGCGTGGAGCCCCGTCTTCGCGTACGCGCGCGCGCCTTGATTAGGGCCTGACGCGCGCATACCCGCGCGCGTCGTGGCGGGGAAGTGGACGGTCTCCCGGAGAAGTGTATCCGGTCCTTCAACCGTGACTTTCATCACGCCGAACCGGGGCGGCGGGTCACATACCCCAGGACCGCGCCAAGGGACAATTGAGATGGCCCAGATTGCGGTCCTTCCAAGCTTGGAAGGACTGGAGGCCATCCATGCTCAATCATCCAGCCATCCAGACCTACATCGGCAAGGGCAGGCTGCTGGGCCGAGACACAGAACCTGCGGAAGATATCGTAATCACGGCAGAACTGGGTACCGAAAATGCCCTCATGAGGAATTCGAGCGATTAACGAATGAGCGGTAACGTGAATAACATTTCCCTCGACAAACTGTGCCGCGCTGGGGCGCCGCATAGCTTGTCGTCCGGAGATCGGGCACCATGAGAGAAGTGACGCTGCCACGGCTGCCGAGACTGCCGATGTGGGCGTGGGTCCTGCTCTACGCCGTCGCGTTGCTTCTGGCTGCGTCCTCTTTCTTCGCGCAGGTGAGGGTCGCGCACGCAGGCGCGCCCACATTCGTCAGTAGAGCTACCGCAGCCGCCGCTACGACGTCGCTGGCAATTAACGTCCCTGCTGGAATTGCAGACGACGATGTGATGGTCGCCCACATTTTTGTGGAGGGGGCCGCGACGATAGGGACCCCTATCGGCTGGGAGCCCATAAATAGCGCTAGTAGTACCACCGTCATCAAATCGGCCATCTTCTTCAAAGTCGCCGCAACCGAATCGGGTAGCTACTCCTGGGACTTATCGCCCTCGAGTGAAGCGGTCGGCGCAATCTCGGCCTACCGGGGCGTGGATACGACCTCACCGGTCGACGTCAGCGATGTGCAGGCCAACGCCAGTGCAACCTTCGTGACTGCTCCTTCCATTACAACGACCGTCGCTGAGACCATGTTGGTGGGCTTCTTTGGCATTGCTAAGGGCACAGCATTCGACTCTGACACAGGAATGACGGAGCGGTATGACCTCCAAACATTAGGGGGTGACGCAACGATTGAAGGGGCAGATGCCACTCAGGCCACGGCCGATGCCACCGGCACCAAGGTAGCGTCGGGGGGGACGGGCCCGAAAAAAGTGAGCATCGGCCACCTGATCGCGCTGGCGCCGGCCGCAATCGTGAACAATACGCGGACTGTCTCATCCACGGTCAACCTGGGTTCCACGGCCCTGCTCGGCGTCGGCTTCCCCAGGAGCACGACGGTCACCGTGGCCTCCACGGCCACCGTGGGCTTCCCCAGGACATCGACCGCCACCGCGGGCGACAGTTTCGGGATCGCCGGCGTCTTCAACAGAACCTCGACGGGCAACGTGGCCTCCACGTCCCAGAACGCCGCAGTGCTGGGAAGGAAATCGACGGCCACCCTGAATGACCTTGCGGGTCTCGCCTTACCCAGGACCTCAGCGGCCACCTTGGGCGACACGTTCCAGACTGCCGCCGCTTTTGGCAGGACCTCGACGGCCACCGTGGCCTCCACGTCCCAGGATGCAACCGTCTTGGGCAGGGCCTCGACGGCCACCGTGGATGCCCCCGCCCTACTCGGCTTACCCAGGATCTCGACGGCCACCGCGGGCGACGCTTTCGGCCTGGGCCTGCCCCGCACCTCGGCCGTCACCGTGGTGGCCACGTCCCAGAGCGCGGCGGCCTTCGGACGGACCTCGACGGCCACCGCGAGTGACGCTTTGGGCCTGGGCCTGCCCCGCACCTCGGCGGCCACCCTGGCGGCCACGTCCCAGAGCGCGCTGGTCTTTCCCAGGTCTTCGGCAGCCACTTTAGGCAGCCCTTCCCAGAGCGCGGCGGCCTTCGGACGGACCTCGACGGCCACCGCGAGCGACGCTTTGGGCCTGGGTCTGGCCCCCACTTCCACCGCGACCGTTGGTGACACCTTGGGGCTGGGCCTGCCCCGCACCTCCGCCCTAACCCTGGGCGATTCCGCCCAGAATGCCATAACCCTTATCAGGAGCTTGTCGGCCACCGTGGGCGAAATTATTGGCCTAGGTCTGGCCCCGACCTCCACCGCAACCTTGGGGGACGCCTTAGGGCTTGGTTTGCCCCGCGCCTCCTCCGTCACCCTGGGCGATTCAGAGGACAAAGCGGTTACGTTCACCAGGAGCTCGGTGGCCACCCTGGGCAACCCGTCCCAGAGCGCCGTCGAATTCCTTAGGACCTCGACGGCCACGTTGGGGGACGCCTCCAGAGTGGGTCTGCCCCGAACCTCGGCGGCCACCCTGGCCGATGGGTTCCAAAGGGCCCTTGAATTCCTTAGGACATCGACGGCAACCGTGGGGGACGCTTTGGGGCTGGGCCTGTCCGTCACCTCGGCCATTACAGTTAGAGATTCGCGTACGTTGAGCCTGGGGACAATATTTGAGACCGTGACCTCGACGGCAAACTTGGGGGACGCCTTCGGGCTGGGCCTGCCCCGCACGTCGGCGGCCACCCTGGGGTCCACGTTCCAAAGCGCCATCACTTTCCTCAGGAGCTCGACAGCCTCGGTGAGTGACGCCTTTGGGTTGGGCCTGCCTCGCACCTCGGCGGCCACGGTGGCGTCCACGTTCCAGAGCGCCGCCGGCAGCCCGAGAACCTCGACCGCCACGGTGGGTGACGCCTTCGGCCTGGGCCTGCCCCGCACCTCGGCGGCCACCGTGGGGGATACTTTCCAGACCATCGCCGGCAGCCCCAGGACCTCGACGGCCACGGTGGAAGACGCATTGGGGCTGGGCCTGCCCCGCACCTCGGCGGCCACCGTGGGGGATACTTTCCAGACCATCGCCGGCAGCCCCAGGACCTCAACGGCCACGGTGGGAGACGCCTTGGGGCTAGGCCTGCCCCGCTCTTCGGCCGCCACTGTGGCCAGCGCGTCCCAGAGCGCCGTCGGCACCCTTAGGACCTCAACGGCCAACTTGGGAGACGACTTGGGGTTGGGCCTGCCCCGAACCTCGGCGGCCACGCTCGCCGGCACCTCCCAGAGCGCCGTCGGCACCCTCAGGACCTCGACGGCCACGGTGGGAGATGCTTTGGGACTGGGCCTGCCCCGAACCTCGGCGGCCACCATTGGCGATTCGCATACTTTGGATCAGGGGATAGGCCGGACCGGGACATCGACGGCGACGGTGGGAGACGCCTTGGGGCTAGGCCTGCCCCGCTCTTCGGCCGCCACTGTGGCCAGCGCGTCCCAGAGCGCCGTCGGCACCCTCAGGACCTCAACGGCAACGGTGGGAGACGACTTGGGGTTGGGCCTGCCCCGCACATCGGCGGCCACGCTCGCCGGCACTTCCCAGAGCGCCGTCGGCACCCTTAGGACCTCGACGGCCACGGTGGGAGATGCTTTGGGACTGGGCCTGCCCAGAACCTCGGCGGCCACCATTGGCGATTCGCATACTTTGGACCAGGGGGTAGGCCGGACCGGGACATCGACGGCGACGGTGGGAGACGCCTTGGGGCTGGGCCTGCCCCGCACGTCGGCCGCCACTGTGGCCAGCGCGTCCCAGAGCGCCGTCGGCACCCTTAGGACCTCAACGGCCAATTTGGGAGACGCCTTGGGGTTGGGCCTGCCCCGTAGCACGGCGGGCACCCTGGCAGCCACGGCCCAGAGTGCTGTTGCCAACCCCAGGGTCTCGGAGTTCACGCTGGGGGATACTTCCCAAAGCGCTGCTGGCTCTGTGAAAAGCTCGTCATTCAGTGTGGGAGACGCTCTCGTGAGAGGTGTTGGCTTACCCAGGTTCTCTTCCACCACCTTGGGTGACACTTCCGATCTCGGTCTCGGTTTCTTGAACAGCACGGCCGCCGCGCTGTCGCAGTCTATGTCATTCCTCATCAATGGGGTCGCCCCAACCCCCACACCGGCGCCCACGCCGACGCCAGAGCCTACGCCCACACCGACGCCGACGCCCACACCGGCGCCGACGGCCACACCGGCGCCGACGCCCACACCGGCGCCAGAGCCCACGCCGGCGCCGACGGGGGGTGGTGGCGGGGGCGGCGTTGCATTCGTGCCTTCCGTGAATCTGACGACCAGCATTCTGGACGCGGACGATGCAGCCGGGGACCTGCTGGTGGAATTGGGGGAGTTGGACCCGTCGGCCGCCGCAAACGATCTGGTTGAGGCAGCCGCGATCGACACCTTCGCGACGTCTAGGGCGTTGGTGCTGGCCGCCAACATCAGCACCGAAATCATCGGCCGGATGATTGCTGCGGCCGCAGGAAACAGCCCTGGAACGGTTGCCACCCTGCTGGTGGAGGGGGCCAGGATCGACGCCGAGACCATCGGTAACGTGCTGGTCCAAGCGATCATGACTGACGCGTTGGCGACCAGCGAAGCCATAGTGAGGGCGGCCAAGCTCGACACCGGCGTGATACAGGCTGCGCTGGGGGCGGGAATCGCCGGCGCGCCCGGCGCTTTGGCGGCCTTGGGCGCCGTTATACCGGTCGAGTCCTTCGTCCCGGAGAACCCACCGTTGGAGGGAGTCGATCCGGCAACCGGCCAGGTCTGGGAGTCCGTCTCGACGCCCACTGCCATTGAGCAAATCCTGGCCAAGTTCCCTCGGCCAGAGGCCGACGCGCATGTGGAGGTGACGGAATTCCCTGCCCTGCCGGAAGGGGTGGCGCCCCTGCCACCCGGCGACATTGCCGATGCATATATCGGTCTTTCGGGCGAGAACTTCAACGAGGATGATCTCATCACGACGCACGTCTCTTTCTTCGTGGAGAAGAGCTGGCTGCAGGACAACGACATCCACCCATGGTCGGTCCGCTTCAATCGGTACGACGAGGAGAGGGGGGCATGGGTGCCCTTCGTCGCCAAGCGCGTCCGGGAGGATGAAGACCGGGTCACCTATACCGCGACTCCATCCGGGTTCTCCCTTTGGGCCATCTCTGGACGTTCCGATTTGCCACCAATCCAATACCGGGTGGATGACCTGCGCATCGACCCTCCCCAGATTCGCGAAAGGCAAGAGGTCACGGTGGAGGCCAAGGTGATCAACCTGGGGGCGACCACCATCATCCATAACTTGACACTCTGGCTGAATGGCCGCGTCCAGGCCAGCAAAAGTGTGATAATCCCGCCGAAAACCACGCTGCCGGTGTCCTTCGTCTTCGAGCCCAGGGAAGGCGCTTACGAGGTGCGCCTCGACCGGTTGGTGGGGCGCCTACAGGTGGGACAAGCGCCCCCGCCGCCGACCAGCAGCACCCTGCTGGTATTGGGTACTAACAGTACGGACCGGACGGTCACCGTGGCTAACCCGGCCGAGGGCGCCCTCTTGGAATACAGCGTCACCACCGATCAGCCCTGGCTGACCGCCAACCCATCCCGGTTCAGCTTGAGTCCGGGGACGTTCCAGGCCGTCACCTTGTCGGTGGACCGCACCGGACTGCCGGCCGGTAACTACAGCGGCCAGGCGGTCATCGCCTTTACCGGGTTGATCTCAGGCCTATCATCAATCACAGTCTCGATGGAGGTGTCGGAACTCGGCGTTCCGCCCGTCGTTAGCCCGACGTTGAACCTTGGACCCAATGGCACCAGCGGCACTACGATTGTGTCCAATCCGCTCTCGGGCAGTTCGTTGCTGTATACGATCACCAGCCATGTCCCGTGGCTGGCCATTGGATCCACCAGCTTCGTCCTGGCGCCGGGAGCCAGCCAGGCTGTCGTCGTGTCGGTAAACCGCCAAGAGCTGGAAGTTGGCTTCCACACCGGCCTGCTGACCATTGCCTACAGCGGGGCTATTTCGGGCAGTTCGGTTATCGCGGTTGAGTTGGAAGTGCCGCCGCCGCCGCCGCCGCCACTGATTCCTCCCATCGTCAGCCCGAGGCTGGACCTGGGGGCCGCCGGGACCGGTGGCATCATAACGGTATCGACACCGCCTAGTGGCGGCCCGCTGGAATACGCGATTACCACCGATCAACCCTGGCTCACCGCGACCCCGGCAAACTTTGTGTTGTCGTCGGGAGAAAGCCGGCCCATCACCCTTTCGGTGAACCGCGACCTTCTGGACGTTGGCCGCCATACGGCAGAGGTGACTATCACCTTCATCGGGACCACCTCTGGTAGCTCTTTGATACCCGTCACCATAGAGAAGGTGGCGCTGCCCGTCACAACCGATCGGGGCGGCTTCGACTTCGACTTCGATACTTGGGCCTTGGTTCTCATCGGGTTCGGGGGCGCCGCCCTGCTGTGGATCGTTGTATCGCAGGCCGCACGCCGACAACCGCGGGTCGCAATGGGACCGGTCCGCCGGCGAGCGGCCGGAGTCGCATTGGGGACCGGGGTCCGGGTGGCCGCCAGAACGGCGGGGGTGACGTACCACGGGTTGGGCACCGCCTTGACCACGCTCGTTGCTCTGGCGGCCGGAACCGTAATGGTTACATACCAGGGGTTCCGTCTGCCTCTGTGGGCCGCTGCCCGACTCACCGCCAGAGGGGCGGCGGCGGCTCCCTACCGGGCCGTCGCTATAGCCCTGGCGGTGCCAGTATGGCTGGTGTTCCTAGCAGCTAGGGCTACATGGCGGGTCGTCGGGCTACTCTTCAGCATTCTGCCTGGACGGGCAGGAAGTATGGCCGGTGCGGCGGCGGCTCCTTACCGGATTCTCGTTATAGCCGTGTCGGCGCCTGTATGGCTGCCGTTCCTAGCAGCTAGGGCTGCTTGGCGGGTCGTCGGGCAATTCTTCGGCATTATGCCTGGACGGCTAGGGAGTAGGACCGGTGCGGCGGCGGCTCCTTACCGGATTCTCGTTATAGCCGTGTCGGCGCCTGTATGGCTGCCGTTCCTAGCAACTAGGGCTGCTTGGCGGGTCGTTGGGCTATTCTTCAGCATTATTCCTGAACGGCTAGGGAGTAGGGCCGGTGCGACAGCTCTCGTATATAGACTGAGCCTGATGATATTCGTGGCCATGGTCGTGATTGTGCTGCTAAAAGCCGTTGGGGTCGGAGTAGGATTCAACTTAACGGTGACCATTGTCATAGGGATCGGGTCATTTGGTGTATTCTTCTTCAGTCTAGTTCGAGGGACAAGAAGTGGTAATATTCGGAGGGCGGAGCGCGCCGCTGAAGCATTAGACCAAGACAGAGCCTAAAAGGATGTCGAGCTTAGGAGCCAGATGGACGATATTCAGGGATCTGTGGAAGCTGATTTGCCTCAGATCATCGCAATCAGTAGCGGAAAAGGAGGGGTTGGTAAAACTCTTCTCTCCGTGAACCTGGCACGTACGCTGTCCTGGTCGGACAAGCGTATTCTTCTTGTCGACTTGGATCTGTATAACCGGGGATCGACCACGCTAATTGCGGACTCGCCGATTATTGACCAACTCACCGTTGCGGGTATGTTGGAGTCGGTGCAGGACAAGAGTAACACCAGGCTCAGGAATGAAATTTCAGAAAAGGAGATTGTCGATGTAACAGACGATTCGGGTAATCCGATCCCTCTATACCTTGTTCCCAGCACAACTACCAATACGATCGTACGTTGGGATCAATACTCATACGACTTATCCCGACTCCAGAAATTCATGCTTAGGGCTGTTCGAGAACTCAACAAAAAATACAATCTTGATTGCGTCGTGTTTGATTGTAGACCCGGTCCAGAGCCCTTGTTCCTCGCAGCCGCTGGAATCGCAACCGATATTATTTTGGTAACCGAGGCCGATATTATCACTCTTAATGGCAATATCAACCTATATCGGTACTTGGCAGACACATACCGAAACAATTCTGAAGTGTTGCGCAATGTTCGGTTTGTTATAAACAGAATCCCCAAGGGACAGGACATCGCCCATATTGAGCGTCGTTACATGAGGCGGCTGGTCGACCTATTTAAGACCCGTCCGAACCTCGCATCTATCCCGTTCGACGATGCCATATTTCAATCATTCGGCCAGCATCGGTTCGCGGTCGACCAACTCCCAAATTCACCGTTTTCCAAACATATCGCTTGCATCTCCGTGGAGCTCTTTTCAAGTAACCACGATGAATTGCTGAGTGATCGGTGCCGAAATATGGCATCGACTGTGAACGAACCATGGTTCAGCGCGGGCAAAAGAGCTCTGGTTGAAGCTTTCGAATCATTGATGAAGACCCGAAACGAACGTTAGCCCGTTTCTCTTGGCCACTCAGGCCTCGGGCAGAATGTGGTGGTCGACCGGCGAACACAGTCGACCTCGGGCATCCGTAGTAACGTGGACGGGGTGCCCGGCTGCGGTAGATCGGGGCAATCAGTTCGTGCTTGCCCAGCCGTAGCAGCGGGAAATGTCGGCCGGCTACCCCAATTTTGATAGGGCACGGTGTTAGTGATGAGTTCTGCGACTCATGACGAGACTCAAGACGCACCTCGCGGCGAGGCCGTTGAACCAAGCGGTCCAAGAGTACCCCTGAGCTGGCTGCTGTTGTTTGTGGCCATGGCGGCCATTGTCGCTTTCTTGATCCTCTCTCTCGTGATTGGCCTGGACGTCTCCAACCGGGTAGAAGACATTGAAGAACGGATTCCAATATTGGCGTCCGATGATTCCCAGATGGTAAACGCCCTACTTGAGCTACGCGTCCTCACCTACTGGCTGGCTTACCCCACCACCCAGCCGATAGTTCTGGAGCCGCCCAGCGGGATCGGTAATTCCCAGGGTGTGCTCCGGTTGGCTGATGATGGGCTAAGCGGCATACTCATGGTGGCCGCCTTGCAGGAACTGCCACCCGATTCTATCTATCAGGTCTGGCTGATTGGCGAGGGACAGCCGGTGCGGGCAGCCCAGTTGAAAGTGGATCCCAGCGGCTGGGGAGCCACGACCATTTATCTTGAAGTGCCGATTGGCGGGTTCGACGCTGTGGAAGTCACAGTGGAAAGAGTAGACGGGCTAGGCCCGGTACCGGGCCCGAAGGTCCTGGAAGCCGAGATTGTTGCCCAGGAAGATTCCGGCGAAGACTCCGGGCAAGCCTCCGGGTAGAGCAGCTTCACCGGAGTACGAGAGCAACGCCGATCGCAGTACCACGCCGGTCCTCGTCTGCCCATTCTCCATGTATCCGCGGCGGAGCTACGTCAGGAACCGGTTGAACCAGCCCAGCGTGCGCGCCAGGTACTCCTCTCGCATCTTGGGATGCCCCATCCGGGGAAACAGGTGGGAGCAGCCGGGGAACCGGACAAACTCCACCTCTTTGCCCAGCCGTTTCAGCGCCGTGAAGTATTCCTCGCTCTGACCTATGGGGCAACGGGCGTCCGCGTCACCGTGCAGCAGCAGCACCGGCGTGTCCACCTTGGCGGCATAGGAGATGGGCGAACGTTCCAGCATCTTTTCCGCCGCATCGGTGAGGGGACCGCCCCACTGGGCCTCGCCAAAGCTGATCCCGATGTCGGAAGTGCCGTACATGCTGTGCAGGTTGATGCAGGGCGCTCCGACCACAGCAGCCTTGAAGCGGCTGGTGTGTCCCACCGCCCAACTGGTCATATATCCTCCGTAGCTGTAGCCGTGGACACCCAACCTCCCGGGGTCCACGTAGGGGCGCCGGCAAAGTTCGTCGACCGCCGCCATCAAGTCCTCGTAGTCCTCGCCGCCCCAGTCGCCGAGCACCGACATCATGAAGTCCGCGCCGTAGGTGGATGAACCCCGGGGGTTAACCGCCAAGACCAGATATCCCGCCGTGGCCAGGACCTGTTGGGCCGGGACGAAAGAGTCGTAAAAAGCCCCGTTGGGACCGCCGTGTATGTCCAGCACCAACGGGTAGGTCAATTCAGCGTCAAACTCAGGCGGGAAGAACAACCGGCACTCGATCTCGAACCCGGCCCGTTCAATAGAAAATTTCTCCAGCCGCGCCGCCGGACGCTCCTTCAAATATGCGCGGTTGTGGTCTGACAACTGCTTGGACCGGCCCGTGGTCAGGTCGATCTGGAAGAGGTCACCGGGCGATCCGGCGAATGAAGCCGCCGCCACTGCCTGGGCTGCTCCTTGGTCGAAAGACAATCCGGTGGCAAGACAGGAGCCTCCCCAGATGCTCTCGCTTGGCCCTCCCGCGGAGGGAGTCTGAAAAAGGAACGACTCTCCTTTTCGCTCCCCCAGATATATTATCCGGCCGTCGTCCGTCCAGCGCAGCGTGGCCGGGCGCATCACCGGCGGGAACCCCAGATAGGGCTTGATCGTGTCGTCGGTCAGCCTCCGGGGTTCTTTCCCGTCCTCCAAGACGTACAGCCACCCCTGCCATAGCACCATTCCTTCTGGGGCGTCCGACCCCACAACCGCCACCTGCCGCCCGTCCGGCGACCAGGTCAGGGCCCCAACGCTGAAGAGCCCATCAGAAAGTAACCTGGGCTCTCCTCCGGACGCCGCTACCGCGTACACCTCGCTCAGGGCCAGAAAATCCCGGTCGTCGCGGCGGCCCGACATAAAGGCGATCTGGGAACCGTCGGGAGACCAGACCGGGGCGGTGTCGTCCCAATCGCCGTCGGTGATCTGGCGGGTCTCTCCGCTTTCCAGGTCCAACACGGACAGGTGAAAGTGGGCGTCGCCCCGCCAGCCAAGGGTGTCGTAGCGGTAGCGCACCCGCCGCACCACCGTAACCTGCGGCACACCTTCCGGCCCTGCCGGAGCGTCGCCATCCTTCGGGTCGACATCGGCGCAAACCGCCAATCGTTTCCCATCGGGCGACCAGGCGTAATCGAACACGCCTTTGGCCGCTTGGGTCAACTGCCGCGCCTCTCCACCGTCCGCCGCCATGACCCAGACCTGAGCGGGGCCGCCGTCGTCCGAACGCAGGAACGCCAACTGAAGGCCGTCTGGGGAGAACTTGGGCGCCGAGTCCTTCTCCCCTCGGGTGAACTCTTTGCACAACCCCGTCCCCAGTTCCATCACCATTATTCGGGAGCGGCTTTCCAGTCTCTCGTCGTCAACCCAGCCCAGGGTGTAGGCCAGCGACGTACCATCCGGGGACAGGGCCGGGTCCACGGCCGTTTTGATGTGGTAAACCAGGTCGGGTGTGATCGGGTTAGTCATGGCGCACCTTGGGCGAGGCTGGTCCGGAAACGTGACCGATTCTATCACAGGTGCGGCACGGTGGCGGCCGCCGGGCCCGGATATATAATGGCCCTGCTTTTTCGACGCGAGCCCGTACCGGTGATGATGAACGGGAAAGCGAGACAGGAGGTTTGCCCCATGCAGCGTGATCTGATCGGTTACGGGAAGAACGTTCCCCAGATAGAGTGGCCCGGCGGAGCGCGGATCGCCGTGTCTTTGGTGGTCAACTACGAGGAGGGCGCGGAATATTCGACACTGGACGGCGATCCCCATCACGAGACCAACAGCGAAGTCCCGTCGCCCGTTCCGCCCCAGGACCGCGACCTGAACAACGAATCGTTCTTCGAGTACGGCAGCCGGGTGGGCGTCTGGCGGCTGTTGGACATGTTCCAGCGTCACGGGGTCAAGTCCACGTTCTTCTCCTGCGCCCTGGCCCTGGAACGCAACCCGGAGGCCGCCCGGGAGATCACCGCCCAGGGTCATGAGGTCTGCGGCCATGGGTACCGGTGGGAGGAATACCACCTGAAAGACATCGACGCCGAGCGGGAGGCCATCGCCAAGACCGTGGCCTCCCTGGAGCGCACTACCGGAGAGCGCCCGGTGGGTTGGTTCACCCGCTACGGACCCAGCCTAAACACCAGAGACCTGGTGGTCGACGAAGGGGGATTCATCTATGACAGCGCAGGCATGAACGACGACCTGCCCTACTACGTCGAGGCGAGGGGCAAACCCTGGTTGGTCGTCCCTTACAGCATGGAGACCAACGACGCCCGGTTCTGGCGCGGCGGACTGGTCAGCATCAGCGGCTTCTACGAGTACCTGCAGGAGACCTTCGATTGCCTGTATGAGGAAGGAGCAGACCGCCCAAAGATGATGTCGGTGGGTCTGCACTGCCGCATCGCCGGCCGCCCCGCCCGTTCCAGGGCCGTTGAGCGTTTCCTGAGCTACACCAAGGATTTTCCCGACGTTTGGTTCGCCCGCCGCGATGAGATTGCCCGCTGGTGGCTGGAGCACTATCCTCCGGGCACGCTTCAGGCTTAGCACGAAAGACCGACGGCCTGACCAATACACAGACGCCTCACAAATACCCTCAGGTACGAGGCTCCCAAGCTACGGCCTTGATTTCGTCATTCCGGCGAAAGCCGGAATCCAGGATGGCTGACTTCAGGGCGATGGCATTATCCAAACGTAGGGGCACGGTCCCGATGTGATCGGGATGCCCCTACGTATCTCAACCATCGGTATTTAGGCCAACTCGCGGGTCCCGCCCACCAGCAGATCGACTTCCTGCTCGGTGTTGAAGAAATGGAGCGAGGCGCGCACACCTTCAGGGTGATTCACCTGACGCACGACAATCCGGTGGTTCTCCCACAGCCGTTCCACCACCGACACGGGCGTCTGGCCCGCAACGGAGAAGCTGACCAGTCCCGATGAATCGCGCCGCTCGGAGGGCGATAGGACCGTGACGCCGGGGATCTCCGAGAGTTTGGCCTTGGCCGAATCGGCCAGGTCCAGGTTGCGTTCTTCGATGTTGTGGATGCCGATCTCTTCGATGAACTTGGTGGCCTCCAAGAAGGCCGCCTGCACCGGCACGCTGGCGGAGCCGCCCAGGAATTTCTCCATGGTGTCCGGGACCGGCCGGAAGTTGTGCGCATCAACGGGGCGCACCACCGCCCGTCCTCCGGTGTGGGCCGGGTGGACCCGCTCCAGGTGTTCGCGGCGGATGAACAGCGCCCCGGAGCCCTCGTAGCCCAACAGCCATTTCTGGCCGGGGATGGAGTAGAAATCGAACCCCGAACGGGCCATATCAAGCGCGATATGGCCGCCGGTCTGAGCCCCGTCCAACATGAATAAGACCCCCCGGTCCTTGGTCAGTTGTGCAATCTCTTCGGCCGGCATGCGCCGGCCCGTGGTGTATAGGATGTGGCTGATGAAGACCATGCGGGTCTTGGAGGTGAACGCGGACTCGATCTTCGTCAAGATGGTCTCGCTGGAGTCGCGGTAGTCAAGGTCCACCACCTTCACCACCACACCGTAGCGCTGCCCGATGAGTTGTGCGGATGCGATCACCGATCCGTGTTCCATGTCGCAGATGATGATCTCGTCTCCCTGTTTCCAGTCCAGACCGCTGAGGACGATGTTGAGGCCCTCCGTGGTGTTGCGGGTGACCAATACCTCATCCACCGTGGCGTTTAATATCCGCGCCGCGGCCTCTCGTGCCTGGGCCTGGATCTCCCTGCCGGCTTCGAGGACCTCAGGCATGATCGGGCCCTGCTCCAGTTCCAGGTCTATCCGGTCTTTCATGGCCTGGGCCACCCGCCTTGGCGGTGGCCCCGACCACCCGGTATTCATGTAGGCCGTGTGCCCCAAAACGGGTATCTGGCTTCTAATCTTTTCTACGTCCAAGTCGATCGGTCCTCACTGACGGATTTCCTGAGGGATTTGCCTGGGCCGGTCCCCAAAACCCACATCGGCCCGGACCAACCAGGCCCAGGCCGATGCGAAAAAACTTGACTACGGGACGAATATTATCTGGGCGAGTAGTCGGTTAGGCGCAGGATGGAGTGCTTGGACACCCGCACCAATGCCCCGTTCTCCTCGGAGGCAGCCCTGGCTTTCTGCCAGGCCGGGTCCGAACCAAATGCCGCCCAACTCTTTTCCCTGGCTCCCAGGTCGGGATAGCCCAGCATGTAGACCAGCCGGTTGCTGGTGCCCACGTCCTCGGTCCAGTAGGCCACGTTCTCGATGCCGTGCTTCTCGAACAGGCCCATGGTGTGATTGGAGAACCGGTTGTGCAGGTCGGGCAGCTTGCCGGGCATGGCCTCGTAGACCCGCTTTTCCTGCAAAGTGGTCTTGAATGACGGCTGGGGCGAGTATGGTGTCAAGCGCATGAACGAGTTGATCACCTGGGCCACCAGCGGTCCGTCGGCCTCGGTCTCGGCCCGCACCTCCAGCCAGGGCTTGTGGGCCCCGAAGGCGGTCCACTTCTTTTCGCGGTCGGCCATGCTGTCGAAGCTGAGGATGTAGGTCAACTGGTTGCTGGCCCCGATCTCATCGTTCCAGAAGCCGAGCATGCCGATATCGAACTCCTCGAAGAAGCCGATGGTGTGGTTGGCGAAGCGGGCGTTTATCGCCGGCAGTTTGCCGGGCACAGCCTTATATATCCTTTGTTCGTAGATCATGCTGTTTCTCCTAACGGTGCTGGTTGCTTGTTCTACCGGTTACTTGTTCTCGATGAACTCGAGCTGCACGCCGTCGGGGCCCTCGAAGAAGACCACTTTACGGTCTCCCGAGATCGAGGTCTCTTCCAATATCTTGGCGCCGTTCTTCTTCAGGCTCTCGATCATGCCTTCGATGTCGTCGGCGTCGATGGCGATGTGCTCAATCCCGTATTTCTGCTCTCTGGTCTGGGACGCGATGTGCTTGGTGACGTTCAACGTCAGCCCGTGCAGGTCCAGGCGCACGCCGATGTCGCTGATGTCGGCGATCTTGGTTGCGCCCAGGGTGTCGATGTAGAATTGCGCGGTTTTCTGTGGGTCCGGGGATTTCAGATGGAGGTGGTTCAGTTTCAGGGCCATGGTGCGACTCCTTGACTAACGCAGATGCGAATTATGCGTGGCGTCCGCCGGATTAGTTGGGAGAATAGTCCACCCGTCGAGCCTAGTCAAGCTGGCCTGAGCGGGGGCAGCCGGAACCCGGCCCGCAGGCCAGGATTTCGTATTATAATGCCCAGTAATTTCAGACTCCCAGCTGGCGATGACACCTCAGAAAGCCCGGTTCAAAAGCCAAATTTAAGGAGGGGACCATGCCCATAGAGCAGATCGCCCCGGAACTGTCCAAGATCATCTCCACCGACGAGCCAATCTTGGAGTTGGCCGATGGCTTCGGCGGAGACCAGGGCCCGGCGGAAGGACCGCTCTGGTGGAAAGAGGGCGGGTACCTGCTGTTCAGCGACATACACAACAATAAACGGATGAAACACACACCAGGCGGAGACACCACCGTCTTTCAGGAGCCCACCAACCGGGCCAACGGCCTGACCCGCGATCTGCAAGGACGGCTCGTCGCCTGCGAGCACGACAGCCGCCGGGTCACCCGTCAGGAGTTGGACGGCAGCATCACCGTCATCGCCAATAGCTTCCAGGGACGCCGCCTGAACCGGCCCAACGACGTGGTCGTGAAGTCGGACGGCAGCATCTATTTCACCGACCCCTGGACCAGCCCCCTGCCCGCCGAGCAGTGGGACCTGACCTTCTCCGGCGTCTACCGGGTCTCTCCTGACCTGGGGACTCTAACCCTATTGATCGGCGATTTCCTCGTTCCCAACGGGCTGATGTTCTCCCCCGACGAGAGCATCCTCTACATCAACGACAGCCGGAGGGGCCACATCCGCTCCTTCGAGGTCCAGCCCAATGGCACCCTGGCCAAACAGAGCGACAAGGTGCTGGCCGACCTCACCGGCAGCGAGCCCGGCGTGCCCGATGGCATGAAGGTGGATATCGAGGGCAACATCTACTGCGGCGGCTCCGGCGGCCTGTACATAATGGACCCCACCGGCAAGAAGCTGGGCCGGGTGAACCACGGCGCCACCGCCACCACCAACCTGGCCTTCGGCGGCGACGATTGGAAGACCCTCTACTTCACCAGCCGCAATCACCTGGGCTCGGTAAACGTCAACATCCCCGGCAACCCCGTCCCCGCCGTCAAAAAGGGTTAGCCACGCGACAACGTAGGGGCACGGCATTGCCGTGCCCCTGCTCCTGGGAGGTGAAGGTCGTAAAGAAGGGCCAATTGTCCCTTCACCCGGCCCGGGGGAAGGTTAGGATGGGGGAAAATTCTTCCACCACCGATCAACAATTAGAAAACCCCAATACCAAAAGGAGAATCCCAAATGGCTAGACTACCCGCCGTAACCCGCGACCAGCTAAACCCTGAGGACCACCAGTATTTCGACTCCATCGTGGGCACTCGGGGCAGTATCCGCGGGCCCTACGGAGTGCTGCTCCACAGCCCCAAGCTGGCCGCCCGCGTGGCCGACACCGGGGCCTTCGTGCGCTTCGACTTCGACATACCCGAGGCCCTGAAGGAAACTGTCATCATCGCCACGGCTAAGGAGATGCATTCCCAGTACGAGTTCTCGGCCCACGCCAGGCTGGCCCGGACCGCCGGCGTCTCCGACGACACCATCAAGGCCATCGCCACCGGCACGGCTCCCGCCGGACTCTCGGGCGACGAGGCCCTGCTGGTTGGCTACGTCCACGAACTCCTGCGCGACCACAAGGTGACCGACGCCACCTACAAGGCCCTGGTGGACCGCTTCGGCGAGCAGGACACCCTGCACCTGGCCGTGCTGGTCGGCCACTATCTTCTGGTGGCCCAAGTTCTGATGACCGTGGACGTGGAACTGGCCGAAGGCATGGTTGCCGAGATACCGGACTAACCCGCCCAGATTGCCCCGCGAACTCGTTTGGCGCGGAAACGCGGATGAGTTGACCTACATCGCTAATGATGACCTGATAGTTGTAGGGGCGGGTTTTAAACCCGCCCCTACGCTCGTTAACCAATTTCCAATATCCGCAACATTATTGCGCTCATGATGAGCCGGTCAAACGACCGCTGCGGATGGGATGTGTTGCGTTCAACTTGCTACTTGACTGATGCGCATCCTTCGACAAGCTCAGGACGAACGGATTTGTCTTCTTTTACCGTGCCACGTCCGCTCGTGGTGAGCCCGTCGAACCACCTGTTGTGGTGAATGACTATTCATGGGGCAAGAAAAATCCCCCCAACCCCCCTTTGCAAAGGGGGGACCAAGGGGGGATTTTCGTACTTCGCTAAAAAACCAGATACCCGGCGTCAGCCCAGCGCGTCCGCCAGCACCTCCGCCAGATGCCGGGCTTTCCGCCCCGTGCCGTCCTCAACCTGCTGACGGCAGGACACCCCCATCACCGCGACCTCCCAATCCTCATCCTTGGCCCGGATGGCCGGGAACAATGCCTCTTCGCCGATCTTCATCGACAGATCGTAATGCTCTTTCTCGTAGCCAAATGACCCGGCCATGCCGCAGCACCCCGAGTTGATCAGCTCCACCTGGTAGCCCGGTGCCAACCGCAGAGCCGCCATGGACGTGGCCGTCCCCATCTCCGCCTTCTGGTGGCAGTGGGCCTGGAACAGCACCTTCTTCTCCAGCTTGCCCAGGTCCAACTGAAGCTTGCCTTCTTCTTGGAGCTTCATCAGGAACTCGTCGATCATGTAAGAGTTTTCGGCCACCTTCCGTGCCTTATCGTTGCGCACCAGATCCGGGTACTCGTCCCGGAAGGTCAGCAAACAGCTTGGCTCGCAGCCGATGACCGGTATGCCCTGCTCGGCGTAGGCGTACAGCTGTTCGACGTTGGACACCGCGTTGGCCGTGGCGTCGTCCAGCAGCCCCTTGGAGATCATGGGCCGGCCGCAGCACTTGGTCTCCGGCAAAATCACCCGGAACCCCGCCGCCTCCAATAACGCCACTGCCGCCTTCCCAATCTCGGGATAGTTGTAGTTCATGTAGGTGTCGTTCAACAGCACCACAGTCCCCGTAGCATCGAGACTCGCCGTTTCAAGTCCCCTCCCGATCTGAATCGGGACAAAGGGGGATTCAGGGGGATTTTTGTTCTCGTGGGCCTTGAACCACTTCGCGAAGGTCTGACGCACAAACCTGGGCGTCTTCCGTTTGGGGTGCACCCCCAGGAACGTCTGCGCCATCAGCTTGCCCACGGGGTTGTTGGCCATCCAGTTCGAGAACGGGGCCATCCGGCTGCCCCAGGCGTTAACCCGGTTGATGTGGGCGAACACCCGGTTCCGCAGCGGCGTCCCGTTGGCCCGTTGGTACTGGTCCAAGAACTCGTACTTGAGCTTGGCCATGTCCACGCCCGACTCGCATTCGGCCTTGCAACCCTTGCATTCCAAACACAGGTCCATTGCCTCGAAGAGCCGGCGGCTGGTCATGGCCCCCTCCGGCAGTTTGCCCGACAGCGCCGCCCGCAGCAGGTTGGCCCGGCCCCTGGTGGAGTGCTCCTCGTCTCTGGTGGCGATGTACGACGGGCACATGGCGCCGTCCAGCTTCCGGCAGGCCCCCATGCCGTTGCACATCTCCACCGCCCCGGCGAAATCGGTGTCGATGGAGAAGTCCAGCTTGGTGGGGAGCGATGGGGCCCGGTAGTCTCCGCCGTAGCGCAGGTTCTGGTCCATGGGCGGGCAATCGATAATCTTGCCGGGGTTCATGATGCCGTCGGGGTCGAAAGTCCCCTTCAGCTCTTGGAACAGCTTGTAGATCTCCGGGCCGAACATCTTCTCGTTCCACACGCCCCGGACGATGCCGTCCCCGTGCTCGCCGCTGAGTGACCCGCCGAACTCCTTGACCAGGTCGCTGATCTCGCCGGCGATGGACAGCATCTTGTCCACGCCGTCCTGGCTCTTGAGGCTGACCACCGGGCGGATGTGCAGACAACCAACGCTGGCATGCCCGTAGTAGGCGGCCTCGGTACCGTGGTTCCGCACGATCTCGTCGAACCGCCGGACGAAGTCGCCCATCTTGTCCGGGTCCACCGCCGTGTCCTCCACGAAGGGCAACGGCTTGGCGTCGCCGTGCATGCCCATCAGCAGGCCCAGGCCGTTCTTCCGCACCGCCCAGACGCTGGCCTGGGCCGCCCGGTCCAGCAGGTTCACGCAGGCGTAACCGTGGCCGCGCCGCGACATTTCTTCTTTCAACCTGTCCGTCTTGGAGGTGAGTTCCGATTCCGACTCTCCGTAGAACTCGACCACCAGCATGGCCCCTGGGTCCCCCTCGATGAACGCCAGGTTCGACGATAGCGTAGCCGACTGCCGGGAACGCTCCAACACGTTGTGGTCCATGATCTCGATGGAAGACGGGCCGTGCTCCAGGATGTCCCGCACCGCGTCGCTGGCCCTGAAGATATCTTCGAAGTGGACCACCGACAACGCGGTCATGGTGGGTCTCGGCACCAGGTTTATCTTGACCTCGGTTATCACGCACAGGGTGCCCTCCGAGCCCACCACCATCTTGGCCATGTTGAAGGGCGAGTCGGTCAAAAACTCGTCCAGGTTGTAGCCGCTGACCCGGCGCATGATGCTGGGGTAGCGGGCTTCGATCTCGGCCGCGTTCTCTTGGGCCAGCCGCCGCACCCCCCGGTAGATGTCCGACTCCAACCCGGCGCCGTTGAGTTTAGCCTCCAGTTCCCGGGCTTCCAGGGCCTGGAAATGGGTCTGTGTGCCGTCCGAAAGGACTACGTCCAACTCCAAGACGTGGTCCACGGTCTTGCCGTAGATCACCGAATGGGCCCCGCAGGAGTTGTTGCCCACGCCGCCGCCCACGCAGGCCCGGTTGGACGTGGTGGGGTCGGGGGCATACATCAGCCCGTAGGGCAGCAGTTGGCGGTTAAGGTCGTCCAGCACGATTCCCGGCTGGACCCTGGCCCACTGCTCCTCTCTGTTGACCTCGATTATCTGGTTCAGGTATTTGCTGAAGTCGGTGACGATGGCGTGGTTGACGGTTTGGCCCGCCAGGCTGGTGCCCCCGGCCCTAGGCAGCACCGGCACCCGGCTATCCTTGGCCACCTCGATCACGGCCAGCACGTCTTCCACGTTGCGGGGAATGACCACGCCCACCGGTTCCATCTGGTAGATGCTGGCGTCGGTGCTGTAGAG
>JACZUF010000063.1 GCA_022573285.1 Chloroflexota bacterium
ATCAACGAGAACTACGGACGGGAGTTGCTGGAGTTATTCTCTTTGGGTGTGGGCATGGACGGGAATTTCAACTACACCGAGGACGACGTGAAGGAGTGCGCCCGGGCTTTCACCGGCTGGACGATCACCAATGGCATCCCCACGCAGCCCTACGGCCGCTATACTTCGACCTTTGTCTACAACCCTGACGACCACGACGAGGGAGAAAAAACGTTCTTGGGCCACACCGGCAATTTCAACGGCGAGGACATCATTGAAATAATCTGCCAGCAGCCGGCCACGGCCCGATTCCTCTCCCGCCATATTTACGACTACTTCGTAGCCGACGAAGCCCAGGTGCCCACCTGGATGGACACCCCACCCCGGGACCCAGATACCATTAAGATGTTGGAAGACGAATATTTCCGCTCCAATTACAACATTCGTTCCATGCTGCGGGTCCTGTTCAACTCCGACGCCTTCAAGAACGCCCGTTTCGCCAGGATCAAGGGCCCGATCGAGACGGTAATAGGCACTCTGCGTCTGGCCGGCGACTGGACGACTCCTAAACCCGGCTTTGAGGCCATCTTTGAGGAAATGAAACAAATGGGCCAGGAGATATTGAACCCTCCTTCCGTCGAAGGCTGGCATACGGGCAGGGATTGGATCGATGGTGGTACCCTGGTTAGACGGATCAACTTCATCGCCGACTACGTGGGCGATGTCAGCTATCCGGGCATACAAGATATGGTCAAAAACCTGGCCTCGGAAGGCCCCACAATCTCTCCAGAGGGACTGGTGGACGGCTGCCTTCGGCTGCTGGGTCACTACGAACTAACCGATGAGAACCACCAGATGTTGGTGGAACACGCCCAAAAGAGCGGCGTGTCGGCCACCGATGATCTGGAGTTTCCGGGGCACGTCAGCGAGATGCTGCAGATGATAGTGGCTACTAAGGAATATCTGTACGCGTAGCCGAAGGAATCGGTTTTTGCGTCTACCCATTAGCAGGCAGAGGGACAACAACTAGTTTTACTGAGGAGTAAACAATGACCTCCAACAAAAAAGACCCGGTGCTGGTAGTACTTCAAATGACGGGGGCCTACGATGCCCTGAACACCTTTGTTCCCTACAACGACCCCCATTACGTGGATTACCGGCCTAATCTGCAGATCGGTCCGGACCGGGTCCTAGCCGTGGATGACAAGGTTGGCTTCCACCCAGGTATGGAGCCAATCAAGGAGATGTACGATCAGGGTAAAGTTGCGGTCCTCCAAGGCATCGGTTATCCCAACCCCAACCGCTCCCATTTCCGCTCCCTGGACATTTGGCATACCGCCGAGCCCGAAAAGATGGCCTCCGATGGCTGGCTGGGCAAGGCCATTCGTGACCTGGACCCAAACAAAGAGAACATTCTGACTGCCGTAAACTTTGGCCGTGGCCTCCCCCGGGCTCTGGCCGCGCCCGGCGTTTCGGTAGCCTCGGTGGGCAACCTCGAAAACTACGGAGTGCTGACGGGGATACAGGGCAGCGAGAAGCGGGGTGAAGCCCTGGATATCTTCGCCCGCATGTACGCTCCCATGATCGGCTCAGGCCCAGTGAGTGACTACCTGTCCCAGACCGGTTTGGACGCCCTGAAAGGAGCCGACATCCTCAGCGCGGCGCCCCAGACCTACTCCTCCAGCGTGGAGTACGGCGGCAGCCCGTTCGCCCAATGGATGAAGAGCATCGCTCAGGTGCATTTTTCGGACTTCGGGACCCGGGTGTTTTACACCGGCGTAAATCCCGGCACCTTCGATACCCACGCCAACCAAGACATCACCTTACCCAAACTGTGGGACGATGTGTCCAGCGCCATAAGCGACTTCCACGAGGACCTGAAGGAGCATGATGCCAACGAGGAAGTGGTGATCTTGCTGTTCACCGAGTTCGGCCGCCGGGTGCAGGAGAACGGCTCGGGCACGGACCACGGCTCGGGCGGAGTGGCCTTCGTCATCGGCGACGCGGTAAAGGGTGGCCTATACGGAGAGTATCCCTCCCTGGAGCCGGAGAAGCTGGACTCAGGCGACCTCCAGTGGAACAACGATTTCCGGGGCACCTACGCCACGTTGCTGGAGCAGTGGATGGGCTTGGACGCCAATCCCATTCTTGGGGGAACCTACGAGCAGTTTGACTTCATCAAGTAACTACCGGGAAGCAACTGTCCGGGCCGGTTGACGCCAGCCTACAAGATTAAGCTACCTGATGAAGATTCGCCCTTTGTGAGGCAAAATGGTTACTGAGATTGCGCCGATAACGTTCGAATATAGCCACACCATCGGAAGGCAAGAAAACCGGAGCGGGAGCGGGTTCTTCTATCCGGTGGCGATAACACGGGACGAAGAAAACCGATTATACGTGGTAAGCCGTGGCTCTGAGACCCCAGCGTTTTTCCCCTGCAAGCGGGTTACGGTGTTCACCGTTGACGAAGAATTGGTCCGGGAGTTCGGCACCAAAGTTCCGCCGGAAGATGCCGACGCCTCCGCTCCCGATGGCAGCTTCATGTGGCCTACGTCGATCGCCCTGGACAAAGCCGGGAACGCCTACGTGGCCGATGAATGGCTCAACCGGATTTCCGTGTTTGACAAGGACGGGGAATGTGTCGGTAAGTGGGGAACACTCGGGGATGGCGACGGCGAATTCAACCGCCCCTCCGGGATGGCGTTCGATGCCGAGGATAACCTCTATCTGGTGGACAGCGCGAACCATCGAATTCAGATATTCACTAAAGAGGGGAAATTCATATCCAAATTCGGCCGCAACGGCAGCGGTGATGGCGAGTTCAACTATCCTTGGGGCATAGAAATCGACCGTAACGGCGACGTGTACGTGGCCGACTGGCGCAATGACCGAATCCAAAAATTCGATCGGGACGGCCGGTTCCTGATGAAGTTTGGCGCCTCCGGAGAGGGTGATGGTGAGTTCAATCGGCCCACCGGAGTCGCGGTCGACAAGGATGGAATCATCTACGTCACTGACTTCAAGAACGACCGTCTTCAGGTGTTCGACGCCGATGGCGGCTTTATCACCAAGCTGACCGGCGATGCAACCTTGTCAAAGTGGGGCCGGGAGCGGGTGGAGTTGGACCCGTCGATGGTGAGGGGCAGGGAAAAGGCCCAGGGTCTAAAAGAGCGGGAGAAGCTGTTCCACGGACCGATAGCGGTGGAAGTGGATGATGAGGGCCGGGTCTTTGTGGTGGAATGCTCACGCCAGCGCCTTCAGGTTTATCGCAAGCAGACTGCCACTTTCGCCGGTGGTCCGCTGTAAATCTCCGGCTTCTAAGAACGCATAGCGTCGTATCGACAAAGAGGGTGGCCGAACAGCCACCCTCTATTATTTAATTGTCGTTAAGGTAGCCCGTAAGGCGTTGGGAGGAAGTCACCCTGCTCGACGGGCGGTCGGTAAGGCCGTCTTGGGCGAGCCGGCCTTGGCAGTGGCGCCGTTGCCTGCCGGGGTGTTGGCGGGCCAGCGGTAGTCGGATATGGAGTTCTGGAACTCCCTATGATCTCCGCAACGCTGACACACGCCGTCGCTCATAGGACCATTCGGGACCGCGATTATCCAGTGGTGAGCACAGCGTGAAGTGACGTAATCGGCGAGGATATCCCGGTTCTCGGCGGACGGCTCTACCCCTCGGTATACCCAATCCTGGACCGTCTTAACGGGCACCCCCAGTTCCAGGGAAAAATCCCTAACCGTGAGCCCCTGTTCGCGCAGCCAGGTTTTTAAGTCCACCATGTCGTGTATTCTACTACGATTAGTCTCAAAGGGGTACCGCCGTCTCTACGGTCGCCCAATTTGCAGGGAGGTATTATGCGTAGGCACAGGCTTGAATTGACGGCGGTTGCCGCGGGCTACCGGATAAAGGGCGGTCAACCGCCAAACCCGTGGGATGGCTCCACATACAAACCGCAGGACGAGCAGGAGACTGCCACCCAAGAGCCACCGGCACAGAACTAAGGGCCCGGGTGGGAATAGGCTATTACCTCGCTGACGGCAAACCGGGTAATATAGAGCGCCCGGTAGCAAAAATGGAGGAATCAAGTACATGACCGATGATATTCTACGCACGCTCTTGCCGATTGCAGGTTGGCCGGAACAGCGCGTGCGCGAACTCGAGATAACCGGGGGTAACGACCCCATATTACCGACTCCGTTCCGCATCGGTGGGTGCAGCGCCGCCGCGCTCGGGGCGATCGGTCTGGCGATCTCCGATCTGTGGGAATCCCGCACCGGACGTAGCCAAGAGGTGGCGGTCGATACCCGCCAGGCGACGGCCTCGTTACGCAGCGGGAAGTATATGCAGATGGACGGGGCGGCCGTTTCGACCGAGCGCAACGCGGTGATGGGGGTATATCCGGCCAAGAACGGCCGCTGGAGTTATCTTCACTGCAATTTCCCCAACCACCGCGCCGCCGCCCTTGGCGTGTTGGGCGTATCGGAAGACCGCGAGGCAGTGAGCAAAGCGGTGGCCCAATGGGACGCTCTGGAGCTCGAGGAGGCCATCATCGCCGCCAAGGGCGCCGGGGGCATGGTACGCACCATCGAAGAATGGGCCCAGCACCCGCAGGCCGCCGCGGTCGCCTCCTTGCCGTTGATGGAGATCGTCAAGATCGGCGACAGTCCTCCGGAAAAGCTGCCCGACGGCGACCGGCCCTTGTCCGGTATCCGGGTGCTAGACCTGACGCGGGTTCTTGCCGGACCGACCTGTGCCCGCACTCTGGCGGAACACGGCGCCGACGTCTTGAAGATCACTGCGGCGCATCTGCCGAACATCGGTTACCAAGAATACGACACCGGCCACGGAAAGCTCTCCTCAAATCTTGACCTGCGCGAGCAACGGGACCTCGAGGTCCTACGCGGTCTGGTCCGCGAGTCGGATGTGTTCTCTCAGGGATACCGGCCGGGAACACTAGGGACGCGTGGACTCTCGCCCGAGGAGTTGGCGCAATTGCGGCCCGGCATCGTCTACGTCTCGCTGTCTGCGTTCAGCCACGTCGGCCCTTGGGCCTCTCGCCGCGGGTTCGACACGGTGGTGCAGACCGTCAGCGGCATCACCAGCCGCCAGGGTGATCTGTTCCCGGGCGCCGTGCCGGGTCCACAATTCTACCCAGTGTCGGCCATCGATTATCTCACCGGCTATTTGATGGCGTTCGGGGCGTTGGTGGCCCTGGAGCGCCGGACCCGCGAGGGCGGCAGCTGGCTGGTGCGGATCTCCCTGGCGCAGGTCGGGCACTGGCTCGTCGGACGCGGCCAGGTGCCGGACACCGAGCTTAAGGACGTGCCGGGGGAATTTACTTCCGCGGAGCTGGACCGCTGGTCCATGGAGAGCAACACGCCGGTCGGCCGGCTCCAGCACTTAGGACCGGTGGTGCGCCTTTCTGAGACACCGCCGCGCTGGGCTCGGCCATCGGTGCCGCTCGGTTACAACGAGCCGGTGTGGCCGGAGCGGCCAAAATAACCGCAACGGCGGGATGGGCGCTTCCATGTTATTCGATGGCGTAGGAGAGGATGAAGCCAGCCGAATATTCCTTGGGAACCTCCTGGACGGCCAACCATACGGGCTGCGCCCAGGCCTTCTCGCAGAGGCCGGTCTGGATCGCCTCCACGCTAATATCGACCGTCATACCCAGATGCCGCATGATCACCAACGGCACCCTTGTCTCGAAGCCGCATCCTGAGCCGGTGATCACCGTCCCAACCAGCATCTCCGTATCCCAGTCGATCCGTTCCAGATCGATCTCTACCAGGCCGCCTGACTCGGATAGAAACGCCTGGGCGTCGGTCATGGTTTGCAACACCACCTCTCCCCCTGGATGGGACGGCGTCCCTCCGGCGAACTGGAATGCGTCCTTGGTCTTCACGATGTCATCCGCCAGACGGAACGGCACAGCCACGTTGTTTTCCCTGCGGCAGTCGGTGAACAACCGGCCGTCTATGCTGACGTGGAACGGGTATCTAAGGCCGTTGATCTCATACAACAGAACGTAACCCGGCACTATGGCCTGGGTATAGAACACGCCGGCGTCCGGACAACCCAGCGCTCCGTCGCCAAACTCCAATATCCGGGAATTGACCAACCGCAGGTCCGCCGGGGCCACCCCAAGCCGGGCGCTCAATTCGCGGTGGGCGGTCCGGCTGGCGCCGCCACCCGGATCTTGCTGACCGGGCGTGACCGAGGCACTGCCGGCGAACTGCCTGCCAAGAACGCCCTCCAGCAGGGTTAGCACGCCTATGTCGTTGCCGATGTACACAACGATGAGTGCGCCCTTGGTATAGAAATGTGGACTGGTTGTCCATTCCATAAACGTGATTCTCAAGGCGTCACCTCTGGAAGTACGCATGGAATAACCATCGGGATCCACCGTGGCGGCAAAGGCCTGGGCTTCATTCACGCTTGGAAATTCAACCACGAAAAACTCGATGCCATTCACGATAAATGGGCGTTGAAGTGCGCCAAATAGCTCTCGACTCGCGCTCTCGCCCGTCTCGACATCTGCTCCGGCGGTCCGCAGGTCATCGGCCAGTTGGGCGGTGGGAGACCCGGGTTCGACCGGCGACCGGATCCCGGTGTCGATGTCGATGCTCAGGTCGGTGGCCTCACCCTCCTTGATCTCGATCGTGACTGGCAATGAACTGGAACAACCAAGAAATTCACAGTCGCTGAGATTCACACTGTATTCAGCAACGGGCACCAGCTTGAGGAATGTTCCGTTTACTCTCAGCGGTACCACGATGTCCTCCACCGTTTCGGACCGAAGATACAACTCCCTGGACGAGTAGGTGTCCCCGATCGCTTGGGAGCATGGTTCGATGGGGCACAGCGGCCCGATGTTGACCGAACCGGCAAATACTCCCATTGGTTGATCGGGAATGGGGGTATTGGTCTGAAGAGGAACGGGGGTATCGGTTTGGGCGGAGATGGGGGAACCGGTCGGGTCCGGCGCACAGGCCGCAGCCGCCGCGAAGATCAGCCCGGCCAAGATCAACAAGAATCTTATGCGCATGATTCGGGTCTCCGGCAACCATAATTGGTGGTGTTCAGTATTGCAGACGGAGTAAAGCGCCAAAAGGTTCCCGCACCGGACCAACACACTCATATCAAAAAGCTTAACCGTACCGGGGCCATGATAAGCTAGGTTCGCCCAGAAAACAGGCCGGATATAGCTGGAACTCAGACATGTCTATGAAAATGATTTTCGCAGCGGTCTCATTGGCTTTGCTGGCCGTACTGGCCGCATGCGAGACGGAATCCGGCATCGCGGAGTCGATCGCCGGTCAGGACGCCGAATTTCGAGTATCGGCCGCCCAATTGTTCGCGGAGTATGAATCGAACGATTCCGCGGCGAGCGAAAAGTACAAAGGAAAAGTAATCATAGTTACCGGGGTGATCAGCAAGATCTATCGAGCTTTTCTATATACCCCGTACGTGGATTTGGAAGCGGGCGTCCGCTGCCATTTTAGCGATACGGAAGACCCGGTCATGCTGACCCTTTCCGAGGGCCAGACGATATCGATGAAAGGGCGGGGGGACAGAATGCTCTCATTGATCTCGGGGGTTGAGCTTCGAGGTTGTACCGTGGAATGACCGGCCACCAAATCGGCTTGATCTTTTCGTGGGCGGGCCGGCCACACACCACAACTTCAGGCTTGAAGGGCGAAATCCAATAATCCACCGAAATTGAGCGGAATTCCCCAACAGAAACGTCATATGACTCTGGATTTTCTCGCCTGACGGCGTCGACCATTGGCCGGACAATGCCCCGTGCAGCGTTGAATTGCCCGCCGCCGCCCGACTAAACTTATGTAACCCACTGCCTGCAATGCACAACTTCCTTGGCCGTGGGGACACCCGGAGGCGGCAATGGTAGTCCTGGCCATCGTCCTCGGCGCGATTATCGGCGGTATCGCCGCTGTCCTCGGTACGCTGCTGGTCCGCGGGGACCTGGGCATACGGCTGCCCAAGGCCTTGGACCCCGAATACCGGCACCACGAGGTCGTCACCTGCGGTGAACTGATGGGCATCGGGATGAAAGCCGGCTCCGTGGGCGCTGGGGCCGGGGCGGTGCTGGGGTTGCTGGTCTACCAACTGGCTTTTTAGCTCCAGGCTTGCTCCCACCCCCGAAACGCGAGAGAATCTCTTCATCCGGCCGATAGAGTGCGCCGGTATACAACCGGCGGCGAGTGGAGATATGTACGCAGTAACCAACCGGATCAAGGTCCAGAAGGGCCACGGCGCCGAGATGGAAGAGGTCTTTGGAAAGCGGGGCGGGGTCGAGAAGGAACCGGGCTTCAAGAGCTTCGAGCTATGGAGGCTGGACGCCGACGAAGACCACGAGGAATACCTGGTGGTGACCCGCTGGGATTCCAAGGAAGACTTCAAGAACTGGACCCAGAGCGATTCCTTCAAGCAGGCCCACGCCGGGCCTCCCCCGGCCTACATCTTGGGACCGGGACAACTGGCCAACTTCGAGGTCAAGATCTCCTCAGACAAGGGTTGATAGCTCAACCCTCTGTCGGTGCACGGCGATTACAAAAACGTAGGGGCACGGCATTGCCGTGCCCCTACTAGTGTCTGGGGCGATGCACCATCCGCTATTTGCCGTGGCAGCGTTTGTACTTCTTGCCGCTGTTGCAAGGACACTTGGCGTTGCGGCCGATCTTGCCCGTCTCGGGCTGCATGGTCCGCTTTTCATTGCAGAAAGCGCAGGTGCAGGCCGCCGGATGATCGTTGTACCAGTTGGTCCTAGTGGACATTACTTCCCAGCCGCTCTCCAATAAACAGTCGATAAACTAAGAATCCATCCACCCCATCCTACAACTCCATCGTTTTCCCAACAAGCTAGTCAAACTCTCCGGCAACCTGCCCGCAGCCCCAGGAAACGCGGCGAGCCGCCAACTCCATCGTTTTCCAACAAGCTAGTCAAACTCTCCAGCAACCTGCCCGCAGCGGTTGACGAAATGGTGGGGGACACTACAATACCAGCGGAATAGTAAATGTGATTCTGCTTCTGCTGGAGTGACGATGCCCGGCACCCAGGCGGGAATCGACTTCCTGCTCGCGCCCTACCGGGTCCTGGACCTCACCGACGACCGCGGCCTGCTCGCCGGCAAGATACTGGCCGACCTGGGCGCCGACGTGCTCCAGATCGAGCCCCCGGGCGGCAGTCCCGCCCGGAACATCGGACCTTTTTACGGCGATGACCCCCGCCCCGAGAAAAGCCTTTTCTGGTGGGCCTACACCGCCAACAAACGAAGCATCACCCTGGACCTGGAGCAGAAGGACGGCCGGGCCCTGCTGGAGAGATTGGTGGCCGAGGCCGATTTCCTCATCGAGTCCAACGCCCCCGGCTATCTGGAAGGACTGGGCCTGGGCTACGAGCATCTGGCCGGCATCAACCCCAAGTTGGTCATGGTGTCCATCACCCCCTTTGGGCAGGACGGCCCCTACTCAAACTATCAGGCGCCGGACATCGTCGGTATGGCCCTGGGCGGGTTCATGTACCTGACCGGCGACGACGACCGTGCCCCCATCCGGATCAGTTTCCCCCATTTCTACCTCCACGGCGGCGCCGCCGGAGCCACTGCCGCAATGCTGGCCCACGCCTACCGGGCCGCCACCGGAGAGGGGCAGTACGTGGACGTTTCCTGCCAGCAGGCGGTGGCCAAGACCCTGGCCCACGCGCCCCAGATATGGGACATCGAAGGGGCGGTCCTGAAGCGCATGGGCGTCTACCGGCAGACCTCCGGCGAGAACCGGGTGCGCATCAACTGGCCCTGCAAAGACGGTTATGTCAACTATATGGTCCAGGGCGGAAGCGTTACCTACAGCACCCGGGCCCTGTTGGCCTGGATGAAAGAGGACGGTTTCGAGGTGACCGGTCTGGAGGCCATTGATTGGGAAGAGATGGGGTACGGAGCAATCACCCCGGAGCTCATGGCCCAACTGGGCGGGCCTTTGGGAGATTTCTTCAACGGCCACACCAGGGCCGAGTTGGTTCAGGGGAGTCTGGACCGCCGGATCTTGCTGTTCCCGGTGGCCACTCCGTCCGCCATCCAGGACCATCCTCAGCTAGAAGCCCGCGGGTATTTCAAAGAGTTGGAGCACCCGGAACTGGGCGTGGCGGTCCGCTATCCGGGGGCTTTCGTCAAGTCGGGCGACGGCGGTGATATCGCTGGCCTATACCGGAGGCCGCCGCTGATCGGCGAGCACAATGTGGAGATATACCAGGGTGAGTTGGGCCTTTCTGGGCAGGAGCTTCAGTCCCTGAAACGGAATGGTGTGATCTGATGGCCGCCCAACCAACATCAAACGGACCCCCGGCAGGCAAACCCCTGGACGGGGTCAACGTTCTGGACTTCTGCTGGGTTGCCGTCGGCCCCATGACCACCAAGTACCTGGGCGAATACGGGGCTACCGTGGTGCGGGTGGAGTCGGCCAAGCGGCCCGGCACCCTGCGCCGCGCCGCTCCCTTCAAGGACGGCATCCCCGGGATCAACCGCAGCGCCTACTTCGCCAGCTACAACGCCAACAAGATGGGCATATCCGTCGATATGCGCCACCCCAGGGCCCGCGAGTTGATGTTGCGTATGGCCAAGTGGGCCCACCTGGTGACCGAGAATTTCACCCCCGGCACCATGGAAAGCTGGGAGCTTGGCTTCGACCAGCTTAAAGAGGTCAACCCCGGCATTGTGATGTTCAGCACCTCCATGATGGGACGCGGCGGCCCCATGGAGCGGCAGCCGGGCTTTGGACCAGTGCTGTCGTCGTTGGTGGGCCTGACCAACCTGACCGGCTGGCCCGACCGGGACCCGGTCAATCCCTACGGCGCCTACACCGACTTCATCGTTCCCCGGTTCGCCGTGGCCGCGATCCTGGCGGGGCTGGACCGCAGCCGCCGCACCGGCGAGGGCATTCACATCGACATGTCCCAACTGGAGACCACGCTGCACTTCTCAGCGCCGGTGCTGCTGGACTACGCGGTCAACGGCCGAGAACAGTCCCGCATGGGCAACCGGGACCCGGGCGCGGCTCCCCACGGCGTCTACCCCTGCGCCGGAGACGACCGCTGGATCGCCCTGGGTTGCTTCTCCGACGCCCATTGGGAAGGGCTGCAACGGACCATCGCGCCCGACGGCGCCGGCTGGCCCTACAACCCCGATTTCGCCACCCTACTGGGTAGAAAGGCCAACGAGGATGAATTGGACCGGCTGCTGCCCGGCTGGACCACCTCCTGGGAGGTTGGAGCCTTGATGGAGACCCTCCAGAGCGCCGGAGTCCCCGCAGGAGTCGTCAACGATTGCCGGGACCTCTTCGACGATGCCCAACTGCAGCACCGGGGCCATTTCCAGTGGCTGGACCACCCCGAGATCGGGCCCTACGCCACCGACACGAGCGAGATGGTCTTTTCATTGAGTCCGGGCAGCCTGGATACGCCGGCCCCGCTGTTGGGCGAACACAACAGCCACGTCCTCAAAGACCTCATCGGCCTGTCCGATGACGAGTACCGGTCGCTGGAAGAGGATGGGGTGTTGGAGTAGGGCCAAGCCGTCAGCTTTCAGCCGTCAGCCGTTGTGAGCCGAAGCGGAGGGTGCTTCCGGCAAGGACCAGACTGACCGACGTGAAGCTGATCACGAACAGGGCCAGCTTCAGGTCGTCGAAGGCCTCCTGCATGAACCCGGTGATCAACGGGCCCAGGGACGTTCCCACCGAGGTCATCATCATGGTGAAGGTGAAGGCCACCGCCAGTTCCCTGGGCCTGATCCTTGGCAGGTGGAAGGGCACCGTCACCAAGATGGGGAAGAAAGCCCAGGCC
>JACZUF010000064.1 GCA_022573285.1 Chloroflexota bacterium
GGGATCCGGGAAACCTGTGCTCGGCCAAGATTCACGCCACGAAAACATGAGTCATCCCGGAGTTTCCTGGTGTTAACACACTCTGGGGCCAACGCCGTCTTTCCGGCGAAAGCCGGAATCCAGGAAACCTGTGTCTCCAACACGGCTACGGCGTAGGAGATTCGACTTCGCCCGCGATAATCTTGTTTCCTAGACCTACCTGGTAGCTCGGGAATGACGCCGGCTACCGAGGCGCGGTTCGACTCAACGCAATTAGACGGTCGGACCGGCCACGTTCTGGATTCCGGCTTTCGCCGGAAAGACAAGAGCGGCGCTGTTCATATTCAATGGCAGACTGCCGCCCACTCGCTTTCAATGCCCGGTGTTGCGATCCCCCTTCATGGGCATCCACCCTTCAAACTCCGGGATGACTCATGTTACTGGTTCCCGCCCCAAGAAGGTTAGGTCTCCAGTTTGATGGGGTTGCTGAGGACCCCGATACCCTCGATCTCAATCTCGCAGACGTCGCCGTCTTTCATCTCCTGGGGCTCGCCCGGGGTGCCGGTGTAGATCATGTCGCCGGCTTCCAGGGTCACGTACTCGGTTACGTACTCCAGGATGGTCGGCACGTCGAATATCAGGTACGTGGTGCTCTCGCTCTGGACCTCTTTCCCGTTGATGCGGCCGGTGACGCGGATGTTGTGGGGGTCGAGTTCGGTCTCGATGTAGGGGCCGGCCGGCGTGAAGGTGTCCGCGGACTTGGCCCGCCACCAGTTGCGGTCGTCGCGCTGCCAGTCCCGCGCGGAGACGTCGTTGCCGCAGGTGTAGCCGAGCACGTGCTGCATGGCGTTGGCCTTGGTGAGCTTGTGGCAGCGGTCCTTGATCACGATGACCAACTCGGCTTCGGCGTCCAGCTTCTCGGTGTCCTTGGGCCGGATGATGGTCTCGCCGGGGCCGATTACCGAGGTGGGGGTCTTGTAGAAGACCATGGGCTCGGTGGGGGCCGGGCGGTCGTGGAGGTGGCTGGAGTAATTCAGGCCGATGGCCAGGACCTTGGTGGGCTCGCAGGGGGCCAGCAGCTTGACCTCGGACAGCTTGTGGGTGTGGTCGGTGATGGTGAAATCTTCGAAGGGGCTGGCGCTCAATTCTTTGACCGAGTCCCCTTCCACGGCTCCGTAGCTGATCTGGCCGTGGGCGAGATATCTGGCGATCTTCATGGGGTTGTTCCCTCCTGTAGCTATTGCAATCCGGGTCTACCTGCTTTCTTGCTTCTGTGACCGGACCGGATGCCATTCCACGATTCGCGGCGTAATCTTAACCCGTTGGGACTAGGTTGGCTACCGGCCCGGCGGGGCGCTCGCACCTAGCTTTCAATGTCCGCTCATGGTGAGCTTGTCGAACCATCCATTGCGCGCCCTTCGACAGGCTCAGGGCGAACGGATAAGCGCAAGGGTGTTTTGTGGAAGTAGCCCCTAGCTCTCAATCACCAGCTTTCCATAGAAGTCCCGGTCTTCCATGGCCTGGTGCGCGCCGGCCACGTCGTCCAATGGGAACACCTTGGCGATTATCCCGCGGAGGGCGCCGTGGTGCACCACCTTCATGAAGTCGGCGAAGGTCCGGTTGCTGCGGCCGCCGCTGCCCATGAGCTGCAGGGGCCGGCCGTGCAGCAGCGAGAGGTTCATCTCGACCTGGGTCCCGGACGTTACCCCGGTGATCACCAGGCGTCCGCGCGGGGCCATCGACAGCAGGTTCTCGTTCCAGATCTCCGCGCCGACGCTGTCGAAGACCAGGTCCACGCCCTGTCCGCCGGTCAGTTCCTTTACCCGCTGGCTGAAGTTGGGTGTCTCCCGGTAGTTGATCACCTCATCGGCGCCCCACTCCTTGGCCTTGTCCAGCTTCCACTGGCTGCCGGCGGTGGTGATAACCCGGGCGCCGACCATCTTCGCCATCTGGATGGCCATGCTGCCCACGCCGCTGCCGGCAGCCTGGACCAGCACCGTGTCCCAGGGCTTCATCTGGGCCTGGGTGATCAGACAGTGCCAGACGGTGTGGGCCGCGATGGGCAGGGCGGCGGCCTCGGTGAATTCCATGGAGTCGGGTATCACGTGGGCGTTGACCGCGGGGGCCGTCACGTATTCCGCGTGGCCTCCGTCCAAGTCCACGCCGATGCGCTGGCCGTTGGAGCACGACTGGTCCAGGCCCAAGTTGCAGCTGTCGCACACTCCGCAGGTGACCCGGTTGTTGAGGATCACCCGGTCGCCGACCTTGAGCGAGGTGTTGGTCTGGGGGCTGATGGCGGTTATCTCTCCGGCGATGTCGCAGCCCAGGATCCGGGGCAGCGGGCCGTTGTAGGACTTGCCGGCGCGCAGGTTCAGGTCCAGGTGGTTCAGAGCGCTGGCGCGGACCCGGAGCATGATCTCCCCTGGGGCTACTTCGGGTTCGGGCCGGTCGCCGTAGACCAATTTGTCGGTGCCGCCGTGCTCGTTGATGTAAACGGCCTTCATGGGGATGCCTCCCGGTATTTCTGTATTTCGGTGTGCCTAAATCGATGGGCCTCGGTCCGCAGGAATGATAACCTGGCATAAAGGTGCAGTCAAAGCTGGGCCGAGCGTGAATGGACCGACCGGCGCGATGCCGGGCGACGCCGTCTATTGACCCCCTGGCACTGTCCATTTACTATCCACTAATCAATTGGCTATCCACGAACTGTCCCAAATATCGACCCCCTGTAGTGAGCAATGAGCCTGGCTGAATTTGACGTAGCGGGCCAGAAGGTATTGCTGGTGGGCGCCGGCCGTGGTATCGGCAAGGGCATCGCTTTGGCCTTTGCGGAGGCTGGGGCCGACGTCGCAATCACCAGTTTGTCCGAGGCCACCGTCGGCAAAGTGGCCGAAGAGGTCCGGGCCCTGGGCCGCGTCGCCCTCCCGCTCACCGGAGACGCCACCAAATCAGCCGACATGGACCGCATCGCCTCCCAGGTGTTGGCCGAGTTCGGTCACATCGACACCCTGGTCAACTGCGTGGGCGATTCCATCCGCAAACCGGTGGTCAAGTTGCCCGGCGCGGCCGACGAGGGCATGACCGAAGACGAGTGGAACCACGTGGTGAACATCAACCTGACGGGAGCATTTCAGGGCTGCCGTGCCATCGGCCCCCACATGCTGGAGCGCGGCCAGGGCTCGGTCATCAACATCTCGGGCTGGGCGTCCTTCCGGGGCCGGCCCGGTTCGGCGGCCTATGACGCGGCCAAGGCCGGGGTCATGCGGTTCACCGAGAGTGTGGCCCAAGAATGGGCGCCCTACGGAGTCAGGGTCAACACGGTCGCCCCCGGTTACTTTCCAGACCCGGAGCAGATGTCGGCCGATGCCTACCAGGCCCGACAGGAGACCGCCAAAGAGACCGTGCCGCTGGGCCGCCTCGGGAAATTGAAGGAGCCTGGATACCTGTGTGTGTTCCTGGCCTCGCCGGCCGGTTCTTACATCACCGGGCAGACCTGGGCGGTGGATGGCGGAGTCAGCATTAAACACCCTTAAGAAACAGTTGATGTTCCTCAACGAACCTAGCCGGAGGCGATTGCAGCCATGATGGACTACCCTCTTCTGGTGCACCAGTTCCTGGAACGGGCCAGCACCTTCCACCCCAACAAGGAGATTGTGACCCGCGAAGGTGAAGGCACCCACCGCTATACCTATGCCGACCTGATGCAGCGGTCATCCCGCCTGTCCAATGCCCTGGCGGGTTTGGGCGTGGGCACCGGAGACCGGGTGGGCACCTTCGGCTGGAACACCTACCGGCACCTGGAGGCCTATTTCGCCGCTCCCACCATGGGAGCCGTGCTCCACACGATAAACATCAGGTTATTCACCGACGACCTGGTTTACATAATCAACCATGCGGGAGACAAGGTCATCCTCGTCGACCCGGACCTGGTCCCCATATTGGAGCCGCTGGTCCCCCAACTGGAGTCGGTGGAGCACTTCATCATCATGACCGACGACCGGAACTTCTCCACCACCCTCCCTTCGGCCCATAACTACGAGGACCTGCTCTCGGGCGTTTCGGATAATTACTCGCCGGTTAAGTTGGGCGAAAACTCCCCTGCCGGACTGTGCTACACCTCGGCAACCACGGGCCGTCCCAAGGGGGTCGTATACTCCCATCGGGCGATCGTCCTGCACTCGATGATGGAGGCCCAGGTCGATACCATCGGTTTCCGGGAGCGGGACGTGGTGCTGCCCGTCGTGCCGATGTTCCACGCCAACTGCTGGGGCGTGCCCTATACCTCCACCCTGGTTGGGGCGACGCTGGTCCTCAACGGCATAAGGCCCGATCCTGAAGCGATCTGCCGTCTTTTCGACTCCGAAAAGGTCACCCTTAGCCTGGGAGTCCCCACCATCTGGGTCGGGATATTGGATTATCTCGAGCGGTCCGGCAAGACCTACGATTTCTCCAGCTTGCGCGAGATCGCCAGCGGCGGATCCGCCGTGCCTATCAGCCTGATCCAGGCCTACAAGGAAAAGCTGGGTGTCAATTTGGTCCAAGCCTACGGAATGACCGAAGCCACCCCGGTTATCTCCTACAACCGTTTGACCAGCCGATTGGACGGTATCTCCGAAAGCGAGAAGCTCCAGATGGCCGGCACCCAGGGTGTCATGGTGCCCGGCCTAGAGATGCGCCTGGTCGATGACGAAGGGAAGGACCTGCCCTGGGACGGGGAACAGCGCGGAGAGCTGTTGTTCCAGGGGCCGTGGATCGCCGACAGCTACTACAACGACCCCCGCAGCGAGGAGACCTTCATCGACGGCTGGTATCACAGCGGCGACATTGCCTCAGTGGACCCCAACGGCTATATACAGATCGGGGACCGAGTTAAGGATATGGTGAAGAGCGGCGGGGAGTGGATATCGTCGGTGGACTTGGAGACCGCCATCATCGGCCATCCGGGAGTGCTGGAGGCGGCGGTGATCGCCATACCCCACGAGAGATGGGGGGAACGCCCGCTGGCCTGCGTGGTGCCCAGTGCTGAATTCAAGGGGAAACTTCAGAAGGACGAGGTCTTGGACTTCATCAGGGACCGGTTCGCGTCCTGGTGGATGCCCGACGACGTGGTTTTCATCGACGAGATCCCCAAGACCAGCGTCGGTAAGATGGACAAAAAGGTGCTGCGGGAACGGTACAAGGACTACCAGCCAGGAAGCTGAAGATAGATGAGGGGGCGGGTCAATCAACCGCCCCCTTATCGTTTCGTGCCAACCCTGTGGTGTGTGGGACGAGTTTAGGCCTGCTGCATCGCAGCGCGGTTGGGCCGCCAGACCTGCATCAGTTGCCCGGATTCCAATACACCGGCCACCGCGACCCCTACGATCAAACCCCAGAAAGCCATCGGCAGACCGGCGAAGTGTAAGGGCAACGCCGCGGCAACGAATGCTGTTATCGCTCCATAGCGCATCGGGCCGCTGACGGTTTTTTTCACCAACGTCTTGAAAGCCAGCGTTAGCGCCAATGCTCCCACGGTAAGGGTGTACGACAGGGGGAGATCCTGCACCACCGCGATCACTGGAACGGCGGCCAGCGCGACGGCCATGGTGGGGACGGACGATAGCGCGATGGCCCAGAAGCGAGACCCCTTGGGTCCGGCGGCTGGCCCGGACGTGATCGCGATGGAGGATCCACCGATGGCCGCGGGGTGCCCGCCACCGAGAGCGTTGACTAGGCTGGCCGCGCCTGCCGCAAACCCATACATGTTGTTTCTCGTTTGGAATCCCTCTGAATTGAGGATGGCCAGGGCTTGGATGTTGCCGATTCCGACCGTAAGTATCAAGAGCGGTATTCCCAGCGCAACCAGAGAGGAGGGGTTGAAATCGAATTCCGGGAGGGCCATTGCCGGGAGCGCCATCGAACCGCCGGCGTCGGGCATGCCAGCGGTGATCACCACGCCCACGAACCCAACCGCCGCCGCGGCGATCACGGCCACCAGGTGGCTGCGGGTGATGGCCAGGGCAACCAAGAATCCCCCGATGACCGGAGCGGCGTAGACGGGGTCATCAACGGCCCTTAGGGAGGTTTTCCACATAAAGGCCATGACGGTCCCGGCGAAAACCCCGATTGCGATCTGGGGAGGTACGATGCGGGAGAAGAGGTCATTGAGCCTTAGCAGCGAAAGCGCCACCGCCACCACTCCGACCGCTAGGTTTGCGCCCAATATCTGGGCCAGGCTGAAGCCGCTGGCGGAGCCGGCGATGAAGACCATCGCCGCGATCGAGAGATTGATGGACACCGGTTGTTTGGTGAACAGTGACAGGACCAGGGAGAAAAGGCCGGTGGTCATCCAGGTGATGAAGAACCAATTGCTGGCCTCTGGTGCGGGCACTCCCAATTGGGTGAGCACGCCCACCTGGACCGTCAGGCCGACGAAGATGTAGGCAAGAAACACCGTGGTCCCGGCCGAGACCGACGGCCTGGTGATTGGAGGAAGGGAGATTCCGATGCCTGAGTGCTGTCTCGCCGTTATTATCGCTGCCACATCGATACCCTCGACTCAAATTCCTGATGGACCAAGTCTAGGGTCGTGGGCGGCCGGACACATCGCCACATCTAGGGATTTTTGAATTTCAGAATGGCAGCAATAATTGGCTATGAGATAGCCAACCCTGGCTAATGGGGCGGCAAATCGGGGTTAACGGCGGTCAAAATAGTGGCGTTGGGGGCTAGGTCAGGCCCCGGGGGATGGCGTAGGCTGCGGCCTCGGTCCGGTTGGCGCAGCCGGTCTTGCCCAGGATGTTCTTCACGTGGTTGGTGACGGTGTTGAAGCTGATCACCAACTCGGTGGCAATCTCCTGGTTGCTTCTGCCGCTGGCGATGAGGCGGAGTACCTCCACCTCGCGTGGGGTTAGACCATCGGGCGGAGCGTCTGGGGCTTTTTCGATCGCTTCTGCGCTGGTCACAGGCCCAACGCCAAGGAATTCACGTACCGCAGCCTGGCATGCCATCCAGGCCGGTTCGCTTTCGATCAGCAGGTGGTTGTTGCTCTCCAGGCCAACCAACTTGGCCCCGGGAATCAAAGAACTGATCTGACGGCCCTGCTCATATGGGACCCGCCGGTCACCAACCGCATGGAGAACCAGTGTCGGCGCTGTGATCTCGGGCAGCCGGTCCAGGACATCAATATAAGCCATGATTTCCTGCAACCTCGCAGCGGTCTCCGGCGACGTGGAGACGCGCTGCAATTCATTGAACCAGCCGGCCTGCTCGGCGGTGGCTTCGGGCATGAATCCGGAGGTGAATATCTGCCGGTAGGTTGGGTCGTCCCTTCCCCAGCCGTGTTTGGTCAAGGTTACCCGGGCTTGGTGTTCTTCAAGGGACCCGCCCCGCTTCAGACCGCCCCTGGCGTAGGCGCCGTAAAGCAACAGCTTTTCCACTTTCTCCGGGTGGCGGGCCGTGTACTCGATGGCCACCGAGCCTCCCTGGGACATGCCCAATAACACGAAACTCTCCAGGTGATTGGCTTCGACTACGGCCTCTAGGTCACTTACCCAGGCATCGAATGAAAGGTCTTCCACATTCCGGTCGGAGAGACCGGACCCGCGCTGGTCGAACCGGATAACCGTGTGATGGGCCGCCAGTTCCACCCACCAGTGACTCCAGATAGGGCTCTGCCACTCAAATTCAAGATGACTGAGCCAATTTGGCGCTTTGACCAGCGGAGGGCCTTCCCCCACGGTCGCATAGCAGATGCGCACCCCGTCTGCGGTTGTGCAAAAGCCAATCTTTTGGTCGACCATGGCGCAGTCTCCGCCCTCGTCATCGCCGGGACATGATGCCAGGATGACATTCTACCATCCGCCGCTCAGAAGCCGACCTGGCAAATCCGAGAAACCCTACTCTTCTTCCTGGTTATTCTCCAGCAACCGCTGCAGTCTGGTGATCTCCTTGCGGACCTCATGCTGCCGGCGGTTCACGTAGAACAGGTAGCCGAATAACACGACCCAACTGACGGCGAAGGCCGCGAAGAGGAAGGGCAGATTGGACGAGGGAAGGTGGGTGTCCAGCAGTATCAATTCCAGCAAGCCAACTCCTTGGGTTAACGCCTAGCGTCCGCTCCGCCGCAGAAGAAACCGGACCCGTGCTACTTCCTCTTCCGTTTTCCGAAGTTCCATGCGCTCCATCACCATGTAGGCGAAGAAGAACAAGAAAGTGATGAACGAATACAGCAGGATGAGCGCCATGGTTCCGTCCAGGGCATCAGCCTGGGCGAAGGGCCCCACCACCGCCGAAGGATGGATCGACCGCCACCAGACCACCGAGTAATAGACTATGGGTACGTCGACGAATCCCACGATGCCCATCACCGCGGCGTAGATGGCGCCCTTGGCCTGGGTGGGCGCGTACGACCTGACCATCAGATAGGCGACGTAGATCAACCACAGGATCAAGGTGGTGGTCAGACGAGGCTCCCAGGTCCACCAGGTGTTCCAGATAGGCCGGGCCCAGATGATGCCGGTAATCAGGGCCAGGGTGACGAAGACGACACCGACCTCGGCCGAGGCGTGGGCAATGGCGTCCCACTTCGGCGTCCGCTTGATCAGGTACATCAGACTGCCGGCAAACACGACGAAGAACGCCAGGAAGGACATGATGGCGATGGGAACGTGAAAGTAGAAGACCCGCTGCACGTGACCCAGCACCGAGTCCGTGGGCGCGACCATGAAGATGAGGTAGAGGTTCACCAGCATCATGACGCCGGTGATCGCCGCCAATGACGTCTTGACGCTGGGTAGCCGAAGCAGGCTCCGGGAACTGTCCATGGTTTGTGTGCCAGCCAAGCTAGATCATTCCTCCACCACGAATGCGAAAATCCAGGGACATATTACCAGAAACAGCGCGTCGAACACGGCGATCAGGGGCAGCCAGCGGCCCAGGCCGATGAAGGTTTCGCCGCCCACGGACCGGGTGGTCGCCTCCACCGCCGCGATGATCACCGGCAGCACCACCGGGAAGAACAACACCGGCAGCATGATCTCCCGGGACCGGGTCTGCACCGCGATGGCCGAGAACAGCGTGCCCACCACGGCGAATCCCAAGGTGCCCAAGAAGATGGTGAGCAGAAGATTGAAAGACAAGGCCGAGAAGTTCAGCATTACCGCATAGACGGGCAGCAGCGCCGCTTCCACCAGCAGCATGAAGATCAAGCTGGTCAGGGCCTTGCCGAGGAAGATGGCGTCCCGGCTCACCGGCGAGATGAGCAGTCCCTCCAACCCTCCCTGCTCTTGGTCCCTCACGAAAGTCCGGTTCATGGCCAGGATGGCGGCAAAGGCGAAGGCGGTCCACAGGATGCCCGGAGCCAGTTCCTCCGCTCTTCCCGGAGCGTTGTTCAGCGCAAAGTTGAACACCACCACCACCACCAGGCCAAAAACCAAAATAGAGACCACCAGGTCTCTGGAGCGCAGCTCCAGCAGAATGTCCTTCCAGACTATGACCATCACCGGCCGCAACAGTCCGTTCATAGGCCGTTCATAGGCCGCTCACCGTCCGGCCACCAGGGCATCGGCCACGGCCTGCCGGATCTCACTGCTTCCGATGCCGTCTCCATCTTGCGGGAATTTGGCGTCCGGGAAGTCCACCTTGCCGCCGCGCAACACCCCTACCCGGTGTCCCCACGACAGTCCCAGGTCCAGGTCGTGGGTGGTCATAATCACCGAGCGCCCCGAGTCCGTCCACTCCGCCAACAACGCGCCCAGGATGGACACCGAGTCCCGGTCCAGGCCCGCTTCCGGCTCATCCAGGAGCAGCACGTCCGGCTGGTGCAAGATGGCCCTGGCGATGGAGGCCCGTTTCTGCATTCCGTTTGACAGGGTACGCACCCGGTGGTCGGCGCGGCTGGTCAGCCGCACCTTCTCCAACACCTCATCGACCCTTTTCTTATGGTCCTTTAGACCGTACAACCGGCCGTAGTACACCAGGTTCTCCCGGCAGGTCAGGTCGTCGTAGAGGAGGCTGCGGTGGCCGACGACTCCGATGCGCCGCCGGATTTCCTCGGGACGGGTGCGCAGGTTGTGACCGGCGACCGCCACCGAGCCATGGTCGGGACGGACGTGGGTGGCCAGGATCCGCAGCAGGGTCGTCTTACCGGCCCCATTGGCGCCGAACAGCACCAGTGTCTGACCCCAAGGGACCGATAAGTCGAGGTCCCAGAGGACCGGCCACTCGCCGAAGCTCTTCTCCAGGGAGCGCGCCTGCACTGCCAATGTGGCCGGTGCGGTCATGGTCCCACCTCAGGCCAATCTGGGGAGGACGCGGGTTCTGGACAGCGTCGCAGTATGATTCGATTGGGGGGGATAAATGGATTCAAATCCACGCTGGAAGGACCTGGATGAGCGCCGGTTTCTACCTGGGTCTGGTCAGACGCCGCCGGGGCTGTTTTCGAGTGTCTCAAGCTACCGCGATTTTACTTAACGGGCCTTTTAATAGCAAGGCAGGCCCATTCGCCGGAGCGTTGTTCCGGAGCGTTGTTAATGAAGCTGGTTCCCACTGGCAGGGAGCCTGGCGCCATGATATGATGGGCACGATTACAAGGGGGCGGCGCCCAGTAGCCGCCATATATTGCAGCCGCAATGGGGGAAAGGAAATCCTGGCTTGATCGACAGAGGTTTAGAGCCCTTCGACCCGCTCGATGACGAGGCCCCGGCCCGCTCCAACCGGACCAGATTCTTGGTCCTAAGCGCCGTTATAATTCTCGCCCTGGGCTACATGATCTACGCGGCTTTCCCCGGAAACGCCCTCTATTTCCTAACTGTCAGCGAGTTCAACAGCAAAACGGAGGTCCAGGACGGCCGTTTGCTGAGGGTGTCCGGCAAGCTGGTGGAGGGAACGTTCGGCCGCGAGGGCAACTCCATCCAGTCCAGCTTCCGAATCACCGACAACGACGGAAATTCTCCCGGCGCAACGTTGCAGGCCAGCTATACGGGCGTCCTTCCGGACCTGTTCTTCAACCCCCACTCCGAACTGATCTTGGAAGGCAGCTACGGCGCCAACCAGGTCTTCCACGCAGATAACATCCTGGTGAAATGCCCGTCCAAGTACCGCGACTTGGAAGACGAGCTGGACTCTGCCAGCGGTTGACCCAAAGGCGCGGCTAAACCGGCGAAAAGAAAATCCCCTGGAAGTTTCCAGGGGATTTTTTATTGGGCTGAGACCGAGGGCGGCCGGGTTGGGCGGTTAATTTCCCCGGTGCATCCGGTCTAAGAGAGATTGCTTCAGGGCAGATGGGACATTGACGCCGGGCAGCCGGCCCAGCGCGCCGATGGTGGACGACAACGTGCCGACAAACGCCTGGCAGGGCCCGCAGTTGCTCAGGTGGGCCAGGAACGCCGAACGCTTGTCTTCCTTGAGGTCGTTGTCGATGTAGTCGGAGGAGTGATCGGCCACGTCATCGCAGTCAAATTCCCCCTTCCTGAAGTATCTTTTTATCGTTCTAAACACAATGTTCGCTCCCGATCCATTCTAAGCTGACAACCCGGTATTGGGCAACACTCACCGCCTGGGAATGTCGCAGAATTGCCGGAGTGGTGGTCCTTTAATTAGTTAGATGCACTACCCCCTCCATTAGGATGCAAAACTCCCCGCCCCGACTTGTCGGGGCGGGGAGTTTTGGTTCCCTCGGTTGTTGGCGGTCTAGAACTCGAAGGCTCCCATCAACTGCTCGATATTCTTGGGTTTGGCCTTTTCCCAGGTCTCCTCGATGCTGTGG
>JACZUF010000018.1 GCA_022573285.1 Chloroflexota bacterium
GGAGGTGTTTGTTCACCTCATCCTCTACGGCGGGTACATCAACTCCCGCACGGCCATGCGCGTGGCCCGGTCGGTATTCACGGAGCAGGGCCTAAGCGCGTAAGCGCAACCGCCTAAATACAACCGCCTAAGCGAGGCCCGGAGTAGCAAAATGAAACTGCGCCTGGACGACGGCATAGAGCTTTTCTACACCATCGACGACTTCACCGACCCCTGGACCGAACCGCAAACGGTGGTGATGCACCACGGCATGGCCAAGAGTCACAAGATGTGGTTCGGCTGGGTGCCCATCATCGCCCGGCACTACCGCGTTATCCGCTTCGACATGCGGGGCATGGGACTGTCGGACGTGTCCGGGCCGGAGCATGCCTGGACCCTGGACAGCTTCACCGACGACCTAAAAGAGTTCGTCGATAAGATGGAGCTGGAGAAGTTCCACCTGATTGGCGAGACGGTGGGCGGGTCCATATCCATGAACTTCTCCGTCAACAACCAGGAGCGGCTGCGGTCGCTCACCGTCTGCACCTCTCCCACCAATTTCGACTCCCACCACAAAGAGAGCGCGGAATTGATCGAGCGGGAGGGGATGAGCGTCTGGGTGGAAGAGTCCATCGGGCGGCGGTTGGACCCGCAGATAGTCGACCCGGCCTACATCCGCTGGTACGCCGAGCAGATGAAGGCCACTCCGGCCCATGTGGTGGCCGGCTTCCAGGCCAACGCCAGCGGGGACATCGGTCCCATGCTGAAAGATGTCCAAACGCCCATGTTGATGCTGGCGGCGGCCAACCTGCGGGAGGAGGTCTTGGGGGACTTCAGGGGCGCGGCGGACCTGTTCCCCAACGGCCGCAAGGTGATCTTCCCTGGGGTGTACGGCTTCGTCCAACACATCCTGCCGGTGCCCTGCGCCAGGGTTTGGCTCGACTTTGCCCAGGGCCTTGGCTAGCCGCCCTTAGGGATGCAACAGGCTAAAGGCCTTCAAGATAATTGCGAAGCGGAATATCCCACCCAAACGGCCGCAAGTCCCACACAGACCTGAAGAGCAACGTTTGAAAACGCGGCCATCGCCTCGCCGTCTCTTAGCAGATCAACCGTTTCATAGCCAAAGGCTGAGAAAGTGGTGAACCCGCCCAGGACGCCAATCAACAGCAGCGCCCGTGTCTCCGGGCCAAGCAGGTTGCGATTTTCAGAGAGGCCCGCCAACAGGCCAATGAGCAGACAACCGGTGATATTTACGGTTATGGTCCCGTATGGAAGTGAGAGAGTGGGAAAAATATCTTGTGCCCATTCGGTGACCAGATAGCGCATCACGGCGCCAAAAAACCCACCGGCCCCTACCAGTAAAATCAACAGCACCCTAAGCTCTCTCCAAAACAAGCTGGCAACCGGTTTGGCCGGTCTTCTCCACAGAAGTTGACAATACCGGTGAATCCCTTCTGCCAGATTCATCTTTTCATCATATTCGTGAATGGTTACTCGGCGAACGAAACGGGTTTGGCATGAAAATATCACGCGTCCGTTCCAGTGGTGCCGAAAAGCGGCGGGTTGAGTAACCCTGGCTTGCAACACTTACGTCCGCATCATTGTCGCCACACCCATTTCGTTGACCGCCGCAAATCAGCGGAATACAATCCGGCCTGTCTGCCCACAACCCCCGGCCACGGAGTGTAACCATGCCCGACGCCCTCAGCCGCTCCTACGCCCGCTTTGTCTCCTCCCTGGAATACGGCCAACTGCCGCACCAGGTGGTGGACAAACTCAAGGCCTCCATCCTTCACGCCATGGTGGTGTCCATCATCGGAGCGCAGACTCATCACGGCGAGGCGGCCATCGCGCTAATCAAAGAGGAAGAGGCCAAACCCGACGGAGCGACGATACTGGTGGACGGCACCAAGGCCACCCGCGGCGGCGCGGCCTTTGCCAACAGCAAGCTGATGCACGCCACCAACCAGACCGACTCCTACCGGATGCTGATCCACCCCGGCCCCTGCGTCATCCCCGCCGGGCTGGCCACCGCCGAGCTTTCCGGAGCATCGGGGCAGGATTTCATCACCGCCTTGGCCGCCGGCTACGAGGTGGAATCCCGCATCGCCGGCGACTTCATTCCCACCACCCAGGCCCGGGGCTTCCGCTGCAGCCCGGTCTACGGGACCCTGGGGGCGGCCATCACCACCGGCAAACTGCTGGGCCTGAATGAAGACCAGTTGGTGACCGCCCTGGCCCTGGCCTGCACCTTCGCCGCCGGCACCACCGAAGGCCCCCGCGTAAGCGGACGCGAGATGCTGTACCACGAGCCTCAAGCCACCCGGAGCGGCATAATGGCCGCCCTATTGGCCCGGGAGAACCTGAAGGGCTCGGAGACGTGCCTGGAGGGCGAGGCCGGTTTCTACAACGCGTTCACGGGCAATAACCGGGGCGAGTTGACCTACACATTCGTGGAGGGGCCCGGCGCCGGTCCAAACCCCACCGACCTGGCCCAAACGGTCGAGGGACTGGGCTCGCGTTGGGAACTGCTCCACGTCACTCCCAAGATCTACCCAACGGCCGGCTACAATTGCCCGGTCATCGACCTGACCGCCCGGGTCCGCGCCGATCACGACATCCCGCCGGAAGAAGTGGCAAGCATCACCATGGAGATGAACTGGCTGGAGACCACCTACCCCTCTCCCGCCTTCCCCAATCAGGACCGTTCCATGCCCGGCGTGGGCAGCACCCACTACTTCGTCGCCTACACCTGGGTGCACGGAAGTTATCCGCCGCTGCGACAGCGCGTCGACCCCGGCTTGGGCGAGGTAGACGGCGTTGGGGCCGACCAGGCGGTGACCGACCTGCAACAGAGGGTGGAGGTGACCGGCCAGAAAGACCGGGCCAACTTCGCGCCGCGGATCACCGTCCGCACCCGCTCAGGCGAGGAGTTCCACGACGAGCTCACCGGAAACGAACTGAAATGGGACTTGGCGACTGAAACCGAACACATCAGCGCCTTGTTCGGCGACCTGCCCTGGCCGCGGGCCCAACTGGACAGTCTGGTTTCCACGGTCGCCAATCTGGACCGGGAACCGTCCATCGCGGGCTTGGTCGGGACCTGCGTGCCCGCTTAGCTGAAACCTAGATAATCCAGGAGGCCAACGAGCATGAACCTGTCACTGGAAGGAAAGATCGCCATCGTCACCGGCGGCAGCAAGGGCATCGGCCGGGCCACGGCGTTGGCGTTGGCCCAAGAGGGCGTGGACGTGGCCATCTGCGCCAGGGGCATGGATGACCTGGAGGACGCCGCCGCCGAGATTAGAGACAAGTCCGGGCGCAAGGCGCTGGCGGTGCAGGCCGACATGGGCGACCCCGAGGACATCAAGAATCTGGTCGCCACCACGGTAGCCGAGCTGGGCGGAGTGGACATCCTGGTCAACAACGCGGTGAACTCCACCGCCGCGCCCTTTATGGAGTTGGCCGACGAAGACTGGATTAACCATATCAACATCAAGGTCATGGGCTACGTGCGCTGTTCCCGTGAGGTGATTCCCCACATGCGGCACCGGGGCGGCGGCAGGATCATCAACATCGGCGGGATGGCCGCCCGTTCCGCCAATTCCCTGACCAACAGCAACGGCGTGACCAATTCGGCGGTCTCCAACATCGCCAAGAACCTGTCGGACCAGGTCGCCCCCGACGGCATCTTGGTCAATTGCATCCATCCGGGCACCACCAGGACGCCCCGCCAGACCATGTACCTCGAGCGTCAGGCCAAGGACGCCAACATCACGGTTGAGGAGGCCGAGCGACGGGCGGTATCCGATATACCCATCGGCCGGATGGTGGAGTCTCAAGACATCGCCGACCTGGTGCTGTTCTTGGTCTCAGACCGCGCCGGGGCCATCACCGGCCAGACCATCGCCGTCGAAGGAGGCGCGGGCCGGGGGATACACTACTAGGTTCCGCTCGTGATGAGCTTGTCGAACCACCTACTATCCGCCCTTCGACAGGTCCCCCGATGTATCGGGGAAACTCTCGACCTCCTGTCGAAGCTCAGGGTGAGTGGATGACCCTAACGGCAAACGGTGTGCACAGATTTTATTTTAGACAGAAGAATTCTTTGAATAACTAGTTACCCCTACGACGATGTATCAATGTAGGGTTCTTGCAGACTGGGTTCGCAGTGGCTTCTAATTTTTCTTATTAGAAATTGATCAACCTCAATGATACGATACAATCGTGCGAACCAAAAAGCCTGAGCCCCGCTAATGGAGGATGTGACTTGAATTCTATTGACGAGTTTACTATTACGGCCCTTCTAGCCCGGGTTAAGCAGTTACAAGGCTCAGTGAGGGATGAAATCCGGAACCAGTTACGCGCTAGTTCTTCAATAGGCTTGGCCCAACCTGCTGGTATCGGAGCGGGTGACATTTCCTACCAAATAGATCTTCCAGCCGAGACAATGATTGGGGATGCTCTAAGAAGTTGGAGTCAAGACCTGGGGGGCGTAGTTGTAATTTCTGAAGGCACAGGTGTTCAAACCTATCCGAGTGGCATGAAGGCCGAGGACGCCGCATTGCGCATGCTAGTCGACCCACTGGATGGCACCAGAGAAATTATGTACAACAAGCGAAGTGCTTGGATTCTGACCGGTGTTGCCCCCAACAAGGGGAGAGACACAACCTTGTCTGATATCGAGGTAGCCGTGCAGACTGAAGTGCCAATCCTCAAACAGAACATTGGCTCTGTGTTGTGGGCCATAAAGGGTCAAGGTGCTTTCGAGGAGCAATGGAATCTTGACGAGGACAGACTAGTGGAGTCGGCCAAACCTCTTCATCCTACGAACTCAGAGTCTGTAAGGCATGGGTTCGCCATATTCATGAATTGTTTTCCGGGAGTTCGCGTTGAAATCTCCGAAATTTCTGAAAATACATTTCATGCGGTATTAGGGCCTGCCGAAAAAGGTAGTGCACTAGTCTTCGACGATCAATATCTCTCAACAGCCGGCCAACTTTATTTGCTGGCTTCGGGCAAATACAGATTCGTTGCTGACCTTAGGGCTTTTATGGACAGTGCTGTTCAAGATCCCGAAAAGCGCTCCGGCCTATGTTGCCATCCCTATGATCTATCTGCGTCGCTGATTGCAACAGAGGCAGGAGTAATTGTTACCGGATCCGACGATCGAGAAATAATTTATCCCTTGGATACTGAAACTGATTGCAGCTGGATCGGGTACGGAAATCAAGCGATCAAGGATGAGATGAGCGCTGCCCTACTCTTACAGCTGGATAGAGCTCAATCACAGTGAGACCGACTGTCTACGATTGAGCACATCTTGTGTATTGCGGTTCTTGCTCAACAAAAACATCAGCGATCCTGAAACTAGTAGGTAGTATGGCTGCCATCGAACGCCAGTCATGCTGCGTTTTGGCCGCTATCGTAGTCCTTATTTTTCCCCAGGGGTCCTATCCACCAGAATAGATATCGTGGCCAGGCTCACAATAAAAGGATAAGAAACCAATACCGCAGTCCAGATCAGTTCAGCATACGATCGATGTCCTGAGGCACCAACCAAAACACCTAACGCAACACCGTAGCATGGTGCCAGCAGCAAGATAATGGTGACGACCTTCCTCTGTGTCGAGAACGAGCAGGCGAACACAACCGGGGCTAAGATTAACAAAGCCAATGCCACCAGCATCATTGCGGGCGCTATATTGAGAGCATTGTCTTCGGACATAGAACAATTGTATAAACTGCAAATTTCCTGTCGAGCCTTTCACGCAACGATCCGTACAGGGCGTGTAAACATCACGTGATTTTGTATGCAATTTGTGCGATGGAAATCTGATGAGCTTTCTTCCAAGTTGTTTTCTGCTTGGCGACGTTCCAGCCTCAAACAGTTCCAGATTGCTCAACGTCTGGGAGTCAATAAGGTCTCAGTTAGTAATTGGATCCGGGGGAAGCGTCGACCTCCGCCTGAGTATCTTGCAGGACTATGCGGGCTACTGCGTTTAGATTTAGTTAATGCTTTCAAATTAGCTCGTCATCCCCTAGGTGCGGAAGATTTAACATGGTGGGCCGCACAAACCGGGCGAGACGTACAATTGCAGGGAAAGGACCTGAAGGATTATTTGGCTTTTCTGGTGCGATATAGCAGTAGGTCTCAAGCGCAGATTGCTAGATCACTTGGGTGTGCACCGTCGACCATTTCCCGATGGTTAACAAAAGATGAACTTCGGCCTGATCCAATGCGGTTGGCGGACCTCTGTTTAGAACTCAAAGGGGATTTCGTGCTCGCCTATAATCTCGCTGGATATAGCCTTGAAGGCGAGGAGTATCAGCGAATTAGAGATAGGGTCATTTTAAGGACAAGCCACGTCGATTCTTTTTCACTGCTTCAAGAACAATTGGGAACGGCACGAGTGGAATTGGCTGGAAACCATCCCGCTTTTTCGCTTGAGCAGGCCAAGAGTGTCTCCATAGCCCTGCAATCATTGGTGGAATCTGGCAAGACGGCCTTCTTACGGCTTTACTTCGAGGCTCTGGACACCTGGGCACATGCTCACACATTTTTAACTCCGTCAGAACTTCTTATACAAAAGACCAAGAGGATCTTCGCCAGCATGTCAAAGGTAGAGTCAGATCTAACCGATCGATCCCTTGTGGCTAAAATTGCTGCTCGCCAAGGTGACACTTTTCACATTGCCGCCCGCCAAACTAAAGAGGACTACCTGAAGTTAGCTGTTCGACAGCTTCGCAAAGCAATGTCAGCAGCCATAGATCCGATAGATAAAGTCTACCCTGCTGGCCGGTCTTTGGTGCTTGACCTGGCTGTCACCGGACCCGACGATGAGTATTCTAATGCGGTTACAGAGGTATTGAGGCTGACAGATTCCGATAAACTGCCGGCACAGATCAAGTCCACGCTAGCGGAGGGTATTGGTAGATCCTATGCGATGCGCAACAGCAAATCTTCGAATCCTAATTACCGCATCTTGGCAGAGGAACAACTAAATATCGCCGATACGAATATGAAAGAAGCAACGTCAAGCGGTGGAGGATTCGAGGAGTTCGACCTCAGAATAGAAAGGGCACGATTGGACTACGAACGGTTGGGGCTGAATTGTGATATGTCGCCAGATGAGCGAATCCAGGCCGCCCGAGCACTGTCTAAGCGCGCTGAGGAAATGGGAGACCAGCGCCTAAAAAGCGAGCAAGAATCCATAGCATCCGATTACGAAAGCGATCTCTACGGGCATGAGGATTAAATTGGCAGACATCGAAGTCCTGTGAGTCCTTAAGATACCCATAGCGGCATTTCCAAAAGTCGGCACTAGAATATATTTAGCGTCCATCGCCCCCTGTGCCTTTCATACCGTCGAGACGGCGAGACACAAGGAAATTATTTGATGCTTAACCTGGCCAACGGGCCCGGACGGGTCTCTCTGGCGCTCAACCTCCGGATATTTACCCTTTTGACGCCAATGTTGCTATTGCTGGCGGCGGCATGCTCCTCGGGCTCGGACGACCCGATCATCTCCAGCGAGCAACAGGCCGGCGGACCGGATTTCTCCGCCATCATCGTTACCACCGACATGGCCGTTGGCCACAACCGCCTTCTGTTCGGCATCATCGACCGGGACGGGATGCCGGTGGCAGGGGATAGTTCAGAGGTAAGGGCGTTTTTGCTGGTCCCCAACGAAGATACACGGGAGCTCAAATTCTCGCTTGCGGCCAGGTTTGTAAGTTGGCCCACCGCGGGACAGGGCGTGTTCGTCGCGGATATGGACCTGGATACCGCCGGGTCCTATGAGATTGACGTAAATTTCACTTCCAATGACGGCGCCCCAGTTTTCGCCCAGGCCAGATTCATCCTTAAAGAGATCCCCAGCACACCGGCCATTGGGTCCCCGGCCCCGGCCAGCGTGACTCACACTGCGGCCAGAGCGGACGACATCTCCCACATCACCAGCTCACTTGAACCCGACCTCGACCTGTATGAGTATTCCATTCATGAGGCGTTGCAGCAGGGAAAGCCATTGGTGGTCGTATTCGCCACCCCGGCCTTTTGCGTCAGCGCCACCTGCGGGCCCCAGGTGGGAGAACTGAGCAAGGTCAAAGAAAAGCTGGGAGACCGGGCCAACTATATCCACGTGGAGGTCTTTGAAAACCCCCACCTGTTGGAAGGGGCCAGACCCGCCGGCGGACTGGTGGCCGCCGTGGACGAGTGGGGCCTGCCCACCGAGCCGTGGACATTCATCATCGACCGTCAGGGCCTCGTGTACGCCAAATTCGAGCAATTCACGACGGCCGGTCAGATAGAGGCGAAACTTCTGGAGCTTCTTTAACGGCCGTAACGGCCACGGACCGGAGCATCTCTAACATCCACTGCGATCAGACGGCCGCGCTCTTCCTGGTAAGTAACTACGACCTTTTCACCGGCCAATTGGTGCTGCCTCAGATGAGCGGCGCTGACGCCAACGGGTCCTTCCGTGGAGAACTCCCAGACCCTGCCGTCGTCGTCCCGCACCCGGAGCAGCTCTATCTCCACCAGGTCGCGTTCGACCGCCTCCAGCACCAACCCCATTACCTCTTTGGTGCCGCCGCCACAGGCCGCGATAAGCAGCAACGGCACAACCACCGCGACGGCCAGCGCCATTTTCTTCAATGCCGGCCCGGCCAAGATCTCCATCATCCAAACCTAAACACCTTGGTGGCCGCCAGACCCGTGGCCGCCACCCAGCCGCCCAGGGCCGCCAGATGCGGCCAAGTGTCCCAGATCGACGCGCTGTCGATGGCAACCTCCCGCAGCGCCGCCAGCATGGGCGTAAGTGGCAACACCAGGGACACCTGGGGGAGCACCCACGGCAGGGCCGCAGTGGAGAAAAAGGTGCCGGCGAAGAACATCATCGGCAGGGACACGGCGTTCCCCATCCCCGAGGCGGCCGCCGGAGACTTGGCCCAGGCAGACAGGATGAACCCGATGTTCAAAAACACAATGCTGCCCAGGGCCGTAATGGCCAAGACCCACAGGATGTTCCCGTGGACGTGCCCGCCAAACACGAAGACCCCAACGGACAAGATGATTCCCGCCTGGACCAAGGCTAAAAGCACGTGGGCCGTTATCTCCGCGGCGAAAAATTTCCAGATTGGTAGGGGGGTGACCAGCAGGCGCTTCAAGATGGACTGGTTCCGGTAGGTGCTGATGCGGACGGCGATGGAGATGATGGAGTTGGTCATGATCCCCAGCCCCAGCAACCCCAGAAGCACATTATCGAAATAATCGACCTCGGGTACTTGAATCACGTCGGCGGTGAGCAGCTGGGACGGCACGATGGGGCCACTTTCCGAATGGATGTCTGAAACCAGATTGCGGACCGCGCCGTCCACCAGTTGATTGCGGTCTGGGTTGCGGGTGCTGTAGACCAGAATCACCGGGGCCGGGCTCTCAGCTTGCGCCTGGGCCGCCGGGTCGTCGAACATCTCCGGGATGACTATCAAGTAACCCAGGTCGCCGTCGGCAACCTTGTCCCGCGCCTCACCTGGGTCAAGTTCCTGGAACTCCAGTTCCAAGAACTCTATCTCCTCCAGCCGCTCCCGGAGCAACTCGGCCCTGGGGCCCCCGGACTGGTCGATCACGGCCACGTCGGCCGCGCCAACCCCGTTGAAGTCGAACAGGCCGAACACCACCACCAACAGCAGGGGGAAGAACAAGGCCCAGAATATGGCCTGCCGGTTGCGCGCCATCATCTTCAGGTTCGCCCAAGTCAACGCAACCAAAGCTAGTCCCGTAGTTCGCTGCCGGTCAGTTCGAGAAAGACGTCCTCCAGGGTGACCGGGGTGATCTGCAGGTTCTCCAGGCCCAGGCCGGCCTTGGCTATCTCGTCCAGCATGGTCTTAAGCGCGGACGGGCTATTCGCCAGCCGAAGCGTGTAGGTGTTCTCCGTTCCCGATTCTTCTCCAGCCTGTTCCCCAGACTGAATCACCTCGACGCCGCCGTTCAGAGTCTCCAGTTGGGCCACGGTCATTGGATGGTCCATGGTCAGCTTAACGGTATAGCTGGCTTCCAGTTGATTAATCAGGTTACGAGGGGTGTCAAGCGCCAAAATCCGCCCGTGGTCCATGATGGCCAGGCGGCTGCAAAGGACCTCCGCCTCCTCCATGTAGTGGGTGGTGAGGACTACGGTGACCCCGCGCTGGTTTACCTCTCTGATCAACCCCCAAAGGTTGCGGCGGGCCTGGGGGTCGAGGCCGGTGGTGGGTTCGTCCAAGATCACGAGTTCCGGGTCGTTCACGAGGCTGGCCGCGACGGCGAACCGTTGCTTCTGTCCTCCGGAGAGTTCGGCGACGCGGCTGGCGGCCTTATCCAGAAGGCCAACTTGCTCGAGCAGGGGTTCGGGTGCGGTCCTGGCGGGGTAAAAACTGCCCAATAGGGCCAGGATCTCCTTGAGGTTGAGGTAATCGTAGTAGGCGGAGTCCTGAAGTTGGACTCCGATAAGGGCCTTCACCTCGGCCGCGTGGGACTGTACATCCAATCCCAACACGCTGACCCGGCCTTCCGTTGGCTTTTGGAGGCTCTCGATGATCTCCAGTGTGGTGGTCTTGCCGGCCCCATTGGGGCCCAGTATCCCAAAGACCTCACCCCGGTCAACGGTAAATGTCACTCCGTCAACCGCGGTGAAGGACCCGTATCGCTTAACTAAGTTTTCAACTTGTACCGCATGCTCCATGACAGCAAAAAATGATAACACAGTCCGCCCTTAATCAGATGGTTCCGCCCCTGGCGTAGACCAAATCGAGCACCCCGTCGAAGGGCGTAAAACAACGGTCCGATGGGCAACTGGCCGTGACTGGCCACGCACGGGATTTATTGACATCATCCAGGCCCTATGTTAACGTTCGAGGCGTCGTGGAGGGCCTTTTCCCGCCCTGTTTCAATAACGTTTTTCAGCCCGGCGAACAACGCTGCGGTGATACCATAGCCCTACCAAAACGCGATGCCCGGCCCCTTCCCAGGAACCCCCAAACATGACCTGCAGTAACCACCTGCTGCCGCCGCAAAGCGGCTCCGGCGCAACTCCCGTCATCTCGACAGCTTCATCATTAATGCCCAGTGAGCCGCTGTCATGGAATTAGGCAGGTCCGATGAGCCGTCGTCATGGCACTAGGAAGCACCGGCGGGTTTCACAACTGGTTCCGGGGCATATCCGCGGTTACCGTTGCCGCTGTATTCGCCTTGGTGGTCCTGGGTGGTGTGGTGCGGGTCACCGGGTCGGGCTTGGGATGTCCCGATTGGCCTGGTTGCGACGGGGGCATATTCCCACCCCTGGAAACCAAAGCGTTGATCGAATATTCCCACCGGGTGACGGCGTCTTTCGTAGTCGGTCCACTGATATTGTTTCTGTTCGCCGCAGCCTGGATTCGGTACCGGCGGGAACCGTGGATATGGGCCCCGGCATCCCTGGCCTTTGGCTTGGTCATCGCCCAAGCCCTTTTGGGTGGGGCCACGGTGTTAACTGAACTGCCCGGCGCGACTGTAATGGCCCATCTGGCCGTTGGCGAAGCCTTGGTTGCCGTCCTGGTGGTGCTGGCCGTGGTGGCCTACCGCGGCCCTTTGGCGATGGGAGTGCCCAATTGGGCGGTTGGCAAAATCCGCAGGTTCCCGGCCTTGGCGGTCATAGCCGGCGTCGCGGTGTTCTTGCTCCTGCTTTCCGGTTCCTACGTGACCATCACCGGGTCCACCGGCGCCTGTTTGGAGTGGCCGCTGTGTCAGGGCGAGGTATTCCCCGAGCACCGGCTGCAGATCATTCACATGGCCCATCGTTATGTGGCGGGCATCGTGGGCCTGTTCGTCCTTTATAGCCTGCATCTTGGATTCAGAGGGAGGACCCAACCCATCGAGATACGGATGCTCTCCATGGTCGCCGTGGCTTTCCTCGTGGCCCAGATTATTGCCGGCGCCGGGGCCGTTTGGTCCGACTTCAGCCAAGACCTTCGCGCCCTGCACCTGGCCCTGGCCACCGCGGTCTGGATCGCTGTCTCCGCCTTGATCGTCCTGACCTTCTCCAGACCGGGCACACGCTGGAGCGGGGTATCCCATGGCTGAGCGAGTCGAGACCAGCCATAGGATACCCGCAGGCTTGAAGGGCCTGGCCAGCGACTACCTGACGCTCACCAAGCCGCCGATCATCATGCTTCTCCTGATCACGGCCTCCGGCGGCATGTTTCTGGCGGCGGAGGGGATTCCCTCGCTTCAGACGCTGGCTCTAGTCGGCGCCGGAGGGGCGCTGGGAGCGGGCGGGGCCAACGCCATCAACCATTTCTTGGACCAGGACATCGACGCGCTGATGTCCCGCACCGTGCGGCGTCCGGTCGCCAGCAACCGCATCTCGCCCATGAGCGCCCTGGCCTTCGGCATCGCCCTGAACGTAGCGGCTTTCTTCGTTCTGGCCTACTGGGTTAACCTGCTCGCGGCGTCTCTCACCCTGTCAGCCACGCTGTTCTACGTGTTGGTGTACACCGGTTGGCTTAAACGCAACACGCCGCAGAATATCGTAATCGGAGGCGCGGCGGGCGCCATCCCGCCGATGGTCGGTTGGGCCGCGGTCACGGGCGGACTGGACCTACCGGCCCTGTATCTCTTCTCCATCGTTTTTTTCTGGACGCCGCCCCATTTCTGGGCCCTGGCTTTGTTAATCCAGAAGGACTACCAAAAAGCGGGAGTGCCCATGCTGCCGGTGGTGGTCGGAGAAGAGCGGACCGCCCAAAACATATTCATGTACAGCCTGGCCCTGGTGGCCCTGACCTTGCTCTTCTCCGCGACCGACGCCGTTGGCCTGGTGTACCTGGCCTCGGCCGCGGCTCTGGGGGCCGTGTTCATAATTTTTGCCTGGAACCTGAAGCGGGAGCACTCAGTCCGCAAGGCCAGGCATCTGTATCTGTTCTCGCTACTTTATCTGGCGCTGTTGTTCGCGGTCATGTTGGCCGACAGCGTCTACCGGTTCTAGGCCCGGTCCGAACACGCCCGCATCGAGCCTGACCCATGCCCAGATACGTTGACAGGGCTGACGGGCCTGTGATACTGTCCCGAAGGTTAGTGAAAATTAGCACACACACGCTCAAGTGGCAGTTGATTCAGGGGCAAAAAGCCCTTTGGAGCAGCCAGCCGAAGGCGTGGTGGCTGAGTCCAATAAAACTCTGGGGAGTCGAATAATGGGGCTGTCGCCCTTCCGGCGGACAGGGTCCCTTGCCAAGCAATCCGCCTCGAGTATTAACGGGTCCGCGGGCGGATCCACGGGACGCCAAAGTAGTCTAAAGAACCGTTCGGTCATCTTTGGACTGTTGGCGGCCCTTTTCTTGTTCGCGGCCGGCTGTTCCAAAGACGGCCAGTCCACCTGGGATGCTCTCGGCCCGGTGGCCCAAAGGCAGTTGGACCTATTCAACGTCACACTGTGGATCATGGTCATCGTCTTCATCCTGGTCGAGGGCGTTCTACTCTACGCCATCATCCGCTACCGCAAGCGCCCGGGAGACCCCAAGCCGCCCCCGCTTCACGGCAACAATGCCTTAGAGATCACCCTGACCATCATCCCCACGATACTTGTTTTAGGATTGGGGATCTGGTCCGTATTCATCCTCTTTTACGTGGAAAAACCCCCCGACGACGCTCCCGACGCCCTACACGTGAACGTCACCGGCCACCAATGGTGGTTCGAGTTCGAATACCCTGACGCAGGCAACGGCAAGAAGATCATCACCGCCAACGAGTTGCGGATTCCCGTCGACCGGCCCATCACGTTGAGCCTCTTATCCGATGACGTGATCCACAGTTTCTGGGTGCCCAAGCTGGCTGGCAAAATCGACATGGTGCCCACCCACGTTAACAAGATGTGGATCCAGGCCGACTCGGACAAGATCAAAGACGAGTTGCCGGTAACGTTGTTCGGTCAGTGCGCCGAGTTGTGCGGGTTGGGCCACGCTCTGATGCGTTTTCGCGTCATCGTGATGGACCAAGAAGACTTTGATTCCTGGGTTGCCGCCTACGGGCCGCCTCCCACCAATACCGCCAGGGCCCAAGCGGGGCAGCAGCTCTTCGCGGCCAATTGCACCCTGTGCCACACGATTGACGGCCCGGACGACCCGGCGCTATCGGCCAGCCGGCTGAAGGGCTTTCTGACTGGGAACGATATCACTCCCGTCCCGGCGCCGAACCTGACCGACCTCAGGACCCGTGAGACCCTCGCGGCAGGTCTATTGGAACTGTCAGAGACCAATCTACGGGCATGGCTGAACGACCCGGACAAGATCAAACCCGCCAACTATATGGCGGCCCGGGCGGTGTTGTACCAGGGCGGGACGGTGAGCCTAGACGAAACAGAGATCGATGCCCTGATTGGGTATTTGTTGGACTTGCGGTAGAATCTACCAAGTAGGAACGGAGACCGCGGCGTTTCCACCGGACAAGCCGGTGGAGGGCCCGGATAAAGCGAGCGATGGCAACAATAACCGGCGTCATACCACGACCAACCACCTACGCAGGCGTTTGGGGCTGGATTACCACGGTCGACCATAAGCGCATCGGCGTGCTTTACGGTGTGACCGCTTTGATCTTCATGCTGATCGCAGGCCTCGAAGCCGGCGTCATCCGCATGCAGTTAACCTCGGCCGACAACGACCTGCTCGGCGCCGCGCGCTTCAACCAGATGTTCACCATGCACGCCACGACGATGATTTTCATGGTCATCATGCCTCTGTCCGCCAGCTTCTTTAACTTCATCGTGCCGCTGGCCATCGGCGCGCGCGACGTCGCATTCCCCAGGCTCAACGCCCTGAGCTACTGGCTCTTCCTGTTCGGCGCGCTTTTGATGCACATGAGTTTCGTCGTGGACCAGGTGCCGGACGCCGGATGGTTCTCATATGCCAACCTCACCGAGAAACCCTTCAGCGTTGACCGCGGCTTGGACTACTGGGCGATCGGCCTCTTGGTCTTGGGCACCTCGTCGGTGGCCGCGGCGCTGAACTTCATCGTGACCATCATCAACATGCGGGCACCCGGAATGTCCATGATGCGGATGCCGGTCTTCGTCTGGATGACCCTCATAACGTCCCTCCTGCTGGTCTTGGCCTTTCCGGTGATCACGGTGGGACTGATCGAGTTGACCATGGACCGGAACTTCGGGACCCACTTCTTCATCCCGGCCGAGGGTGGCGACCCGATCCTCTGGCAGCATCTGTTCTGGGTTTTCGGGCACCCTGAAGTGTATATCCTCATCCTGCCGGCCATGGGCATCATATCGGAGGTGTTGCCGGCCTTCTCGCGAAAGTCCTTGTTCGGATATCCCTTCATCGTATTCTCCGGAATTGTCATCGGCATCATGGGCTGGGCCGTGTGGAGCCACCACATGTTTACCGTGGGCCTTGGACCCGTGGCAAACTCGGTGTTCACCATCACCACAATGCTGATCGCAGTGCCCACGGGCGTGAAGATCTTCAACTGGATCGGAACGCTGTGGCGAGGCTCCATCGTGTTCACCACGTCTATGATGTTCGCCCTGGGGTTCGTGGCGCTGTTCATCATCGGCGGCCTAAGCGGCATATCCCACGCCATATCCCCGTCCGACTTCCAACAACAGGACACCTACTACATCGTCGCCCACATCCACTACGTGCTGTTCGGCGGTTCGTTATTCGGCCTTTTCGCCGGGATTTACTTCTGGTTCCCCAAGATCACCGGCAGAATGCTGAACGAGACCCTGGGCAAGATAAATTTCTGGTTGATGTTCATCGGAATGAACCTGACGTTCTTCCCGATGCACTACCTTGGGTTGAACGGGATGCCCCGCCGGATCTACACCTACACGGCGGAGTTCGGCTGGGAGAACCTGAACCGGTTGGCCAGTTTCGGTTATATCGTGCTGTTCATCGGTTTCGTGTTCTTCATCTACAACATCTGGCAGTCCCGAAAGTCACGGCCGGCCGGCCATGACCCCTGGGACGCCCCTGGATTGGAGTGGAGCATCACCTCGCCGCCTCCGGCTTACAACTTCGCGGAGATCCCTCTGGTCGAAGGACGGGACCAATACTGGATCATGAAAGATAGGGCGGAGGCTGCCGGGACTCCCCTCACGGAACCCGAGGCCTTGGTCGACCCCAGGACCATCCATATGCCCAGCCCGTCGTACTGGCCGATATTCACGGCCGCGGGGGTGGCCCTGATCGGCGGCGGACTGCTTTCCCACTTCGCCCTCAGCTTTTTGGGCGGAGCCATTGCGATGATTGGCGTGATTGCTTGGGGCAACGAGCCTCCGGCTGCCCCCAGCGAAGACCATTAGGAGACTGAGATAGTGGCCCACGCAGCAGAGCACGAATACACAACCACCGGTCTAAACCACCGGAAGATGCTCATGTGGATTTTTCTGGGCTCGGACTGTCTTTTCTTCGGCGCCCTGATCGCCACCTACATGGTCTACCGCGGGCAGAGCTTGGTCGGTCCCTATCCGGTGGACATCATCAGCGTCCCGATCACGACCATCAGCACCTTTGTCTTGCTGATGAGCAGCTTCGCCATGGTTCAAGCGCTGGCGGCTACCAACGCAAATAACAAGCAAGCGATTGTCGGCTGGTTGCTGACTACGGCATTTCTCGGGTCAATCTTTATTGGGTTCCAGATATTTGAATTCAACTCCTTTAAAAACGAGGGCCTGACTCTGCAAGGCAACCTGTTCGGCGCCTCCTTCTTCACCCTGACCGGCTTCCACGGCGCTCACGTGACGTTGGGAATCATCTGGCTGCTGGCCATGGCCATACTGGGCGCCAAAGGACGCCTGGGCCCCGCTACCGCGTTGGATGTTGAACTCCTCGGTCTGTACTGGCACTTCGTCGACATTGTTTGGATCGTCATCTTCACGCTGCTATACCTGATCGGCGGTTTCGATGCCGGCCCCCTCGCTCCCCCGGGCGGCTGATAAATCAACTCCGCCGAACTCCATCAGGAGTCCCATTGACCACCATGGCCCAACAAACCGAATCTATAACAGGCCACCACCCGACGTTCAAGCAATATGTGCTGATCGCGATTATCTTGTTCGCGATCACCATCGTTGAATTCCTCCTGATCTGGGACAAGGCTGGGATTTCAGACGACCTGGGCGCTTCCAAAATACCGCTGTTGATCGGCTTGTCGGTGATCAAGTTCTACACCGTGATCATGTTCTACATGCATCTGAGGTTCGACAGCAAGCTCTTCACCATCATCTTCATCGGAGGGTTGGGGCTGGCGTTCATGGTGGGACTGGCGTTGCTCGGGCTATTCACCGCCATCAACGGCGACCAGCGGTCATACGCGGCGGACCGCGCCACCCCCTACCAAGAGCACGCAGAGGCTGAAACCAAAGCAGAATCAGCCACTTCGGCTCCGGTGGCGGCGGGCCCAGTTGCCTTTGAAGTGGGGGCGGCGGGCGACGATTTGGCCTTCGACACAACGAGCCTATCGGTCAATTCCGGAGCTGAGGTCACCGTGACCTTCAGCAATCCAGCAGCCCGCAATAGCCACAACTTTGTCATAGTCCAGAACGGCACCAAAGACGCCGTGGCCGCCGACGGCACCGCCGCCGGACCGGACAACAACTGGGTGCCGCCAGGAGATCCCCGGGTCATCGCCAATACCGTTTTGATCGGCCCCGGGGAATCAGCAAAAGTCACCTTCACCGCACCCGCGCCGGGCATCTACCAGTTCGTCTGCACGTTCCCAGGCCACAACTTCACCATGTTCGGCGACTTTGTCGTGACAGAAGGGGCAGAAGCGGCAACGGCCCCCGCCACCGTCGGGAGCACGGAAACATCGGAAAGGGCCCCGTCCGGTCCCGTGAGCGTGGCCTTGGGTGCGGCCGGCGAGACCCTGACCTTCGACACAACGAGCCTATCGGCCGATTCCGGGGCTGAGGTAACCGTGACCTTCAGCAACCCGTCATCGGCCAACACCCACAACTTTGTTCTAGTCCAAGACGGCACCAAAGACGCCGTGGCAGGCGACGGCATCAACTTCCCAGACAACAACTGGGTGAAACCGGGGGATTCCAGGGTCATCGCCAACACCGTGTTGATCGGCCCCGGTGAAACAGCAAAAGTGACCTTCACCGCACCTGCGCCGGGCGCCTACCAGTTCGTCTGCACGTTCCCAGGCCACAACTTCACCATGTTCGGCGACTTTGTCGTGAATTAAACTCATTCCCCTGAGAGCAAAAAGGCCCCGTCCCGACTTGCCGGGACGGGGCCTTTTTATTTCCCTGGATCATCCGTATTCCAGTCAGCCATCCAAGAAGTGCCCGCCTTCGGCGTCCACCTTCAAAACTCTCTCCCGGACCACGGCGTCAACATTCAGCATTCCGTAGATGTGGGGGTAGATCTCCCCCGAGCGGCTGGGTTCGTTCTTGATGGGCGCCACCAGCTTTTCCAAGTCCACGTCCAGCACCAAGAGGTTGGTCTCACCGGGGTACAGACGCGCCGCAACCTTGAGGAGCTGCGGGATGTCCTTGGAACAGTGGATGAACCCCTCCTCGGCCAGGCTCAGGGCCGCATATTCGCCGGTGGGCCGGGCGCTTTCCCAAGCGTCCTTGTAGGTCAGATGATAGATCAAAGCCATAAATCTGACTCCGGGAAATCTCGTTCCTGATCGATGATCACGTTAAGGGCCGTATTCCCCATTTGGCTGCCGGGGCAAATTGTACCCCAGAGCGGCGGGTGATAGGATGATAGCCGCGATAAACGGGGAGGACTTCCAGAATGCGCTCGGAGATACACGAGGGAACGGCACTACAGTACATCACGGTGGTCCCCGACGAATACACTGAGGACTCCTCCTATCCCCTGGTGATCATGCTCCACGGCTTCGGGGCCAACATGCAGGACCTGGCCGGCCTGGCCCCGGCCATCAACGCCACCGGCTACGTTTACGCCTGCCCCAACGCGCCCATCCCCTTCAACCTTGGTCCCGGACACACCGGATATGGCTGGATGACACCCCGGGGTGGGAGCACGCCCGAAGAAACGGCCAAATCCGAGGCGCTGCTCGGCGATTTCTTCGACGACGTTTTCAAGCAGTTCAACGTTTCGCCGGGTGGGGCGCTTCTCCTGGGATTCTCCCAAGGCGGCGGCATGACCTACCGCTGCGGCCTGGGCCGGGCGGACCGCTTCGCCGGACTGGCCGCCTTGAGCGCCACCCTTCCCGATGAGGACGAACTGGCGGCCCGGCTGCCTGAAGAACGGACCCAGCCCATCTTCGTGGCCCATGGCAGGTACGACCAGTTGATCTCCGAGGACACCGCACACTCCGCCAAATCGTTTCTCGAGAGCAACGGTTACAACCCCGAGTTTCACATCTACGACATGGGGCACGAGATCAGCGCCGACGTGCTAAACGACCTGGTCCTCTGGATTACCGGGGTGCTGCCGCCGAGGAGTGTCTAAACAGCTGGCTGGAAAAACACATCAGCACGGCTCCTCAAGAGCCTCAAACAGCCTACGCGTTTTCCGGTCCTACGGGTATCCACCGGCGCACAGCCATAAAACCCAACGCCCCCAAGGCCGCACCGGATAACCCTGCAAGAATTATTGCTACAGCAGTAGCAAAAAAAGACTCCTCAAGAAAACCATCGAAACCCTGCACAAGATAGACTATAAGCGGAAGGATAATAATCCCCAACGCACTTCCCATGACCTCAACGAAAACCGGCCACACTTTATTCACGATGGCGATCGTAAACACGGGTATCAACACGAACGCCCCCAATGAAGCCCCGATTGCCGCTTGAACCAATTTTTCGAACCTACTATCGCATGGAGTATCCGAACAAAAAAATGGACCACCAGCCCCAACAATAATGGCGCCCGCTATAACGCTCACAGGGATAGCAGGCACCATCCATAGCCATCTCACCTGAGCCACCTCCCATTAGGGGGTATATCGACCAGCCGATAAGACTGTTTATTCATTGTCCTTCCATGACATGATTCGGTCGATGGCGATCTCCAACAGGACCATGCGGTCCTCTCCGAGGAGTTCCTTGGCGAACTCGGCGCCCCGCTCCGGCCCGTCGTAGAGCACGCACATCCGCTCCACCACCTGGGGCAAATCTTCTGATGTGACCTCGGCCTGCCCTTCCAGCACAACGTAGGACAATGGCCGCTCCGAGGTGGCGATGGACAGGGCCACTGACGGGTTACTTTCGATATTCCGGACCTTCACCGCATTGGCGTCGGCCATGACGAAAGCCCGGCCACGGTCCCAAAGGAACCACACCGGCGCAACGTGAGGCGTTCCCGCGGGACGCAATGTCACCAGATGGGCGATCCTCGGTTGGGCCAGGAACCGGTCCATCTCTTGTTGGCTAAGTTTGGCCATGGGCGCACCTCAGAATAGTCTCGGGCGCGGGATTGCCCTAATATATCAGATTGAATCCGGGACGCATCAAACCCAATATCCCATCGAAAAAGGCAATCTAGGCAGGCGCATGAACCTTCCGGTCTTGGTTTTCTTTGCGGTCTTTTTCATGGCCGCGGCTTGCGGCGGGTCTGCCACGCCCGCCGCCGACACCACGTCTCAGCCATTGGTGTTCCTGCCTAAAGACGAGGGCCCCCACGACGCCGGCATCGAGTGGTGGTACTTCAATGGGCTGCTCACCGATGACCGGGGCAGGGAATACAGCTTCCACTACGTAGCCTTCCAAGGCGAGGCTGCCAGCGCCGCCGTACCCTATCTGTTGCAGGCCAGTCTGGGCGACCACGCCGCCGGTGAGCACCTAACTGGAGAGCAGGTGCTCTTGGACGCGTTGGACCAGAATGCGGTTGGCGTCAAGGTGAGAGTGAATGGATGGGAAATGCAGGGCGACGGAGAAGTCTACAACCTAAAATTCGACCTGGCCGAATATACCCTGGACCTCCAGGCCGTCTCAACCAGGCCGCCCGTGCTGCACCAAGGCATCGGGTTGGTGTCCCTCGGGCCAGCGGGCGACATCTTCTACTACTCGCGCACCCGCCTGGATGTGACCGGGACAATGGCCATCGCCGGAGAACAACGCCCGGTGACCGGCTCTGCCTGGATGGACCACCAATGGGGCGACGTAATAGGACAACGGGTTGGTTGGGACTGGGTGAGCGTGCAACTGGACGACGGCAGCGACCTGATGGCGGTGATGCTCTGGGACCCTTCGGATAGGACTCCGTTTTCCGGCTACGGCACCCTGGTTTCGTCCGACGGGTCGGCGTTGACCCTGAAACAAGATGATGTATCGATTAGCTCTGAAGAGATTTGGACCAGCCCGGCTACGGGTATCGAATATCCCAGTGGCTGGACGCTGACCGTCCTCTCCCTGGACCTCAGCCTGGAACTGGAACCGGTGCTGGTGGACTCGGAATTCGCCGGCAGCCGCTACACTCCGGCCGCCTACTGGGAGGGGGAAGTGCGGGTGACCGGGACGCGCCAGGGCCGCAGCATTGGCGGCCGGGGCTTCGTGGAGCTGGTGGGTTACGACCCGCGCCAAATAGAGACGGCTCCAGCCCCTTAGGACCATGTTGATCGGCGGCCTGCCGATCGAGAAACCTAACGCCCAAACGGGTCCTCGCCGCGGTGATCGCGATCCTCTGACATAGGAAAAGGTCATATTAGACGGCAAGAAAGATCGGATTCACGGTGTAGGCAAACCTGAATTATCCGAATCCGCTCGAAATCTCTAAAATCTGCTAGGGTTTCTTGGTAGGATTAAAGCCGCCATCGAATTTATCCAACTAATTATCGCCCAGGTGCACCGGTGTTCGATACCACACTAAAGAAAAAGCGATTGGTTGGGCTGGTTCTCCTTGCGGTGCTGCTGGGCCTATTCTTGTGGTTCAACCGTATCCCCAAGTTGGACACTGTAGAAGCGGACTTAGTCAGCGCCACGGCTCCGGCCGTCAAGTGCTTCCAGGGGCTTTGCATCGACGACACCCCCGAGTTATCCCTATTGGACCGGTGGTGGGATTTCTCTCTGACCTACCTAAAGCTGATAGCGCTGGGCATGACCTTCGCCTTCGTGGTCGCCGGGCTGACCCACGCTTTCTTGATACCGCCGGAGGCCAATAGCGGCTGGTCTGACCGGGGTATAAAAGGCTCCCTTCGGGGACTGGTGATTGGCCCGGCAATGACTCTGTGCTCCGCCTGCATCATCCCGGTCTCGTCCGCATTCCGTCGGCGGGGGGCTGGAGTGGAGACCACGCTTGCCATCGTTCAGGGTTCCTCCACGCTGAATCTACCCGCCTTGATCATGGCCGTGATGATTTTCCCCCCGGTCCTGGCCGGCTCTAGGATCGGCCTCTCTCTTGTCGGCGCATTGCTGCTGGGACCATTTGTTGCTTTCCTGGTCCGGCGCCAGCCGGACTCAACGGTGCAACCGGTTCGCGTCGATCCCACAGTGGACACCGAATGGCTGTCTTGGCGCCAGGTCATAGGGGATGGCATGCGTGACTGGCTAACAACCAGCTTCCGCTATTTGGTGAGTTTGGGTCCAATCATGGTCTTGGCGGGATTCGCCAGCGGCCTTGCCATCCAATGGATCAGCCCCGGTACAGTGGAGAAGTACCTGGGAAACGATCTGTTGGGCGTCGCCACCGCCGCAACCTTTGGGCTGTTGATCAACGTCCCTTTGTTGTTCGAGATTCCGCTGGTGGCCGCCCTGCTGTTGGTGGGGATGGGCACGGCACCGGCTGCGGTGCTGTTGTTCACCGCCGCCGCCGGAGGCCCCATCACTTTTTGGGGGTTGGCCAAAGTCTTTCCCAAAAGAACGGTTGCTGTTTTCGCCACCGCCACCTGGGGCCTGGCCGCCATCGCCGGCCTGACCATCCTGGCGTTGGGCCCGCTGTTTGGGGTCGGCCGGCCAGACATAGTCCAGCTTGCCGACGCCTCCGAGTCGGATTGCCGGGCCTGCCTGCTGCGAGAAGCGATCAAAAACGCGAGCAACGGAGACACCATCCAGATTCCACCGGGCATCTACACCCTGGAAGGCGGCGAGCTAATCATCAAGAAGAACATCACGCTGGAGGGCGCCGGCGCGGCTACAACCATCATTCAGGCGGCGGCCGCTCCGGGGGCGGCTACTCACCGCGTGATGAATATTCCGTTTGGCCGCGAGGTGAGTCTTTCGGGCCTGACCATCCGCCATGGCCTGGTGGATTCCTCCGAGCCGCGCCACCTCCTATTCCCCGGCACCGCCAGCGGCATGTGGGCCATTCCGTTGGAATTCGGCGGCGGCATTCACGTCCACGGGACCCTTCGGCTGAGTGATTCGGTGGTAACCGGGAATCAAGCCGGCGGCGGCGGCGGCATATTCAACGGGGGGATCCTGTTCCTGTCCAACACAAGGATCGAACACAATACGGCCACGGCAAGCGGTGGCGGCATATATAACGGGGGAATCCTGGAGGCGTTGGAAACTGATCTCGTCAACAACCAGGCCGGCAGCGGGGGCGGGATTTTAAACGTGGGAAACCTCACGGTCAAACGTAGCACGATAATGGGCAACGCGGCGAAATACAGTGGGGGTGGAATACAAAACTCCAGCATCGGCGTCTCCCACCTGGAATACACCACAGTCAACGAAAACACATCGAACAGCGGCGGTGGGATCCGCAACAATGGGCGGATGACCTTAGAGAACAGCACGGTGAGCGGTAACACCGGCAAGCGCGGCGGTGGGATATTGAACGAAAACTATATCAGCATCAGCAACACCACGGTCAGCGGCAACCGCGGGGAATACGGTGGGGGTATCGCGGTCGGCCGGGCTTTAGGGAACCCTAGGACCGAATTGAACAACACCATCATTGCGGCCAATACGGCCATGCTCGAGGGGCCCGACTGCAACGGCAGCGTAACATCATTGGGGCACAACCTCGTGGGTTCCAACGACCACTGCGGTTTGCAGACCACTGCAAGTGACCTTGTCGGGACGCGCTCCCAGCCGGTGGAACCAAGACTGGGCCCCCTGGAAAACAACGGCGGCCCGACCGAAACCCACGCCCTTCTGTTGGGCAGTCCGGCAATAGACACGGGCGGAGACAATCCAGCTTCATCGACCGACCAGCGGGGGCTGGCCCGGCCTCAGGGAAGCGCCAGCGATATCGGGGCCTACGAAAGAGGCAGCTAGACGGCGCAGGCGGCACAGGCGGCGCGGCCGCGTTTCCATGAGCGATTCTCCGGTAATCTTGATTTAAGAGACCGGACCTCCAAGACGGCTAGCCGCGTTTTCGTGATTGTATCTTTAGGAAAGAACCAATCCCCGGATGACTTCCGCAATCTTGGCCTGCTGCGCCGGGATGTCCGCCGGTTGCACGGGGATGGGCAGGGCGCTGAGTTCGGCCAGCACCGGGCCGGACAGGAGGGCGGCTTCTTCCTCGGTTAGGGACCACCTGCGGACGATGTCCGCAACGCCGTAGAGCACCGCCTGGCGGAAGCCGTAGTCGGCCACGGCGCGGCTGGCTATATCGATGAGTTTGTCCATAGATATGATCGGGTACCTAATTGGCCGCGGCCCAAGCCCCTCCATCGATGATGTAGGTGCTGCCGCTCACGTAGGAAGCCTCGTCCGACGCCAGCCACAACACCAGGTTGGCGATCTCATCCGCGTCCCCCACCCGGCCCATTGGATGGGTCTCGTTCCGCTCGGAGAACGCCTCCGCGCTGGCCGTGCTGCCCCGCATCTGGGGGGTGTCCACGCCGCCGGGCGCGATGCAGTTGATGCGCACGCCTTCCGAGGTGTACTGGCTGGCCGCCACCTTGGTCAGGTGGATGACCCCGGCCTTGCTCACCGCGTAGGGCACCGAGTAGCCGATGCCGCGGATGCCCGACATGGATGAGATGTTCACGATGGAGCCTCCGCCGTTGGCAGTCATGGCCGGGATGGCGTATTTGCAGCAGAGGAACACGCCTTTGACGTTGGTATCCATGGTCAGGTCCCAGAGCACTTCATCCACGTCCACCAGGGGAGGAGTGCGGATGAGGATGGCGGCGCCGTTCACCAAGATGTCCAACCGGCCAAAGCGTGTTACCGTCTCGTGCACCATCCGCTCCACCTGGAAGGCGTCGGAGATATTAACGTCGACCGTGGCGGCGGTGTCGGGAGCGGCCTCAAGCAGAGACAGGGTCTCCTCGGCCCCAGCGGTGTTCCGGTCGGCGACCATCACCCGGGCCCCTTCGCGGCTGAACCGCCGGCAGATGGCCCGGCCGATGCCGGACGCCCCGCCTGTGATGATGGCGCCCTTGCCTTCAAGTCTGCCGGTCAATTGATGACTCCCTGGTTAGGCGCCTGTGCCCATGGCCCCGGTTGGCCGCCGATTATAGCACACGCCGAACTCTCCCCTTGCCGCGGCAACAGGCAGCGGTTATCATGCTTAGCGCGCCTGTGCACCCCTGAATTTTACCGCTGGGAGCTCCTTCCTCCGTGACCTCAGAGAACCTCCGGACCGCCCTCCACGACACCCATGTTTCCCTGGGCGGACGTATGGTGCCCTTCGGGGGTTGGGACATGCCGGTGCAGTACCCGTCCGGCATCTTGGCCGAGGTGAAAGCCGTCCGGACCGCCACCGGGGTGTTCGACGTATCCCACATGGGCCGTCTCTACCTGTCCGGCCCCAAGGCCACCGAATTTCTCGACTGGGTGCTTACCGGCTCCGCCTCGACCCTCCGCGTGGGCCGGGCCCGTTACTGCATGATCTGCAACGAGAAAGGCGGCGTGATCGACGACACCATCTTCTACCGCCTCTCTGAGGACCGATACCTACTGGTCCCCAACGCCGGCAACCGCCCGGCCGTCGTCGCCTGGTTCCAACATTGGATCGACGAGAAGTTCTCTCCCGGCTGCGCCATGGAGGACGTAACCGGCACAACCGGGCTAATCGCCTTCCAGGGTCCCGGCACGCCCGACGTGATCGACAAGCTGGCCGATACGCCGCTTTCGGGGATGCGTTACTTCTCCTGGACCGAAAGCTCCATTCAGGGGGCTCCGGTGCTGGTGGGCCGGACCGGCTATACCGGGGAAGATGGGTTCGAGATGCTGGTCCAGGAAAACGCTGTGGTCAAAGTCTGGAACGCCCTCACCGGATCGGGCGCTGTCCCATGCGGACTGGGGGCCAGGGACGTATTGCGCTTAGAGGCGGCATTGCCCCTCCACGGTCATGAGATCGACGAGGAGACCACGCCCATCGAGGCCGGCCTCGACCGCTTTGTGCGCTTCGACAAGGAATACGTCGGCTCCGATGTTCTGAAGGACCAGCAAGAAAACGGCATCCAACGGAAATTGGTGGGATTCACCCTGCCGGGACGCAGCGCGCCCCGCGCCGGGTACAGCCTTCTTCACCAAGGAGAGACCATCGGCTCCGTGACCAGCGGAAGCTATTCACCAACCCTTGACACCAGCATCGGCATGGGCTACGTTTTGGAGCGTTACGCCGAGCCCGGCGCGGCGTTGGACCTGGATCTACGGGGCCGCACGGTCCAGGTGACAGTAACGGCGCTCCCCTTCTACACCCGGCCCAGGAGGACCTAGGCGAAGTGAGTCCCGACGACCGCAAATACACCCAAGAACACGAGTGGGTCAAGATTGAAGACGCGGCCAGCAAGACCGCCGTAGCCGGCATCACCGACTACGCCCAAGACCAACTGGGAGACATCGTGTTCTTCGAACTGCCCAAGGTCGGCGACAGCGTGGCTCATCTGGGCAAGATGGGCGAGGTCGAATCGGTGAAGGCCGTTTCGGACCTGTTCTCCCCCATCACCGGCGAGGTAACGGAGATCAACGAGAAGCTGTTGGACCACCCCGAGTTGGTCAATGAAGACCCCTTCGGCGAAGGGTGGCTCATCAAGGTCACCATGTCGGACGTCGCGGAGGCCGACGGGTTGATGTCGGCCCAAGACTACGACGCTTACACCGCTGGCCTGTAATGACCGCCACCCGGCCCGATACCGCAGGGCACTTCCAGTCCCACTACATCCCCAACACCACCGGCGAGCAGGCAGAGATGTTGGCCTCCCTGGGCATCGACTCCATCGATCAGCTCTTCGCCGACATCCCGGCCGAGTTCCGCAATCCCACCCTGGACCTGCCCGCGCCACTGTCGGAACTGGAGATCCAGCGGGAACTAGGCGGCTTGGCCGCCAAGAACCGTCCCCTGGGCAGCGGCCCTTCCTTCCTGGGCGCCGGCTCCTACGACCATTTCATCCCCGCCATCATCAAGCCGTTGATAACCCGCGGCGAATTCCTCACCGCCTACACGCCATACCAGGCCGAGGCCAGCCAGGGGACACTACAGGTGATCTACGAGTTCCAGACGCTGGTCTGCAACCTCTACGGCATGGAAGTGGCCAACGCCGGCATGTACGACGGCGCGACCAGTCTGGCCGAGGCGGCGCTGATGGCCTGCCGGGTGACCAAACGGGCGAAGGTCGCCCTGGCCGACACCCTCTCTCCCGCCTACTCGGCCGTGATACGCACCTACTGCCAGTCTCAAGATATTTCGGTGGAGATTACCAGCTGCGACCAGATGTCGAGACCCGCGTTGGATGCCACGACGGCTTGTCTGGTGCTACAGTACCCCAACTTTTTCGGGTACATCGAAGACCTGCAATCGTTGGTGAACGCCGCCCACGAGCAGGGCGCCATGGCGGTGGTCTCCTGCGACCCCACCGCTATGGGCATGTTCCAGCCTCCGGGCCACTACGGGGCCGACATCGTCACCGGCGATGGGCAGCCCCTGGGCATCCCCGCCAGCTACGGTGGACCTTACGTGGGCCTATTCGCCACCAAGCAGGAATACATCCGCCAGATGCCCAGCCGTCTCTCGGGCCGCACGGTGGACAAGAACGGCAAGACCGGCTACGTGCTCACCCTCCAGACCAGGGAGCAGCACATCCGCCGGGAGCGGGCCACCTCCAACATCTGCACCAACGAGGCCCTGTACGCCCTGGCTGCCACCATTTATCTGGCGGCCATGGGCAAACACGGGCTGCGCCGGGTCGCCGAGTTGTGCTACCACAAAGCCCACTACGCGGCTGCCAAGATCGGCGAATTACCGGGTTATTCCCTGCCCCTCTCCGGCCCTTTCTTCCAGGAGTTCGTCGTCCAATGCCCCGCCCCACCGGCCGAGATCAACAAAAAGCTGATGGAGCGGAACATTCTGGGCGGTCTGGACGTGAGCGGGCAGGTGGCCAACGGCATGCTTCTGTGTGTCACCGAGATGAACGCCAGAGAGGACATCGACGCCTTGGTGGCGGCGCTGGCGGAGTTCAAGTAATGCGGCAAGGCGGCAACCGGCAGACCGAAAAACTGCTGATGGAGCGGAGCGTGCCGGGCCGGGTGGGCACGGTGTTGCCGGACCTGGATGTTCCGGCCCAGCCCCTGCCCGGCGGCGCGCTATTGCGGGGCGAACTGCCGCTGCCCGAGGTGTCGGAGCCGGAGGTGGTCCAGTATTTCACCGGGCTCAGCCAGTTGAACTTTTCCATCGACACCCATTTCTATCCCCTGGGCAGTTGTACTATGAAGTACAACCCCAAGATAAACGACGAGATTTCGTTCCTGCCCGGATTCGCGGGCATCCACCCGATGCAGCCCGCCGAACATTCGCAGGGGGCGCTGGAGCTGCTGCACCGGCTGCAGGGCTTCCTTAGCGAGATCACCGGACTGCCCGCGGTGAGCCTGGCGACACTGGCCGGCGCCCACGGGGAATTGGCCGGCATGCTGATGATCCGGGCGCATCACCTGGCCAACGGCGGCACGGGCCGAACCAAGGTGGCCATCCCCGATAGCGCCCACGGCACCAACCCGGCGTCGGCCGCCATGGCCGGCTTCCAGGTCGTGGAGTTGGCCTCGGACAAGGAAGGCAACGTGGACCTGGAGGCCCTGCGCGAGGTCGCCGGTCCCGACCTTGCCGGAGTGATGATCACCCTGCCCAGCACTTTAGGTCTATTTGACACCAACATCGTTGAGGTCTGCCGGATAGTCCACGAAGCGGGCGGTCTGGTCTACGGCGACGGCGCCAACATGAACGCCCTCTTGGGCCGGGTGAAGCTGGGCGAACTTGGCTTCGACGTCGCCCATCTGAACCTGCACAAGACCTTCAGCACGCCCCATGGCGGCGGCGGGCCCGGAGCGGGTCCCGTGTGCGCCACCCGCCAATTGGCCCCCTATCTTTCAGCCCCCATCGTCACCCAGCGGGGCGATGCCTTCGAGTTGTCCACACCGGAGAAGAGCATCGGGAAGCTGAGCGGCTTCCACGGCAACTTCGGCGTGCTGGTGCGGGCCTACACCTACATACGAACCCTGGGCGGCGCGGGCATCAAGTCCATCAGCGGCAACGCGGTACTGAACGCCAACTACATGATGAATGCCCTGCGAGGCGTCTATCACCTGCCCTACGACCGCACCTGTATGCACGAGGCGGTGTTCTCCGCGGATTGGCAGAAGGAGCGCGGCTCCAGCGGCCTGGAGATCGCCAAACGGTTGCTGGACTACGGCTTTCACGCGCCGACCATGTACTTCCCCCTCATCGTCCACGAGGCGCTCATGATCGAGCCGACGGAGTCGGAAACCAAGGAAACCATCGACTCGTTCGTCCAGGCTCTCATCGACATCGACCGCGAGGTCACCGAGAACACCGAACTGGTGAACAGCGCGCCCCACACCACCCCGGTGGCCCGGCTGGACGAGGCCAAAGCGGCCCGCCAACCCGACCTGCGCTGGCAGCCGGAAGCGGCGGATTAGCTTCTAGCCGTTCCTCTCCGCTTCCAACACCGCGTTCAGCACATCCTCGTCCACCCGCACCTCCACCCCGGCGCGCTCTTCCTGTAGCAGCATGGCCACGCGGGAGTCCCGGTCGCCCCAGCCTCGGTTCATGGCCTCGGTCATCTCCATGAGCGCCAGGTTGGCCAGCCGCATGGGAACGTCGAACTCCCGTCCCACGGCCACCGCCAGGTCCACGTCCTTCCGCGCCAGCCTCAGGGCGAAGTCGGGCGGGTCGAACTTGCCCGGCAGCAGGTGCTCGGCCAGGCCCTCGAAGGTGCCGCGCCGTCCCTGTGCGCCCTTGCGCACCGCCTGCCAGAGGGCCAGGGGCTCGACGCCGGCTTTGACGCCCATAGTGAACACCTCGGCCAGGGCCGCTTGGACTATATAGCCGGTGCAGTTGTGCACCAGCTTGGCGATGGCGCCGCAGCCGATGGGGCCGACGTAGTAGGCCTTGTCTCCGATGGAATCCAGCACCGGCTTGCAGCGGTCGAACACGTCCTTGTCGCCGCCGACCCAGATGGCCAGGTTGCGGCTGGCCGCGCCCCTGGGGCCGCCGCTCACTGGGGCGTCCAAGACATCGATTCCCCGCGCCGCGGCCTCGGCGTGGATCTTCCGGATCATGCCCGGAGTGCTGGTGCTCAGGTCGAAGTAGACCTTGCCGGTGCTCATGCCCTCCAAGATGCCGGACTCGCCCAACGCCACGGCCTCGACTTCGGTGGGGCCGGGCAGCGACGTGAACACGATCTCCGATTGCTCGGCAACCTCTCTGGGGGTGTCGGCCCACTTCGCACCGGCTTCCAGGTGCCGGGTGGCCGAGGCCCGGTTGATGTCGTGGACCACCATCTCATTGCCGCCATCCAGGGCGTTGTAAGCCATGCTGCCGCCCATAGTCCCCAGTCCGATAAATCCTACTTTCATCTCAGTCCTCCCATCTCAATAATCCACGGCGGGCGACGCCCGCGCTCGGTTTTTAACGCTTCTGCGGGGCCTAACATAGCACAGCCAAGCTCGGATGCACCATCTGATCCTGGCCGTTCGCGCTGGGGTAGAATGAGAGCGGAAGCGATCAGACTCAGTAAAGACAGAGGGCAGGTATGCTAGACCAGCAGGAGAAACTGTGGGACTTCGACGCGGTGGAACCGGGTCAGGTCGGCAACGAAACGGTGGTGGAGATCACGGCCGAGAACATCGCGGAGTACGCCCTGGTGGCCTTGAACCCAGACCCAAGATACCAGCCGGACGCAAGCGGCCTTGCCGCCATGCCGACCATGGTTCTCAGCTATGCGCCACTCCTCCGCGAAGAGATTGCCGAAGCCAACGGATTCGTGGCTTTTGAAGTGTCGAAAACGGCCCGGCGGCAAACCCCCTTCGCCAAGTGCGAAGCCCGTTGGTTCCACCCGGTGGTCCCCGGCGACACCATCACCGGCCGGCGGCGGGTGCTGGAGAAGTACGAGCGCCGGGGCAGTAAGTTCGTCACCTTCCGGGTGGAGGCCATCAATCAGCGGGGCGAAAAGGCCGCCGAATACGACTACACCTGCATCTTCGAGTACGCCAAAGGTCAGCGGGAGGCGCCACCCCCTAACGCGCCATCTAATGAGGACAGCCCCCAGCCCGACTCATCAGCAGAATCAATGCAGACCGGCAGGAGCAAGTTGTTGGACTTCGGTGCGGCATCCATCGATGACACGTTGCCCGAGATAGCCATCACCGAGAGCCAGGAGATCATCAACCGCAAGAACGATTTCCGGCTGGCCGGCCGCCCCAGCGAGAGCAACATTCACACCGACGAGGAGTTCGCCAAGCAGAACATCTTCGGCGGCACCACCAACTCGGGTCCCGCCACCATGTCCTACGTGGACCAGATGCTGGAGCTTTCCTTCTCCCTCGGCAGTTTCCACTCGGGGGGCAGTCTGCTGATGCGGGCCATCACGCCCTTCCGGAGCGGCGACACGGTCAACTTCCAAGGGGAGATAACGGGCAAGAGCGAGGAGGCGGGAAAGAGGGTGCTGGAGTGCCGGATAAAGGGCATCAACCAGCGGGGCGAGTTGGTGTGCCTGGCCGATGCGTCATTGGTGATGGACGGTTAGGACTTATTGAAGGTACTGCCGAATCATCTGCGGTCGTTCATCCTCCTCGAAGTGACATCGGACCGCGTCCCGCACCATCGTTCTGAGCTCATCCATACTCTCGGCTTCAGTAAAGATGGACTCGCCCAGGGCCTTGGCCTCGTAGCCGCCTTCAGGCGATTCCTCGACAAGAAAGATGATTTCACTGGAGCTCATGGTCCCTCTCTGCATGGCTTTCTGATCCCGGCGCCTAAGCTGGAACGTCCACCATTTCGGTCCAGGTACCCGGCTCCGGAATCGCCTCTTCGGATTCGCGCAGCCCCTCTAAATGAAACACGATGGCCTCGCGGATAAGGCTTTCTGTTTCCTCTCGGGTTTCACCGGCGGCTACGCAGCCTGGCAGATCGGGCACATAAGCCGACCAGCCGGTGGTTGTCTGCTCGTACACAACAATATACGTCATTCATTTTCCTCTCTTGTCAAACCAGCTTGTTTCAAGATGCTATTCCACGTACCCGAAGCCACGTCCCTATTTGCATTGCCTGCTATAGTCACAGTACCGGTTTTGCTCGGGTGTTTGTATTGGCGGTGGCTGCCTCTTGTTCTTGCCAGAAACCAGCCGTCGCGCTCGACCAAACGCATAGCGTCTCTAACTTTCGGCACAGCTGAGTCCGGCCATCCAATCCTGCTTTACCATCGTATCAGCGATAATCTAAATTCTAACACCCCTACCGCAACATCCCGTAAACCCGCTCGGGCTTGACCAGCACGATCACCGCGTCCTGTTTGACCATCGCTTGGTCATACTCCTCCCAGTCAGGGTGGTCCTTGTCGCCGCAGGCGCGGAAGACCTCCCGCAGCTCCACCCGCATCTTTTCGGAGTCGGTGTTCCGATAGTCCATGAGCGTGGCGGGGCCCTCGACGACGACGAAGCTGCGCCAGCTGTCGGCGACCGACATCACCGTGCACCGGGGGTCCCGCCTTAGGTTGCGGGCCTTGGCGGAACTACCCTTTACGATCACGAAGGCGGCGTTCCCCTGGTAGGACCCGCAGACCACGATGCTGGAATGTCCCGCGCCGTTGGCCTGAAATGTGGTGATCACACCCCGGTGGTTGTTCTCGAAATGGGGACGTGCGTCTTCGAACTCCATAACTCCACCTCACAGGAAAGTTGTTTACGGCCGGGGGTTCCGGCCCGGCTTCTGGTATACCATAGCAGACGGCGATACCGCATCCATCGAGACCGGCTATCTAGGCGGACTAAATAGCCGAACCGACGGGGGTTGTTACTTGGAATACCGCGAGCTGGGCGGCACGGGAGAGATGGTCCCCGAGATCGGCCTGGGCACCTGGAAATATAAGGGTGGGCCGGAGCCGCTGCAGAAGGGCATCGAACTAGGGGCCACCCTGATCGACACCGCCGAGATGTACCGGACTGAAGACGCCGTGGGCGCGGCGATAAAGGGCCGGCGCGGCCAGGTGTTTCTCGCCACCAAGGTCCTGGGCAGCAACCTGCGCCGCGACGCCGTGATCCGGGCCGCGGAGAACAGCCTGCGTCTCCTGGATGACGACGTAATCGACCTTTACCAGATCCACTGGTCCAACAGCGGGGTGCCCATCGCCGAGACCATGGGGGCCATGGAGGAACTGGTGGACCGTGGGGTCGTGCGCTACATCGGCGTGAGCAACTTCTCGGTGGCCGAGTTGAAAGAGGCCCAACGGGCAATGACCAAGTACCCGGTGGTCTCCAACCAGGTCCTCTACAACCTCAAGAGGCGGGAGATCGAGCGAGACCTTATTCCTTATTGCGTGGACAATGACATCACGGTCATTGCCTACACGCCCCTGGCCGACGGCTCTCTTGCGGGACGGTCCCGGCTCCTGCCGGATAAAAGGGGCTCGGTCCTGGAGCAGGTGGCCCATGAGGTGAGCAAGACCCCGGCCCAAGTGGCCCTCAACTGGTGCCTGTCGCGGCCCAACGTCATCGTCATCCCCAAGAGCAACAGCGTGGCCCGGACGGTGGAGAACTGCGCAGCCTCGGGCTGGTCGCTATCCCCCAGCCAACTGGCAACCTTAGAAGAGGCGTTTCCAATTTAGCCGGCCTAGTTTGTTCAGGGCCGCAACCTTTTACGCATGCCCAGCGCAGGCACTATTGCAACCAAAGAGATAAGCGCCCCAGCCAGGAAGAATCTCTGGAACAGTTCCAATCCCGCAGCGTTGACGTTGGCCAAGTATTCCGCCGCGCGGGTCTCAAAGACGCCGGCGGCCTCCCCCGGCAGGGGCAACGGAAATTCCAGCCCCGCCGTGAGCGCCTGGAAATGCTCGACCCCCCAAGCCGAGATGGCAGCCAGCCCCAATGTCATCCCCATCATCCGCGACACCACCACCAAAGACGCCACCGTGCCCCGGTAGTCCTCACCGGCTGAACCCAAGGCATGGACGGTGATTGGGGCAATCACCAGGCCGAACCCGAAGCCCGCGATCAACAGGTGGACCGTCAACTCGGGATCGCCGATGCCCAGGTCCCAACCGCTGGCCAAGAACAAGCCGAGGGCCACTAGGGCCAGTCCGGTGACTGTCAGAGGGCTCGATCCCAACCGCGTCACCAGCAGTCCGCCGGCCACGGCGCCCAACGGTATGATTCCCGTTAACCGCAGCAGCCACAATGCCCCGGTGAACGGCGACTTGCCCATCACCGTGTTCGCCATCAGGGGAACGGTGACCATGGCGATGATCAACACCACCCCCACCAACACTTGAGTCAGGTTGGATGTCAGGAACGCCCAAGAACGGAACAAAGCCGGAGCGAGCAACGGCTGAAACGTCCTGGCCTCCACCAAGACTAGGAGCGCAACCAGGCCCACTCCCCCGGCGGCCAGCAGGAATGGATAGGGCGAATCGAAGGTAAAAAGGCTGCTGCGGGACAAGGCCAAAGAGAGGACCAACAGAGCGCCGACCAAGACAACGCCGCCCATATAATCCACTTTGGCCCCTACGTTCCGGCGGTTTGGCAGCCAAAATAACGCCAGGAAGATGACCGCGCTCTGTGGCACGTTCAGCCAGAATATCCATCGCCAAGTCAGGACCTCGACAATCGCTCCGCCGTACGCCGGACCCAGCATGGCGCCGGCCTCCGCCGAGGCCCCGACTATGCCCAACGCCAGTCCCCGTTGGCCTTTGGGGACCAATGTGGTCGCCAACGCCATGCCGATGGGGACCGTTGCGCCGCCGCCCACTGCCTGGACGACCCTGGCGCCCACCATCCACTCCAGACTGGAGGAGACGGCCACCAGGACCGTCCCGATGCAAAATACCACCAGAGAGGCCTGATAAACCCGAGGATAACCGTAAACGTCGCCCAGCCGGCCGATCAAGGGCATGGCCACCGTGTACCCAAGCAGGTAGGCGGTGATGATCCAAGCGGCCCGGTCCAGCTCGGCGATGGGGACTTTCAGGTCCAGCATCACGCTGGGCAGCGCGGTCACGACCACCGTCTGGTCCAGGGCCGTGATGAAGGCCCCCAGTCCGATAACTGCTAAGACAAATGGCGTGGGCAGTGTGCGGTCCGTTCCCAGCATCTCCCTAAACGTCAACCCGGCGGGTTGCTGGGAGGATTGATCTCCACCGGCTGGTTGATGTCGTCCAGGGTCAATTGCCGTACGGTGTTCAACGCATCTGTGGGGACCACCCGGCCGATGATGAGGACCTGCCGTAGCAGCCCATCCCGTTCCAACCAGAGCTCCAGTCCAACGGGGAAACCCTCCCCAGCCCCGGGCACCAGCCCGGAGAGGTCCTGGGAAGCTATCTCGCCCTCAATGTGCAGGGTATCCACGCCGTTCAGCCGCTCTTCACCAACCACCCGTGGCCGCTGCACGGCGTCCACGATTTCAGCCAGGGTTTGGCCCAATCCGGAGAGATTAAAGGGCAGGGCGTCCGCCGAGACTTGATTCCAGCGGCCGCTGAATATATCGGTCATGTAGGCTGTGTCTTCGATGGTGATGATGCTGATCTCGATATATGACTTGGGGAACTGGGACTCGGCCTCCACGGTGACGCTGAACCGGTCCGGGATGGAGACCACTCCCGAGACTTTGGTCATCAACACTCCAGGCACCAAGACAGTTGAGCCTTCAAGATGATCCAGGCTGAAGGCCGCCGATTCCAAAGCAAGAAGTTGGTCGACCGCTTGGCGCATGGCCGGCTCAGGGTCGATCTCCACCGCTCCACTCGGCGGTTGGGTTGCCGTTTCCGAGCCGCAGGCGGCCAATAGGCCGACAACCAAAAGGCCGGCCATTAGGGCCTTGGTCCTCAGTTCCACGACCAAAATGCCAGGACGCCTGCCCCCAAATCCCGGGGAGCAGCGCCTCCTTCGGCATCCAAAATGTAGATCCGGTTACCAGAGGGGGTCCGGCCGTTGCTCCCCCGGGACGCCTCGCCCTTGGACCCGGCCACAACCAGCGACTTGCCATCGGGAGACCACGGCGAGTGGGAATAAGCGTACTGGTCGAAGAAACTCAGGAAAATGGATACCTCGCCGGACGGCCGGTAACTGAACAGCATCTTCGCACCGGAGCCATCACTGGGTGAGATCACCCACTCGATCTCCCGTTCAGCGGCATTAACCGACACCCAAGCCAGCTTGTCGCCGCTGGGCGCCCAGAAAAACGCCCACACTTCCCCGGAGGACAGCGTGGTTACCGGCCCGTCTCCCACCGGCACCAACATCAGGCGGTCAAAGAACGGGGTATTGGGGCTGGACTGGTCTCCCACCGCCAATTGCGTCCCGTCGGGCGACCACAGGAACGCGGACAGCACTCCGACGTCGATGATCTTACGCGCCTGGCTTAGGTCGTCAATGGGAGCGACGTACAGTCCCATGCCCCCGTCCGTCTCGGCAACGTAGGCGAGACTAGCGCCATCCGGTGAGATTGCGGGGACACGAAAACCGGTAGAGGACTGAAATGTCCGGCGGGAACCGCCTTCGGCCGGGGGTCTGAGCAAGGTTATGTCCGCTCCGACGTGCAGGGCCATAGCCTCGGCATCATTCGACCACTGATAGTAGAGCGGGGCCCCTCTTTCGACCACGCCGGCGGGCTTGCCGGGCGTTCCGTCCCATACAAATAACGACAAGCCATCCGGGGTGGTCGCCAAGAAAGACAGGGACTCTCCTGAGGGGGCCCAGTAGATATAATGGGGGGCGCCGTCCGCAATCAGTCCCAAATGGTTGTTCTCAAACACGGTCTCACTACGGCCGGTCCGCGCGTCCATGACCTGTAAAGATATCTCGGTCCGGTCTTCCCGCACCACCACCCGGGAGGCCGCCAATTTCGTTCCATCGGCCGACCAGGTGGGCCAGGCATAGTACTCGTTCAGGCTTAATGGCTGGGCCTGGACGCCGCCTTGGGACCGCTGTCCGGCGGGGCCCTGTTCAGCCTGGAACCCGCCGGTGAGCTGGGACAGGCCGCCGCCGTCAGGGTCCACGGTAAAAAGGTTGCCGTTGGGGCTAACGTAAGCTATGCGGTTCACCTGCCCAATCTCTTCGCCAATGTCAGTATTTGGCCACTGTCCGGGTCCAACGCGGGTAGTGTCTGCCGGGCTAGAGCAGGCTGCTGCTACAATCCCCAGCGCCGCCGTCAGCCCAAGCAATGTTTTACCCGCAGATAACATCTACGTCCATCACGCCCGCATTGCGCAGTGATTTCAGGATACTACTATAACTGGTGGGCAAGGCCCAAATATCCGTGGATAACTCAGTCCGATATCCTCTCTGGCCTGGGACAAATGGCCCAACCCAAAAACCACGCTTTATTCCAACCACAATCTGTCTCTTCCAGTTCTCAATGACACACGTGATTATCAACTCAAATTGACTCTCACACCATGTTAAAATATCTCTAGTCAACAACAACACAGTCACACTCATGCCTGACTGTCCACTCTCTCCACCCCTTTGTTACTTCTATTATTTCTTGTTTACACAAATCCTATGATTGATACCGTTAGATTAAATATTAACGCCGGGTCTGGTGGAAATGGATGCAGCAGTTTTCTTCGTGAAAAGTACCGCCCCAAGGGCGGCCCCAACGGAGGAGACGGCGGTGACGGAGGAAGCGCCTATTTGGTTGGAGATCCTTCCTTAAACACGCTTCTTCATATTAAGTTCAACAGCACTATCTATGTGGTTCACGGTGGTCATGGCAAAGGGAAGAACCGTCGCGGCGCCAACGGAGATGATCAGTACATTCCTGTTCCAATCGGAACGGTGGTCTATCGCATGACCGAGGACGGAGAGAAGGAGTTTATCGACGACATTCGAAGCGATAAGGCAAGATTGGTCGCGGTGGGTGGCCGCGGTGGATGGGGAAATAGCAGGTTCGCCACGCCCACAAACCAAGAGCCGGTCCTGGCCCAACGGGGAGAGAGAGGCGAGAAAGTGATCCTGTTTCTGGAGCTCAAGCTGCTGGCCGATGTGGGTCTATTGGCCAAGCCCAATGCAGGAAAATCGACATTACTCTCCATGTGCTCTGCGGCCAAAGCTAAAGTAGCAGATTATCCGTTCACCACGGTGGAGCCGGTCTTGGGCGTGGTGAGAGTCGGCCGGAATGACTTCGTGATGATGGAAGTGCCGGGACTGTTGGAGGGAGCACATGAGGGGATCGGACTGGGCCATGAGTTCTTGCGGCATGCGGAGAGGGCCCGGTTGTATGTGCATCTACTGGACGGCCTGTCCGAAGACCCCGTAGACGATTACCGGATGATTAATCAAGAGTTGCAGCAGTTCAATCCGGAGATGGCCCAAAAGCCGCAACTGGTCGTGGTTAACAAACTGGATGTGACTGAGGTGCGGGAGCAGCGAGATGAACTCGAAGTCCGGCTGCTGAAAGCCATTGGCGACAAGGGGTCCGGCGTGCACTTTATCTCCGCCGCCACCGGGGAAGGTGTCGATACCCTGCTGGGGAACATAATCAGGGCTCTGGCGGAGATGCCTAAGGAAGAGATCGACGAGTCCCCGGAGCCCGAGCCCATGCGCTCGCGGCCGCAGCGGTCCGCAGCCAAGGAATCGGTGCGGCGTGCTGCAAACGGGGTGTTCGTGGTGGAGTCCGAAGCCATGGAACGGCTGACGGCATTGGCCGACACCCGGGACCAACGGGTCTTGTTGCAATTGTGGCGGGAGATGCGGCGTTCCGGCTTGGCGGACCGGTTGATTGACGCCGGCATCGAAGCCGGTGACACCATCAGGTTCGGCAAGGTAGAAGTCGAGTGGTTCTGAGGAGCCGGCAGCCGTGAATATCGGCATCCTTGGCGGCACCTTCGACCCGGTGCACCTGGGGCATCTGAGTATAGCCAATGCCGCCATGGACCAGGCAACGCTGGAACGGGTATTGTTCATCCCGGCGGGGCAACCCAGACTCAAGCAGGCGGAACCGGTGGCGTCGGCAGATCACCGCATCGAGATGGTGCGGCGGGCCATCGAAGGGAACCCGAGGTTCCAGGTCTGTGACGCCGAGGTCCGGAGGCCCGGCCCCACCTACAGCGTTGACACTCTGGTGGAACTCTCGGCTAAGCTGGGTCCGGGAACAGACCTGTTCTTCATACTGGGCATGGACGTGCTGGACCAGTTCGACCAATGGAAAGACCCGGAGCGGGTGTTGACGCTTTGCCGGCTATTGGTGCTGGACCGGCCCGGGGAACGGGGCTTTGATTGGCCCGGGTTCTACAACCGGGTCCCCAAAGCCAAGGACAGAGTCCAGATCGTGACGGCTCCCCTAGTGGACGTGAGCGCAACCGAATTGCGGCGCCGGGTGGCGGTGGGCGAGCCGCTGGACGGGCAGGTGCCCGATGCGGTGGCCGAGTATATCCAAGAACAAGGGCTGTATCTGACGGCACGGGAAGGGAGGAGGGCGAGTTGAGCGAAACGGTGGACCGGCTCTTGGCATTGGCGCTGGAGCGAGGCGCGATCAAATATGGCGACTTCACCCTCACCTCAGGCAAAAAGAGCAGCTATTACTTCGACGGAAGACTGTTGAGTCTGGACCCGGAAGGCGCCCATCTAATCTCCAAGGCCCTGCTTCCTTTGTTGCGGCAGGCCGGGGCCCAGGCCGTGGGTGGGACCACGCTGGGAGCAGACCCAATCGTTGCGGCCGTTGCCCTGGCAAGTCATCTCGAGGGGGGCCCCATCCCGGCCTTCATCGTCCGGAAAGAGAGCAAGACACACGGCACCAAGCAGAACATCGAGGGGCCGTTGATACCGGGATGCAAGGTCGCCATCGTGGACGACGTATGCACCACCGGCGGGTCCCTTTTCCACGCCATAGAGGCAGCGGAAGCGGTGGGCTGCACCGTGGTGAAGGTGGTCTCCCTCTTGGACCGGAACGAGGGAGGCTCCGAGGAGATGCGGAAGCGGGGCTACGACTTCTCGGCGCTGCTGGCGGCGACACCAGAGGGCAAGATAAAACCGGTCTCCGGCTAGGGAATCACTCTTTGGCCGGGCCGAAGGGTTGGGCCAAGGCCAGGATCTCCGCCGAGCCCTTGTCCGGGCCCGCCACGTCAAAACGCGCTCCAGGGGTGGCCGCGGCTGCTCTAACGTAGCCGAGACCCATCAGGACCCCTTCCGAGGGCGCCGGCGCAACCGACGTAACCGCTCCCAGGTCCTTTCCGTCTTGCAGCAACGCGTCGCCGGGGGAGACCGATGCGTCCGCATCGAAGCGCAGGGAAACCAGGTACTTCTGGACCTTCTTGTAGGTGTCCAGCCGGGCGATGACCTCCTGGCCGATGTAACAACCCTTGGCGAAGTCCACCGAGCCGATGAGGCCGGCCTCCAATGGGTTGTAGGGCTCCCCAAGCTCCGGGCCGTATTCAGGCACCCCGAAGTTCACCCGCAGCGCGTCCATGGCGGTTGTACCGATGGGAGTCGCCCCGTTGTCCGTGAGGTGCCGCCACAGCCCGGCAGCTGCATCCGGAGCGGCAATCAACCAGTACCGGGACAGCGCTCCCAAGGGTTGTTCCACCGCCAACGCGTCAATCCCTCTCAACCGCACAGGTTGGATCGTGAGAGAGTCCAGGGCATGGGAGCGCGGGGTGGACGTTAGCCCCAAGAGCTCCCCCGAGTCTGGGCCGACCAGGGCCAGCATGGCGGTCTCGGGCGTGATGTCTTCGACCGTAAGGTCTTCCATGATGGTGTATTTATCCAGCCACTCGATCACCGCCTGTTGGCGGCCGGGACTGGTCAGTAAGATCACGTAATCGCCCTGGTTCACCACGCCCAGCACATCGACGATCCGGCCGCGGTCGGTGGTCAGGACCGTGACCGCTCCTTCGCCGGCAGCCAGGTCCACGACCTTGTTGGTGGACATGCGGTTCAGCAGGTCCAGCCCGTCCTCGCCGGTGGCCTTCAAACGCCCCATGTAGGAGGCGTCGTGGACGCCTACAGCCGTGGTGGCCGCTTCATATTCGGAGGCGAAATCGGAGTAGTAGGCCGGCAGTTGATAGCCGTGCCGCTCAACAAATACGGCTGCGCCGGTCTGTAGCGGTAATTCCTGCAGGGCCATCGGACGCTCCAAAGAGGGTGTGGGCTCTAATAAAACAAGCGCCGCTTTTGCCAGGGCAAGGCGGCGCTCGTGATCGGGCTGGTTGGGACGGCTAGACGCTACCCGCGCTACACACTAAAAGAGGTGCCGCAGCCGCAGGCTTTCTTGGCGTTGGGGTTCTCGAAGACGAATCCCTTGCCGTTCAGACCGTCGGAGAAGTCAAGCTCAGTGCCGACCAGGTAGATGTAGCTCTTCTTTTCGACGATCACCTTCACGCCGTGTTGCTCGACGATCTTTTCGTCATCGGAAATTTCCAGGTCGCCGGTGATTTTCAGGTCGTAGGTAAGTCCGGAACAACCGCCGCCTTTGACGGCCACGCGGACCCCCACGTTCTCTTCGATGCCGTCTTTCTGGGCGAAATATTTAATCTTTTCGGCGGCTTTTTCGGAAATCGCCACCGTCAGTTGCACGCCATTCTGGGTTACGGGCATATCGTTCTCCCGCGGCTGTCAGTCCCGCCGCTTGGGGTGGGGTCCACCTTCCGGCTCCAATACGGAGCATACCAGATCATTGTAGGGCCTGGAATCGTATTCAGTCAAGAATCTGAGCCTAAGCCCGAAACCTAACTCAGGAGTCGCTCGATTGATTCGGCCCCCATGTATCGCTCCAGCAACCCGGCGAAATGGCTGGCTTTCGCGGCGGTGCGGGCGTCGGCCTTGTCCAATAGACCCGCCAGGGCATCGGCGGTGTCCAGGGTGCTGGAGCGGACCTGGATCAATGGGACTTCCCGCTGCAGGGCCTCGGCTTTTATGTACTCGTTGGGCTCTCCGGGCCCGGTGAGCACCAGGCAGCAGGTATTCTCGCCCATGCAGGCCATCTGGATGTCGGGACGCTCCACCCTGGTGATGACGGCCTGGTTGGCGTATCGGCCGAAATAGGTGGGCCCTTCGTCCATGATGTTGCCGCCGATCATGAAACGCTCCACCGGGGCGTCGGTGTTCACCGGGTCCAGCACCCATTGTCCGCCGAGATGCTCCGCCAGTTGCTCCACGGTCACCGACAGCATCCCACGGCTTTCGGGAATCACGGCCAGAGCCACGGATTTTTCACCTAATTCGCGGGCGACCTCGTCACGCCGGTGGATGGGGACCGCGTTGACCACAATTCCCGTGAGATCGGTACCAGCGTCGATCGAGGCGGCGACTGCGGCGACGCCCCCTTGCGGGGAGTACCGGTGCACCAGGATGACCTTGGAGTCTAGGGCGTGGGGCCCGGACTCATCGGGCCCCTCGATGATGACGGTGCCGGCTTCGGACTCCAGCTTGGAGACCTCCGCCTGGACCTCACCTAAAGCCGCTGCGTCGGTCGAGCAGGCCAGGGGCTTGGGTGCGGGAACGGCGGGGCCGCCGAAGGACTGGAGCAGTTGCGAAAGGAAGGCGGCGTCGGGGTCCGCGCCGGGATCATTGGAGAAGGGTTTGTAGTAGGCGGCGCGTTTGCCGGCGGCGTTGGCCGTAACCAGCAACGCCGCCGCCACGCTGGTCTTGCCGGCCCCGGACTGATTTCCCACGATCTGAAGGACGGCCACGGAGTCTCCTACGAATTTGATTGCCGGGGGGTCCGATTGCCGGGTAATTCTAGCATAGGGTCCTATTCGTTAAGACGCGGCCGGGCTAATCGTTCACGTCCTTGGGGCCGGTGTCCTCAGGGTCGAACCGGTCGGGGAACTTGGTGGTGCCGTCCCACTTGGCCAGGGTGAAGTCCGACCGGTGGAGGCTGGCCTGTTGAAAGCTGGCGCCGCGGACGTCGGTTGCGATCCACATGGAGTCCCGGATCATGGCCAGCTTGAAATCGGCCCCCGGCATGACGGCCCGGCTCAAGTCCGCCCCGTTCATGTTGGTTGACTGGAACCGGGCTTTGGTCAGGTCGGCGTTCCGCAGGTCGGCTTCGATCATGTTGGACTGGCTGAAATCGGCCTCGGTCAGGTCCGCTCCAATGAGGCAGACCCGGTTCATGCGGCAATTCCTGACCGTCGCCTTCTTCAAGATGGCGCCCTTCATGTCGGTCCAGAAGAGGTTCACATTGGTGAGTGTGGCCGAGGTCAGATCGACGCCGGCCATCCCGGCCTGTCCCAGGTCTGCTTCAGACAGGTCGGCGCCCGATAGGTCTGCCCCGGCCAGGTTGGCCCGGGTGAGTCTGGCGCCGGTCAGGTTCGCGCCTTTGAGGTTGGCATCGCGGAGCTTGGTCCCTGCTAGGTTAACGCCGCTGAGATCGGCCCCCTCCAGGTCCAGCCGGACATCGGGATTGTTCTCGCGCCAGGTGTCCAGGGCGTCGGGGCCGCTGGAAGCCAGTTCGACGTGCTCCGGGTTGGCCAAATTTTGTACTCCGTCTAGGGTCTGTCCACAAAAACACAGCCCAGGAGCTGGTCCCAGGCTGCGTTGTCCTGACCTATGATTTCGGCCTGCGGCAGGTGTTGGCGAGGGAGTTAAGCCTCTTCCAACTCGAATAGTTTCTCGGCGATGACCATCTTCAGTTCATTGACCTTGCTCAGGTCGGGAAATGCCCCGGCTTCCTTACGGTCGAAGATCTTCTCACCGTCCAGGTACACTTCAAGGCGCCCCTTGTTGGAGGGGGTCATCTTGATAGCCACGTCGCCCGGGGCGTCCGAGCGGAAGAACTCGTTCGCCAACCACGTGGCGACGGTGTAGTAGCCTCAAGAGACGCAATAAACGATTTCCGCTTCTACTTTTCCGTGTTCTGGTCCGGCCATTTAATTCTCCAATTAAGTTGGTGAGCGGCCCCGGCACGCTGGTTTGAATCGGGGGTTTGGACCGGGCGCTACTTGATCACCGCCGTGCCGGTTCCCACCGCGGTGCGGTTTCCGTCTTGGTTATCACAGAAAAGGTCAACCGAGACCTTGGTCCCGCCGTCGATCTCCTCCGACCCGGTGACGGCGCCGGTGACGGTGATGGTGTCTCCGGCCTTCACGGGCCTCAGGAACTTCAGGTTGACGGTGCCGGTGTGGTTGAACACCTCCGGTCCGAAGAACCTGCGCAGGCTCTCGGCGGCGAAGGTCACCGACATGCGGCCCGAGGCGATCGTATACGTGGTGCCCAGGCGTTTCGCGGCCAGTTCCGGGTTATTGTGGATGTTCTCCCGGTCCAGAATACCGCAAGACTCGAACTGAAGGATCGAGTCTGTGGTGATCTTCTTGGTGACCGAAGGAATCTTCTGGTTCCGCTCTATTTTTGTTCCGGATGCCATTTCTTCCCCAACTCGTCAGGCTTCTTCAACTGGTAGGTGCTGAGCTTCTCGAGCATGCGGCCATCTTCGTCGATGGCGGTGGCCTCGATGACTATGTAGGGTTTGTCCCGCCGCAGGTACTTGTCGGAGATGCGGCCGGTGACGTTGATCTTTTTGCCCACGATCGGCGGGTTGAAAAACTCGACCTCGTTGCCCGCGTTCACGGTGCCGATGGGGTCGTCGTAGACCATGGCGAAAGCGGTGGCGTCGTGTTTGACTCCCAGTGTCGGGAATGGGGCTTCCGGGTCGTCAACGGAGGCGCGGAAGGCATCGACCATCTCCTGGGTCAGGGTGTACTGGTAGGACCCCAACTCTTCCCCGATTACGGCTTTGTCGTAGTCGAAAATCCTAAGTTCTCGGTCCGCCATTCCCAGACTCCTTTATGCCTCTGCCGGGCACGCTACAACTACAATACTGAGTTTGCCGAGGGTAGTCAACGCGGACATCGGCAACGGCCGGGCGTGACCGATGAATCTGCTTTGCCCTATAATGGACCCAGAAATCCACCTTTGAGGGTGCGGCTGCCCGGCACGGACCTGACCCTCGGATTAAAAGGGTGACTAATTGAAATGGACCTGATTTTTGACCGGGGAGACCCGCGAAACCCCAGAGGGCATGCCCTGCTCTATTTCCGTGTGGACACGGAGCCGGATACGGTCTATGCCACCTACGTGGTCACCCTGCCCGTCAAGTCGGACCTCACCAAGTACGTCCCACCCTTCCTCGCCTCCCACTTGGGCAGCCTGCCCCTCAGCGAACTGTCGGCTTTCGCCATGCCGCCGGTGCCGGAGGCTGTGGGCCCTTACTCGGAGTTGGAGCGGTTGAGCCAGTTGCGAGAGGATGACCTGGTGTACGGCGGCCACATGTTCTCCTATGACCTGCCTAGAATGATGGAGACGGCCACCGAGGCGGTCCAAACTTACTCCAGCCTGTGCTCCGACGCTCTGGCCCTGACGGGCACACCGGCGGAGGGCGCCGCCGCAATACTGGGCGACGAATCGGAGCAATCCCGGGCGCCGGCCCCGGTCCCAGAGCGGGAAGAAGAACCCGACGACTCCTACAACGTTAATGAAGTCCTATTCAGTTTCATGAGCGAAAGCGACAAGCTGGGCGAGTTGTCGCGGCTGCTGGGCCGGCTGCGGTTCGCCGTCGATGGGTCGGACCAGGCCACGGCGGACGAGGTCGGCGAGGAGGTCACCGTATTGGCCCGCCACCTGCCCGAGAATTTCAGGGTAAAGGACCTGCTGGACGTGGCCCGGGACAACTCGGACAAGAGCTCCCAATTGGCCAAACTCTACATCGACCGTTGCTTCCGGCTCTCCGCCGGAGAAGAGGGGGCGGCCAAAGAATTGGAAGACCAGATCCAATCGCTGAGGGCCCAGGATTAATTACCGAACCTTGCATAAAATGCTAAACATCAGGAGAGGCCAGGCAAGAGTAGAAATTTCCCTTAGTCCCCCTTTGTAAAGGGGGAGACAGGGGGATTTTCCCCCACCGCGCCGGCCCTGCCCCGGCTGATACAATTGCAACGCGTCCGGGGCAACGAATCTCAGGTCAACACGTCCCGGCCCCATGGGAGGAACAAGACGGGTTGGCTTACCTCTCCCGCCTACGGCTGACCAATTTCCGCAATCTGACCCACCTGGACCTTGGGCTGTCTCCCGGCGTGACGGTCTATTACGGCCCCAACGCCCAGGGCAAGACCACCCTGCTGGAAGCCGTTTATCTGCTCTGTATCGCCCGTTCTTTCCGTGCCGAGAACGAAAGGGAAGTCGTCAGCTTCGAAGCAGCCAAAGAGGGCAAGCAGGCGCTGGTTGACGGGACCATCGAGAAGGACGGCCGACGCCTCCGGGTCATCATCGGATACCAGCCGGTCCAGCGCCGCAGCACGCCTCCAGGCCAGGAAGACAACGGTCTGGCTTACAACGTCCGGAAAGAGATACGGGTCAACCGGCTCAGGCGCACCGCAGGCGAACTGATCGGCGAGGTCAACGCGGTGCTTTTCAGCGCCGCGGACATCGACCTGATCCAGGGTCCTCCGTCGGGCCGAAGGCGTTTTCTGGACATCCTGCTGTCCCAGGCGGATTCCCTCTATCTGAAGGCCCTACAGCGATACCACCGGGTCGTGCAGCAACGGAACCAACTATTGCGCTTGCTCCGCGACGGCCGGGCCGAGGCAGACGAACTGGCCTTTTGGGATGACGAGCTGGTGCGTGAAGGGGCCTGGATCACGTGGCGGCGTTATCAGGCCATGCGCGAGCTGACGCCAGCCTGCGGCCGGCACCATGAGGACCTGAGCGGCCCGGAGGAGAACCTGGAGGTCGAATACCGGCCCAGCGTTCCCCCGGCGGGTGACGTTACAGAGATTGAGGAAAAATTCCGGGAGGCGCTCGCCGCGGCCTTCCACCGGGAGCGGGCCCGGCCCATCACGGCCGTGGGCCCCCACCGCGATGACTTCAACCTGATGATCAACGGGGTGGACATGGGCATCTTTGCCTCCCGGGGCCAGGCGCGCACGCTGGCGCTGACCTTGAGGCTGGCCGAGGCCGAGTTCTTGGCCTCGGCTCGGGGAGAGGGGCCGGTGGTGCTGCTGGATGACGCATTATCCGAGATGGACGGCTCCCGCAGGCGCCGGCTGTTGGAGAAGGCCACCCAGTACGAACAGGTCCTGATCACCACCACCGACCTGGAACAGGTGAATGATTTCTTCGGCTCCACGGCCAATTATTTCTACGTTTCCAACGGGCAGGTCAGGCCCTCCGACCAATACGGGGAATTGTCAGACGGTCCGGTGGCCGCCGAGGACCCTTGAGATAGAGGGGCCGGCCGGGCTATCGACGGATCGGCGCGGCCGGTGTATACATCATCCACAGAGGGGAAAGACCACGGGAACTAGGCCAATGGGGCCGGAGCGCGCACCGGAACGCGCAGTCGTAAGGCGGGGGTTGAATATAGATGGCGGTGACCAAAGAGACCCTGGATGAGATCGCGCTCTCCCGGGCCGAGTACGACCTGATACTAGAGCGTCTGGGCCGGGAGCCCAACTCTGTTGAACTGGGCATGTTCGGGGCGCTTTGGAGCGAGCACTGCGGCTATAAGCACTCCCGGCCCTTGCTGCGCTTGTTCGATCAAAACGCGTCCGGGCAAGAATCGTCCCGGGTCTTGTCCCAGACCGGCGCGGAGAACGCCGGCGCGGTGGACATCGGCGACGGCCTGGCGGTGGTGTTCAAGGTCGAGTCCCACAACCATCCCTCCGCAGTGGAGCCGCTGCAGGGAGCGGCCACCGGCGTGGGCGGCATCGTTCGGGACATCCTGGCCATGGGCGCCCGTCCCATCGCCCTGCTCAACTCCCTTCGCTTCGGCCCCCTGGACGACCCGCAGAACCGGCACCTGTTTCACGGCGTGGTGGGCGGCATCTCTTGGTACGGCAATTGCATCGGCGTGCCCGACGTAGCTGGCGAGATCTGCTTCGACCAGTCTTATTCTCAGAATCCATTGGTCAACGCCATGTGCGTGGGCCTGATCCGGGCCGACCGCATCGCCACGGCCGCAGCCAGCGAGGTGGGGAACGTGCTGCTCCTGGTGGGCGCCGGCACCGGGCGGGACGGCATACACGGGGCATCCGGGCTGGCGTCTCGAACATTCGAGGAAGAGGTGGAACTGCGCCCCACCGTTCAGGTGGGCAATCCGTTCTTGGAAAAAGTGCTCATCGAGGCCTGCCTGGAGGCGCTGGACACCGGGCTGGTGAACGCCATCCAAGACCTGGGCGCGGCGGGGTTGACCAGCGCGGCCGTGGAGTCGGCGGCGCGGGGCGGCCGGGGCATCCGTCTGGACATCTCCCAGGTCCACCAACGGGAACAGGGCATGAGCCCATACGAGGTGATGCTCTCGGAGTCCCAGGAGCGTATGTTGTTGGTGGTGGCGCCGGAAAACGTGCCTGCCATCAGGGCCGTCTTCGACAAATGGGACGTGACCTGCCGGGAGATCGGCCACGTCATAGCCGAACAGGTGGCCCAGGTGGCCGACGGGCCGGAGTTGGTGGCGGATCTGCCCATCGGCCCCCTTTCGGAAGCGCCCCAGTACCGGTTGGAGGGAAAGCCGTCAGAGGCTGACATCAAGCGCCTCCAGTTGGAGCTGGACTCCGTCCCGCTGCCCCAGGACGGCCCCGAAAAAACGTTGTTGCGCCTCCTGGCGTCTCCCGGCATCGCCAATAAAGAGGGGGTCTACCGGCAGTACGACCACCAGGTGCAGACCAACACCGTGGTCGGTCCGGGAAGCGACGCCGCTGTTCTGAGGGTGAAGGGCACGAAGAAAGCCATCGCCTTGACCATCGACGGCAACGGCCGTCTCTGCCAGTTGGACCCGTTCCAGGGGGGGCGGATAGTGGTCGCCGAGGTCTGCCGGAACCTGAGCTGTTCCGGGGCGTTGCCCTTGGCGGTGACCGACTGCCTCAACTTCGGCAATCCGGAGCGGCCCGACATCTATCACCAATTGGAGCAATGCATCCAGGGTATCGCGGAGGCCTGCCGGGTGTTGGAAGTGCCGGTGGTGAGCGGCAACGTGAGCCTGTACAACGAGTCCAGAGGCCAGGCAATCTTCCCCACACCCGTCGTGGGCGGTCTGGGTCTGTTGGAAGACGCCGCCAAGGCGACCCGGTCGGCCTTTGCCGGGGAAGGATTGGTCGTCGGTTTGCTGGGCGCAGACACCACCGGGGTTGAATCTTCTGACCTGGCCGGCAGCGAGTACCTGCAATGCGTCCACGGCCGGGTAGAGGGCAGCCCGAAGATAGACCTGAATTTAGAAAAGCGGGTGCAGCAGGTCTGCCGCCGGGCCATCGAAGAGGGCCATATCGCATCGGCCCACGACTGCTCGGAAGGCGGTCTGGCGGTGGCCCTGGCCGAGTGCTCCATCCAGGGCGCCGTTGGCTTCACCGGCGATTTTCCCGTCCCGGACCGTTGGGACGCCGCCCTGTTCGGGGAACGGCAGTCGCGCATCATTGTCGGCCTGCCGGAGGACCAATGGACTGCCCTGGTCAGCTTGGCCTCAGGGCTGGAGGTGCCGGTCACTAAGCTGGGGTATACTGGGGGCGGCCGCTTCCGGCTCAACGGAGACGTGGACCTGCCGCTTTCCCAGATCAGCGACGTGTGGAACAACGGCCTGGAGGAAGCCAGTGGATAACAGACCACTGCGCGTTCTGTTTCTGACCCCCTACTTCCGGCCCTATCTGGGGGGTATAGAAAGGGCGATCGAGCAGCTATCGTTCCAGATGCAGCAATCGGACGCCGTCGAGGCCGTTGGCGTGCTCACAACCAAGTACTCTTTCCCCCGGCATGCTGAACCCACTTGGGATGACCGGGAGACCACCCCCGAGGGAATCTCCATCTACCGCCTCTCCGGATTCCCCCGTTGGTCCATCCCCCTCTACTCCGTGCCGTTGGTCTGGTTCTCGCCTCTGCGTCTGAAGAAATATCTGGACGAATTTAGGCCCGACGTGATTCATTTTGTGGGTGACGGCTGGTTTTGGGGCCACTGCTGGGCGTGGTTCTGGTACCGGGGCCGGGCCCGGTTCGTGTTCACTCCTTCCTACCATACCCTGCCGCCCAGCAGATGGTGGCTGAAGCCCATCAACGCCTTTCTGTGCCACGTTGCCGACCGGGTGGTGGCGTTGACCGGCCACGAGGCGGAGGGCGTTCGCCGGGCCTATCTGGCGCCCAAAGACAAGCTGGGGATAATCGGCTGGGGTGCTTCGTTTGACGTTAAATGCGGCCAAAGCGGCCCGGTCCCGGAGCAAGACCAACACCAGTTGGGAGAAGACCAGGACGCCAAACCCCTAACGGTGCTTTGCGTCGGCCGGCTGGGGAGGCACAAAGGCCAGCTTTGGCTGCTCGAGACCTACCTGCAGGCACGTGCCGAGTTCAAACGCCCGGTGCGCCTGGTGCTGGTGGGGCGGGATGAGGGCGGCTCCGCCGATATAGAGGGCTTCATCGCCCAGCACCAGCTCCAGGGAGAGGTGATCGTGACCGGCGAAGTCTCGGACGCCGAGTTGTCCGAATGGTATGCCGAAGCCGGCCTGTTCGTCCTTTTCTCTCACTACGAGGCCTTTGGACTGGTGTTTCTTGAGGCCATGGGCCACGGCACGCCGGTGCTGACCCACGACGTCGGCGCCAACCGGGAGGTGCTGAAACAGGGAGCGGTGGTGGTCCCCAGGTTCGACCGGGAGGCGGCCGCCGGCGAGTTGGCCCGCCTGGTGAACGATGACGCAGACCGCCGGGAACTGGGTCAGAAAGCCCAGCGGTACGCCCTTTCTGAGTTCACGTGGCCGGCGGTGGCCGAGAAGTATTTGGAAGTCTACCAGCCCACCCGTACCGCGGCCTGAGCCCAGGGGATACGTGGACCGAAAAGCACTGGAAGAAGGCGCGCGCCGGATACTGCTGACCAACCTGCGCCAGGGCGTGGCCGATTGGAACGGCCAAGAGTACAGCTTCGTCTGCCCCTCCCTCACCGGTTATCCCTTCCAGTGGTTCTGGGACTCCTGCTTCCACGCCATCGCCCTGCTCCACCTTGACCCGGACCAGGCCAAGGCCGAACTGCGGACCTTGATGAGCGGGGCCCTGCCCGACGGCTTCATGCCCCATATCATCTTCTGGGAGATGGAGAAGCAGCCCGATTTCCTGAGCCGCAATATCGTCGGGCAGACCGACCCCCATTACAGTTCCACCATGCAGCCGCCCATCATCGCCTACGCCGTGGAACGGGTGTACCGGGCCACCGGCGATGAGGAGTTCCGGAAGGCGGCCCTACCGGTGTTGACCAATTTCTACCGTTGGCTCCGAAGGTCCAGGGACCCCGACGACGACGGACTGATCGCGGTCATTCAGCCGGAAGAGGCGGGGACGGACTGCTCTCCCAAATACGACGAAGCCCTGGGACTCACCGAGCTTTCCAATCAGGGGTTCATCGCCGCTTTGAAGGAGGTTTACCGGGCCTACGAGCCGCTGCGGGGCGACGACCATAAGATACTTGCCGCTGATATTTTTCATTTCGAGGACGTGCTGGTGAACTCGATCTATGCCTTGGGGATGCGCTCCTTGGCACGTCTGCTGGGAGACTCGCCAGACGCGGAGGAGTTCAACCGCGAGGCCGACCGCACCAGAGATGCCCTGCTGGAGAAGTGCTGGGACGAGGACGCTGGGGCATTCTTCGACCTCTCCGGCGTCGCCGAGAAGCCGGTCAAGGTTGTGACCATAAGCTCCCTCATGCCGCTGGTCCTCCCGGACCTTCCCAGGCCCATGGTCGAGCGTCTGGTGGAAGACTGGGTGTCGTCGCCCGACCATTTCTGGACCCCCTATCCGCTGCCCTCCGTTCCGGCCTCCGACCCCAAGTTCATGCCCGGAAATCCCAGGGGGTTCATCTGGCGCGGGCCCTCGTGGATCAACACCAATTGGTTCTTGTCCCACGCCCTGCGGGGCCACGGCTACCCGGAACTGGCCGACGCCATCGTGGCCAAGAGTCACGAGTGCATCGAAAAATCCGGGTTCAGAGAGTATTACCACCCCTATACCGCCGAGGGGCTTGGCGCCAGGGACTTCGGCTGGTCAACGCTGATCCTGGATATGTGAGGGGGCGCGGCCCCGCTGCCGGAAGAAACATTCGTCATTCCTTTCCGGCAGGCGCATCCGGATTAAAGTCAGGATTCAGCGGGCCAATGAGACTTGGAAATCACTTGAGTAGAGGGAGGCCGAAGTTCGAAAGACCCAGGTAATAATCAGGGGTTGGTGTTTCGTGGCAATTTCCCTGTATCTCGTTGTGTTGCTGGTGTTTTTGGGGATATATATCGGACAGGACTTACTGCACCGGTCGCAACACAGTTGGTGGCAAAACGCGATCGGCCCGGCTGTCATAGTTATTCAGTTGTCAGCGTTAAGCCTGTTCGCTTGGGGATTGACCGTATGGAGTTCTTCTCTGGCGTGGAGAGTGCGGTTGTCTGCGTGGCTGATATTGTTTGCGGCGTTGGTCCCCATGGCCAGTTTTTCTGTATATCTAGCGCCGCTCTTGATGACGACAATGCCGGTCCTATGGCCATGGCACCGGGCGGCAAGGCGAATAGAAAGTTAAACAAAAAAGCGTCCGCCAAAGGCGGACGCTTTCCAGTCGCTTATTTCGGGTTACTACTGGGGTCGGTCTAGTTTCGGCGGGGCCGGAAGAGCCGCGAGATGAAACCGGTCTCGGTGCGGGCTTCGGCGGCCGATTTGCCCGATTCGTAGTCGTCATCGTCGTAGTCGATGTATTCTTCAACGGCCGCTGCGGCACCGTAGTCAACCGCCTCTATGGTATCAAGGGTTTCCGGCGGTTCGTCCCGGTCCACGGGGACGGAACTCGCCTCGCTGACATCAGGGCCGGCATCGCCCGAACGTACGGCTATGGCTTGTTCCACCAAGGGGTGATCGTGGTTCAGGTTGAAGGTGCGGCGGCGGCGGTTCTGGCTGGAGGTCTCGTCGCGCCAGGTATGGTTGCCCTTCTGGAAGAAATTGCCGTCGCTCAGGCTGCGGAGCATCTTGCTGACGTAGGTGCGGGAACTGGTCTGGCCCCACCGCTGGGTGATCTCCGCGTGCCCGGCTTCCAGGCCCTGGGATAGGGCGGTGCAGATCTCGGTGACCAGGAAGTTGAAGGCGACGTGACTGACGCCCTCCTGGTGCTCCAGGGTATCGGCCATGAAGATCAGGTCGGAGACGCGGTCCGCAAGCAGACCGTCGTCCGGTTCGGTGGGCATGCCCAAGCCGCTGATGGCATCCTGTAGCGCCTGGGCCAGTTCCCGGTTGTCACCGAACGGGGAATTGGGGGTGGCGGACGTTCCGGTGTTGTATTCCGGGAGGTCCACTTCGTCATGTTGTCCATTGGTGGAGACGGCAACCACCGCTTCCTGGGCCGCATCGGCGTCTTCTCTATGAGTGTCGCCGGCAGGCTCTGGCGCTACAGCTTCCGGTGCCAGCGAGGTTTCGGGTTCCTGCTGCCTGGAGCGGGGTAGACGGCCCCGGCGGCGTCCCAGCCTGGAGCCGGGACTGGAGAACGTGGCTTCAGTCGCGCCTTCGGGAATGTCCTCGTCGGCCATGATGGCCCAGTCGACGAGGCCGGCCGTGATCAGCCGGATGTTGCCATTCTGCGCCACTCTGGCCATCAGCCGTTTGAATCCCGAGTAGCCCAACTTCTTCTCGTCAAATTCGGGGTAGCGGCGCATCAGACGCTGCTTGATGGAGGTCAACAGCGGGTTGCCGCCCGCCTTGCGCTCATCCCGGATTATCTCTTCAATGGCCCGAATCATGTCCTGCAGGTCGTCGGCGGCGGTCCGGTCCGGGGATGAATCGGAGGCCGTTTTGCCGGAGGGCTTGGCCTCTGAGGCCGCCTCGGCAGGTACCACAGGGTCCACATCAACGTCGTAAAGAATCAATGTGTCCACCTGATCGGCCAGGCGGCGCGAGGTGCTCCAAGAGACGCCGATGACGATCACATGCTTGCCCATGGTCCGGAGTGCGTTCACCACGTGGATGAAATCGGAATCCCCGGAGACCAGCACGTAGGTGCCGATGTTGGGGTATGAATGGGCGATTTCGATACAGTCGGCGGTCATTTTGACGTCGACGCTGTTCTTGATGCGGCCCGTGCGTATGCCGTTGGCATTGGTGGCGCCGGGAGAAGGCGCTCTGGTGGGCACGAACACCGGCTCGATGCCGGCGGCGTAGAGGGAGGGCGGGTCGTTGATGAATTGGCTGGCGCCCCGAAGCTCCGGGGCCCTGGTGACCCAGTCCGCGTAGGCCTTGGCGATCACTACGCGTCCGTGGTTGGATACTTCTTCTTTGAGGGCGGAAACGTTGGGGGTGCGGTGGCCTACGGCCAGACTGATCTTGAAGTTCTCCCAGTCGATGAAAAGGGCGACATCCGTGCCGCGGTTAAGATGGTCCTGCATGCAGTAATACGTCCCGGTGGCCCGTCTTTAGGCTCACCCATGTGTCTTTACTAGTGTAAGGCGCGGCAAAGGAGGAGTCAAGAAACGGCGCGGAGCATTTGGGCTGGGACCCTCCTTCCGCGGAAGGAGCGGGCTGCCCGCCTTTCTTGACAACGGCCACACTTTCCTAGATTGTACGCCTCGTGTAAAACAGCCGGTTTTCGTGGCCGTGTTTCGATCAAGTGCCTGTGTTTCGAGGCCGGCGGTAAATTCAGAGGTGCAATAAATGGTGGACCGACCCCCCAGACTTGAAGGCAAAGTGGCAATCGTAACCGGCGCCGGTTCCAGCGGCGAGGGAGTGGGCAACGGCAAGGCGGCGTCCATCCTTTTCGCCAGGGAAGGGGCCAAGGTACTGTTGGTGGACTTCCAGGAAGACCGGGCCCGGGAGACTCTTCAGATGATTCAGGAAGAGGGCGGAGTCGCCTCCACCATCCAGGGCGACATGACCAAGCTGGAGGATTGTGAACGCATGGCTGAGGCGGCCATGGAGCGATACGGCCGGGTGGACATCCTGGACAATAACGTGGGCATCTCCCAGCGGGGCACGGTGGTGGAGGTCAGCGAAGAAGACTGGGACCGGGTTATGACGGTCAACCTGAAGACCATCATGCTGGCCAGCAAGGCTACTATTCCCCACATCATCGCCAGCGGCGGCGGCGGGGCAATCATCAACATCTCGTCCATCGCGGGGCTTCGGGCGCATACCAGCACGCCCTACAGCACGTCCAAGGCGGGAGTGATCGGACTGACCTTCTCCATGGCCGCCGACCACGCCGCGGACAATATCCGGGTCAACGCCATCGCGCCCGGCTTGGTCTACACGCCCATGGTGGCCCCGCGCATGAACGACGACCTGCGCCAGTACCGCACTCAGGCCGCTCCGCTCAAGACCGAAGGCACCGGCTGGGACGTTGGATACGCCGCGTTGTTCCTGGCCAGCGACGAGGCCCGCTGGATCACCGGCGTCTGTCTGCCGGTGGACGCCGGCCTGACCGCCGTCCACCCCGGCACCTACAGCCCGATGAGCCAGCAGACGAGGTATTAGCCGCGGCGCCCTCACCCGGCGCGGGAGAGGGAGAAAACCTCTTCTCCCTCCTGGGGGAAGGTTGGGATGGGGGTGAATTGACTCTTCGCACACCAAACTCCAGCTTTAAGGAGCCCCACCATGCGTTTACAGGGAAAGGTAGCCTTCATCAGTGGCGGCAGCCGGGGCATGGGCGCCGTTGAGGCGGCGTTGTTCGCCAAAGAAGGGGCCAAGGTGGTGGTGGGCGACGTGCGCGAGGAGGAGGGCCGCAGCCTGGTTGAAAAGATCGCTGGCGAAGGCGGGGACGCGGTCTTTGTGCGGTTGGACGTGACCAGCGAGACGGACTGGGAGGCGGCCGTTGCCGAGGCGGTGGAGCGCTACGGCAAGCTGGACGTGCTGGTGAACAACGCCGGAGTCAGCGCCAGGGGTTCCATCGAAGAGACCACCGTGGCCGATTGGGACCGGGTGATGGACATCAACGCCAAAGGAGTGTTTCTAGGCACCCGCCGCGTCATCCCCGAGATGCGCAAGGCCGGAGGCGGGTCCATCATCAACATCTCGTCCCAGTTGGGACTGGTGGGCATGAAAGAGAGCAGCCCCCAGTACCAGGCGTCCAAGGGGGCGGTCAGGCTTTTCACCAAGTCGGCGGCCATCCAGTACGCATCCGAGGGCATCCGGGTCAACTCCGTCCACCCCGGCCCCATCGTCACCCCCATGACCGAGGCGCGGCGGTCCGACGCGGCCGTGCAGCAGATGATGATCTCGCGGATCCCCCTGGGCCGCTACGGCGAGTCCGAGGACGTGGCTTACGGAGTTTTGTACCTGGCCTCCGACGAGTCGTCCTTCGTCACCGGCAGCGAGTTGGTCATCGACGGTGGTTGGACGGCCCAGTAAGCTGGTCCCAGTCAACACGGCGAAATTGCGCCCCAGCAGAGCCTGTCGAAGGGCGCATAGTAGGTGGTTCGACAAGCTCACCACGAGCGGACGAACACCTGAATTTCGCTCATCCTGAGCTTGTCGAAGGACCGATTGAGTTCGATTTCCGGATTTTGCAACAGCCTTTAGGTTGACGCCCGGCCCCGGCGCAGGGACCGGCCCGGCAGTGCTCCGGTATTTTCGCCGTTTTCGATGACCACTTGGCCGTTCACGATCACGTAATCGATGCCCACCGGGTAGTGCTTTGGGTCGTCCTTGGTGGCGTGGGTCTTGACCGTATCGGGATTGAAGATGACGATGTCGGCCTTGAAGCCGTCCCGCAGCAGTCCCCGGTCCGGCAGGCCCAGCCGCTGGGCCGGGAACGAAGTCATCTTGCGGATGGCCTCGGGCAGCTTCAAGTGCTTCTCGGCCCGGACGAACTCGGCCAGCACGATGGGGAAGCAGCCGTAGGTGCGGGGATTGGGGTACTCGCCGAAGAGGATGGAGTCGCTGGCGATCATTCCCGCCGGGTGGGACACGAAGGCG
>JACZUF010000080.1 GCA_022573285.1 Chloroflexota bacterium
CGGGCGCTTTGTTCAGGTCCAGGCCGAACATCTCGTCAAACTCCAGCAGCAGGTCCATCTTGGCGCGGCCCGGCAGTTCCGACCGGACCATCTCCCAGGTCAGGGCAAGAGCGCCCGGAAGGTCCAGATCTGATTCGACGGTATCCCAGAACCGCCGGCGGTATTCCTCAGTCTCCGCGGCGCATCCATTGGCTTCCGGTTCTTGACTCCAGAGCCATACCCGCTGCCGCAGGCCGGTCAGGGCCTTTTCCGCGGCCTTGAGCGACGTGAAGGTGAAGTTCATGCGGTGGCGGTACAGGATGGTCATGCAGAGGTACCGGAACGAAAGGGGCGAGAATCCCCGCTCGATCAACTCCTCGATGAGGAAAACGTTGCCCGCAGATTTGGCCATCTTGGCGCCGTCGGCCAACAGATGTTGGGCATGGACCCAGTAATTTACGTGTCGGTGTCCGAAGGCGGCCTCGCTCTGGGCGATCTCGTCTTCGTGGTGGGGGAATACGTTGTCGATGCCCCCGGTGTGGATGTCGAAGCTCTCTCCCAGGTACTTGGAGGCCATGGCCGAACACTCTATGTGCCAGCCGGGGAACCCAGGGCCCCAGGGGCTGTCCCATTTCAAGTCGCGGCCCGGCTCGGCGGCCTTCCAGAGGGTGAAGTCCCTGGGGTCGCGCTTCATCGGGTCGATCTCGGAGCGCACGCCTTCCAGCAGGTCGGCGCCGACGTTGCGGGAGAGTTTGCCGTAGCCGGAGAAGGCGGGAACGTCGAAGTACAGGTTGCCGCCCTTCTCATAGGCGTGCCCGTTGGCCAGCAGGGTTTCAACGATGGAAATCATCTCGGGGATGTGGTCACTGGCCCAGGGGAACACCGTGGCATCCATGATGTTGAGGCGGGCTTCGTCCCGGTGGAACCGCTCGGCATACATGCTGGCGATTTCCTGGACGGTCTTGCCCTCGGCCAGGGCCGCCATAATCATCTTGTCGCCGCCGGCCTCGAGCAATTCCTGACGCATGTGGCCGACGTCGGTGATGTTCTTTATGTGCCGAACCTGCAGGCCGCTGTGGATCAGTGAACGGCGCACCCAGTCGGCCATGAGGTAGGTGCGCAGGTTGCCGATATGGGCGTCGCGGTACACGGTCGGACCGCAGGTGTACATTTGGATGGTCCCCGGCGTGGCCGGGCGGATTTCTTCCACCCGTTTTGCCAGGGTGTTGTAGATGCGGAGCAAAGGGACCTCTTCTACCTGAGGTTACGCGCCCCGATTTACCCATCAGAGCGCTGGGCCAGTTTAGCACGTTCCAGGGGCGTCTGCCATCCGGAATTCAGCCGATCCTGCCACCGGATTTCGTAGGCGGCGTAACGGCCGGTCTATCTAACGGGATATCACAGCCGGTTTTACGTCTGAGAAAATGCTGAGTTTGAACCAACCGGGGAAGGCGTCTACATGGGCGGCCAGGCCGTCCAATTCAATCAGGCCGTCGTCCATGCATTCAGCGAAGGACGTCATTCCCATCCAGACTCGGTGGATGGCGACGGTGTCCGCGCTCACGAACAGGTCAATCTCTAATCCTGGGTCCTGATAACAGGCCGAGGGTTCGGGGCGCTCCAATATCAACCAGTAGGTCCCTTTGGCGGCGCCGTGGAAGTCGATCTGCACCACCACCCTTTCCTTCGGCAGGAGCTCGATATTCACCCTCCGGTGCATATCCCACACCAACAACGCGGGGTCCGTATCCTCGTGTCCTATTTTGTGGTTGACCCACTTCTGGCCCCAGTCACCGAGTCCCTTGACCACCGCAAAGAGGTCGGCGCCAGCCTCGGTAAGGTGATACTCCGCCCGTTTGCCGTCTCCCACCGTTTTCCGCGTGAGCAACCCGGCGTCCTCAAGGGTCCTTAGCCGCTGGGTCAAGAGCGAACGGGGTATGCGGGACATTCCGATCTCCAGCTCACTGAACTTCCGGCTACCCATCAACAACTCCCGGATTATCAGCGGCGTCCATCGTTCGGCGAAGATCTCCGCCGCCTTGGCGACGGGGCAGAACTGACCGTAGGTTTTCATATCTTGACCCCCGAATTGCTTCAGAAATTGGACTGATTTTTTGGTGGCGCCCGGTCTACCGTCCCACAATACCGGATTGACTGCAAAAATTCAGTACATAAATTGGAGTAAGAAATACCACAGCCATCTGAAATTCGCTCCAGATGTTGGACTGATTTTCACTGACCTGACGGTACAGAATATGGATGACAGCAGATCAGGCAGAATTCTGATTGGAGGAATCAATATGACCCAGAGTCCATCTCCCCAACAAGAGATACAACAACAGGCAGGCATCATTCTCTCGCAGGTCGCAGGGTATGTGGGCGTGAAGACTATGGAGATCGGCCTACGATCGGGTCTGATCGAAGAAATAGCGAAACACCCGCAAGGCATAAGTTCTGATGACCTGGCGAAACAACAGGGGTTTGATCCCCTGTACACGTCGGTCTGGTGCCGCTCCGCCTACGCCGCCGAAGTGCTTGATTTGGGTGAGAACCAGACTTACCTTCTCGCGCCACACATGGAGACGTTACTATTGGACCAGGATTTCCCCGGCAACGTAGGCGGCTTGCCCACCGTTTTCACGCAGCCTGAAATGTTCGACGTCATGGCACAGAACTTGACCTCAGGACAACGTAGCTGGTGGGATAAGACGAGCCCAGGATGGATTCAAGGGGTCAGTGCTACCGGGCAAGCTTTCTACAACCGCCTGATTCCGGGAGGATTATCCCAGGTACCTGGCCTTGCTGATAAGCTCGCAAGCGGGGCCAGCGTCGCTGATTGGGCCTGCGGTGCGGGAGTCGGGTTGATAAAAATGGCGCAAAGCTATCCGAATTGCTCCATCG
>JACZUF010000019.1 GCA_022573285.1 Chloroflexota bacterium
AACCAACGGTTTGCTGAGCTCGTGCGGGCGTATAATAATACCCCACGTAAATGCCTCGGCTTTCTCACTCCAGCCGAGGTATTCTGGAATCAAGTGTTGCACTTCAAATGTGAATCCACATTCCGGCCTTCGCCGGAACGACGGGATGATGGCCGATACGTGTTAATTTGGGCGGCTTTCGATCAAACTAGTCCACCGGCCCTCCCAGGGGTGTGGTTGGGCCCTCACAGGGCAGGAATTTGCCGTAGCCCGGTTGCTGTTCCAGCCGGCCTTGGTTCAACAGCACCTGGCCCCGCAGCAGGGTCATCCACGGCCTGCCGGTGACCTTCCAGCCCTCAAACAGGGTATAACCCGCGTTGCTGTGGTGGTCCTTGGCGGTCACCACCCGGTCGGCGCCGGGATCCAGAATCAACAAGTCGGCGTCTGACCCCGCCTGAATCACGCCCTTCCGGGGATACAGGCCGAAGATACGCGCCGGGTTCTCCGACATCACCCTGGCCAGCCACCAGATGGGGAAGCCACGCTTCACCACGCCTTCGCTGTACATCAACGGGACCACGGTCTCTATTCCGGGAGAGCCAAAGGGCACCGGCGCCCCGTCGGGGGTCACGAAGATGTTGTCCCAGCCAGGCTTTTTCAGCTCCTCCGGGTGGGGCGAATGGTCGCTGCCCACCAGAGAGATCTGGCCCTGCCTCAGGCCGCTCCACAGCGCGTCCCGGTCCGGCCCATCTTCGGGCCGGAGAGGGGGCCCAATCTTGGCCAATGGGCCGACCTTCGCCATCTCGGCGTCCGACAACAGCAGGTATTGGGGGCAGGTCTCGGTCCAGACCTTCTGGCCTTGGGCCTGGGCCAGCTTGATCCGCTCCAGGCCCAGTTGGGTGCTCAGGTGCACCACGTAGGTGGGACAACCGGTGGCGGCCCCCATCTTGATGGCCCGGTTGATGGCCTCTTCCTCGGCCCAGTCGGGACAGGCGGCGGGAAAGTCCTCCGGATGGGTGTGGCCCTCCGCGATGAGCTTGTTCTCCAAGTACTCGATGATGTTGCCACTCTCGCAGTGCAGTTGCAGAACACCGCCGCCCTTGGCCACCATCTCCATGGCGTTGCAGATGTAATCGTCGTCGCACATCCGGCCGGGCCGCTTCTTGTAGGTCATGAACATCTTGAAGGACTTCACCCCCAGTTCCATGGCCTGGGGCAGGGAAGCTAATATGCCGGGCCGGTTCTGCAGGATGAAGTGGAACCCAAAATCCACCAGCGCCGCCGCCCCAACTTCTTCCTGGATGCGGCGGACAGCCTGGTCCAGGGTCTCGTCTCCCTCCAGAGCGTAATTGCCGAAAGGGACCAGGGTGGTCAGCCCGGCGTGGGCCGCCGCCAGCGCCCCCAGGGCGTAGTCGTCGTGTCCATCCAGATGCACGTGGGAATCGATCAGCCCCGGCAGGACGAACTTGCCCTCGGCGTCGATGTACCGGTCAGCCTGGGGAAGCAGGTGTTCCGGGCCGACGGCCGCGATCTTTTCTCCCTTGATCGCCACCGCGGCGTCCAGTACCTGGGATGAGGTAACCACCTTCCCGCCCCGTACGATTGTATCGACCCGCGCTTCCGCCATATTGTGCCTCCCGCCGGTGATTAAAGCCTGTTCCGAAGTTGCCGGGAGTGTAATCTGGGCTGGATGGGCTGTCAATGGAAGCCGATTCGTTGACAGCCCTATTGGGCGCGGCTACACTCGCCCAAACGGCTCCCCGGACTCTTCGCCGCCGATATTTGTCGCCTGGAGGTTGTTATGCAATTGCAAGATAAAATCGCCCTGGTCACCGGCGCCGGCCGGGGCATGGGCCGGGCAATCTCCCTGCAATTGGCCGAAGCGGGCGCCAACGTCGCCGTGTCGGACATCGACGCTTCCACCGCGGAGGACACCGCGGTGGCGGTGAAACAACTGGGACGGGAGAGCATCGCCCTTCCCGCCGACATGGGCGATCTCAACGATATCGACCGCATGTTTCGGCAGGCCAAAGACGCCTTCGGCCGGATCGACATCGTGGTGAACAATGCCGGGGTTACCAAGTACCTGGACATCATGGACGTGCGGGAAGAGGACTGGGACCGCATACACCGGGTCAACGCCAAGGGTGTGTTTTTCTGCATGCAACGGGCGGCCCGGGAGCTCATCGAACAGGGACAAGGAGGCCGGATCATCAACATAGCCTCCATCGCCGGAAAGGGCTACGCCGGCACCTCCAACGCAGCCTACGCCGCCAGCAAGGGCGCGGTGATCTCCATGACCCACATTGCGGCGCTGCAGCTCGGACAGTACGACATCAACGTGAACGCCATCTGTCCCGGATCGACGCTGACCGCCATGGCGGCGGAGACCATGACCGGACGGGCCGAACGGTCCGGCCAGTCCATGCGGGAGCTGGAGGAGGCCCGGGACGCCAGAATCCCCATCGGTAGACCCAACGACCCGGAAGACATCGCGGCCATGGCGGTGTTCCTGGCGGGGCCGGGAGCCCGGAACATCACCGGCCAGGCGTTCAACGTGGATGGCGGACTGGTGATGCATTAGGCGTCCATTTGACGCCAAACCGCAGGACTTGCCCCTTAGACCACCGCCCGATGCCTGATAAAATATAGTTTTACCGGGTATTGGGAGGGGCGGCGGTGGACCTACGGCCGAAAGTCGTCTTTATCTTGGTTTTGGCGGTGCTTCTTGCGGCATTGGGGGCCAATTCGGCCACCGGAGCGGCGTCCGCCAATCTTGCCGCGTTTCTCGACGTTACTCCAAAAAACGCGGTCCCCAATCAAACGGTGGTCCTGTTCGGAAACGGGTTCACTCCGGCAACGGTCGAGGGCGGGGCTGCCCTGTCTGGGGCCCACCAGATCACCGGGCAGGACGCCAGCGTCATCACCATCAACGGCGCCCTGCTCACTTCGCCCAATGTCACTTATCCCATCAACTTCGACACCTTGGGCGGTTGGGCTGCCTCCATTATCATCCCCGTTACCCTTGAGATCGTCGCCGGAGGCCCAGTCCAGATCACAGCGGTCGATGACCAAGGGATAACGCAGACGACTCAGGTCGCCATCAAGACTCCCACCATCAGCTTGGACCCAGAATCCGGCAGACGGGGTTCGGCCCTGTCCATAACCGGCGAGGGGTTCCAGGCTTCCAATACCGCCACCGCAACAAACATCCAGGTGTCCATCACCTACTCCGGGACCCAGTTGGACGTGGTCTCGCCGAATTTTCGCGGCGAAATCGATGCCACGGTGCAGGTCCCCGCGACGGCCGACACCCTCTCAAGCAACATAGTCCGGGCAACCATAGTGGGTTTCAACCGGTTCGCGTTCGCCTTTCATACTGTGTCCGGGGCCAGCATCAACGTTTCGCCCACCGCCGGACAGCCCGGCAGCGTGGTGACCATAACCGGCGAAGGCTTCCCGGCCAACATCGTCGTATCGAGCACCAGAGCGGGCAACATCTCGGTGTCGGGCTCGACGGCGCCGGTCACGGACAATGACGGAAAGTTCGTTTCGTTCTTCTATATGCCGCTGTTTTCACCGGGAGTCCAGACTATCACGGCCACGGCGGGGGGAATCACCGCAGTCAATAGTTTTACCGTGATCGCAGGCGTAGCGGCCGTCCAGCCGCTACCCACTCCCGAACCTACCATCCTGGCCGCTCAGGCCCTGCGGTCGCTGACCCAAGGCGATAATCTGATCCGAGTGTGGGCCTTCGACAACAATGCCAAACGTTGGACGTTCTTTGACCCCCGCCCGGCCTTCGCCAAAGCCAACACCATCAGAATCATGGAGCCTGGACGCGTCTACTGGTTGAGGCTCAACAGGGTTCAATCGACGGCGCTCAACGGCAAAGCAGTGTTCCTGTACGAGGGTTGGAACCTGGTCCCTTGGTGACCAAGGGGACGGACTAGCGCGGCATGAGCCGCTATGGGATAATGTAATCCCAAGCGCGAACATGGCCCGGCAGGTTGTGGTCCGGGCTTTTTTGTTAAGCGGCGTGACCTCCGAATAGGTACCTCGCACATGGAACTCAACGTAAGACTATTCGCCTTATACCGGGAACGGGCCGGCCGAAGCAGCATTCCGGTGGCCGTCCCGGACGGGGCGACGGTGGCGGACCTCACCGCCGAGGTGCGGCGGCAACTCCCGAACCTGGCGCCGCCCGAGGTTAAGATCGTGGTGGCGGTGAACGCCGATTACGCCGATTCCGACATCGTCCTGCAACCCGGCGACGATGTCTGCCTCATTCCACCGGTAAGCGGGGGTTAACCCCGGGGGCTAATGCAATGATAGAGTTGACCTACGACACCCTTGACCCGGAGAAGACAACCGCCAAGGTGCGCCGCGACACGAACGGCGCCGTGGTGACCTTTTTGGGGACCACCAGGGATAATTTCGAAGGAAAGACGGTGCTGACCTTGGAGTACGAAGCCTTCGATGAGATGGCGCTCAAGAAGTTGGAAGAGGTGCGCCAGGAATTGATGGCCGAGTTCGGCCTGGAACAGGTGGCCATCAGCCACCGCATCGGGATGGTCGGCATCGGGGAGATCAGCCTGGTGGTGGCCGTCGGTTCGCCCCACCGTAAAGATGCCTTCTCCGCCTGTCACAAGGCCGTAGACCGTATCAAAGAAGTGGTCCCCATCTGGAAGAAAGAGGTCTACCAGGACGGCTCTCGCTGGGTGGCCTGCGAAACCCACGAATTCGCGGCCCCGGACCAGGCGTCGGCCGGAAGCCACGCCCACTAAGGTTTACTCGTACCTGGCCGCAAAAATCAGCGTTACTAATTCCGCTCGTGGTGAGCTTGTCGAACCACCTAATATGCGCCCTTCGACAGGCTCAGGGTGAGCGGATGAGCGTAACGGTGTTTTCTGAAAGTAGGTACTAGCCCGCTTCCAGCGCCGCCTCGGCTCCCCAGGCCCCGTCTCCGGAACGGTCTTTGGATAGGACCGCGTTGACCGCCTGCCGCAGCGTCCTCACTCCGGTGGCCTTCATGCCCGGTGGCACCGTCAGACCTTCCAAACACGATTCCGGCAAGATGCATCTCTTCAAACCCAACCGCGCGGCCTCCATAACCCTCCGCTGCGCTTGGGAGACGGCTCGTATCTCAGCGCTCAAGCCGACCTCGCCAAAGGCGAACATCCCGGGGTCCAGCGGGCAGTTGTAGAGACTGGACGCCATGGCCAGCACCAAGGCGAGGTCCGCCGCCGGCTCGCCGATTTTGAAGCCGCCGGCCACGTTTACGATGATGTCCTGACCGGACAACTCCAGTCCGGCGCGGCGGGAAGCCACCGCCGCCAGCATGAGGAGGCGGTTGTAGTCGAAGCCGTTGGCGACTCGGCGCGGTGCGGGAAGTTGGGAAGGCGATGTCAGGGCCTGGACCTCCAAGAGCAACGCGCGGCTGCCCTCCACCACCGGCGTCAGGGCCGCTCCAATGGACCCCCCAGCCCGTTGCGACAGCAAGGCTCTGGACGGGTCGGACACGTCGGTAAGGCCCCGTTCGGTCATCTCGAACACGCCAACCTCGGTGGTGGCGCCGAAGCGGTTCTTGCCGGCCCGCAGTACCCGGTAGCCCCCGTCCTCTTGGGACTCCAGATACAGGACCACGTCCACCATGTGTTCCAGGACCCTGGGCCCGGCCAAAGAGCCGTCTTTGGTCATGTGCCCCGAGACGAACACCGGTGTGCCGCTGGCCTTGGCCCACCGGAGCAGCCGCAGGCCGGCCTCCCGCACCTGTCCCACGCTGCCGGGGCCAGACGTTTCGTCGTCACTGTATAACGTCTGGATGGAGTCGACGATGGCCAGGCCGGGCCTTATTGAGTCCAACTTCTCGATGACCGCCGCAAGGTCGGTCTCGGGCAGCATCAACACTCCCTCGCCGGCAAATCCCAGACGGTCTGAACGCAGTTTTATCTGCTGCGGTGACTCCTCGCCGCTGACATATAGGACCTTTTTGCCCTTGGCGGCCGCGTATTGGGCCAGTTGCAGCAACAGGGTCGATTTGCCGACGCCCGGCTCTCCGGCGAGCAGGACCACCGACCCGGGGACCACTCCGCCGCCCAACACGCGGTTCAGTTCGGAGGAGGGGAGAGGGTCTCGTGGTTGATCAGCGGTGGAGATGGAGGAAAGTTCGACCACGTCGATCGACTGGCCGGCAAGCCACCCCGGGCGGCCTTTCGCTGCCGGGACCACGGCGGTCTCCACCAGGGGGCTTTGGGAGCCGCATCCTTGGGCCGGGCAAAAACCCATCCACTTGGGGCTTTCGTTCCCGCAAGACGGGCACATGAACACTGTCCGCTGCCGGTCCTTCACCTTAGCCACACCGCATCACCTCATTTAGGATCGCGCAGGGTCGCGGCAATTATAACAACAGAAGGCCCCACAGTCGTGGGGCCTTCTGTCAGTCGTTCCGTGAATTTTTCGCCGGGGCCAGCCGGTGTTAGTCGGCGGTGGCAACCGGCTCGGCTTCCGCTTCGGGCTCGGCCTTCGCCTCGGCCTTGGCCTTGGCCTTGGCCCTGGGTTTGGGCTTGGCCTTGGCTTTCTTGGAGGTGATCTTGATGGCGTTGTCTTCCAAGTCAATCATGGCAACGTCGCCTGCCACCAACTGCTTGCTGAGCACCTCGTCGGACAGGTTGTCTTCGATCTCGTCCTGGATCAGTCTCCGCAGTGGCCGGGCGCCCAGGACCGGGTCGAAGCCCTTTTCTCCCAGGTAGGCCTTGGCCGCATCGGACAACTCCAGGTCGATCTCCTTTTCCTTCAGTTCACCGCGGACTTGGTTCATCATCAGGTCCACGATCTCCAGAATCTCGTCCCTGGTGAGTTGGTGGAACACCACGGTGGAATCGATCCGGTTCAGGAACTCAGGACGGAAGAATTTCTTGACTTCATCCATCACCTTATCTTTCATCCGCCCGTAGGCGCTCGCATCGGTCTGGGCGTCGCTGGACTTGGACGAGAAACCGAGGGCGGTCTCCCGCTTGATCAAGTCCGAGCCCAAGTTGCTGGTCATGATCAATATCGAGTTCCGGAAGTCCACCTTCCTGCCCCGGGCGTCGGTCAAGGTGCCGGAGTCGAAGATCTGCAGAAGGATGTTGAAAACCTCTGGGTGGGCCTTTTCAATCTCGTCGAGAAGCACGGCGCAGTAGTTCTTGCGCCGGACCCCCTCAGTCAACTGGCCGCCCTCGTCGTAACCGACGTATCCGGGAGGGGCTCCGATCAAACGGGCGACGGTGTGCCGTTCCTGGAACTCAGACATGTCCAGGCGGATCATATTGTCTTCATCGCCGAACATGAATTCGGCCAGGGCGCGGACCAGTTCGGTCTTGCCCACGCCGGTGGGCCCAAGGAACATGAACACGCCGATGGGACGGCGGGAGTCCTTAAGACCGGCCCGGGCGCGCCGCACCGACTTGGAGACGCTGATGATGGCCTCGTCCTGCCCGATGATCCGCTTATGCAGTTCCGCTTCCATCTGGAGGAGCCGCTCGGTCTCCTCTTCCGCCAGCCGGGTCACCGGAATCCCGGTCCACATGCTGACAACTTCCGCGATATCTTCCTCGGTGACGACCCGGCGCTCTTTGTGCTCGCCTTCTTGCCATTCCTTCTCAAGGGTATCCAGGTTCTCGTTCTGCCGCAGTTCCCGGTCGCGAAGTTCCGCCGCCTCCTCGTATTGTTGAGAGGCGATGGCCTCGTCCTTCTCTTTGCGAACCTGTTCCAGCACCTGCATGGCGTCTTTCACCGACGCCGGAGTGACGCTGCCGCGCAGCCTTACCCGGGAGCCGGCCTCGTCGATCAGGTCGATGGCCTTGTCCGGCAGGAACCGGTCCGGGATGTAGCGCTGGGCCAGGGTGGCCGCGCTGCGGATGGCTTCGTCGGTGATGTCTACCTTGTGGTGGTCCTCATACTTGCTCCTGATGCCCATCAAGATCGCGACAGTGTCTTCGTTGGAGGGCTCTTCAACCCGGACGGGCTGCAGGCGGCGCTCCAAGGCCGGGTCCCGCTCGACATACTTCCGGTAGTCGTCCAACGTAGTGGCCCCGATACATTGAATCTCGCCGCGGGCCAGTGAGGGCTTCAGTATGTTGGAGGCGTCAACCGCGCCTTCGGCGGCGCCGGCGCCGACTATCGTATGAATCTCGTCGATGAAAAGCACGCAGTTGCCGGCGGTCTTGATCTCTTCGATGACCTTCTTCAACCGCTCTTCGAATTCGCCGCGGTACTTGGTGCCCGCCACCAGGGCGCCCATGTCCAGGGTGACCAGGCGCTTGCCCTGGAGGGTGTCGGGGACCTCGCCTTTGCTGATCAGTTGGGCCAGCGCCTCGACGATGGCCGTCTTGCCAACGCCCGGCTCGCCCACCAGAACGGGGTTGTTCTTGGTGCGGCGGCTGAGGATCTGCACCATCCGCTGGATCTCTTTTTCCCGGCCGATGACCGGGTCCAGTTTATCTGCTTTGGCGGCAACGGTTAGGTCGATGCCCAGTTGGTCAAGGGTTGGAGTCTTGGAGGTGGACCGGCCGCCTTGGGCGCCGGCGCTGGAGGTATGGCTCAGTATGCGGTGGGTCTCGGCCCGGACCTTGTCCAGGGTCACGCCCAAGCTTTCCAGGACGCCCGCGGCCACGCCTTCGCCTTCACGCAGTAGACCGATGAGCAAGTGCTCCGTTCCGATATAGGTGTGGTTCATCCGTCGTGCTTCATCGACGGCCAACTCCACGACCTTCTTCGCACGGGGTGTGAGACCGATCTCTCCCTGGGCCGGCTTTTCGCCGCGGCCAATGATGAACTCGACAGCCGACCGGACCTTGCTCAGGTCCACGGACAGGCTGGAGAGCACCCGGGCAGCAACGCCCTCGGTCTCGCGGACCAGACCGAGCAGGATATGCTCGGTGCCGATGTAGTTATGGTTAAACCGCTGCGCCTCTTCTTGGGCCAGCGATAGTACCCGCCGTGCGCGTTCGGAGAACTTCTCGAATCTACTGCCCATATTATCGCTCCTGATGGGAGTAAGGTGAGGAACCTGCTTTCAACCGGGTTCCTTATGAGAACGGCTTGCCACCTACGGGACGCCTGCCACATCGGCGCTGTTAACACCCGGTGGCGGAGGGGGGAACCTGTGGGCCGGTCCCGTTCGTGGAGGGGATGGGGCCTAACAGGGATTCCACCCTAGTGGCCCTCGTGCATCCAATTATATTTGAGGCCTAGCTAACTGTAAAGGCTCAACAACGCAGTTAATCTGCTAGATGCGCGTACCCAGCCGGACCAGAAATGCAAGGACAGACCGGCTTGGACCGGGATGGAAGAGGGTCCCTCTGGCTGGATTCACCGGGGCCGTAGACTGGGAAAGTGCAGCAAGTGTGGGGGCTTCTTTTAAGTGGATATACCTCCCGGCGGTGACCTATTTTCCCACTCCGTCGCCAGAGCAGTATCGTAGGCGCTGAGACGTTTCACTTCCGTGTTCGGGATGGGAACGGGTGGGGCCGCTTCGCTAGAACCACCAGGAGATACATCAGCCAGGTTAGTATGCACCATTTTTCACAACCCCGCAAGGGCAAATCAGCCTGAGCCAGCCACCAATTTTCCGTCGCGTTTCCCACCGCGTTTCCCGTCGCGCGGGGGTTGATTGTCCCACCCCTGATTTTTGGTTGACTTTTAGCTGTAAATGCTGATTAAATCATGACAAGAATCGGTAATGGGAGAGGTAGGTAGGGATGGGGAGAAGGCTATTTAAAGAACTTGAGCGTTCGTACGGTTTCGACGAAGTAGCAATCGTTCCTGGCCAGGTCACAATCAACCCCGAGTTGACATCCACGAAGATGACCATCGGCGACCTGGAATTCGAGATTCCCATCATGGCCTCCGCGATGGACGGAGCCGTTTCCCCAGCGTTCGCGTCGTACATGCATGAGATGGGCGGTCTGGGCGTCCTGAACGCCGAGGGCCTGTACAGCAGATACGAAGACCCCTATTCGGTCCTGGAAGAAATCATCTCCTCCCCCCAGGACGAAGTTACCGAATTGCTGCAGAGAGTTTACTCCGAGCCCATCCATGAAGAGCTGATCGGCCAGCGCGTCCGGGAGATCAAGAACTCCGGCGCCATCTGCGCCGTTTCCTTCACCCCCCAGAACACCAAGCGCATGTCCCCGGCGGCCGTCGAGGCCGGGGCCGACATGATCGTGGTCCAGTCCACCGTCACCACCGCCCGGCATATGTCCAACAGCTACCGGGGGTTGGTGTTCTCCGAACTTATCGATACTTTGAAAGTCCCCGTGGTTGTCGGCAATTGCGTTACCTACGAAGTGGCCCTGGAGCTGATGGAGACCGGCATCGACGGCCTATTGGTCGGCGTCGGCCCCGGCGCTGCCTGCACCACCCGTGAAGTGGTGGGAGTGGGCGTCCCCCAGGTCACGGCAACCCTCCAGTGCGCGGCGGCCCGGGAAGACCACTTCCGCCGCACCGGCCGCTACGTCACTGTGATCACCGACGGCGGTTTCCGGACCGGCGGCGATGTTTGCAAGGCCATGGTCAGCGGGGCGGACGCCGTGATGTTGGGCACCCCCTTCGCCCAGGCCGAAGAAGCGCCCGGCCGGGGCTTCAACTGGGGCATGGCCAACCCCCACCCCGAACTGCCCAGGGGCACCCGCATCTCCGTGGGAACCAAGGGCACCTTGAAACAGATCCTCTACGGACCAACTTCCAAGACCGACGGCACCCAGAATTTCGTCGGTGCGCTGAAAGTGGCCATGGGTATGTGTGGGGCCTACACCATTCGAGACCTGCACAAGGCTGAGATGGTCATCGCGCCCGCCATCAAGACGGAAGGCAAGTTCTTCCAACTGGGCGGCTAACCCCTCATGGCACTGAATCAAGGAGGCATACCTATGGCACGGGCAACCGGCATGATCGAGATCCTCGACCCCACCGCCGAGGATGTACCCGAGGAGTTGGGTCTGAGCGAGACCCCGCCCGACCTAAAGGGCAAGGTTGTGGGTCTGCTCGAGAACCGCAAGTACCACGCCGACGCCTTCTTGGGTGAGTTGAAAGAGGTCCTGCTCAAGGAATACGGCGCCGCGAAAGTCGTCTACGCCACCAAATTCACCTACAGCGCCGCCTGCGCCGAAGAAACCCTGCAGTCCCTCGCCGATGATTGCGACGTGGTGATACACGCCATCGCGGATTGAGGGTCCTGCACGGCGTGGGGTCTCCACGACACGGTAATCACAGAGTCCAAGGGCGTGCCATCGGTTAGCGTAATAACCAGCACCTTCACCAGGGCCGCTCAAGCCAGGGCCACGGCGCTCGGGATGCCGGGTGTCCGCATAGTGGTGCTGCCCAGCCCGCTGGCTCCCCGCAGCATCCCTGAGGTCCAACAGATGGCCCACGATTTTGCCCCGGAGATCGTGGGACTCCTGACCGGGAAATAAACCTCTCTCGCCCCCCCCATGATTGGGGGGCGTTGTTCACCGCCATTGCGTCCCAGAATAGAGTCCAAGAGGGCCCGCTATGGCCTCTCTTTTATTTTCTTGGCTCCTATTGACTTGGCGGCCGTCCCGCCGGAAAATCGTCACCTGATTATTCAGCCCTGAGCCTGCACCAACGAGGTCTAACGCCGTGAGTTCTGTTTCGCTAAACGCCAGACGGGTAAAGGTGCCCGATTCCTTCCAGGCCATCCAGGACTATTGCTGGGAACAGGGTTGGACCGACGGATTGCCGGTGGTCCCGGCCACTGAGCCTCAGGTGCGCGAGATGTTGGACTACTACGGCGGTGACCCCTCCTTCTCTCTGGGGACCCTCCAGCCACGGAACTCCCAGGCGACCCTGGAGAAACTGGCCATCAACGCCGTCATGGCCGGCTGCCAACCCGAGTACTTCCCGGTGGTGGTGGCAGCGGTCAAGGCGGCCCTGGATAAGGACTTCAACCTGGGCGGGAACGCCGCGACCACCGGAGGCGCCGCGCAGGTCGTGATCGTTAACGGCCCCATCGCCGGTGAACTCGGCATCAACGGTGACGTCGCCTGTTTTGGTCCTGGCTCAAGGGCGAACGCGGCCATCGGCAGAGCGTTGCGGTTGGTTATCCGCAACGTCGGTGGCCTGATACCCGGGGAGATGGACAAGGCTACCCTGGCCACGCCGGGCCGGTACAGCTTCTGTTTCTCCGAGAACGAAGAACGGAGCCCCTGGGAGCCGAGAAACATTCAGCTTGGGTACGCCGAGGGTTCCAGCACCGTGACCGTGGCTGCCATCAGGGGCGTTTACGGCGTCATGGAGACGACGGTCGCCACCGGACTCGAGGTCCTCCAGACCATTGTCGGCAGCATGAAAGCGGTTGGGATAGCCAACTATTACCAGATCGGCACCGGCGCCCAGATCGTCCTGGTGATCTGCCCGGAACATGCCGAGGAGATCGCCGCCTCCGGACTGTCTAAGTCCGACGTTCAAGAGTACATCTACCAGAACGCCCGCATGCCGCTGCACATGTTGGTGGGCCGGGCCCACTACGGCAACCGCAACTGGCCCAGTTGGGTGGACCAGACCAACCCCGAGACCCTGGTCCCCATCGCTCGGGCGTCCGAGGACATTGTGGTCATCGTCGCCGGGGGCGACGGCCGCCATTCCGCTTGGTTGGCCGGCTGGGGCGTAACTCGGATGGCAACTGAAGAGGTGGTCAAACACGCCTAATTGTGTCCGGACTTTCCGCAGGCTCTCCTGTCGCGGCCGCGTGGCTTTCTTGAACTAGGCTTTTCCCGCCGGGTTTTCGATCGGAAGCCTCGCAGGGTACTGTATTCCCCTTCAAACTTGCTCTGACAGGGTCGGCTTGACCCTGATGTCACCCTGTCGGAAAATCTATTTGGACAAACAATTTTTTTGGCGGTTCAAATATTGCGCTGTTATTTTGGACCCTACGACAGCCATCTGCATCTTAATAGACAGCCGGCCCAACACGGCCGCGCCGCCCGGTCCAAGATTTAACCGCGGCCCATTCCGTAAGTCCAAGACGCTTTCCTAAACGTAACAATCATCACGGGGAATGAACACTGCTTCTAGGGTTCTTATTATCTCAGCTAGTTAACGAAATCGTTCGTATGTTCCCCATACCGTTAATTATCACAGCTATCAAACAGAACGAATACAACACTGATACAAAAAACATTGACGATATCGACTACGTATTGCTAAAATAGATTACCGTTAATTAGAGGCTAAGGAATCATGGCACAACACACCACCATCGCACCCGCTCCTGAAGTAGAAAACAACGCCGCTGCCACCACCACGGTCTGCCGCCACCACTGGGTTATCCAGCCGGCCGACGGCCCGGTCAGCAACGGCTCCTGCCAGATCTGTGGGGAAACCCGCGAGTTCAAAAATTACGTCGAGTCCGCCTCTTGGGGCGATAGCCGCATAACCAACAAGAACGCGTCCGCCTCCGCCGGCGTCGTGTCAACCTCAGACGATGAGGACATAGAAGGCCAAGACACGGACGACGGCAACATGGACTCCGAAGGCTAGGGGTTCTCCCCAGCAAAATCCCGAGGCAACCTGCGTGGCCTTCATCGGCCGGTCAGACTTCACCGGAATTCGGTGGCGAAATGACCGGCCGATTTTTTGTTGCCCGGCGCGCGTGCCGGGACCGCGCGCCGGCAAGATCCCTCGACAATCCGAATATAATTGCCATTTTCGTAGGACCCTACCGGTTGGGCAGGGTTTATAATAGCCACTGCCGGGAGCGAGGGACCCACGATCTGGGTGGCCCCGCCCTGGTATTATGCGGACCGTGCGGCCGCATTTTGTGGGGAGGCAGACGGGTTTAGTGTTCACGCACCTTCACGTTCACACCGAGTACAGCATGCTGGACGGCATCAGCCGTATTCCCAGCCTGGTTGCCCGTACCAAGGAACTGGGGATGGATGCCCTGGCCATCACCGACCACGGCACCTTCTACGGGGTGGTCGATTTCTACTCGGCGTGCAAAGAGGCCGGCATAAAGCCGATCATCGGCTGTGAAGTCTACGTGGCCCACAACAGCCGCTTTGACAAAGACCCCTCCGAGCGCAGCCCCAACCATCTGGTCCTGCTGGCCCGGGACAACACCGGCTACCGCAACCTGATGCAATTGGTAACCAAGGCCCATGTGGACGGATTTCACTACCGTCCCCGCATCGACAAAGGCATTCTTGAGGAATACGGCCAAGGCCTGGCCGTGCTGTCCGCCTGTCCCTCCGCCGAGATACCACGCCTGATCGCCGACGGCAACGACGACGCGGCGGCCAGCGCCGCCGGCTGGTACAAGGAACTGTTCGGCGACGGCTACTTCTTGGAGATCCAGCGCCACGAGCACGTCCCCCAATTGCCCCGGATCAACGAAGGCTTGATCGCCTTGGGACAGAAGCTGGATATACCGCTATTGGTCACCAATGACGCCCATTATGTGCACCAGGCGGAGTCTCCCCTGCAAGACATCTACATCTGCATCCAGACCAGCACCACCGTGCAAGACGAAAAGCGCCTCCGGATGGAGGACGATTCCTACTTCATAAAAAGCCCAGGAGAGATGGCCCAGCTCTTCCCGGACTTTGTCCCGGCCCTGGAGAACACCCAGGTGGTCGCCGACATGTGCAACGTTGAGCTTGACTTCGGCCAGAGCCACCTACCCAAATACGCGACGCCCAACGACATGGACGCCGACGAGTACCTGGTCCAGTTGTGCGAAGAGGGGTTCCGCCGCCGCTACCCCCACCCGACACCCGAGGCCGAAGACCGGCTCCGCTACGAGTTGGACGTCATACGCCACACCCGTTTCGCCAACTACTTCCTGGTGGTCTGGGACATCATCAACTTCGTTCGGCGGAGCAACATACTCTACGGAGTCCGCGGCAGCGCCGCCGCCAGCGTGGCCCTGTACTGCCTGGGCATCACCGACGTGGACCCCTTGGAGTACCGGCTGGTCTTCGAGCGTTTCCTCAACCTGGAACGCAAAGAGATGCCCGACATCGACCTGGATTTCCAAGACGACCGCCGGGACGAAGTCCTCCACTACGTCATCAAGCGCTACGGCAGCGACCGGGTGGCCCAGATCATCACCTTTGGAACTTTGGGCGCCAAGGCGGCGCTCCGGGACGTGGGCCGCGCCCTGGGCATGGGCTACGGGGACGTGGACCGCATCGCGCGGATGGTCCCCTTGAAGGCCCGTACCCTAGACGATGCCTTGCGCGTTAGTCCCGAGCTTAAGACCGCCTACGAGCAGGAGCCCGACGTCACCAAGCTGGTGGACAACGCCCAAGGCCTGGAGGGTATCGTCCACCATGTGAGCACCCATGCCGCCGGGGTGTTGATCGCCGACGAACCCCTCATCGAGACCGTGCCTTTGCAGCGGCCGGTGCGGGGCGATGAAAGCAGCCCTGTGCTTATGACCCAATTCTCGATGGACCCGGTGGCCCGCTTGGGTCTCTTGAAGATGGACTTTCTCGGGTTGACCAACCTGACCATCCTCGACCGGGCCGTCAAGCTGGTGCGCGAGAGCCAAGGAGTGGAGATCGATCTCCAGACCCTGCCCTTGGATGACGCGACCACGTTCGAATTGCTTTCATCGGGCAACACCACCGACCTGTTCCAGCTTGAAAGCGCGGGGATGCAGCGGTACATCAAGGACCTGAAGCCTTCCAATCTGGGCGACATCGCGGCTATGATCGCCCTCTACCGCCCCGGCCCAATGGAGAATATCGAGACATTTATCGAGGCCAAACACGGCCGCACGCCCATTTCGTACCCCCACCCCAGCTTCAAGGAGCTGCTGGACGAGACCTACGGTGTCATCGTTTACCAGGACCAGGTGCTGTTGATCCTGCAGCAATTCGCCGGTTACTCCCTGGGGGAGGCCGATATCGTGCGCAAGGCCATGGGCAAGAAGATCGCCTCCCTAATGGCCGAAGAGCGGGTGAATTTCGTCGCCGGCGCCCAGAAAAAGGGCTACGACGAGAAAGTGGCCATCGAGATATTCGACCTGATCGAACCGTTCGCCGGTTATGCGTTCAACAAAGCCCACAGCGTCAGCTACGCCCTGATCTCCTACTGGACGGCCTATTTCAAGAACCATTACCCAGTGGAATACATGGCCGCGGTGCTCAACTCCCGGCTGGACAACCCGGAGAAGACTCTGAGCTCCATGAACGAGTGTCTCCGGCTGCAGATCCCCATCCTGCTGCCGGACATCAACCGGTCAGACGAGTTCTTTTGTATTGACCATGACACGGGCGGTCAGGGCGACGACGCCCCCAGCGGCCCTGGTCTCAGGATCGGGTTGGCCGCCATCAAAACGGTGGGAGAGGGCGCGGTCCGCCCCATCGTGGCAGAACGCAAAGAGAACGGGCCTTATAAGTCCATCGACGATTTCTGCCGCCGGGCCGGCGCTTCCGGCCTGAACCGCCGCACAATGGAAAGCCTGGCCAAGGCCGGGACCTTTGACAGCCTCGCCTCCAGAGGTGCGGTGATCGGCGCTCTCGACCAGGTCATCGCCACGGCCCAAAGGGAAGCCCGCACCCGCGACTCGGGCCAGAGCAGTATGTTCGAAGGGAACAATGAGGTTTCGGACGCCGCGGGTATGAGCGGAATACCTCTGACCGCTCCCGACGTTTCAGACCAGGAGAAGGCCGATTGGGAAAGGGAACTGTTGGGGATGGCCCTGTCCCACAGTCCGCTCCGTACCCTGGGCGCCATGGATACCGGCGGGGCCCTCAATTCCCTGGACCAGTTGGACGATGAGATGTCCGGCCGGTCCATCAACATGCTGGGCTACGTCTCAACCGTCACCGAGCGCACCACCCGGGAAGGGAGACGCTTCTTCATCGTGAGCCTCGAAGTCCTGGGCGGTTTCCTGGAAGTGATGGTATGGCCCGATACCCTGCAGCGGACCGCGGAGGTGTGGCAGGGTGGCCGGCTGGTGTTGGTCACCGGGCGGCTGCGGTTGCGCGGGGACCAGATGTCCCTTGCCTGCGACGCCGCGGTGGAATACGACCCGGAGAACCCGGCGGTGCCCCCGCCGCCGGTCAAGGCCCGCAATGGGCACAAGAATAATGGGAACGGCTATAACGGCAATGGAAATGGCCGCAAAGCCACCGATCACAGCATAAGTGAAAAGAAGGCGCAAATGACCACAGGCAACAACGTCCCCGCGGAACCACAGAAGGTGGTCCGCCTGGCGGTAACCGAGTCCGATGATCCGAGTCATGACGCCCATCTGCTGAGGGAAGTCATCGGCGTCCTACTGGAATATCCCGGCCGGGACCGGGTGAATCTGGACATTCGCACCGGCGAAAAACGGGTCCGTATGGACCTGCCGGTGGTCAGCACCGGTTATTGCGAGGGACTGCACGCCCGCCTGGAAGAATTGTTGGGGCCGGACACGGTGGCGGTCTATCAGGAACTGGGTTTGGGCATGGAGCCACCGGCCGAGGTGTCCGTAAACATGCCCCTTGAAGCCGCTGATCCGGACCCTAAGACGTCTTCCGAAGCAGCCCCCGAGACCGCTGACGACTCCGATTCCACGCCGGCCCCAGTGGCTGAGGCTCCGGTGGCGCCCGCTGCCGACGTGTCCGCACCCGTGGGAGCGGAAGCCGCAGGCGACGAGCCACCTTTCTAGCCGCGCGCCCTGCCGGTGTCGGTCGATTTTACCGGCCTGCCACTCCGAAGATTAAAAGGGAAATGCCGGTTTCCCGGCTGGCTCACCCCTGAGTTGCGGACCCGCTAAGGCAAATTCCCGGAATGCTCAAGAATAATCAATAGCTGGTTACGATTTCTTCAAATTCTATTAGCAAGACAACGTGGCTGCTTCCGCCTCACGGACAACCAGCCCGCAGATCAACAAAACACCGACGTCCACCACCTTGACCGGCTCTGGGCTCGCTGGTAAAATCCCCGGCAATGCTCGCCGCAGCCTTTGAGCAGGCCTGGAAGGCAGCGGCAAGGCGCTGCTTCCGAAACGTCAATCACGCCGGACGAGAAAATGTCGGAGTATTGTTACAGCCCGTCGAAGGAGCCGTTTTCCAATAGGGCAGCTTTAAACCGTTCCCAATATCTCGCTCCCCCGTCTCCCGCGGAAATCCGCTCCCGCAATAATCACGCCGTCCCCTGCGAGCCTTAACTCCCACCTCCAACCGCATAACCCACGTATTTCCCTACCCCTAATACCCGCCAACGTAATGGCGACATTGCTGAATTCTATGTCGAGTATCGATACAGAAAATTGCGGTCAAAATTAAGGCCAAAAATTCGAAACAAACTCAGATAACGGCGAGCGATGATCTTAAATCGATAGTATCGAGCAGGAAACAAAGAATGAGAGTTGTACTGAAGTCAAAGATTCACCGCGCCTGGGTGACCGATGCCAACCCGGACTACGTGGGCAGCATCCTGATTGACCAAGACCTGATGGACAGGACCGACCTGTGGAACTTCGAAAAGGTGTTGGTCTGCGATGTGACCAACGGCAACCGGTTCGAGACCTACGCCATCGCCGGCGAGCGCGGGTCTGGCGTGTGCTCGGTCCAAGGGGCCGCGGCCCGGCTGAGCTCCAAGGGCAACTGCCTGATCATCATGTCCTTCGAGGTTACCGAGAAGCCCATCGACCCGAAGATGATTCTTGTCGACGAGGAGAACCGTTTCGTCGAGTACCTGGAGGCCGCCAAACATGTCCAGCAGGTTCACTGAACAAGAAACCGAAAGTTATTACGAATCACCTCTCGAGCGCTACTGACGACATCTACCCTTCCGCTAGGAAGCCGTCGATCACCTGCGCCAATTCCTGGGGCTTGTGATAACCGATGTCGTGGATGGTCTCCGCGACCCAGTAGACGCGGCAATTGCTGAGATATTGTTCTGCTGCCGCTACCATCCGGCGGCGGGTCTCGGCAAATTCGGAGCCGGCACGATCGGGAGTGGGCCCAGCGGCGACGATCAAAGTTGGGCACTCGATCTTCGGCAGTGTCACGGACGCCGGATCGTCCCACATCGCCCGGATCACTTGGGCGTGGTTCTCCGGACGCAGAATGTCCTGGATCTGCCCGTCCTCATCCTCGTAGACCATGGTCTGGACGATGCGTTCTAACTCTTCGCTCCAAATCTCGCCCATTTGGTCGCGGAGCCGTTCCAAGAAATCCTGCCGGTTCCCGGTCACGTCCCGGGGGCGCACCCGGTGGGAGAACGACTCCCATGTCGCTCCAGTGAAGAGCCTCCCATCGAAGAAGCCGCCGTCAATCATGATCAGCCGGCTCACCCGGCCGGGGTAATAGGCGGCGAAATTGGTGGCGACGTTGCCGCCCCAGGAATGGCCCATCACCGCCACTACGTCCAAACCGATGTGGTCCAGCAATCCAGCGAGGTCGTCGCATAGGGTCTTCCAGTCATAGCCGCTGGGGGCGTTGGTGGTCTGACCGTGGCCGCGCTGATCGGGGGCGATGATGTGGTAGCGGTCCCGGAGCATGGGCGCCACGATGTCGTACCAATGGGCTGAAGATGCCAGTCCGTGGAGGGCCAATAACGGGGGGCCGTCGCCGCCCCAGTCCAGATAGCGGACCTGCAGGTCTCCAATGTCAGCCCAATGCTCGCTGGATGTAGTTCCGCCTGCGTTGCCGTCCACCAATCTGCTCCCTCCGCGCTTCCGTTGATTGCGCGTTAGTATATCAATCGTTGCCAGATGTGAGGAGTGGCCTTTACTTCAGCCCGCCCAACTCCATCTGCAGCAGCCGGGCCTTTACTCCCAGTCCCCCGCCGCCGTACCCGCCCAGACCTCCGTCGCTGGCAATCACACGGTGACAGGGGATGATCAGCGAGAACCGGTTGCGGGCCATGGCCTGCCCGGCGGCCCGCATCGCCAGCGGGCTCCCCGCTTCGGCGGCCAACCACGCGTAGCTCCTGGTCTCGCCCGAAGGGATGCTCCGGCAAGCGTTCCAGGCCGCGTTGAAAAAGGGCGTCACACCGGAAAAGTCCAGCTCTATCCCGTCCAGCGCCGTCATGTCCCCGCCGGCGTAGCGGTGCAGGCGTTCCACCACCTCGATGAAGGCGTCCGGGTCGTCGTCCGCGCCGTCCAGGTCCGACCCCAAGTCTTCCAGGGCGTCCTGGGGCGAAGGTTTCAACGATGCGCGCTTCAGTCCATCTTCTCCGGCGAGAAGGACCATCCAGCCCATGGGTAATTCGACCAGGTGGTATTTGTCTCCCCTCACCGTACCCTCCTTCTGACCACCGCCCACAGCATGGGCAGCCGCAGTTTTTGCCACGCCACCGCGAACAGGCGGCGCTCGCTGGCCGCCGGCGTCTTTTTGCCGTAGCGGCTGCGCACGTAGGCGGACACAATGATGGAGACCGGCCTCTCCTGGTCCGGTAGGACCTGTTGCAGCCGGCGCCCGAACTGAAAGGGTGTCTGGTACTCCGCTGGGCCCGCTGCGGCCATGGATGCCAGGGTGGTCAGGCGCTGGAATGCCAGCCTTGGATCGCTGGGCACTGACATGAACCTGTTCCAGAACCAGCGCACGATTCCCCATAACACGAACAATCCCCCCACCACGCTGAGCAGCCAGGGCCACAGACCAATAAATGGATTCCCCCGGTTGATGTTGGCCCCGCCCCCGAAGTCCGCCTGCGATTGTTGTTCGTCGAAGCAGTCATCCAGTTCGTCGAAGCAGGCCTCGTCCAGGGGTTCTATATCGGCCAGGCCCCTGGCCAGCTCCGCCCGGCGGTCAGCCCCCGGCTGATAGGAATCGGGCAGTGCCTTCCCGGGCGTCGGCTCGAAGGGTATCCAGCCAAATCTAGGGAAATATACCTCCACCCAGGCATGGCTGTGGCTGTCGGTCACCGCATACGTCTCCTCCTCCCCAACCTGGTCTCCGGTGGCGTAACCCACTGCCAACCTGGAAGGAACGCCCACGGAACGCAACATCACGGTCATGGAGGAGGCGAAATACTCGCTGTAGCCCTGCTTAAGGGTGAACAGGAAATGGTCCACACCATCGGCGTTGAAGGGTGGTGGGTCCACCCTGAGGTTGTAAGAGAAGGAGGTCTGCAGGAATTGCTCCAAGGCCTTGGCTTTGTCGTAGGGTGTCCTTTCTCCCTGGGCCACACTGTAGGCCAAGTCGCGTACCCGTTGTGGCAGGTCCGAAGGCAACTGGGTGTAGCGCTCCGACACCCAAGCCGGGTATGCCAAACCGGCGAGGCGCAATTCGTCTGGAGTAGCTAATGAGATTGCCGACGTCACCTGATAGGGTTCCCCGATTTTGAACTTGCCGCCGGGGCTGCCGACTGACAGGACCTCAGGTATGGCCGGCAGCGCTTCCGTGATTTGCACCCGCGATACTCGTCCCTCTTCCCGGCTTACCTCATCCAATCGGAATTGGAATGGCAGAGACCGGGCTAGGTCCCGGTCGCTTGTGGCGACGCCGCCGGTCTTAACCGTCTGAACGAGGGCCTCGCCGACCTCCCTCAGATAGTGGGGAAGGACTGCACCCCGCTGCAACTCCGCCACGTCGATGGTGAAGACCGGCGGGGCCTGCGTCTCGATCGTGACATCGCGGTCGACCTCCAAGACTTGGTCTCCCGCGAAGAGCTTCTTGGAGGCGTACAGTGGCGTTACGGTGTAGGTGATCTCGGCCCGCAGACGGTCAACCATGCCCAGGGAGAATTCGGGAGCGTTTCCCAAAGGCACGGTCACCGTATTCTTAGAGAGCCACCCTTTTCCGTTGTAGGTGCCGTAGGTCCTGGCCTTCCAATACATTTCCGCCGGCGAATCCACCCACAGCACCTGGGCCGTTGTGGGATTGATGCTCCCCTGCAGGGCCATCACATCGCCCCAGATGCGGAAGCCCATGGGCCGGCGGGCCGGCAGGCCGGCGAACAGCCGGTTGAAATCGTCTTCCATCGACTCCAAAGGGCTGCGCATGGACTCATAAGCGTCGTTGACCACACCCAATTTGGGAGCCACCGGAAGCAAGAACGCCACCACGATCACCAGGACCGTCAACGCAAAACTGTCCGATAGCGACAGGCCGGCAAGGTGATCATCCACTTTGACCGCGCGCCGCTCCCATTCATGTTTGCGCCTTATCGCCTGGACCCGCGCGACCAGCAGCAAGCCGGTGAACAGGTAAAACCCAAGGTGGAAGGCGGTGTTGGGCGGGAGAAAGGTGAGGTTGGACAGCAGACCGATGCCACCTAGGACGAAGACACCCCAGAAATTGCCGTAGCGCAAGAACAACCATGAACCCAGAAACCCGGTCAGCCAAGTCGCGGTCATCAGCACAAAGGAAAACGGGAGGCGGTCGATATTGATCGAACCGGAGCGCGCCGCGTCCAGCCACAGGTCCAGACGCGTCAAGACCTGTCCGGCCCCGCCCACGCTGACTCCATCGATGCTGAAGGACGAAAGTTGCCACAGGATTAACCCGAAGCCCACCGCAAGACCCACGGGCAAGAGGACGGCCGACCAGATGGGGATCCGGTACAGGGCCAGCCCGGTCAACATCGCCAGGAAGAGCAACAGGACCAGATTTGGCGAGGCCACCCAATCGGCCTGCTCCACCGATACGACCACCACCACCAAGTTGAGCACCAATAAAGCTCCGGCGATCCAGCCTTCCTTGGGCCGCAGGGTGCGCTCCAGCGAGCCGATGCCATCGCCGATGCCATCAGCAATGGCATCGGTGTTTATCCGTTGGCGTGCGGGCGCGCGGCCGCTCAGCGCTTCGGAGGTCATTCAACGCCTCCAGCCACGCCTGAGGTCCAGCTTCGCGGTATTTCCCGGACTGGTACTTGGAGAGCGTCGTTAAGATTGTCGCCGCGGCGTACCACATAAGCCGGAATCAGGTTGGCGCTCAGGGCCTCAACCGGACCGTCCATGTTTTCCGGTGAACCGAAACTGGACCGGTCCACCAAAACCACCGCAACCTTCACACCCTGGCGGCGCAGGTCATTGAGCGACGCGACCCATCCTGTGTCGATGGACGAAGTCACCACTGTCAGCGCGTTGTACCGGTTCAGGTGGGAACGGATGTCGTAGATGAACTGCTGCAGCGGGCGTTGGCCGTGGGCCCGCACTTCGGAGAGGGTTTCCATGAGGCGCCCGCGCTGCTCCGGGCTGCTGTCCGGCCGGTATATGTGCTCTTGGTCGCCGTTGGACGCCAACCCCACCGGCATCGACTGGTCCATGAGGCGGTCGATGATCGACGCGGCCACGGTGACTGACAACTCCTCGGTATTGTTCAATTCGTCCTGTTCCACCCCAAAATGGGAGTCTTCGTGCATGTCCAGCAACACCCAAGCCTCCGCCGACAGCCCCATGTCGAATTCCTTGACCATCAACTCGTTCATGCGGGCGGTGTAGGGCCAGTGGATGCGGCGCATGCTGTCGCCTTCGGTGTAGGCGCGGATCGAGGACACGTCGGTGGTGATCTGTTCCCAGCGGCGGGTAACCCGGCTGTCGCTGGGCAGACCGGCGAACCGGGCGTCCAGGTCGGGCAACGGCTCAATGGCGGGGAAAACGATGAATGGATGGGGGTCCAGAAACTCTCGGTGCAGGCGGAAAAGTCCAAAGGGGTCTTGGCTAACTACCCGGATCTGCCCCGAGCGGAAAACGCCCCTCTTGGCCAGATAGGTCCGGACGCGCCAACTTCGTACCTGCTCACGGACCAAGGCCAGGCCCCGGCCGCTGGTGTCGGCGGACGGGCCGGTGGCTTCCGCAACCTCCAGCCAGGACTTGGGCAGTCTGGTGCGGTTGATGATCGAAACCTGCCCCACCAGATAACCGCCCACCTGACCTCTGTTGGCTTCCCTGGTGACACTCAGGTCGATGCCGCGAAGATTGAGCCAGGCCCAGAAGAAGCCGATGCCCGTGAGCAAAAGAAGAACGTAAAGAAATCTAAAGAAGAAATCGAAGCCGGTGCCAAAGGCATAGAAGGCCACCACCACCAGCAGTACCAGCATGCCAAGGGCCCGCCTATTCATGCTTGGCCTCCACACAAGAAGCTGGCGTTATGGCGCATATTGCGGTGGGATGGGCTTCGCCGGATATCGGCTTACCGGCATTACGGAGTTGCGCCATTAGTTGCGCCATTGATGAAGACCGGTTAGCGGCTTGCGCCGGGGACTGCCACCGAATCAAGCAGCCCGTCGATAACCTGCCTGGTCTGCAGGCCCCGCATACGGGCGGATGGGGCGAGGATCAACCGGTGGGCAAGCACGGCGTAGGCCAAGTCCTTAACGTCATCCGGAATTACGTAGTCCCGGTCTTGCAATAGGGCCATCGCCCGGACGGCCCGGAACATGCCCAGAGACGCCCGCGGCGACGCACCTAAATAAACGTCCTCGTGACTTCGAGTCGCCTCGATCAGGCCAACAATATACTCCCGCACGGTGCCGTCCACGTAGACATTCTTGGCGGCATTCTGCAGGCTGATCATATCTTCAGGGGTGGCGACAGCCTCCAGTTGTTCGATGGGATGGGTCTGCTCCTGTTGCTCAATGACCGAGAGCTCTTCGGAGAAGCTGGGATACCCCAGACTGATGCGCAACAAGAAGCGGTCAAGCTGGGCCTCCGGAAGGGGAAATGTCCCTTCGTATTCGATGGGGTTCTGGGTAGCCATCACTACAAAGGGCTTTTCCAGGGGGCGGGTCACCCCGTCCACCGTTACCTGCAACTCCTCCATGGCCTCCAGCAAGGCAGACTGGGTCTTGGGAGTGGCACGGTTGATCTCATCGACCAAGACCACCTGGGCCATCACGGGTCCCGGCCGGAACTGGAATTCTCCGGTGCTCTGGTTGTAGATGGAAACGCCCACGATATCGCTGGGCAGGAGGTCGGGGGTGAACTGGATCCGCTTGAATGAGCAACCGATGGAAACCGAGATGCTCTTGGCCAACATAGTCTTGCCAACCCCAGGCACATCCTCGATCAGTAGGTGGCCTTGGGCGATGATTGCGGCCAAGGCCTGCTCGATCACCGGCTTCTTACCGACGATCACCTTGGAAACGTTCTCGACGATTTCCCGGGCGACGCCGACGGCTGACTGGGTCTCTTTCACCTGCTTCTCCGACGGTTGGCTGTAGACTGGATCAATACTGGACCCATAGCTGATGGCCAGAGTTTATCACAGCAGCCAGAAGCCCGGTCCGAGGGCCGTCACCGGCCGCCCGGAGGGCATGCCCCATCGAGTATGTGCCGCCGCCGTGCACGGTTATCTTTATACGGATCGCCATGCGCCCCGGTTCAAATTCGATTAAATCCGTATCTTGGTTGCGCCCGTAAATTCTACCGACGCAGATATTAAACTGACTCCGGCCGAGAAGCCCCGCGGCGGGCCGAAGACCACGATAGGTGCATATGTTAGCGATGTTTTCCAGGTTGCGGACCACCGCCCCCAGCAATCGATTGCTGGTGCTGGCCGCGGCGGTCATGGCTTTCGTTTTTGTGGTGGTTGCTTGCGGAGGCTCTGAAACGGCGGAAACGCCCGGGCCGTCGGCCACTCAGGAACAATCGTCCGTCCCTGTCGCTGCTGCGGCCACCCAGGAACCGCCGTCCATCCCTGTTGCCGGCGGGGCCACCCAGGAGCAAACATCCGCCCCTGCCGATTTGCTGGCCACCAAATCCGCCACTGCCAACGCTGACCGGATGGTGGGCGGCGCGGTCGGCAACCTCGCGCCTGAGTTCGGCGGCATCGAAGCCTGGATCAACGGCGGCCCTCTGACCATGGAGGAACTTCGCGGCAGGGTCGTATTGATCGATTTCTGGACCTACACCTGCATCAACTGCATCCGCACCTATCCCTTTCTCAAACAGTGGCACTCCAGGTACGCGGACGACGGTCTGGTGATTGTGGGCGTCCACTCCCCCGAATTCGAATTTGAGAAGATCTACGATAACGTGGTGGAGGCCACCCAGAATGACGCCCTGGTCTGGACGATGGCCCAAGACAACGACTTTGTGACCTGGCGCCGGTATAGCAACCGGTTCTGGCCCGCCAAATACCTCATCGACAAGGACGGGGTGGTCCGTTACACCCATTTCGGCGAGGGTGATTACGCTGAGACCGAAGATGTGATCCGTGAGTTGCTGGCGGAAACCAACCCAGCGTTCCTGGACGAAAACCTCCCGCTGCCCGAAGACCAGACCCTGGACCCGGGTTACCTGTCAGCCCGGAACGCCGAGGTCACCCGAGAGCTCTACGGCGGCTACGAGCGGGGAGAGGGGGACCTGCGGTACGGCCGCGGCGGATACGTCCGCCAGATGCAGTATTATGAAAACAAGGACCAGGTGGCCGACTTCACCATCACCGGTGAATTGGAGCCCCACAACCTCTATTTCCAAGGGCCTTGGCGTGTTGGGCCGGAGAGTTCGACCCACGGCAGAACGACCGAGTCCTTCGAGGACTATCTGGCCCTAGTCTATTCGGCGACCTCAGTGAACGCGGTATTGACCTCAGACTCTGGCGAACCGTACAAAGTGCGGATCACGGTTAACGATGAATACCTCACCGAAGAGAACAAGGGCAGCGACATCATCATCGGCGATGACGGTGAAAGCTATCTTTGGGTCACATCTCCAACGCTCTACAATGTGATTAGCAATCCCTCGTATGTCCGGCGTGAGACCCTCAAGATGTCCTCAAATTCCCCGGACTTCGGGCTCTTCGCCTTCACCTTCGGCGTTTACGATACGGGACCTTAGTGAAAAGAACATTGGTATCTCCGGCCAAGCTGGCGCTGACTGCACTGGCCGTCATCATGATCTCCGCCGCCTGCACCAGTTTCCCAGCGCCTGAGATCAAAGGGATCAAGGCCTGGATCAACAGCGAGCCTCTGACCATTGAAGAGCTTCGGGGCAAGGTGGTGTTGGTCGATTTCTGGACTTACACCTGCGTCAATTGCATCAGGACGTTTCCCTACCTCAAGCAATGGTACGCCAAATACGCCGACGACGGCCTGGTGATAATCGGGGTCCACTCCCCCGAATTTGAATTCGAGAAAGACTATTCCAACGTGCTTCAGGCCACCAGAGACAACGGCATCACCTGGCCCGTGGCCCAGGACAACGATTTCGAGACGTGGAGAAATTACTCCAACCGGTTTTGGCCGGCAAAGTACCTGATTGATAAAGACGGAATGGTCCGTTACACCCACTTTGGAGAAGGGGCATACGACGAGACCGAGAAACAGATACGAAGTTTACTTAAGGACGCCGGGGCCAGCCTGTTGGAGAACCCCTTCGATCCCTCCGGAGACCAACCGGTGGACCGGACCTTCATCGAGACGCGCGACGCCACCGTAACCCGCGAGTTATACGCCGGGTTCGTGCTGGCGGAGTTGGGAGAATACGTTCGCCAATCCGAGTTCTTCAAGAACACCGGCTCAGTTGTGGAATTGAAAGCGCCCGAAGAGCTCAAGCCCGGACTCATCTACTTCGACGGCAGGTGGGTGGTGGGCCCCGAGCACACGCGCCACGGGCGGGAGACAACCGGGTACGAGGACGTCCTCTCGTTGGTCTATTCGGCCCGCAGCCTGAACGCGGTATTGACCTCCGAGTCCGGTCAGCCCTACACCGTGCAGATAACGCTGAACGGGGAATTTCTAACCGAGGAGAACAAGGGCCAGGACGTAACCATCGCCGCAAACGGCGAGAGCTTTTTGACCGTGAACGAACCCAGGATGTACAACGTGGTGGAGGCCCCGGCCTACGCCAAGGACAACGCCCTGACCATGAGCTCCAATTCAGATGATTTCGGCATCTTCGCCTTCACATTCGGCGTTTACCGGACAGGACCATGAATAGCATCAGAAAGAGAATCCCAAGACTCCAATTGAGTTCCTCACGGGTGTTCCCGGTCTTGGCCGCACTCGGCATCGCCCTGGCGGTGGCCTGTGGTTCTTCGGCATCGGCCACGCCGGCGCCACGGCCCACCTCGACCCCCGCCGACCCCACGGCCATTACCCCAATCTTGGCCACCACCGTTTTGGAGGTGGGAGTGCAGCGGGTGGCGTTCCTGCTGACCACGTCCAAGGGCCTGATCAAAGCTCCCATCGCCTTGGTCACTCCGGTGTACCTGGACGGCGACGGCACGCCAGGCGAGACGCCGGGCATAACGACCGAAGCGGCGTTCAACCTATGGCCCTACGGCGTTCGCGGGTCGTACAGCACCTACGCCAACTTCGACCGTGCCGGCCGGTGGCGGCTGGACATCCAGGTGGATAACCCCAGCGGCGTGGACCAGACTCAGATAGATGTGGAAGTAATGGAGAGATCGCCGGTCCCGGCGCTGGGGAGCATGGCGCCGCTCAGTCTCACCAAGACCCTGGGCGACGGGGGAGACATCGAGAAGATAACCACGGACTACACCCCCGACCCGGACCTGTACCAGTTGTCCATCAAAGAGGCGGTGGAGAACTCTTTGCCGTCGGTCGTGGTGTTCGCCAGTCCGGCCTTCTGCACCAGCCCCACCTGCGGGCCCCAGGTGGACACGGTTAGCGAACTTAAGGACGCGCACCCCGGACAAGCGAATTTCATCCACGTTGAGATCTACGACAATCCCGACGAGATCCAGGGAGACCTGGACCGGGCCGAGATATTCAGCGTGGTGGATGACTGGGGCCTAACGTCCATCAAGGACTACTTCAACGAGAGTTGGACCTTTATCCTGGATGCCGACGGTCGGATTGATGACCGCTTCGAGGGCTTCGCCACCTTCGATGAACTGGAAGCCGCTCTGCTGCGGGTGATTCCCCAGGCTTAGAAGGGGAACCGGTCTAAGTCACGCTCCCTCTGGGTTGACAGTTAATCTGTCCCTCTCTACACTCCCAGAAAATACGAGCAGTCCTTCCAGTTGCGGGATACGACTGGAAGGACCCATCCGGAAGGAGGGCCCAATATGGCCACACAGCAAGCCGAAACTCCGCAGGCAGTCGCCCAGATGGTGGACGCCGCCAAAGCCTTTGTCAGCAGCCTGAACGGCCAGCAGAAAGCCAAGGCGATATTCGAATACATGGACGGCGAGCGGATCTTCTGGTACTACCCGCCGATGAACCGCCACGGCCTGCCCCTGCGGGACATGGAGCCCGCACAGCGGGACCTGGCGATGGCGGTGATGGCCAGCGGCCTCACCTCCGAGTCCTACGAACAAGCCAAGCTGATTATCGAGCACGAAGATGTCCTTGGTCCCTTGGAGAAAGAACAGGGCCGGATCACCTTCACCCGGGATACCTCTCTCTACTATTTCACCATCTTCGGCGAGCCCGGCGGGAACGACCCCTGGGGCTGGAGGGTTGAAGGGCACCATGTCTCAATCCACTTCAGCGTCTGGGGCGACAAGGTCATCGGCATGACCCCCTTCTTCTTCGGGGCCAACCCTGCCGAGGTCCGGAAGGGCCCCAAGAACGGTCTCCGCATCCTGGGCGGCCGCGAGGACCTGGCCTTCGACCTGATGGATTCCCTGGACGAAAAGCAGGTCGCTGAATCGATCATCTGCGACGCCGCACCGGCCGACATCGTCACCTTCAACGCCTCCAAAGCCTCGTTAATGACCTACGAGGGTCTTCCGGCGTCCAAGATGAACGGCGCGCAGAAAGAATTGTTGATGGCTCTGGTCGCGGAGTACGTGAACCAGGTGCGCTCCGACCTGGCCGAACAGAAGTTGGCCGACCTCAAGAAGACGGGGCTGGACCATCTGCACTTCGCTTGGGCCGGGCCTGTTTCCAAGGACTCGCCCCACTACTACCGCATCCACGGGGGAAACTTCGTGGTCGAGTTCGACAACCGCCAGGACGGGGCAAATCACATTCACTCGGTCTGGCGCGACGTTGAGAACGACTTCGCGGTGGACGTGTTGCGGGAACACCTGCTCCTGTACCACATCCTTTAACCCCGCCGGCTGGCTCCGTTCAATTCAGGGGCTGTCGGAAGGCGCCTCCGGCTAGCTCTGGTCCATGACGCTGCCGTAACCCGGCGTGGCTGGTATACCCAGCTTGCCCAAGGTAGCCCACATAGTCACCTGATTGGCGGTGAAAACCGGCATGCCCAGGTCCGATTCCAGCTTCTGGACCACGTCTACGGTCCGCCAGTTGGTTCCGCTGAGGAACAGGGCATCCGCTTGTCCGGTGTCGATGTTCCGGGCCTCCCGGTAGGCCACCGCCGGCTCCAGATCGCCGATGGCCAGTCCCGACGCCACCGACAGTGAGCGGTGGGAGACCACCTTCAATCCAGGCACCGTCATCTCCAAAAACTCCTGCTCCATCAGGGTCATCTGCTCCGGATAGGGCGTGAGCAGGGCCAGCCGCTTGACCCCGGCCTGGGTCAATGCGGCGACGGCGGCGCTGGCGGTGGTGACCGCCGGGCAGCCCACCGTTGACTCCATCATGGTCAACAGTTGGGCATCGTACTCCGGCCCCTGCACCATGGACCCGGCAGTGTGGGCGAAGACAACCACGTCCAACCGCAGTTCGTCCAGCGACTTGGCGGCCCGTGGCAGATCGTCGTTCGTCTGCCGGACAACGTCGGCCCCCAATCGGCCGGCCAGACCCTCCGGACGGCCCAGGCGGGCGGCGTGTACCGAGACACCCTCCGGGGCCATCTGAACGAATTCGCCTTCAACCACCGTGTTGGGCGGCGAAACGATCACTCCGATCCGCGCACGCCATCCGAACATACTTCCTCCCTATTAGACCCGAAAGTCTTCTCACGCGCCGTATCTCTGCCATTTAGGCCATTAGACGGTGCAATATAGCACCGGCGCGCGGCGCGGGGTCAAGACACCCGCAATAACTCTCAGGAGTATCCGCGCTTGTGCGCCACTATACCCTCTGCTAGAATCTTCACTGACCTCGCTGGTTCGACGATTAGGGGCGCTTCAAGAGCAGTGGCCGCCGCAGGGCCACGGTTCGATGCGCGCACGAATTAGAAGCGGGTGACTTCAGAACGGATTAGGAGGAATATCTATGCCATCGTTTTGGGAGAATCTACGATTTCCCGGCGAGCGCGAAATGGACGACCTGAGCGGTGCTCAGGGATTGGACATGGTGAGCTACGTCAGCCATCCCTCGCCATCCGAAGGCAACAGCTTCCCGGCGGTCGTCGTGATCATGGAGGCTTTTGGGGTCACCGGCCACATCGAGAAGGTCTGCGACCAGTACGCCGCCAACGGTTACGTCGCCATTGCCCCGGCTCTCTACCACCGCCAGCATCCCAATCCCAAGCTGGGATACGACGAGATGCCCGCAGTGCAGCAATACATGGGAGCGTTGCGGGATGACGAGCTCGTCGAAGACATCAACGTTGTCATAGATTACCTGCAGAACCACTACCAGCGGACCGCCGGCCGGAAGATTGGCATCGTTGGCTACTGCGTAGGCGGGCGGATCACCTACCTGGCGGCCACCAGTTGCGCGGGCCTCAGCGCCGCCTCGGTCTACTATGGCGGACGCATCCTGGCGCCCTTCGGCGACGGCCCCGCCCCCATCGACCTCACCGGCAACATCAAGATTCCGGTGATGGGCAACTTCGGCGAAACGGACGAGAACCCCTCACCAGCCGATGTCGTAACCATCGAGGAGAAGTTGAAGGGCAGCGGAGTGACCTACGACTTCAAGTCGTACCCCGGCGCCGGTCACGGTTTCAACTGTGACGAGCGGGGCAGCTACAACGAGCCGGCGGCCAAGGACGCCTTCACCCGCACCCTGGGCTGGTTCGACAAGTACGTCAAATAGCCCAAAGGGTTTAAACCCGGCACGATTGACCCGGACGGAGCGATGGGCGCCGTCCGGGTCTTTTCTTTCAGCCTTTGATCCACCACGGCTTGTTATCATCAGGCGTGGCTAATACAATGGCCGGTAACCGGACCGCGCCCGGCTTGGGCCGGGCCGACCCGATGTCAGGGGAAGGCTAGAATGCTGAAAGCAGACCGGGACCAGGTAATGGGGAAGCTGCAAGACGATGACCGGAAACAGTTCCGGCAGTTCATCACCGATTACCGGTCCAAGCGCAAGGCGGTCTCCGGCGGGCAGATTCCGGCGCGGGAGATGCTGGATGCGGTTGGCGCAGACCTTACCGTGGTCTTGCGCCAGGCCATGGGGGCGGTGGTGGCCAGGGACGAGATGGGCCCCCATGTAGGCGATTCTCCCCCGGATTTCAACCTGAAGCGCATGGGCTCCGACGAGCGGGTCCGGCTGTCCAGCTTCAAGGGCCGGCGGCCGGTCGCCCTGATCTTTGGCAGTTACACCTGACCCCCCTTCCGCGCTCAGGTCGAGCGTATGGAGCAACTCTATAGCCAGTACAAGGACCGGGTCGAATTCTTCGTGGTCTACGTTCAGGAAGCCCATCCAACCGACGGCTGGCAGGTCGAGCCCAACATCGACGAAAACATTCTGTTTCGCCAGCACCAGAATTACGAGGAGCGCGAAGAGGCGGCTCAGTCATGCACCATCGGACTGCACATCTCCCTCCCGACTCTGGTGGAAGAGATGGACAACGCCATCGACGAGGCCTACGGGGCGGCCCCGGAGCGGCTGTATCTGATCGGCAAGGACGGCAGGGTCGTCTACCACGGCGGCGCCGGCCCCCACTTTTTTGACCTAGACGAGTTGGATGAAGCCCTTCAGGGTTTGGAAGCCGAGGTCAGAGTCAGCTAGTCATCTTGGAACAATAAAAGGCCCGCCAGCCGGCGGGCCTTTTTTATCCAATCCAGCGTTCGACGGTTAGTGGCCGGGAAGCCGATGCCCCGCCTTCGTCTTTCCGGCGAAGGCCGGAATCCAGGCCACTCGGCGTGACCGATGAACATGGTCCCGTAACTGTCACCCTGAGTGGAGCGAAGGGTCTCTTTGTTTCTGAGCAGTGTTGGCTCGACAACAATGAGATTCTTTCCCGATGCGTCGGGGGCGCCTCGGAATGACAAATCCGTGAGGCCAGACCTTTTCTAAATTTACCAGCTCCGTCTTTCCGGCGAAGGCCGGAATCCAGAAATAGTGCTCGACAGGCGCATTTAAGATGCCGGGACCGGATGGCGGGTTCCGTTGTCCCCAGTGAAAAAAGTCTAAGAATAACCCACTGGGTCCCGACCAAAGTCGGGACGACGGAGTAGGCGCAGCTTGGGCGGTTAATGGCCGGGCTGACGCGGTTTCACGAAGGTGTTCCGGAACCGGTAGAGCGTGAACTCCGGCTCCACCGGAGCCACTGGCAGGTACTCGGTCTCTTCGATCTTGGCCACGATGAAGTTGGGCCCATCTGTAATGAGGGCCTCCGAGACGGCGGCCTCAAGGTCCTCCAGGTCCGACACCGTCTTGGTGCGGGTAATGCCGCAGCTTCTGGCCACCTGCTCCAGGTCGGTGCCCGTTCCGGTGTGGCTGGTCTGGCCCCCGGTCTGGCCCCATTGCTCGTTATCCCAGACCACGACGGTCAGGTTCTTGGGTTTCTCCCGGCCGATGGAAGCGATGGTCCCCAGGTTCATCAGCAGAGACCCGTCGCCGTCCAGAGATATGACCTCTTCGTTGGTGGCCAGGGCCATCCCCAAGGCGATGGACGAGCACAGGCCCATGCTGCCGTAGGTGTAGAAATTGCGGTCCCGGTGCCCGGCGTGCCAGAGCTCGTCGGAACTGGGGCCCAAGTTGCTGACGATGGGCGCATCCCCTGCCAGGCGCGATACTAACTGAGTGGCCTCGAACCTATGCAAGCTTGCCTCCGTGCAGCAGTTGGGTCAGGCACACCGCCACGGGCTGCCGGTTGGCGTGGCAAAGCTTCATGGCGCCGTCCAGTATCTTGTCCATGTTGCGGTCGTCCTCCAGGGTGAAGTGCACCAACCCCAACTGGTCCATGATGGGCCTGACGGCGCGGCCCATGGCCACCTGGGCGATATTGAACTCGCCGGCCCCGCCCCGCAGGTTGATGAACATGGGGATGGGAGTCCGGGCGGGGATGCACAGGCTGGCCAGGGCGTTGATGCTGTTGCCGAACCCGCTGGACTGCATGAACACGGCGGCGTTGCGGCCCGCCGCGTAGGAGCCCACCGCGATGCCGATGGCCTCCTCCTCCCTGGTGGCCGAGACCAGTCTGAAGAAGGGGTCCTCGTCGATGATGCTGGTTACCGTGTGGATGGATATGTCTGGCACGTAGGCGATCAGGGACGTGTCCCAGTCCTTGAGCGTCTTTACGATTTGTTCGGCCCAGTTCATCCGTTGTCTCCCGTAATGACCTGCCGATATGAACAGTTGGATAGCCGTGCCCAGGGAAGGCCCCAGGCGTGAGCGGCTACCAACATAACAGTGGGACTTTGGAATGTCAAAGCTTGGCGGCCCCGCTGCCGCGGGATATAATCCCGCTAGCAACCGAGTAAACCCCAAAAGACCCTGGGAGGTATTGACTTGAGGATCGACCCACTGAACTTTGAAGGATTCAACCGCGTACTGACCGGGGTGGTGGTGCCGCGGCCCATCGCGTTCGTGTCCACCGTGTCCGCCAGCGGCGTGGTCAATCTGGCCCCCTACTCTTTCTTCAACGCCGTCGCTTACGACCCGCCCACCATCGTTTTCTCGTCGTCCCGCAGCGCGGGCTACAAGAGCAAAGACACCCTGCGGAACATCGAAGAGACCGGGCAGTTCGTGGTCAATATCGTGGTCGATCCTATTGCGGAAGCCATGAACAAGACCTCCGCCGAGTTTCCCGAGGACGTGGACGAGTTCGAGATCGCCGGGCTCACCCAGGCGCCGTCCGAGATGGTCAAAGCCCCCAGGGTCGCCGAGTCCCCGGTGAACATGGAATGCAAGTTGGAGCAGGTGGTGCCCATCGGCTCCGGCGAGCACGCCCACGGTTTGGTCATCGGCACCATTCTGTTGATGCACGTCCGGGACGATGTCATCGACGGCCACCGAATCAACCAGGAGAAGCTCATGGCCACCGGCCGTATGGCGGGAAATATGTACTGCCACACCAGCGACCGCTTCGAGATGGTGCGCCCGGTCTACGACCCGGAAAAGAGCCTGTCCACTTACCGGTAAGCGCCGCCGCAGCCGGGCTATAATTACCTGAAGGCAAACAGCAGAAGTTAAGGAGCAGGACCATGGCCCGCAAGATGTCCATACTCAGTCCCGCTGCGGAGGCGTGGCGTCCCATGGACGGCCACATCCCCCATATCTCCGACCTTCAAGGGGCCACGGTGGCCATCCTGAACAACCGCTGGACCAGCATGAACATCATCGCCGAGCAGATCGGCATCATCCTCAAGGAACAGTACGGTGTGGCCGAGGTCTTTGAGAAGTTGATTCCGCTGGCGTCGGCCGCCCCCCAAGAAACTTTCGACGAGGTGGAGGAGCGGGCCCAGGTGGCCATCGTGGGCCTGGCGAATTGAGGGTCCTGCACCGCGTGGAGTGTCCACGACAGCGTCAAACTGATTAAGAACGGCATGCCCTCGGTGGTGCTCGTTACCGAACGGTTCACCGCCCTGGCCAAGGCGTCCATGCGGGGCAACGGCGTGCCCGATGCTCCGATGGTGGTCCTCCCCAAGACCGAGCTCACCGAGTACGTCGAGCCCGACGTGGTGCGGACCGTGGCCAAAGAGGCCGTCGAGCTGATCGTCTCCCAACTACGTGGGTAGGTTTAGGCTATGTTGGATTGGTTTTCATGTTCAGCGGTCGAGCGAGACCCGCAGCGCGTAAGCGGTGATTGGATATTTCGCGGCACCCGAGTACCTGTTTCCGCGCTGTTCGAGAACTTCGAGGATGGAGCACAGACCACCCAGCTCTTGGAGTGGTTTCCCGGCGTCACAGATCAGCAGGTGCGTGCGGTTCTCGACCATGCCGCCAAAAGCTTGGGGGCGCCTCGCAGGTTGCTTGATTGCGTGTTCTTTTCGATCAGGGAACACCGGTCCCGCTAAGAAATCTCCTCGACGCTCACCAGATTGCTAATGGGGTTGGAGCCACTCGCGAACCGCGAATTCTTTGAGGATTAATGTCTGAGCCCGAGTATTGCTCCGATTCCCATATTCCCATTTATGTGAGGATTTTTAATGAAAGAATTCACCGCAATTATTGAGAAAGACTCAGACACCGGATTGTATATCGGGTACGTGCCCGGATTTCCGGGCGCCCATTCCCAAGCGGCAAGTCTTGACGAACTGAACGATAACTTGAGAGAGGTCATCGGCATGCTACTTGAAGACGGTGACCCGAAACTCGAAGGAGAATTCGTTGGGACACAGCGCGTGTCCGTGTCCTGAGCATGCGCAACATGCCGGTGCTTCGGTCCCGTGAAGTGGCCGCCATCCTAATTCGGTTAGGTTTCGTTGAGGTGCGTAGGCGCGGATCGCACCGTCAATATCGACATTCCGATGGAAGGGGTACGACAGTACCTTTTCATCAGGGCCGGGATATCGCACCGCCACTGCTTCGCCAGATCGCGAGAGACATCGATATGACGGTCCAGGAGTTCCTCCAAGCCCGTTAATGGAGTCGGGAGACGAGTTGAGACCCACCGGTTTTTTGAATCTTGCGGCCCGTCACACCAGACTTTACCGTACAATATGGTGCCGGCGAAAACGGACAACTAGATGGACTCCACTGAATTTGACATTGAAGACTCCCCGGAAGCCGTCTTCCAGTTCATGCTGGACCAGGGCTGGTCCGACGGGCTGCCGGTGGTCCCGCCCACCGTCGGCCGGGTCCGCGGCATGCTGGAGTACGCCCAGCGGGACGCCTCAGAGGTGGTGGGCTACATCAACCCCGACGCCGGGTCGGCCACCGTGGAGAAGATCGCCGTCAACGCCGTCATGGCCGGCTGCCTCCCCGAATACATGCCCGTCTTGATCGCCGCCGTTCAGGCCATCACCGAGCCCGCCTTCAACATCCACGGCCTGCAGACCACCACCAACCCCGTGTCGCCGTTGCTGATAATCAACGGGCCGGTGCGGGAACAGATCGGCCTGAACAGCGGACGGGGCACCCTGGGTCCGGGCTACCGGGCCAACGCCACCATCGGGCGGGCGGTGCGGCTCCTGTTGTTGAACATCGGCGGGGCCAAGCCCTGGTCCACCGACATGTCGGTCCACGGCAGCCCGGCCAAGTACATCAACTGCATGGGCGAGAACGAGGAGGACAGCGTCTGGGAGCCGCTCCACGTGGAGCGCGGATTCTCGCCCGGCCAGAGCGCGGTCACCGTGGTGGGCGCGCAGGGGTTCAGCAACTGTCTCACCTTCTACAAAGAGCCCGAGAGCTTCCTGACGATGATCGCCAGCGCCATGGCCGATATCAGCGACAACAACTATCTCTTGGCCGCCGGCAACCCCTTGGTCATACTGACGCCGGGCCACGCCCAGATCTTCTCGGACGGGGGTTACACCAAGCAGATGGTCAAGGAATCGCTCTTTGAACGCTGCAAGGTGCCCATCGACCGGTTCCCCAAGGAGACCTCGGTTATCACCTATGAAGACGGTTTCGCCATGGACGGCGACCGGGTCTGCCCCTGCAAATCACCCGACGACATCATAGTCGTGGTCTCCGGCGGGCCAGAGCCCTACCACGTCCTCTACTGCGGCAACTTCGGAGACACCGCCGCGGTCACCAAGGAAGTCCACCTTCCCTAGGAAAAGTCCGGGAGGAAAAGTCGGGAGAAAAAGTCGGGAGAAACGTTCCCGTGAAAACGAAATCCCGGCGCCTTCGATAGGGCCGGGATTAAGATTCTGGACCGGGTACGGGAAGGCCCTAATAGGGCACGTCGTCGTCTTCGCTGGAACTCTCGCCCATTCGGCTCTCTGAGGGTAGCTCCGGCTGGGTCTCTTGGCTGTAGTCCGTACCCTGTTGTTCGCCGTGGAACGCCTCCAGCGCTTCATCGAGTTTGGCCCGGAAAGTGTCGGTGTCTTTGGTCAAGAGCATTATCCGGCTGCCGTTCACCATGCGGACCCTCAGCCGCTCGCCCATGGGCAATGACAATGTCTCCAGATGGGAGATCTCCTGGAACGGGTAAGCCTTAACCCTGGGCCGGCCGTAGACAATCACCAGAGCGTCCCGGTAGATCAGATATTGTTTGGGATTGGTCAGCCAACTGTAGATGGCCACGCCGATGCCGATGACGAAAAGCACCGGTTGGCCGAGGATGCCGATTACAGCGACGATCAACGCGAAGATGAACGTCAGATTCAGGTTGGTCCGGTGGTTGTCCCAGTGGAGGGGCTGGTTCTGTGATTGCTGCATACGGCGATATTTTAACACATCGTCCCAGGCTAACAACCTCCACGCCGGGCAGATATCGGGTCAGACGGCTGTGCCGCACGATCGGCAAAAATTGGCTCCCGATTCCAGTGCCGAGCCGCACGCGCTACAGAATCCGTGCCCGCCGTGAGAACCTGGGGCGCTTCCAACACTTTCGAGGAGCGCATTTTCCGATGACAGAAGGGGGTCAGGCCCGTATCTATTGGTTCCTTGGGTCCCCGATCGAACGTACCAGTAGAGCAGGAATAAGATTCCTATAATCGTGAACACGATTAAAAACCACCATCCAGACCGATCGACGTCATGGAGACGTCTGATGCTCACAGCCAACCCAGGTATTAAGAGGCTCAATCCGGTAATGGTGTCGAGGATCTCCGATCCTCCGAATAACAACGCGTCCAGAATCGAGGATGCTACGGAGACCAGTAAGGCAAACAACGACCACCACCAATACTCCGACCGGCTGGACCTGGTGCGGAAGTCGAAATACCTACGGAATCCAGAGGATATCGATTGAGTAAAACTGATTGGGAGGATTCCTTTGCAGTCGGATTAGTTCCAATAGCATCTTAAGTAATATATCGGTGTATATTCAATTGGTTTATCCCCAATGCCTTGATTTTTATTACCGGGACATCAAAACATTCCCGCCGCAATAGATCGGCGGGTTTTTCCCGGCAGTTATGCACCAGTCATCCCTCTAGAGCAAAACCGCGCCCGGCGTGGTAACATCGGGTCACTTTTTCACCTAGCTAACCAACCGGGCTGACCAATCGGAGGAGACGCGATGAAAGTCGGGGTAAACGTGGCCGTAAACAGCAATACAGGAGACATCGGCGCCATCGCCAAGAAGGCGGAGGACCTGGGGTTCGAGTCCATTTGGATGCCCGAGCATCCCATAATCCCGGTACAAACCACATCAAAGTACGGCGGCACCCCCGACGGCAGCATCCCAGCCTCCATGAGCGACATGGCCGACCCCTTCATCTGCCTGGCCATCGCGTCGGCCACCACCAGCAAGATCATGCTGGGCACCAGCGTCTGCCTGATACCCGAGCACAACCCGCTGGTCCAAGCCAAGCAGATAGCCGCGCTGGATTTCCATTCGGGCGGGCGGTTCATCTTCGGCGTCGGCACCGGCTGGCTCCGGGAGGAGACGGAGATCATGGGCGGCGACTTCGACCACCGCTGGACCCAGGCCCGGGAGGCAATCGAGGCCATGAAGGAGCTGTGGACCAAGGACGAGGCCGAGTACCACGGCCGTTACTACGACTTCCCGCCGGTCAGGGTATTCCCCAAACCGGTCCAGAAGCCCCATCCTCCGGTGTTCCTGGGCGGGGCGGCCAAGAACGTGTTCAAACGCGTTGTGAGCTACGGCGATGGTTGGATGCCGGTCCGGGCCACTCCGGAGAGCGTCAAGGCGGGCCGGGCTTCATTGGACGAGTTGGCCGACGCGGCAGGACGCGACCCCAAGAGCATCCAGATATTGGTCTACGGCGCCTCCAGCCGCGACGAGATCAAACAGATGGAAGAGGCTGGGGCCGACATGGCCACCGTCCGGCTGCCCTCCACCGAGGCCGGCGAGGCGCTCCCCGGCCTGGAGAAACTGGCCGAGGAGATGCTGGGGTAGTCCATGCGCATCGACATCCACACCCACATCTCCCCTGAGCGAATTGCCGCTCAGGTGCTGGAGAATATGACCAGCACCTTCGGCTACCCGGCGGTTGGGGTCAACACTGTGGATGGATTAAAAGCCCACATGCGCGCGTCCGGCGTGGACAAGTCGGTGGTGCTGGGGGTGGTGGAGCGGCTGGAGCACCTGAAGCCGGCCAACGATTGGCTGATCAGCATCCAAGACGACATGCTGGTGCCCTTCGGCGCGGTCCACCCGGACATGGAAGACATGCCCGGCGAGGTACGCCGCCTGCGGGAGGCGGGAATCAAGGGCGTGAAGTTGCACCCCATGCTGAACCGGTTCTTCCCCGACGACCCCAAGATGTTCCCGTTGTACGAGGAGCTTGGCGACGACATGGTGGTGGAGATCCACTCGGGACGCTGGGCCCACACCAAGCCGGGGGACACGGTCTACTCGCCGCCCGGCCGGGTGATGAACATGGTGCGCCAGTTCCCCAAGCTAAAGGTGATCGCCCTCCACTTGGGGGGTTCTACATGCTGGACGAGTCCGAGCGGGAATTGATCGGCGAAAAAAATATCCTGATCGACACCACCTGGCCCCCGGAGTTGAAAGAGGTAGGCGCCCAGACCCTGACCGCCATTATCAACAAGCACGGCCCGGACAAGGTCTGCTTCGGCACCGACTTTCCCCTGGCCGACATGGCCAAGGACTCCCAGTTCATCGAGGGCCTGCCCATCCCCGATTCCGCCAAAGAACGCATCCTCGGCGAGAATTTCAGGGAGTTGGTGGGGTTGTAGGTCCTAGCATCAATTGCGGGAAACACGTAGGGGCACGGCATTGCCGTGCCCCTACGAAAATCCCCCCTTGGTCCCCCCTTTGCAAAGGGGGGTTGGGGGGATTTTCGTTGCCCCATGAAAAATCCTTTTCCAGAGCAGGTGGTTCGACAAGCTCACCATGAACGGGCGGTGTAGCCTTCTACCTCTTGTTGGCGTTTGGTTCATTGGGAGCGTGGGCGCTACACTCCGTCTAACCCCCGCCCCGGATGAAGTCGGCCATCCGCTCGCCGATCATCATGGTCGTGACGTTGGTGTTGGCGCGGACGCAGTTGGGCATGACCGAAGCGTCGGCTATCCGCAAGTTTTCCAGACCGTGCACGCGGCCGTGCTGGTCGACCACGGCCATGTCGTCCGAGGCGGGGCCCATCTTGCAGGTGCCCGAGATGTGCTGTCCCGTGGTGACGTCTCGGGCGCAAAATGCATCCAGGGCGTCGTCGGAGGCCAACTCTGCATCGGTGGGCTCGATGCGGTAATCGACGATGTCCTTGAAGGCCTCGTGCTCGCCCAGGCTGACACAGGTGCGCACCATCTCACGCATACGCTGCCGGTCGAAGGGGTCTTGTAAGTACCTGTACTCCAATGAAGGCTGCTCGTTGGGGTCGGTGGACGTCAGCCGGAGTTCCCCGGCGCTCATGGCCAGGTCCAATAGGCCCAGCATGCGGATGCCCAGGGGCTCCATGCGTTCTCCGCCGCGGTCCACCCGCTCGGTGGCGTAGGACTGCATCAGGATCATCAGGTCGTTCCGCAGGTCCGACCCTTCAGCGGTCCACCGCAAACCCATCTGCACCCTCGGGGCCAAGCCGTCCAGGGGATAATCCTCCTTGGTCTTGAAGGTCACGTAGATCATGGGGTGGTCGCGTAGGTTCTGGCCCACGCCGGGGAGGTCGTGGACCACCGGCAGCCCCATCTCCCGCAGGTGGGCCGAGGGGCCGACGCCCGACAGCAGCAGGATGTGAGGCGACCCGATGGCCCCGGAACTGAGGACTATCTGGTTGGCTTCGGCGACGAAGGTCTCGCCGCCGCTCTCAACCTCCACTGCAACAGCCTTCTTGCCCTCGAAGATTATCCGCCGGGTGGCGCAGTTGGGGCGGATGGTCAGGTTTAGCCGGTGCCGGGCCGGGTTCAGATAGCCCAGGGCGGTGCTGAACCGGATGCCGTTGGGGTTGTTGAATGGGATCGGGCCGATTCCCGAGGCCTCAGGGTGGTTGTGGTCCGGGCTCTCGGGAAAGCCGGCGGCCCGGCAGGAGGCCTGGAAGGCCGCTTGGTCGGCCAATAGCTCGCTGGTTTTGAACCGGCGGGCGATGATCGGGCCCTCCGAGCTATGAAAATCGTCGTCGGGGAAGTCGGTGTCCGTCTCGATCTTCCGAAGGTACTGGAGACACTGGGTAAAGCTCCACTCGTCGTTGCCCAGGGCCGCCCAAGAGTCATAGTCCTCGGGCACGCCCCGAAGAAAGACCTGGCCGTTGATGGCGCTGGAGCCGCCGGTAACCTTGCCTCGGGGGACCATCATCGGCGGGGACGTCTCCGTGGACTTGCCCCAGAACTGCCAGTTGTGGTCGCTGGTCATGATGTCGGTGGCGGTGGCGTAACCGAACTTCACGTCGTCGGGAAGCTGCTCGAACTCTGGGTAGTCCGGCCCTGCCTCCAACAGCAAGACGGAACGCTCCGGGTCCTCGCTGAGCCGGGAAGCCATGATCGAACCGGCCGAGCCGGCCCCGACGACGATCGTGTCGTACTTCATATCCGCTCTCCCTTCCTCTTCGTCTGGCGGCGCCGGCCTGGATAATACTGGTGGCGCCATGCAGCGTCAACTGTGACCGGTCTAGGCGCGTCTCCCACGGCTCGACTCCGATTGACAACCGGGGTCGCGCCATTAAAATGGCAGAAGCCAATCTGAACCAAGGAATGTAACCATGCTGAAATACTTCGGCAGCCTGTATGCCGGACATGTTGACCTGGAAGACATCGGCCTGGACGCCACCGCCGTCAACGACCGCCGCTTCGATAACGACCACCTAATTACGATCTTCGACCGGGTGGAGCAGATGGTCAAAGTGATGGATGACCTGGGCTACCACAGCTTCTGGGCCGCCGAGCACCACTTCCAGCACGAGGGCAACGAGACGATTCCTAATCTGCTGCTCCTCTATGTGCACCTGGCCAACCTGACCAAGCAATTGAAATTCGGCTGCGGGTTCAACATCAACCCCATGTGGCACCCGTTGCGGCTGGCCGAGGACTACGCCACCGCCGACATACTGACCAACGGACGGGTGATCTTCGGGGTGGGACGCGGCTATCACTCCCGGGAAGTGGACACCTTCGGCGTCCCCAGCACCGACACGGACAGCGACGCCAACCGCGAGATGTTCGAGGAACAGGTCGAGATCATCATGAAGGCCTTCAACGAGGAGTCCTTCTCCTTCAAGGGCAAGCACTACACCCTCCCACCCGAGGTCCCCTACCGGGGCTACACCCTGAAGGAGATCACCTTGGTGCCGCGGCCCAAGCACTTGCCGGTGGAGACCTGGCAGCCGATGGTCAGCGCCAGTCAGCGGGCCATGGACTTCATGGCCAAGCACAACATCCAAGCGGTCATCGGCGGCGGGGCCGTCACCGGCGGTCCCTCGGATGATGTGATCAAACGCTGGACCGAGACCCTGTCCAATCACGGTTATGACGTCGAGTTGGGCAGCAGGCTGGTGATCGGACTGCCCACGTTTATCGCCGACACTGAGAAAGAGGCCATCGACCAGGCCAGGAAGTACCTGGAAGAGGACATGAAGATGTTCGCCCCTCTGGGCTTCTTCCGCGGCTTCAGCCCGGAGATGATCGAGGCCCTGGGCGACCCCAGGCGGGCCCCCACGGCCGGACTGCCAACCATGGAAGAAACAGTGGCCGCGGGCGCCTGGCTCTGCGGTACCGCCGAGCAGATCACCGAGCGCATCATGGAAGTCCAGGACAAATACCCCGGACTGGAGTACATGCACGTGGGCTGCAGCCGTCAAGGCACGCCTTTGAACGTGATGATTGAACAGCTTGAACGCTTTGGCAAAGAGGTCATGCCCAAGTTCAACGTGGCGATACCGGCCTAGGGGCCGAACCTCAAGCTTTCAGACCGCGGAGTCGATGCAAGAGCGCCGGAATGGAGACCATATCCCTTCCGGCGCTCTGATTTCGCCCGGCGTTTGACGCCATCAGATCAATCGAAAGATCAGCCGGCAAAGGTATTGAATGGACGCCACATTAGGCTGGGGTTCCGACGTTCTGGTCTGGAATGCCGTGGTCCTCACGGCCGTCTCACTGGCGGTGGGTCTGTTGGGCGGGTTCGTGGGGCTGGCCCTGGGAACCATGCGGCTCCCCGCGATGCTTCTCATGGGGCTGGCCGCTCCAACGGCCGGCGGCACCAACATCCTGGTCAGCAGCATCAGCTCCATCTTCGGCGCCATCAGGCACCTGCGCGAAGGGCGGGTCGACTTCCGGCTGGTGCTGATCATGGGCGGTCCGGCCTTCGCTGGGGCATTCGCCGGCGGATTCCTGGGAGGCCGGGTCTCCGAGTCCATCCTCCTTACCGCCGCCGGCCTGTTGGTGTTGTGGCAGGGGGTGGAACTAAGTACCAGGGGCAAGCAAGTCACCGCCGCCGGTGGGGATAGCGGCGGGGCCGCGTACACCGGGAGGCGTCTGCTGCTGGGCGGAGGACTGGGACTGGCGGTGGGTCTCCTGGGCGGCGCGGTGGGTCTCATACTTGGCAGCATCCGCCTGCCGGCGCTGATCAGAATTCTGAAGGTGGACCCCCGGATCGCGGCGGGCACCAACCTGGTAATCGGCTTCGTGATGGGTTCGCTGGGCTGGGTGGGCCACGCCCTGCACGGCCAGGTCGACTATCAGCTTCTTCTGCTGATGGGCGGCGGGGCCGCAGTGGGCAGCTACTACGGGGCAAAGCTCACCGGCAAGGTGGAATTGACCACCCTGGTCGGCGCCATGGGCTACGTGCTCTTGGCCGTCGGCGCGATCCTGGTGTGGCGGGGGTTGGCCCAATAATCCTCCGGCGCAGCAGGCACAAAAAAGAGGCCGTCCCGATGCAATCGGGACGGCCTCTTTACTTATTCTGGTCGGGGTGGTCGGATTCGAACCGACGACCCCCTACACCCCATGCAGGTCTGGCTCAACCCGCCAACTCAGCCCTAATCTTCACCATAAGGTCTTGGGTTACCTCCAGCAGATTCATCACTTCTTCCGCGGGTGGCGGCGGAACTCCTGGAAGGGGGTATCTATCAATCAGGTAGTAGCCTGTTGCCCTTTGGCAAAGAGCACGGAACGACTCCAAACTTGAGTCCAGGTCTACCGCGTCGTCCAATAACGCTTCCAGGTCATGAATTCGTCTAAGTTGCCAGCCATTGTGTAGCAAGAAGGCCTTTAGCGATTTTTCCAGTGTCTGCTGTAGGAAGAATGCTGCAGCTTCGGCGTCGCCATCGCGAAGGGCCCGGCCTACCCTGTCCAAATCCCGTTCAGCGATGGCCAGCCAGTCTTGAGGATAGGTCGACTCCTCACGCGCCATAAAGGAGCCGGCCTTTCTCCGTGATGTCCTTAATAAACTGGTCGCCCCTGTCCAGCCGTTCTTTCAACTCCTGTGGGGTAAGCACCAGGAGGTCAAGAGGGATTCCATTGTGGGTTCCGGCCACGGCACGCCTTGCGTCGGCCAGCCGGTTGAAGAAGCTTTCGTCGGTTTCCTTAATGATTAAAAGGTCTATATCGCTTTGAGCATCGCCGGAACCGGCAACTCCCGACCCAAAGAGAATCACTTTCTGTGGCGAAAATTGCGCCACCAGAGAGTCTACGATGTTCTTGACGGTGTTTTTGTTTGGTTTATTGGCCATGGAGCGTCCGGTCTTATGAAACATCCGACATGCACAGGATTGGACCCGTAATTCTCGCCAATGATGAGGAGTTAGCAGGATTGGCTTGAGGCGCCGTGGGATCTTGCAGCCGTTCAGATCCACCTAACAAAAGCGCCGTTACCACGAGATAGCAACGGCGACAGGGCTCCTTAGTTCGTTTGGTCGGGGTGGTCGGATTCGAACCGACGACCCCCTACACCCCATGCAGGTGCCCTGCCGGACTGGGCCACACCCCGACGCGCCGCAATTATAACACTCACGAGTCAGGCGCGGGACTTCACCTCAGCACAGAATCCTCTCCCCCCGTGAGGTGGCTTTGCCTCAAAAGTATCGACCGCAGCTAGTTTCCGATTTGAACGGCGCTACCCATATGTCACCCTGAGCGTAGCGAAGGGTCTGCCAAGGTGATGATTGGAAGATTCTTGGTCGCTCCACTCCTCAGAATGACAGTTTTGAGGCACGGCCTCGTGAGGTGGAAAGTTAGAGAGGGAGCGTACTGTTGCTTTGAAGGACCTTGGTGTCCTTGAAGCCGCCCCCATCTAATCTTTCCCCTTTTGGGGACAGGGAGTATGTGTACCGCCCGTTGCGGCCTCTTCCCAGCTTGGGCATAATGGCTGATAGCTGACGGCTGACATCTCGACGCTCTCAGCCTGGAGGAACTCCCCATGCCCGGACCCCTGGACGGCGTCAAAGTCGTTGACTTCACCGAGATCATCGCTGGGCCCTTGGCCGGCCGGCTGCTGGCCGACCTGGGCGCCGACGTGATCAAGGTAGAGCCTCCCTGGGGGGAGCCCTGGCGGCTCACCCAGCCTATTACCCCCACCGAGAGCCGCACCTTCATGAACTACAACCGGGGCAAGCGCAGCCTTCCGGTAAACCTGACCAAGGAAGGGGCCGCCGAGATCATCAACCGCCTGGTTACGGAGATGGACATCGCCCTGGTCAACTTCCGGCCCGACGTGGCGGTCAAACTGGGGGTGGACTTCGATACCCTGTCCGCCATAAATCCCCGGCTGATCTACTGCGAGTTGACCGCCTACGGAAGGGAGGGGCCCGACGCCGACCGGCCCGGCTACGACATGATTGTCCAGGCCATGACCGGCATGGTCGCCGCCGAGACCAAGACCCTGGACGGCGTTCCGTCGTGGGTTTGGTCCAGCCCTCTGATCGACACGTCGGCCGGCATCTGCATGGCCTGGTCGGTCTGCGCCGCCCTGTACGCCAGGGAGCGCACCGGCGTGGGCCAGAAGATCGAGACCAGCCTCCTGGCTTCGGCGCTCTCATTGATGGGCGCCAGGTTCCTGCACGTGGAATCACTGGACGGGGAAGATAGAGCAAAAACCCTCAAGGACCTGGAAGCCAAACGGGCGGGGGGCGCTACCTTCGAAGAGATGGTCGCCGTCTCGCAGGGAAGCCGCCGCCGGGAACATCATGGGAACCTTTACTACCGGGTCTACTACACTAAGGACTCCCCGATCGGAGTGGGTTGTCTCAGCGACACGCTGCGGCGCAGGTTACTGGAGGTCCTAGACCTCACCGACGATGGCCTGGGGCCAGGCTGGGACCACACCAAGCCCGAGTCCCAAGCCTATACCCGGGCATTGGAGAAGCGCGCCGAGGTGTTGCTGGCGGATAAATCCAGCGCTGAATGGCTCAAAATATTCGAGGAACGGGGCATCCCCGCCGGGCCGGTGCGGTTCATCGAGGAGTTGTTCGACGACCCTCAGGTGATCGCCAACGGCCTGGTCACCGAGGTGGAACACGTCCAAGAAGGCAAGGTTAAGATGGTGGGCCCCATGGCCCACTTCCGGGGCACCGTTCCCGAGCCGCCTCAGGCATCCCCGGCACTGGGACAGCACGCCGGCGAGATACTGGAGTGGCTGGGTTTCACCCAACAAGAGGTCGATTCTTGGCGGGATGACGGTGTGATTGGCTAAAAGATAGTAGCTGGCAGCGCAAAAGCGTAGGGGCATGGTCCCGATGAAATCGGGATGCCCCTACGTTTTGGTCCGGCGTTCGGTACTAGAGGAACAGACTAATCTATTTGAGCCCGTCCAGGAATGCGGCGACCGTGTCGTTGAACTCCTGAGGTTTTTCCATCTGGGGCTTGTGACCGCAGTTGTCGATCGACTTAAACGTGGCGTTGGGGAGCAGCTTTGCGTACATCTCGCCGCATTCCACGGGAAGGATAGCGTCCTGTTTGCCCCAGACGACCAGCGTCGGGATTTTCACGCCGCCCAGATAATGGGGCAGACTGGGATTATGGAGATAGGGCCTCCAACAAAGCCTGGACAGCATCTCCATGTTGGCGTGGAGGATAGCTGCTTCGTCGGTAGTCCGCTCGGCGGTGAAATATTCGTAGTCGGGCACTTGCGAGGGATCGTGGAACCCAAGCTTGAGACGGGTATCCGCCGAAACCATGAAAATCTCGGTAATCTCTCCCTTCTCGGGACGGATTCCGGCGGCATCGACAAGGACCAGACCCTTGATGTTGTGCTGGTCCATGGCGGCCATCTCAGCGGCGATCCAACCACCGATGGAATGCCCGACCAGAACATAGCCGTCTAGACCCAACTCCTGGACCATGTCCTGGGTGAAGTGGGCTAGGTCGGTTATCGTGTACAGCCATTCAGGCCGGGTAGTGCCGAAGAAGCCGGGATGGGACGGCGCATATACGGTGAATCGCTCCGCTAACGGACCGCTGGTGGGATCGTAGGTGCCGAACCCTTCTCCTCCGTGCAGGTACAGCAGGGGCGGCCCTGATCCGCCTTTGTGCATCTCAACTTCGTGGCCGGAAACCGTGACCATGGTCTGGTTGGCGGTTTTTGCTAGAGTCATGGTGTATCCTTCATCTTCAGCCGGATTTGCCGCGGGGCATCTCTATCGGAATGTCGTATAAAACTGGCAGCTTATTATCGACGGCTGGCGCGCGGCAAACCGATTCTGTTACAAACGGATGGGGTTGTCAAGTTGACTGTGGACGTGCGTCTTGACACCGTTCTGGCCCGTCAATACCATAGTTCTACCGGTCATATACTTCCGAGCGTCGCCGCCATTGACGGTCCAGGCACTTCGGCCGCGGTTCACCCGCTATGTTGGGGATTAGTCCAGTGGTAGGACGCCTGACTCTGGATCAGGAAGCGAGGGTTCGAACCCTCCATCCCCAGCCATCCTTCTGCGCAAGGACCCGCCCGCGCCTTCGTCGTCGGCGCTCCTCCAAGACTTCCCCTGTGGCGAACGCAGGTATTGCGGACTAGTCCCTCCTGATTCGGCTGGGCGCGTTTGACACCGTATTACTACCTCGGTATCATCCAGGCACGTTGGAAAGCTCCAGCGAGCGGTGGACGCGCCTGCGCTGTTCCTCTCGTAACGAGCCGGACCGCCAGGTCACTCCCCGGCCGCCGAATCTACCCCCCAACAGGTTACCGTATCAATGAATAAACTAGCCGCCCTGGGACATTTCATCGGCACCTGGTACGTCTCCACCGTCCTCCTGGCTGCGGTTGGCTTGGTCTTGGGCTCCGCCGTCTTCTTCTTCGCCTACCCCGGCAAGCCGAAGATCGGAATCATTGAGATTCCATTTACCGTGATTAACGACCGCTCCGCCAATGAGATCGGAGCGATGCTGGACTATGTGGGCAACGATGGCTCCATCAAGGGTGTGGTCATTTCCCTTAACAGTCCCGGCGGAGGCGCGGCGCCCAGTGAGGAGCTCTTCTTCGAGATGCTCAAGCTTCGGGAGAAGAAGCCCGTGGTGATGGTCATGGACGATCTGGTGGCCAGCGGCGGGTTCATGATGGCGATGGGCGCCAACTACATCTTGGCCAAGCCTTCCAGCTTTGTAGGCGGCGTCGGCGTTATCCTTTCCCCCCTGCCGCCGATCCTGCCCCGCCAGCCGTCGGCCCGGGTAGCGGTTACGGGACCGTTCAAGTTGGACGGCGGCACGCGGCGTCATTACGTTACGTTGACCGACCAACTGCAGCAGGCCTTTGCCTCCATAGTGCTCAGCCAAAGGGGCGACAGACTAAGGATGACCAGGAACCAAGTCCTGGAAGGCAACATCTATTCCGGCGTGGAGGCCATGCAGGTCGGATTGATCGATGGACTAGGCGGCCGGACCGACGCGATTGAAAAAGCGGCGTCTCTGGCTGGGATAGCCAACTATGACCTGGTCGACGTAAACACCGAGGTCTCCCGTATCTTCAACCAGAAATTGGACCGCATAAACGGCCCGCTGCGGTTCAGTTCGGACCCGTCGGGAGAGCTCGGCATGGCAGCATTATTGTCGTTGCTCGATGGGCAAGGATCCGGTGGCTCGGTCGACCGTTCAACGCTCTTGAAAGACCTACTCTCCGCCAACGCCGATTCTTTACTGACCCTGCCTCCTCCGGGCGGCATCGGAGCGGACCCCAACGAGGCGCTACCCGACTTTCCTCTACCTATCACGGGGCCCAAAGCCTACTATCTGTATGTTGGCCCCTCTGAGTAACCCCCTGCGCGCCATCGGCCGATTCGCCTTCGGCAGCACCTTCGGACGGGTGCTGACCATCCCTTTGCTGTTCGCCGCCGTGTATTTTCTGGTGGCGCTGTTCACTTTTTACCGAGGCACTTATGACGCCCCTGAAACCGCGGACCTCCGGTTTGAAGAGATCATCACGCCCCTCTCGGCCCACACCATTTTTACCGAGCAGCCCGAGGTCCGGACTGGGTTGCTGGTAATCGATGGCGCCCACGACAACGATTTTTCTCAAAACGAGGTCGTTTCATTGCTGGCCGGTATGGCCAACCGGGGAATCACCGTGGATTTCATGGGAGAGCCCAGTCGTTTCGGAGGGTTTCAGCGGGTGAATTCCTCAGACCGGTTCGCGATGCTGGAGAGCAAATTACGTCAGGCGGGCAGCCTGGCGGTGATCGCACCCAGAGAGCCCTACACCAAAGAGGAGCGGGGGTTGGTCCGGCGGTTCGTGGATAAGGGCGGCCGCTTGCTCTTGATCGGCGACCCGACCCGCAGCCAACAGATAAACAGCCTGTCGGAGGAGTTTGGCCTCAGCTTTCAACCGGGTTTTCTCTACAACCAGGTGGACTACGACTTGAACCACCGTAATATCTTTGTCCGGGATTTCTTCCCCGATGCCGTGACCGAGGGATTGACCGCGGTGGCCTTCTACACCGCCGGGGCTATCCGGTCGTCCGGCCCGGCCCTGGCCTATACGGACGGAAACACCTTCTCCACCATCGTTGAAGGGGTGGAACCCTTTTACCCCCTGGCCAAGGCGAACCAAGATAACGTTTTGGCCGTGGGCGACCTGACGTTTATGATTCCACCCCAGAACTCGATCTTGGACAACAACCGTTTGATCGCCAATATCGCCGAGTTCTTGGCCTCCGGCGACCGGGGTTTTGAACTGTCCGATTTTCCCTATTTCTTCGACGGCGGCGTGGATATCGTCCTGGGAAGGTCCTCGTTGTTGGAGTTGGGCGCCGGCCTGCGGCGGGCGCTCTCGGGGTTTCAGATTGACGCCCAGGTCAAAAACAGAGAGGAGCCAGGAAAGGACCTGATCTTCTTGGGCCTCTATGACGACGCGGTCCAGGCGGAAAGATATTTGAACCTTGCGGGGATCCAAGTGGGTGAAACCCTCCGCACCCCATTTACTCCGGACCTGGAGCCTGAAGGCGCCGCCCTCATCTCATTACAGGCCCAGGACGGCCGCCATATCCTGATCGTGTTGGCCGATACTTTGAACACCTTGGCCGACGCGACTGCCCGCCTGGAATCAGGGGAATTCAGGGATGTAATTGTGTCCGAGTCGTTGGGCATAATAACGAGACCCGACTCAGGATAAAAAGACGGCGACACGAGTAGGACGACATGAGATTTAAATTGGGCCTGACCGCTCCGGCGGTGATAGCGGTATTTCTCGTAGCTGTTGTGGCTTGTGGCGAGGATTCCGCCGCGGGGCCCCCGGGCCTAAACACACCCGATATTCAGGCCACGGTCACGGCGCTGGCGTTGTCACAGGCGCAGGCCCTGACCCCCACTCCGGTCCCTGAAGGGGCGCGTCGAGAATTGCTGTCCTTCGCGGCAGGCCACCGGTCTACGTCGGATGATTGGGACCGTTTCCATCAGGGGATGGACCAATGGCGTGAGGATGTGGTCGCCTGCGTACCGGCATCGGTGGAATCGGCCTTGGACGCCTTTGCCGGGCGCGCCTTGGGAATCACCCAGACGGCCCGTTCGCTGGAACGCCTCCCCTACCTTGAGACCCAGGCCGCCCGTCTCACCGCCGCGGCCGAACGCGAACAGGCTGCCTTCGAGACCCTCAGCAGCAACTGGAAGCCCGAAAGTGGACTTTCCGGTGGCGTTCCGTCCCAATCGCCCGGATTGTTCCAGCAGCTATCATCGGCCCGGTCTGATGCCGACTTGGAGCGCGGCAAGGTAATCAGGTCCCTGTTGGCCAGGCAGAATAGCGTGGACGACGCAAGCCTGGACGCAATCGGGTCGTTCGCGTCCAGCCTGGAGATATTGAATTCGGACTGGGACCAGTTCCACCGCGACTATGACGCGTTCCGGGCGGAGCGGATTGAATTGGACGACGAAAACGCCGCCGTCCGCCTGGGAGGGTTACTCACTCAATTCGGTTCCATCGTGGACCGGGTGCAGGACCTTCCCAGCACTAAGTTGACCCAAGAGATTGCCGACCGGTTAGCGGATGCCGCCGATGGTGAGCAGCTCTTACTCCGCAGGCTCTTGGGCTCCATTGGCGGTGATGGCTCGCTGACCGAGACGGTCCCGGTATTGCCTGAAGGACTGGTGATAACCGAGACGCTCAACGGTGAAGCGTCAACGAACGGAAACGATGAGATCAATCCCGCCGCGTTGGCGCTTAACGGCGCAACGATATTCGATGTGTTCGACACCCAGATTTCCACGGTGAACCGGCTGCGGAGAGCTCTGCGTAAAGAACTTGCCGACGCCCGCGCTTCCTTGACCGAATCCGGCCAAGAGAACCTGAGCATCTTTCTTTGGCAGGCCAGGGCGTTGGAACAGGAATGGGACGATTTCCATGATAGCTACGACGAATGGCGGCGCACCAACGGGGGATGCGACCAGGGCCGGGCGTTGGAGGCGTTGGGTCAACTGGCTGCGGATTTCAGTCAGACGGTGACGGATATCAAGGCATTGCCCTCCAGCCCGCTGGTCCGCGGAATGGGGGGACTGCTGCTCCAGGCAGCCGAACGGGAACAGGCGGCGGTATTGTCCCTTCGCGAAAACTGGCGCTCCCTGGATACCAGCGCCTTCGGCCGGTACACGGCGGACAGATCGTTCGCCGAGACTCTGCGCCGGCAGATGGCCTTGGAGTTACAAGACCTGTTGGCCCAACAGGGAATTGCCGCTGACAGTTAGCCCGTGGCCGGACCTTCCGCCGGAGCTTCCAATCGAACGATTGTGTAAATTGCGCATGACCCCCACGCTTGAATTTACTGTCAAGTGCTGTGTTAGTGTGCAAGTCGGACTACTAAGGTAGGGTCATGTGAGCAATCCCTCCTGGGCCGCCGGCCTTGCCCTTCGCGGAGTCTAACCAGCCATCGCCGCAATTCTGGGCTTCTACGCCTTCTTGATTGGCGCATCCGTCGGCAGCTTCCTAAACGTGGCGGCTGACCGGGTGCCGGAAGGGCGGTCCTTGATACGCCCTCGGTCGTACTGCGAGTCTTGCCGGCGTCCGCTGGCGTCCATCGATATGGTCCCGGTGCTCAGCTATGCCTGGCTAAGGGGAAAATGCCGCCACTGCAAGGCCGCAATCCCTTTTAGAACCGTTCTGGTCGAGTCGGCCACCGGAGCCATTTTCTTGGCCGTTTTCTTGCGTTACGGATTTGGGGTCGACTTTGTAGTCCTTTCCGCCTGCCTTTCGCTGCTCGTTTTGGTCTCTCTCATCGACCTGGAGCACGGGCTCATCCTGGACAAAATGGTCTTCCCAAGCATCGTATTGCTGCTGCTATTGGCGCCGTTCTGGTCGGATATCGGGTTAGCCAGGACCTTCTTGGGCGACGAGACCCTGATCGCCTCCCTGGCCAATTCATATCTATCAGGTTTGGGGGCCTTCTTGGCCTTTTTGATTATCGCCATGATCAATCCCGCCGGAATGGGCGGGGGAGACGTTAAATTCGCCGCCGTCTTGGGTTTGATGGTTGGCTTCCCGGGCATCCTGATGGCGCTATGGATTTCCGTGGTAGGGGGAGGACTCATCGCCGTCGGCCTGATTCTGGCCCGGAGGAAGAGCCGTAAGGACTCCATACCATTCGGACCCTTCATGGCCATGGGCGCAGCCGTGGTTCTCATTGCCGGGCCGGATATCGTAAATTGGTATCAGGATTTGGCGTCGGCAATCTCAGGCACATGAAAGCGAGATCAACGACCAACTGCTATCTAGTGTACTGTCCTGTGAATAGGTTTACATCGGCTACATTGTGTGACATTCCCTGCACACATTCGTCTTTCCGGCGAAGGCCGTAATCCAGAAGGACTGCTTCGGTCACCCGTCATCCTGGGCGAGAATCCTGGATTCCAGCTTCCGCTGGAATGACGAGTTGGGGGCCGCCACTACCATCAACCCGGCGCAAGCCGGAATCCAGAGAAGCGTTAGCTGGATCACGGCCTTCGCCGGGATGACGGGCCGGTTATCAAGCCATTTACGAGACACCAGATTGGGCGCCGTCTGACCACCGGTGTGGCAGGCTGGCGATCCTGCCGAACCCCAGGTCATCGCACAAGGCCTGATATTTCTCCCGGTCCGCGCCCCTCCATTCCAGCGCCCCCAGGGATGCGTCCATGGGAACGTCGGTACGGAGTGTTGCCAGGTCTTTGTACAAGCGCGCCTCTTTGGAATGTGCATTTAGGCTATCGGCCGCGGCGGCCGCCCCTCTAACCTTCACGTCCCAATCGGCAGCTTCGCGGGGTATGTCTTCGATGTGCCCGTAGCGGGCCAGCAGTTGGGCCGATGTCTTGGCCCCCCATTTGGGGACCCCAGGGATGCCATCGGCAGCGTCGCCGGTCAGGGCCAACAGGTCTGGGATGGAGCCGGGGGAGACCCCGAACTTCTCCACCACGCCGGCTTCGTCCATCACCTTCTCCCGGCGGCGGTCGTAACAGACCACTGAATCGCCCCGGACCATCTGGGCCAGGTCTTTGTCCGGAGAGCAGATAACCACCTGCTCAACTTCGGGTAGTTCAATGCACGTGATGGCGGCCGTGGCCAAAGCGTCGTCGGCCTCGAATTCGATCATGGGCCAGACCAGTATCCCCAAAGAGTCCACGGCCCGCTCGACCAATTCAAACTGGGTCAGGAGGTCTTCCGGGGTGCCCTCTCCGGTCTTGTAGCCGGCGAACATCTCGTTCCTGAACGATTCCACAACATGGTCGAAGGCGCAACCGATGTGGGTCACTTCTTCTTCCCTGAGCAGGTAGAGGAGACTCTGCACGACGCCGCGCACCGCTCCCACGGGGCGTCCGTCGGGAGCCAGGATCGGCGGGAGGGATCGGGAGAGGCCACGTCAGAACTCCCATCACAAAAGGATC
>JACZUF010000065.1 GCA_022573285.1 Chloroflexota bacterium
GGCACCCACATCTACTTCGTGGGCGACCCCAAGGACCACATGGTGGTGGTGGACTCGGGCGAGCCCTACCGCTCCTGGACAAAACAGATCCTGGACTTTCACGCCGAACTGGGAAAGCCCCGCATCTCCGCCATCTTGATCACCCACGGCCACGGCGACCACATCGGCGGCCTGGACCGCCTCCAAGAGGAGTTCGGCTGCGTGGTGCGCTGCCACCCCAAGCTGGAGCCGGCGCTGACCCACCGGCTGGGCCGGGGCAGCGTGCTGAAGCTCCGTTCCCGTGAATCGGTCCCATCCGGCGGCGGGGTGAAGCTCCGGGCCTACTTCACTCCCGGCCATGAAGTGGACCACGTTGCATATTATCTGGCGGCGGACAAAGTGGTATTCAGCGGTGACACCATCTTGGGCAATTCCTCCTCCAGCGTGCGCAACCTGAAGCAGTACATGGCCTCTCTGCAAACGCTGGCCGGGTTGAAGGCCGAAATCCTCTGTCCCGGCCACGGCCAGGTGATCGACAACGGCACGGCCCGCGTCCAGTGGTACATTCGCCACCGGACCGAACGGGAGGAGCAGGTGCTGGCGGCCCTGGCCTCAGGGGTGGGATCGGTGGACGGGATTGTAACCGCCGTCTATCCAAGGAACCTGCGCCGCAACCTGCGAAACGCCGCGGCCCGCAACGTCCGCACCCACCTGGACAAATTGACCGAAGAGGGACGGGTCAAGGAGTCCGAGGTCAGCTTCTCGGTGACCAAGGGCTAAAACCGGTGCAGTTCAGGATGGGCAACGCTGGACCGGGCGCCGGGATCGGCTGCGGCGGCCTGGTGGCTGTCTTGGGACTGGTCCTAGTCTCGCCCGTGGGAGAGTGGCTGATCAAGGGGATCGGCTGGATACTGATCCTCATGGGCGTCTTCATCGCCGTTACCGGCGTCTACTACTGGATTAGGGGCCGCCGGCGGAGCGGATATCTCTAGATCATCCTGACGGTGCTACCACACGTTCGAAATACGTAGGGGCACGGCAATGCCGTGCCCCTACGTATCACAGGCGGCGTTCGAGCGCGGCTAGCCGCTGCGTTCCAGCAGCTCTATCCGGACGTCTCCCGGGGCCCGGACAAAGGCGATGCGCAGTCCCGGCCGCAGGTCCTTGGGCTCCATGGAGAACTCGGCGCCTTTGGACTTGAGGTCGGCGGCGGCCGCGTCCAAGTTGTCCACCCGGAACCCAAAGTGGTCGAGACCTAGATGGGGGTCAACGGGTCCGGCAGGTGTCGCTTCGTCGGCTTGGGCTATGAAGATGATCAGGCCATTCACGTCGATATCGACCCTGGGCTGGCCGTCGGACTGGACGCTCTCCTTTATCTCGGCCCCGAACATCTTGTTGAAGTACCGGGCCGTCTCCATGGGCTCGCGGCTGCGCAGGTGTATGTGGTCGTAACTGTAGGTAACCATTATTTACTCCCTCGTCTGCCGGTGGTTATGTCCGGTTATCTGGCGATCCCGTAGGCCACGCTTTTTTCCCCGTCCCCGGACCGATACTATTGGAGTTCAGGGGAGTTCAGGGGAATTCCGAGGAATGCTGTCTCAGATCGACCTAAAACTATGCTTCAGCCCAGTCGATGTCAAGCTGACCGCCTCACGCCCAGCCACGGTTGCCTGCGTTTTCTGCGTTTTCAGTAGACGGCAGTTATAATGAGCGCCAGATAATCCACGGGAAACTTAGAGACAGGGCACGGAGACAGGGGACACGGAATGGCGGCAACCATCGTAATAGCGGGCGTGCGCAGCGGGGTGGGCAAGACCACCATCGCCACCGGCATCATGGGCGCTCTGACCCGGCGCGGCCTGAAGGTGCAGCCGTTTAAGGCCGGCCCGGATTACATCGATCCTTCCTACCATAAACTGGCCTGCGGCGTGCCCAGCCGCAACTTGGACACCTGGCTGTGTGAGCATTCGACCGTACTCGAGCTGTTCCAGAGGGCCGGCGCCGGCCGCGATGTTTCCGTGGTGGAAGGCGTTATGGGGGTGTTCGACGGTCACTCCAGCCTGACCGAAGAGGGCTCGACCGCCCAGTTGGCCAAGCTGCTGGGCGCTCCCGTAATCCTCATCGCCGACGCCGCCAAGGTCGCCCGCAGCGTGGCGGCCGAGGTGCTGGGCTTCCAGAGGTTCGACCCAGACCTGAACGTGGCCGGGGTGATCCTGAACGGCGTGGGCAGCGACCGTCACCTGGAGTTCTGCAAGCCCCAGATAGAGGCCACCACCGGAATTCCAGTCCTCGGCTATCTGCCCAGGAAGGATGAGTTCATCCAGCCGGAACGCCATCTGGGCCTGATTCCAACGGTGGAGGGGACCGTGGCCCGCCAGTGGTACGACAGCGTCATCAATCAGGTGGAAGCCACCATGGATGTGGACGCCATCCTGAAACTGGCCCAGACGGCCAAGACGCCGCAGGCAACCCCCGGCGTTTACCCCGAAGAGCCGCTGCCCGCCCGCACCACCATAGCGGTGGCCCAGGACAAGGCCTTCAACTTCTATTACCAGGACTCACTGGACCTTCTCTCCGCTTGGGGAGCGGAACTGGCCCCATTCAGTCCGTTGGAGGACGATAAGCTGCCACCCGGGGCCGGTGGGATCTACCTGGGCGGTGGGTTTCCCGAACTGTTCGCCTCCCAACTCTCGGAGAACGCGCCGATGCACGGGGCCATACGCAAAGCCGTGGCGAAAGGGGTGCCGGTCTACGCGGAATGCGGCGGCCTGATGTACCTGGGAAAGAGCCTGTCTGACCTGGACGGCGTGACCCACTCCATGGTGGGTGTTATTCCGGCGGAGTCGGCCATGTCCGAGAGCCGCATGACCCTGGGATACCGGGAAGTCGAGTCTTGCTCCGACAGCCCGGTGCTGCTGAAAGGGCAGCGGGTTCGGGGCCACGAATTCCACTGGTCCACCCTGGCCCGCCAGCCGGGACCCGAGGAATCGGTTTATAAAGTGATTGACCAGGACAACCGGCCCGACGGGTTTCGCACCAGCAACGTTTGGGCGTCCTACGTCCACATACACCTGGGCAGCCGGCCGGGCTTGGCCGCCCGGTTCGTGGAGACCTGCGCCGGGCCATCCGTCTAAGCGCCGGGATTATATCCGGTGAAAATTACCGGCCACCGCTGTTTTCAGACCGGCCGTGTATAGGACAAAACATGAGCACAGACAAACCGGCAGACCAAGACACCGAAGCGGAGCCAGGACCCCAATCGGTCCAGGGACCGCGGATCAATAAGGGCCTGGTGATCGTCAACACCGGCAAAGGCAAGGGCAAGACCACCGCGGCCTTGGGCGTGGTGGTGCGGGCCTGGGGCCGGGGCATGAAGGTGATCATGCTCCAGTTCATCAAGCACTCCACCGCCAACTTCGGGGAGCAACGCGCCGCCCAGAAGATGGGCGTGGAGATGCGGGCCATGGGCGACGGCTTCACCTGGCGTTCCAAGGACCTGGACCAGTCCGCCGACCTGGCGCGGGCCCACTGGGAAGATTGTAAAAATGTAATCGCCTCTGGGGAGTACGACGTGGTGGTGCTGGACGAGTTCACCTACCCGATGCACTACGGATGGATCGACACCGATGAGGTCATCGAGGTCCTGAAGGCCCGGCCCGAGATGCAGCATGTGATCATCACCGGGCGAAACGCCCCGGAAGCCTTGGTGGAGTATGCCGATCTTGTCACCGAGATGAAGGTGGTGAAACACCCCTATCAGCAAGGAATAAAAGCCCAGCCGGGCATTGAATTTTAAGAATCCGCCCGGACCAATCCTCGCGTTTGATGGAGGTGAAACATGCCAATGGAGCCTTTGACCATAGACGAAGTATGGCAGAAGTTACATGTCTTAGACGGACAAGTTGTGCCTACTCTGGTAAAAAAACGTCTAAATCGAATCATCGGTTTCACTTCCGAGGCGATGGCAAGGGAAACAGAAATTCCGGGTGGCAGAGGTTGGCGCGACGCTACACCGGTATCAAAGGCCGATATTCGGCGTATCTGGTCACTCCTGACAAAAACCGGCTATTACTCTGGGGACGGGGCTCTAGCCGTGGCATGCCTGGTCAAGGTTCCCGAGTTAGGCGTCGAATTGGACGAGGGCCGGACTCCTCGCACCATAGTCCTAAAAAACGGGCAAATTACGTCCAAGATCAAGACTCAAATGCGAACTGACGACGAGGATGACCAGGAGTTCGGTGATTTAGATAGGATCGTTGTTGATCCTGATATTTGCAGTGGGAAGCCTACCATTCGGGGCACTCGGATCATGGTAAGCAACATCCTGGGTATGTTCGCCGGAGATTATTCCGTCAACCGGATTCTCAAGTCCTACCCGGAGATTAGTCGCTTGGACGTGATCTCTGCGGTGGAATACGCAAGCCTGGTGGTTGACGAGGAAAAGATGGTTGGTCGAAGTTGAGCACTAGTCCTGGTTGAGGTTCCTGCTAGACGAAAATATACCATTGCCGGTCGCTGCGTGGCTTAGGAACCGTCGTCCCCGATGGAGGGTGTTCCACGTGCTGGAAGTAGGGCTTCAAGGTAGCACTGACTCCGAAGTATTCCAATGGGCGCAGATTAATCGGTGCATCATCATGACTTTTGATAGAGACTTTGCCGATCGCCGAAATCTCGGAGCGGGTTTACACTGCGGAATCATTCGCCTGAGAATCAGGCCTACAACCCTTGAACAAACCAGATTGGCGCTCGACCGTTTATTAGCGCAGATGGATGAGGCAGACTTGGATGGCTCATTAGTGGTCGTCGGGCGAAGTAATATCCGAGTAATACGGCCCAGCGAACCAGTGGATTAAGCCCTAGGACGTGATAATGGCCATCTCCGAGCTGATCGACCGCACGATTAAAGAGATCGTGCCCCTGGACGAGGCGGCAATGGCCTCCGCCAAGGCGAGGCAGGACCAACTGACCAAGCCCCAGGGCAGCCTGGGCCGCTTGGAAGACCTGTCGGTGCGACTCGCCGGAATCTTCGGCGAAGCCACGCCGAGGATACGCCGCAAGACGGTCATCCTGGCCGCCGGCGACCACGGCGTGGTGGCCGAGGGCGTCAGCGCCTACCCACAGGACGTCACCCCAGCCATGGTGATGAACTTCATGGGCGGCGGCGCGGCGATCAACGTTTTGGCCAAGCACGCCGGGGCCGAGATCGTGGTCCTGGACGCCGGAGTTGCCGCCGACCTGCCTTCTCACCCGTCTTTGCGTTCGGTGAAGATCGGCCGGGGCACCAACAACATCGCAGTCGGGCCGGCCATGACCCGCGAACAGGCGATCCAATGCCTGGAGACGGGGATCGAGACCTGCCGGGAGCAGATCGCGGCGGGTTCCGACCTCCTGGCCTGCGGCGACATGGGCATCGGCAACACCACCCCGTCCAGTGCCATCACCTCGGTGATCACCGGCGCGGGCGCCGACGCCACCACTGGGCGGGGCACCGGCCTGGACGACACCGGTCTGGCCCACAAAATCTCGGTGGTGCAGCGGGCCATCGACATCAACCGGCCCGACCCGAAAGACGGCCTGGACGTCCTGATGAAGGTCGGCGGTTTCGAGATAGGAGTGCTGGCCGGGGTGTTCCTGGGAGCGGCGGCCGGACACCGTCCCGTGGTGGTCGACGGGTTCATATCAGGCGCGGCGGCCTTGATCGCCTACACCATCGCCCCCAAGGCCGGGCACCGGTTCATCGCCTCCCACCAGTCGGTGGAGCCGGGCCACCGCATCGCACTCAGTTGCATGGGCTTGGACCCCCTGCTGGACCTGGGGATGCGGCTGGGCGAAGGCACCGGGGCCACCCTGGCGATGCACGTCATCGAAGCGGCTGCCAAGTGCCTTTCCGACATGGCCACCTTCGCCGAAGCGGGTGTTTCCGAGAAAACCGAAGACGGCCAAGAGGCCGCCTCCTGATCTCCTTCTGGCTCACCCCACTGCGGCTGGCGGTGACCTTCCTCACCATTTTTCCCGCCTCGCGCAACCTGGACCGCGGCCCGAAGGACATCAGCAACTCCCGGGCGTTCTACCCTGCCGTCGGTCTGCTCATGGGCCTGCTGCTGGTGGGAGTGGAAGAGGGGTCCAGCCGGTTATTCTCCGAGCCTCTCACCGCCGCGTTTCTGGTGGCAACCATGGTCATCGTCACCAGGGCCCTCCACCTGGACGGGCTCATGGACGTGTGCGACGGAGTGTTCGGCGGGTTCACCCCTGAGCGGCGGCTTGAGATCATGCGTGACTCCCGGGTGGGCGCCTTCGGGGTCGTCGGCGGCGTGACGGTCCTGCTGTTGAAGTACGGGGCCTTGGTCGCCCTGCTGGTCCTCCCCGAACCGGGCAAGGAGTGGGCGTTATTGCTCTTCCCGGCCCTTTCCCGCTGGACGATGGTAGTCCTATTGGGGGCTTTCCCCTACGTCCGCACTCAAGGACTGGGGTCGCCATTCCACATGGGCGGCATCAGGGTTGCGACAATGGTGGCCGGTCTCTCCGCCCTGGCGGCGTCCTTTCTACTCGGAGGCTTCGGCGGACTGGGGCTATTCTTCGGGGCCGTGGCGCTGGCCTGGTCCCTGGGATGGGCCATGGCCAAGACGTTGGGCGGTCTCACCGGGGACACCTACGGAGCAACCAACGAGATCATTGAAACGACCGTAATCATCGCCGCGACGGCCCTGGCCGCCCAGGAATGGTTGGAGCCGCTGCCGGACCTGCTGGACCGGTTCTGATGTTCTTCGGCACCGAAGACCTGGCGGTCCTGGCGCTGGCCGTGTTATTGGACCTGACTCTGGGAGAGCCGCCAAAGTGGGCCCACCCCACGGTCTGGATGGGACGGCATATCGCGTTCGTTGAGAAAAGGATGCCCAAAAAGGGTGTCGTCGGCCTGGCGGCGGGTCTGAGCATCGCGTTGACGTTGCCTGCCATCTGGGGAGCGGAGCTGTACTTCTTGGCGATGTGGTTGAAAGAGGTCCACACCCTTGCCTATATCCTGGTGGGCGCCGTCCTTCTGAAATCCACTTTCTCGGTTCGGCTGCTGCACCGGGAGGCGGCATTGGTCCGAGGGCACCTGGAACGGGGAGAGTTAGAGCAGGTACGGGCCCGGATGGCGTCGTTGGTCAGCCGCGACCCGTCCGGTTTAAGCGCCGAGCAGGCCACGGCCGCCACCGTGGAGTCGGTCTCGGAGAACATCAACGACAGCATTCTGGCCCCCTGGCTGTTCTTCGCGCTCTTCGGGTTGCCGGGGGCCTTCGTCTACCGGATGATCAACACGCTGGACAGTATGATAGGCTACCGGGGAGCCTACGAACACTTGGGCAAGGCTTCCGCCCGTCTGGACGACTTGATAAACTTGGTCCCCGCCCGGCTGGCGGGGTTGCTGCTGGTGGCCGCCAGCGGATTTCTACCGGGCCAGCGAATGTCGAGGGCCTGGAACATCATGTGGCGTGACCACGGCCGTACCCCGAGTCCCAACGCCGGCTGGACCATGAGCGGCATGGCCGGGGCTTTGGGAGTGCAACTTCAGAAAGTGGACCCGGACGTTGGCTACCAACTGGGCGAGCCCGACCGGCCCATCGAGCCCAAGGACATCACCCGCGCCGTCCAGTCCATGTACTTGGTGGCTTTTTTCGGACTGGCCATCGCGCTGGCCGTAGCCTACGCCCGAGGCAGTATCTTCTAAATGCCAAACCAACCAAACGAAAAAGCGGAGAGCCGCCGCCCGAGGCAGCATCTTCTAAAGGCAATCGTTTTTGATGCTAAACCAAACAGATGAAAACGCGGCGAGCCGCCGCCGGACGGTGCATGGGAGCATCAATGTCCGTGAGCTGCGCGCGTTGGGACTGAATCGGGACGACCTGTTGGATTTCAGCGCCAGCATCAGCCCCATCGGTCCCCCTGAAGGGGTATGGGAGGCCATCCGGAGCGTGGACCTGAGCGCCTATCCGGACCCGGAGTGCCTTGAACTCCGGGAGGCAATCTGCCGCCATCTCTCAACACCGTCGCGGGAACTTCCCATAGAGCGCGTGCTGGTGGGCAACGGGTCCACCGAGATATTCCACCTCCTGGCCCGGGCCTACCTATCAGACCGCGCGGGTCGCGCCGGCGGCGGCTCGGCGATGTTGCTGACGCCGACCTATGGCGAGTACGAAGGCGCCTGCCGCTTGGCCGACGCCGTGGTCCTGAATCTGGATGCCGACTTCTCGGACGGCTTCCGGTGGGATATTGGCGCCGCCTGCAGCCTCATCAGCGATAAAGAGCCGGACCTCGTAATCGTCTGCAACCCCAATAACCCCACGGGTGTCTACTTGGACCGTCGAGAGGTCGAAGCGCTGGCCGGCGCCGCAAGCGATGCGGGCAGCTTGTTGGTGGTGGACGAAGCCTATCTGTCCTTCGTGGAAAACCCCTGGGACTCTTTGGAGTTGCTGGACCGGGCCAACGTGATGTTGGTGCGGTCCATGACCAAGGACTACGCTCAGACCGCCCTCCGATTGGGTTACGCCCTGGCTTCCGAGGATGTGGTCTCGCGGCTCCGGGATTACCAGCCTGATTGGAGCGTCAACGGTCTGGCCCAGAAAGCGGGCATCTCCGCACTGGAGGACGCCGGGTATCTGCCCAGGGCCAGGGACGCGGTGTTCCGCGCCAAGAAGTATCTGTCCACCGAACTAACTGCACTGGGGCTGGAGGTCCCACGCTCCGAAGCCAACTTCATCTTGGTCAAGGTCGGCGACGCTCCCAAGTGGCGGTCCCTGCTTTTGTCCAAAGGCATGGTGGTCCGGGACTGCACTTCCTTCGGCCTGCCGGAGTATATTCGGGTGGGGATCCGGTCCATGGCGGACTGCCAGCGGTTCGCGGCGGCCATAGCTGCGGTGGCCCCGGCCGCCCTTGCTGATTAAGTGCCGGGCCATTAGAATCAAGACCAACAAATCAGGCCGTCCGGGACCTTCCCATATAGAGTTAGGAGCCAAATGCCATGGCAACCACCGAGCAATCTGTTGGCGACAGCCGGTTCAACAAAGCCTTCGGCCCGGCCTCTGACCGGGCAGTCCGCAAGCTCAAGTCCCACCTGACTCCCTACGTTCAAGAGTTCATTCGAGCGGCGCCCTTCGCCGTCATGGCCACCACCGGCGACCAGGGCCGTTGCGACGCCTCGCCCAAGGGCGGCAAGCCCGGCTTCGTCAAGGTGCTGGACGAGAAGCACCTGTTGTTCCCCGACGTGGCCGGCAACCGGCTCTTCCAGTCCTACCAGAATATCGGCGACAACCCCTACATCGGTCTGATCTTCTTCATACCGGGGATCAACGACACCGTGAGGGTCAACGGCAGGGTCAGCATCGTCAACAAAGAGGAACTGGAACGCCGGAACATCGAGTTGTCCCTTTACGAGACCGACGATAACTCCAAGCACCTGCAGGGGTTGTTGATCGAGGTCGAAGAGTCCTACGGGCACTGTCCCAGGGCGCTCAAGTTCTCCCATCTATGGGACGCCGAAGAGATCGGCAAGAACCAGGCCGCCTCTCCCATCCCGGAGCGGACGGACGAGAACTACTACGACCACCAAGAAGGGGCATAGCCGAGGGCTAAAGCTGACAGCCTTCAGCATTCAGCCGTCAGTATTCGTAGGGGCAGGTTTCCAACCTGCCCCTTTCTTTTGCCGCGGCGGTTGTAAAAACAAAGCGCCTGCCAGGAAGAAGCATGTCGGCGCACCAAGGTTCTAACTGCCAGAAACATGGCTTACGAATGGGAGGGCGCCCCGATCGAATCGGGGCGCCCCTGCGTCGTTGGATTGGTTTTAGTTCTGATGGCGAGCACCACAGATTCTCGGGCCCTCCCTCCCCGTCCACCAACGCCACCCCACAAATCCGGGATGGCCCATGTATTTGTTAGACCGAAAAACTGGGTTGAGCCGTCGTTTTGATATCCCCTGTCCGGCCAAATTTTTGAAACCCAATTTCGGTTTACAACGGCGGTGGCCCACCGTAAGATGGGTTGGATAATTCCACCCGAACCACCCGAGGAATTCTGCAGATGGTAACCATCTCCTTCGACAAACACACACTGTCCAACGGACTGGACGTGATACTCCACGAGGACCATACCATCCCCCTGGTCGCAGTCAATGTTTGGTACCACGTGGGTTCCAAGGACGAAGAGATGGGGCGGACCGGGTTCGCCCACCTGTTCGAACATGTGATGTTCGAAGGCTCTAAACACCACAACCGCAGCCACTTCGAGCCCCTCCAAAAAGCCGGCGCCAACCTGAACGGCTCCACCACTCCTGACCGCACCAATTACTGGGAGGACGTTCCCACCAATTACCTGGAGCTGGCCCTCTGGCTGGAAGCCGACCGGATGGGATTCTTACTGGACGCCCTGGACCAACAGCGCTTCGACGTACAACGTGATGTGGTGAAGAACGAGCGGCGCCAGTCCTACGAGAACCGGCCCTACGGCATGGCCAGTTGGCACCTGCAAGAGGCCCTCTATCCACTGCCCCATCCCTACCACTGGATGACCATCGGGTCCGAGGAGGACCTGGACGCCGCCAGTCTGGACGACGTTAAAGATTTCTTCAAGCGGTTCTATTCACCGACCAACGCCAGCCTGGCCATCGCCGGGGACATCGACCGGGGGCAGGTGTTGGAACTGGTCAACCGCTATTTCGGCGACCTGCCGCCGGGCGAGTCGGTGCCCCGCAAGGGACGTCATGACTCAGGACTTTCGGGGCGGATCGAACTGGAGATGCGGGACAAGGTCACCCTGCCCAGGACCTATGTTGCGTGGCCGACGCCCCCCGAGGGTGACGTCGATGATGCGCCATTGGAGATCTACCAAGCGATCATGTCCGACGGGTTGACCTCCCGTTTGCACCGGTCATTGGTCTATGAGAAGCAGATCGCCCAGAGCGCTCTCATGCGCTACCATCCGTCGGAAATCTCCGGGCAGTGCGTCCTCCAGGTGACCGCCGCCGAGGGTCATGAACTGGCCGAGGTGGAGGCCGCCGCCGACGCCGAGATGGCCCGGTTGCTTAAGGAACCACCCACCGACGAGGAGATGACCCGGGTCAAGAACCGCATCGAAGCCAATCATTTCCGCCAGTTGGCCCGCATCGGCGGGTTTGGCGGCCGGGCCGACCAGCTTAACCACTTCAGCGTATTCTCATCCAACCCCGACCTCATCAACACCAGCCTGGACAAGTACATGGCGGTGACCCGCGAGGACGTGATGCGGGTGGCCCAGAC